>CAKRDZ010000068.1 GCA_934316845.1 uncultured Eubacterium sp. | reverse complement strand
AAAGAGCGGGCAATTTCGCTCAAATGAAGTTTGTTTCCGGCTAAAATACCATAAATCATCTGTAAAAGAAATTTGCTAAATCCCGTTTAATTTCATATCCTAATCTGTTATAATTAATCATGCAAAAACACTCCTTCGTTTTATTTATTTTGTCGTGATTTAATTATAACATTAGTGCAGTGTTTTTGCTTTTTATTTTGCAGATGATTTAGTTTCTGAAAAAAATGGGGAAACTCAAAAAAGATTTATGATTGACAAAATTATAATTTTGTACTATATTATTAATAGATAGTACTCATAGAACGTGAGTGTAAAGAAAGTTCATGTAGAAGATTTGGTCGTAGAACGCGACCAAGTAAAAGAAAAGAAACGTTCACTGAGAAGACAACTCCTAGAAATAGGAGTTGTTTTATGTTTAGGAGAAAAGGTATGGCGAGCAAAAGAAGGTTTATTTTTTTATCTGATGAATTCTATAATGATTATCCATCAAAACAATATCCTGAAATGGAACAAAAACATAATCGTCCTTATATTCAGATGTATATTGAAATTGATGGAGTTCAGTATGCTGCTCCGCTGCGATCGGGTATTCAACATTACAATATTTTGAAAAAGAAATTGGCTTGTAAAACATATAATTAAAAAAGAACCAACAGGAAGACAAAAATCTTTTTGCTGGTTCTTTTATGTTCTAATTCTTAATTACTTACCGTTCTTATTTACTTCCTGCATTTTCATTGCACGGACTTTGGTTGACAGACCAAACAATGTGATGAATCCGTCAGCGTCGTGGTGGTCGTAAAGGTCACCGGTTGTAAAGGAAGCAAGGCTTTCATTGTACAGGGAATAAGGAGAAGTTGTTCCTGCTTTGATAATGTTTCCTTTGTACAGTTTGAATTTTACTTCGCCGGTTACATACTGCTGCGTAGACTCGATGAATGCCTGAGTTGCCTCACGAAGCGGACTGAACCATTTTCCTTCGTATACGATCTGAGCGAGTTTGTTGCCCATTTCTTCTTTTACAGCGTAGGTATCGCGGTCGAGGATCAATTCTTCCAGCTGCTGATGTGCTTCGTAAAGGATGGTTCCACCCGGAGTTTCATATACACCACGGGATTTCATACCTACAACACGGTTTTCTACAATATCAATGATACCGATGCCGTGTTTGCCGCCGAGACGGTTCAATTCGCGGATGATATCAGAAACTTTCATGGCTTTTCCATTGACTGATTTTGGAACACCTTTTTCAAATGTCATTGTGACATATTCACCTTCATCCGGAGCTTTTTCCGGTGTGGTACCGAGTACGAGAAGATGTTCGTAGTTTGGTTCGTTGGCAGGATCTTCCAATTCCAATCCTTCGTGGCTGATGTGCCATAAGTTACGGTCACGGCTGTAACTGGAATCTGCAGCAAAAGGAAGGTCAATGCCATGTGCACGGCAGTATTCAATCTCGGATTCACGGGAATCCATGTTCCATTTGTCATTTCTCCAAGGAGCGATGATCTTGATATCAGGAGCAAGAGCTTTGATACCGAGTTCGAAACGGATCTGGTCATTTCCTTTTCCGGTTGCACCGTGGCAGATAGCGACAGCGCCTTCTTTGCGGGCAATTTCCACAAGACGTTTGGCGATAACCGGACGAGCCATGGAAGTACCGAGCAGATATTTATTTTCATAGATTGCATGACCCTGTACACAAGGAACGATGTATTCGTCACAGAATTCATCGATAACATCTTCGATGTAGAGTTTGGAAGCACCGCATGCTTTTGCACGCTCGTCCAATCCATCAAGTTCGCTTCCCTGTCCACAGTCGATGCAGACGCAGATAACTTCATAATCATAATTTTCCTTCAGCCATGGAATGATCGCTGTCGTGTCCAGACCGCCGGAATAAGCAAGAACAACTTTTTCCTTCATAATTAAACCTCCGTAAATGTGATATAGAAAGGGTCTCAAGGTCACAGCCCTTCCCATGCAAGCATGGACGTTGTCGGGGAACTTTGAAACCAACGGCTTGCTCCGTTGCTGGCGCAACTGTCGCAATCCTACGAATATTCGGATTCCCGATCCTTGCGCTGCAAGTCT
>CAKRDZ010000067.1 GCA_934316845.1 uncultured Eubacterium sp. | reverse complement strand
GCAAATGCCAATATGGCATATACAACCGATTCGGGAGTTAAGATTGTTCCCATTGGCTGTTTGAGAGACTAGTGTTTCAAAGGATGTGGCAAAATGATTATTCATACAGGAATGAGAACGGACATACCGGCATTTTACTCCGAGTGGTTTTTGCACAGAATCCAAGAGGGCATGGTATGTGTGAGAAATCCGTACAATCCCAGTCAGGTGACGAAGTACAGGCTTTCGCCGGAGGTTGTAGATCTGATCGCATTTTGTACAAAAAATCCGGCACCGATGCTGACCCATATGGACGCATTAAAACCCTACGGACAGTATTGGTTTGTAACGATTACGCCATATGGCAGGGACATTGAGCCAAATGTTCCGGATAAAGAAATTGTCATGGAGCATTTTAAGCAACTGTCCGATATGGTAGGAATAGACAGTGTGGGATGGCGGTATGACCCGATTCTGGTAGATGCCGGGCATTCTGTGAATTGGCATATATCGGAATTTGAAAAAATGGCTCGTACCCTTTGTGGCTATACTAAGACATGCGTGATCAGTTTTATTGATCTTTACAAAAAGGTGCAGATAAATTTTCCGGAGGCGAGAGGCGTAGAAAAGGAAGATCGAATGACGATAGGAAAGGCATTCATAGAGATTGCAGACCGTTACGGAATGGTCATCAAACCCTGCGCGGAGGGAAATGAACTGGAAAAATTTGGAGCAGACTGTTCCGGCTGCATGACAGTAAAGACTTTTGAGACAGCTCTTCGCAATAGACTGGAAGTACCAAAGAGAAAGTTGAATCAAAGAAACGGTGCCTGTGCCTGCCTTCTTGGTGTAGATATTGGAGCTTATGATACATGCAGTCATTTATGCCGGTATTGTTATGCCAATACGAATCCGGCATTTGTGCAGGAAAATAGAAAAAAACATGACCCCAATTCGCCGTTTTTGATCGGTGGAGAGATGCCGGGGGATATAATACATGAAGCATCGCAGAAAAGCTGGATTGACAGACAGCTGCGATGGGAGTTTTTAGAGGAGGGTAAGATATGACTTGTAACTGGTGTGAACTGTCAGACAAAGAAAAAAAGTATTTGTTGTTTCAAAGCCAATATTGGTCAGTTTATTTGGCGGATGAACAAGATTATATCGGGCGGTGTATCCTTGTTTGCAATAGACATTGTGCTTCACTTTCAGAACTTACGATAGAAGAATGGGGTGAATTGGGGGAGATTGTTAAGAAAACGGAGTTATGTATGGAATCCGTCCTTGGAGCAGAAATGTGTAACTGGAGCTGCCTGATGAATAACTTTTATAAAGAATCTCAGCCAAATCCACATCTGCACATACATGTACGACCGAGGTTTCGAAAACCAGTGACAGTTAATGAAAATAGTTATACAGATGAAGAATTTGGTCATCACTATGCTGTGCGAAAAAACGGGCAGATTTCAGAGAAAGACCGGGAGACGCTATATCAACAGATGAAGGAATTTATCCGAAAAACATAAAATAGAACTGCCGAAAAACATAAAATGAATCTGCCGAAAAAAGTAAAATGAATTTGCCGAAAAACACAAAACACTCTTGCATAAAGTCTATTGGAAGTGTTATAATAAGTAATAGAAAAGGAGTGTATGTGTTATGAAATATATCCGAAGAATTGTCGATGATGTAATAGATCGAAGAACGGAAGCATTTAATGCAATCAGTATAACAGGTCCCAAAGGATGTGGAAAGACAAGAACAGCCAAGGAACGTTCGAAAACGATTATTGAGTTTCAGGATGAAGATAAAAGAGACGGATATCTCGCGGTAGCGGAAACGGCTCCTAAATTATTTTTAAAAAACCCAAAACCAATTTTGTTTGACGAGTGGCAGGACGCAGTAAAAATATGGGGAACGATACGGAAAGCATGTGACGATAATCCTGAAAATGTGGGGGAGTTTTATTTGACCGGTTCTGCAAGCAAAAAAATTAATACTCCTCATACGGGAACCGGAAGAATAACAGAAGTAACGATGTATCCGATGACTTTATTTGAAACCGGTGAATCAAATGGCAAGATATCCTTATCGAAAATTCTTGAAGATGAAAATTATGATATTGACGGAATCCTGTCGGAAACGGATTTGGAACAATTGTTTTTCGCTGCCTGTAGAGGTGGCTGGCCCAGATGTATGGCATTGACAAAGGATAGTGCAAAATTGGAAATCGCAAAAGATTATTATAGGCAGATTTATCAAAAGGACATATCTGCTATTGATGGGGTAAATAGAAATCCGGAATGGGCAAGAACATTATTGTGGTCATATGCAAGAAATATGGCAACTACAGCAAAAAGGAAGAATATTTTTGCGGATGTAAAAGCAACGCAGAATGT
>CAKRDZ010000066.1 GCA_934316845.1 uncultured Eubacterium sp. | reverse complement strand
TTATAACATTAGTGCAGTGTTTTTGCTTTTTTATTTTGCAGATGATTTAGTTTCTGAAAAAAATGGGGAAACTCAAATGCCACCCCCTATTGACAGAATCAAAGAAAGGTGATAAGATAAGCGCAAATAAGTAAGAGATGCGACGAGGCATGAAAGGAAAATTCCTTTTGTGCCTCGTTGTATTGTATATAGAAAGGAGACTGGCATGAAAGATTTTTTATTTCGAAGCCCGACCAAAGTCAAATTTGGGGCAGGCACATCATTTCAATTGTATGAAATATTTGAGGAAATGGGCGTAAAAAAGCCATTTGTCGTTACCGGAAAGCATGTTGGCAAGACCGACGAATTTGCCAAGATCATTGCATCATTGGAAGAAAAAGGGTATTCCGTGCAGCTTTTCACAGACACACAGCCGGATCCTCCGATTGATGTCTGTGATGCGGCGGCGCAGGTGCTCAAGGACAGCGGCTGTGATGTGTGCGTCGCGGTCGGCGGCGGCAGCGTGATCGATACCGCCAAAGCCATGTGCATGCTCGTTACCAATGAAGGCTCCGTGAAAGAATACCTCTTTGGTGGCAGCAAAACCGTCGAAAAACCGTCGCTTCCGTTGATCGCTGTGCCGACGACAGCCGGTTCCGGCAGCGAAGTTTCGGCGGCGAGCGTCATAACAGATGAAGAAAATGACATTAAATTGTCCGTTTCGCATGAATATTTGATGCCAAAATTTGCCATTATTGATCCGCTGCAGCAATTGCATATGCCGGCTTTTATCACGGCAACGACGGGAATGGACGCGCTGACGCATGCGATTGAGTCCTACGTCTCACTGAATGCGAATCCGTTCAGCGATGCTTACGGTGAAATGGCGATCCGCCTGATCGGGGAAAATATCCGGACGGCGGTACACGATCCGCTGAACTTGGAGGCGCGTGAAAAAATGGCAGTCGCGAGTACGCTTGCCGGAACCGCGTTTGTCAACGGCGGTCTGGGCGCAGTGCATGGAATCTCGCAGGCAATGGGAGGTGTGGCGCACGTTGCACATGGAACCGCCAATTCCATGATGCTTCCATTTGTAATCGAGAAAAATATTCCGGGGAATCTGGAAAAATTTGGAAAGATTGCGGTGCTGCTTGGAGAAAATGTCACAGGCCTCAGTAAGTGGGAAGCGGCACAATGTGCTATCACAGCTGTACAAAAACTGGCGGCAGATCTGCGGATCCCGAAGAAATTGACGGAGGTTGGCGTGACAAAAGAAATGTTTCCGGCGATTATCAAAGGAACGATGGAGTACCGGCTTCTTGCGGTCAATCCGGTGAAGATCACCGAGCAGGATGTCGAAGAAATTTTGGAAAAAGCATATGAATAGTCAGTTACACTGGAATGGAGGTTTTATTATGATTAAATTTGAAGATTACAAACAGTATTTAAGTCCCGTTTTTTATAAGCAGACGAACCTGGTGGCAAAAAGCGCTTCCGGGTGCTATCTGACCGATGTCAATGGCGACCGCTACCTGGATTTTGTGCAGGGGATCGCCGTCAACGCATTGGGGCACAACTACCCGACCGTCGTGAAGGCCATTCAGGAGCAGGCGGGAAATCTTGTCAATGCGTCATTTAACCTCGTAAACTACGAGTCTACATTGACACTCGCAAAACGGCTTTCCGAAAAAGCACCGGGCAAATTGAGTTCCATCTTTTTCAGTAACGGCGGCGCGGAAGCCACAGACAGCGCCCTCAAACTGGCAATGTCTTACAGCGCGAGAAGTGCAGTGATCGCTTTCATGGGGTCCTTCCACGGACGAACCGTCGGCGCGACCGCGATCACCGGCTCCAATTCCAAATACCGCCGGCATTACAATCCACTCATGGGAAATGTGTATTTTGCCCCGTATCCGGGAAAGGATCTCTGCCCGCCGGGACTTGGCGAAGAAGAGCGAACCGACTACGCGCTATTTGAATTAAAGAAACTATTACGTTACGTCGTAGATCCGGAAGACGTGGCGTGTATCTATATGGAACCGGTTATGGGCGAGGGCGGCTACGTTGTTCCAAGTAAAAAATTTGTGCAGGAAGTCCGCAAAATCTGCGATGAGCATGGCATTCTCCTGATCTTCGACGAAATCCAGTGTGGCTATGGAAGAACCGGAAAAATGTGGGCGAGCGAGCATTTTGATGTCGTGCCGGATATTATGACGGTCGGAAAAGCCATCGCCGGCGGTCTGCCGATGAGCGCAGTTATCTCCACACCGGAGATCATGGACAAATGGCCGATCGGCACCCACGGAACGACCTTTGGCGGAAACCCTTGTGCTGCCGCCGCCGGCAATGCGGTGCTGGACGCGTTCGAGGACGGCAGCCTTTTGAAAAATGTAAACGAGATGGGAGCTTATCTGAAAGAGAAGCTCCATGAAATGCAGAGCCGCCATAGCTGCATCTCGGATGTCCGCGGACTTGGGCTGATGGTGGCGATTGAATTTTCCCATGAGGACGGAAGTCCGGCACCTGATCTTTGGACCGCTGTCAAGGCAGGCTGCCTGAAACGCCACATGCTCACTTTGAACTGCGGAGTTTATGGCAATGGCATGCGGTTTGCCACTCCGCTCAATGTCAAGAAAGCGGAAATTGACGAGGGCTTACAAATTTTGGAAGAGGCTATCTGCGAGGTGGAAGCAGGCTGAGAAGCAAGGCGGGAAAATAGGGATTGGGGGAGTTTGGGAAAAGTGGGGAGT
>CAKRDZ010000065.1 GCA_934316845.1 uncultured Eubacterium sp. | reverse complement strand
TATAACATTAGTGCAGTGTTTTTGCTTTTTTATTTTGCAGATGATTTAGTTTCTGAAAAAAATGGGGAAACTCAAACTAAATTTTCATTGCAGATTGCCCTGTTATATTATATAATATAAGGGAACGACTGCGGTTTACGATACCGGATCGTTACTATAAAAAAAGCCCTGCACCTAAGCGCAGGTAAAGTATATCGGAGCATTTTACGCTCCGGACAGGAGGATTGTATGAGTAATTGGAAAAATTTGGATACTTTGGATTCTTACAAGGTATTGTCACAAAAAGAACAGGTAAATCTTGCTGATGTCATGTCAGGGGAAAACGGTGCAAAACGTGTACAGACTTATCAGGTACCGATGGCAGCCGGTCTTTCTTACAACTATGCTTCCAAGCAGGTAAACGATGACATCCTGAAGGCGCTTTCCTCTTTGGCGGAAGAAGCTGAATTAGCAGAAAAATATAAAGAATTATACAACGGTGCTGTGATCAATACCGGCGAAAAACGACTCGTGCTTCACCAGCTGACACGCGGACAGCTTGGCGAAACGGTTACTGCCGACGGCGTTGACAAGCGCGAATTTTATGTGAACCAGCAGCAGCGGATCGCTGATTTTGCAAACAAAGTCCACAATGGTGAGATCACCAATGCAGCCGGTGAAAAATTTACAACCGTAGTACAGATCGGAATCGGCGGAAGTGACCTTGGCCCCCGCGCAATGTACATCGCTCTTGAAAACTGGGCGAAAAAGAATAACACTTTTAAAATGGACGCAAAATTTATCAGCAACGTAGATCCGGATGATGCCGCTGCAGTATTAAACGCAACCGATGTTGCCCATGCGATCTTCATTCTCGTTTCCAAATCCGGCACCACACTGGAAACCTTGACCAATGAATCTTTTGTAAAAGATGCTTTGAAAAAAGCCGGTCTGGATCCGGCAAAACATATGATCGCGGTTACCAGCGAGACTTCTCCGCTGGCAAAGAGCGACGATTATCTGGCTGCGTTCTTTATGGATGACTATATCGGCGGACGCTTCTCTTCGACTTCCGCAGTCGGTGGAGCCGTTCTTTCCCTGGCTTTCGGCTCGGACGTATTTGCACGCTTCTTAAATGGTGCTGCCGAGGAAGATGCTCTTGCGAAAAACGAAGATATTCTGAAAAACCCGGCAATGCTCGATGCTTTGATCGGTGTATATGAGCGAAATGTACTTGGCTATCCGGCAACCACTGTCCTTCCATATTCACAGGCACTCAGCCGTTTTCCAGCTCATTTGCAGCAATTGGATATGGAGTCCAACGGAAAATCCGTAAACCGCTTTGGCGAACCGGTTTCCTATCCAACCGGCCCTGTCATTTTCGGTGAACCGGGAACGAACGGACAGCATTCCTTCTACCAGCTGTTACATCAGGGAACCGACATCGTTCCTCTCCAGTTTATCGGTTTTAAAAACAATCAGTTAGAAACCGATGTGGATATCCAGGGCAGCACAAGTCAGCAGAAACTCTGTGCCAACGTCGCAGCTCAGATCGTTGCGTTTGCCTGCGGTAAAAAGGACGAAAATAACAACAAAAACTTTGAAGGCGGCCGCCCATCCAGCATTATCATCGGCGACCGGCTGACACCGGAGACACTCGGTGCCCTTTTGGCTCATTTTGAAAACAAAGTAATGTTCCAGGGATTTGTATGGAACGTCAACAGTTTTGACCAGGAAGGCGTACAGCTCGGCAAAGTACTTGCAAAGAAAGTTCTTGCTCACGAGACAGACGGCGCTTTGAAAGTATACAGTGATCTGCTGAATATTTAATCGTCACTCTTGTGTTTATGTTCTTAACAAAGTGGGGCTGAAAAATCAGCTCCGCTTTTTTTCATTTTTCTCTTGACAAATCGACAAAAAAACGGTATGATAAATAAGTCGGTGCATTACCGAAACAATTTCATATAGGGGCATAGTTCATCGGTAGAATAAGAGTCTCCAAAACTCCAGAGCTGGGTTCGATTCCTAGTGCCCCTGTTCTTTAGGCAGGATTACACAGACAGAGTGATGTGGAATCCTGTTTTTGTATTTACATTAAGAAAAAACGCTGGAATTTATTTCCCGGTGGTAAAACTCAAACACCATTTGATAGCATTGTGGTGATTGTATGGTATAATGAAATCATATTCAGATGACCGCTGAGTCAGGAAAGGAGTTTCATTATGTTTAGTATGGAAGAAATTGGTAGAAAGATTCTTTCTTTGAGAAAGAGCAGAAACATGACACAAGTGAATCTGGCAGATAAATTAGGCATTACTTATCAGGCGGTTTCCAGCTGGGAAAGGGGAAACAGTATGCCGGACATCGAAAAACTGCCGGAAATTGCCAAGTTATTTGGAATTTCTATTGATGAATTAATCGGGGAATCAAAAGTAGTTACTATGATGTTAAATACTTCCAAGCAGGAGCCTGAAAATTTTGAAGAACTCACCGAAGAGGACATTACGGAAGTATTGCCGATATTAAAACCAGACCAGATTACAGAAGTCGTAAATGGCGTCAATAAATCGGCCTTAAAAGACATCCACAGGTTTCTTCCGTTTATGGAGCCGGAAGATGTGAAAGAATTTGCATGGAAAAATTTCAACGCCGGCAATAGCATTTGCGGCTATCTCCCCTTTTTGAACGAGGAAGATATTTTAGAATTTGCAGAGGAATCAGTCAACACCGGAAAAAGTATTTGCGGCTATCTTCCCTTTTTGGACCCGGAGGACATCAAAGAATTTGCAGCAATAGAAGTCAGCGCCGGCAACAGCATTGGCGGCTATCTTCCCTTTTTGAATGAGGAAGATATTTTAGAATTTGCGACGGAATCATTTAATGCAGGCAATGACATTCGCGGCTATCTTCCCTTTTTGAAACCGGAGGATGTGAAAGAATTTGCAGCGAAA
>CAKRDZ010000064.1 GCA_934316845.1 uncultured Eubacterium sp. | reverse complement strand
GTTTTCAAGACCGGCTCCTTAAACCACTCGGACACCTCTCCAAACGTTGCTTGAATAGTATACCAAAAATATAAATGCTTGTCAACATTTTTTTTGATTTTTTTGCACAGAAAATCAAGCGCTCCCCGCAGTTGTCGGTTTAACTCCCTATTTTCGCCATTTACCGTTCTCCCAGTTTTAATCCGGGAACAGCATTTAAGTCCAGACCACTGCGTACCCCCTGGATAAATTCATAATATCCGGCTGCTCCGATCATAGCTGCGTTGTCTGTGCAAAAGACAGGTTCCGGATAGTACAGATTATACTTTCTCTTTTCACATTCTTCTTTCATTTTGGCGCGCAGACCTTTATTCGATGCCACTCCGCCTGCCATCGCGATCTTGGAAATGTTGTGATTTTTTGCCGCAAGCATGGTATGCTGAACCAGGACATCTACTACCGCCTCCTGGAACGACGCCGCAATATCTGCCTGTGAATATTCGATTCCTTTCATTTTACATCCGTTGATATAATTGAGAACGGCTGACTTTACTCCACTGAAACTAAAATCATACGGAGCATTTTCTACTGACGCACGCGGAAAAGCAATTGCATCTTTATTTCCACTTGGTGCAAGAGCGTCGATCTTTGGGCCGCCCGGATATCCCAGGCCAATGGAACGCGCTACTTTATCAAAGGCTTCTCCTGCCGCGTCGTCGCGCGTACGGCCAATAATCTCATAGTTACCGTAATCTTTGACAAGAACAAGGTGACTGTGCCCTCCGGATACTACCAGACACAAAAATGGCGGCTCCAATTCCGGGTGGCAGATATAATTTGCCGATATATGACCTTCTATATGGTGGACTCCGATCAAAGGTTTGCCGCTGGCATAACTGATTGCTTTGGCAGCACCTACCCCGACAAGCAGGGCACCTACCAGCCCCGGTCCATACGTTACACAGATTCCATCCACATCATCCAGCGTTTTTCCTGCCTCTGTAAAAGCTTGCTCGATCACCTGGTTAATCTGTTCGATATGCTTGCGTGATGCGATTTCCGGAACTACTCCTCCATACAGTTTATGTATATCAATTTGCGATGAAATAACATTGGAAAGAACCTTTCTTCCGTTTACAACAATGGCTGCTGCCGTCTCATCACAAGAACTTTCTATCGCCAACAAAGTTATATCGTCCATATTTCTTATCCTTTCTATTCCTGCGCATTTGGGGAAACATTCTTTTTAAATGACAAAATTTTCCATTTACCATTTTCTTTTACCAAAATATAATCTTGAAAAGATTTTGTATAATTTCCCTTTTCACTCATAAAATATGCCATCTGGACAAAAGCGCAGTCCTGGTTTTCTATGGTTTTATATTGTACTGAACTGCTTTTTTCTACCGTATAATTAACAATTCGCCGTTTGACCTCGCGGAACGCTTTAATTTCAGCTTTCAGATCTTCCCGCTGCTCTTCAAACGAATTCTGGGAAAGAAGGCTGTTGCTGTATAACAGACGCATCTGGGTCAGCAGTTCGTCAAATTGTTTATCCGACATATTGGAATTATATATGCACTGGTTGATCCGTCCAAATAATTTCATCACTTCTGCCGGAGTATCCGGATATCCCACCTCTAAATCTTTGGAGATCAGCCGCTCTGCCTCAGATACATTATTGCTCGACGTTGCCGCATCTTTCGTTTTGTCTTTTTGTACATAAAAAAATGCAATGGCAACAATGACAAGTAATCCCGCAAAAAAGGCAAAACTCGATATGTTTTTTGCCATTTTCTTTGCCGGCGGCTTTGTCTGCTGTATATGACGTTTTGGCATCCTTCGTTCCATCAAAATCCCTCCTTACTCTTCAAAGCTAATCTCACGGAACTTGCGGTCTTTTCCCGGATATACATTTGGAAATATTTTCCTCACTTCACCCATGTAGTTTTCGGGATGTATCAAAGACGGGCTGTAATGTGTCAGCCACATCTCCTGCACATTCGCCTTTTTAGCAAGTTCGGCAGCTTCGTAAAAAGTCATATGTTTCTTTTCTTTGGCACTTGCCAGTTTTTCTTTTTCCCCATACATTCCTTCGCAGATAAAAAGATCCGACTCTTTCGCGCAGTCCACGATCCTCTCTACCGGCCGGCTGTCGGTACAATACGTAAGTTTAATCCCCTTTCTTGCCGGTCCGAGCACCTGATGCGCATAATAGGTTATTCCATCGATTTCAACGGTATCCTTTTTCTGCAATGCACTCCACGCTTTCATTGGGATCTGATTGGCTTTCGCCTTCTCCACATCAAATTTTCCGCTGCGTGGAATCTCTATCGTATATCCATAGCATACCACATTATGCTTCACCTTAAAAGCATGAATGTGATATCCCTTGCAGATCATGTCCTCTTCCTCTCCTTCAATCTCGTGATAGCGTATTTCAAAAGGGAGGCCCTGGGCAATGATAAGCAGCGACTCCACTACTTTTTTCAAGCCTTTTGGCCCGATCAGTAAGATCGGCTCTGTCCGTTCTGCATTTCCCATTGACAAAAGAAGCCCCGGCAGGCCGCTGATATGGTCGCCATGAAAATGGGTAATACATATCGTATCGATCGGGTGAAAGCTCCACCCCTGTTCGCGTATACTAACCTGAGTTCCCTCTCCGCAGTCGATCAATAAACTGCTTCCATTATATCTTGTCATCAGCGCCGTTAATGCTCTTTTAGGCAGAGGCATCATACCTCCGGCGCCAAGCAAACAAACATCTAACACGTAATCCTCCTTCTAATCCATTACCATCGTCTTTTCCTCGACCTCTACAGGCACAGCAAATGACTGTATAAAACGATCATAGCACTGCTCACACAATACAAAGGAATGGATCTGGAGATCTTTTTCTGAAAAATAGCCCCATTCCTTGTGCACCACAAGCACATCTTCCTGTAAAATGTCATTTTTGTACAAAAAATGTTTTCCACACTGATTACAAACCGTATACTTTTTCATATTTCATCACTCCGCTCATTTCGCAAAATACTACTTGTATTATAATAGATGTAACATGAAAATTCCAGTTGTAAAAATTTGAAAAATTGACGAATTATGTATTTTTTTCTTCTCTTTCGCGCTCCGCCTGCGATTTACGCAGATAAACCGGTGCGAACTGTTCTGCCTGTACATAGGCTTCCTTTTCATACAGATACTGCCCAAGAAGCGCAATGCTTGCCGCCGACTGATATCGTCTTGTCGGGGTGACAAAACGGCATTTATTTCCTATTTTTTCCAATATCTGTGTCCGGAACACCGGCACGCCATCTCCCAGGAAAACAATTTGTTCTCCCGCCTGCTCTGCCCGCGCAAGTGCGTCCTCGATCAGGATCACATCCGGCTCTGCAAGCTGCATCGGCAACGCCTCCGTCGTCTCATAAACTGCTGTATACACCTGGTTTCTTCGTGCGTCCATAATCGGGCAGACAATCTGTCCCGGCGTCTCCACATTGGCGGCAAGTCCCATAAGGGAAGATACCGGTATGATAGGAATTTTCAATGTCCAGGCAAGTCCTTTTGCTATGGAAGCACCGATACGAAGTCCCGTAAACGATCCCGGCCCCTCTGAGACGGCAACCGCGTCGAGCTCTCCCGGTTCTGTCCCTGCCATCGAAAGCATCTCTGCTATCATTGGCATCAGCGTCTGAGAATGTGTTTTCTTATTATGAATTGTATATTCTGCCGTCAAAATCCCATCTGACACCAGCGCTGCAGATGCCACCAATCCGGAACTATCGAGTCCGAGTATTTTCATTGTTATAATCCGCCTTTCTGCTTCGCGAAAGTCACCAATAGAATCATGAAAATATTAGTTTCTCTCGCTACGCTCGTT
>CAKRDZ010000063.1 GCA_934316845.1 uncultured Eubacterium sp. | reverse complement strand
CCAGTTTAGCGGTCTTAATTACAAGAGCGATTGTTTTCTGCGTTACTTCCTCTTGCATAAGTACCTCCGATCTGCATTTCCATGTGCGTATGCTCCGCTAAGGTGGAACATACAGCCGATGTAATAAATACCTCATAATTTTCCTTTCCGCTTCTGGACATCGTGTCCAAAAGCAATAAAAAAGGGCAGCTACAAATCTCTCGACTTATAACTGCCCTGACGCTACTAAATGTTATGAATAAAATCACTTTTCTTTCATTTTGTACGATTAATACTTAATCCTAAAAATGATCAAAAAGTTTTATTGTAACCGTATTTGTATCCTCTGTTTCATCTAATTTAGAAACATGAACGTTTCTTTCAACTTCAAATGGAACATAATCTTTTGAATCTAGTAAAACTCCATTATTTCTCTTCTCATCTAATTCTTTCAATGTACACCCTGTCATCCATTTTTGAACTTCATTACCAAATACATAAATAACTCCCCATATGTCTTCTTTGTAATTCAAAAGAATATCCACAATTTGTTGCAATAACAATGGATTAATAGGCTGTGTCTCTCTCCTTTTAACAATATATCCTGATTCTGTTGAATCTTCTATAAAAATAACTAATCGATATTCCTTATTTATATTTTCCGCCATTTCAGAAATATGTTCTTTGTAAGCCAAGAAACTTTTTGAATGGCTTTCTATATTTTTTGCTAATGCATTAATTAAGTTATCTACACTCGGTTTATAATCAAAATCTCTATCCTCTTTCATTTTATCACGCCTAGCTTTTGAACCCTCTGCTATTCTTGATATATCTTGGTCTTTTTTTAATATTTTATATTGAGAAATCTGAAAATGTTCTATTGCATAAACAATATTTTGTAAGCCTAAATATGCATCAGGCTTTTCAGTCGGAATATGATTATTAATATTTTGCATTAACAACTGTATATCCTCATCATCACTGATATTTTCAATACCCACCTTATATTTTTTAAATATCTCATTAATTTCATTTTTTGTGTTCATTTTTCTCCCCCTCTTTTATGTAACGCATATATTTATTCTTTTGCAGTTTTATCTTAAATTTTTACAACTTCAGCATTTAATATTTTCGATGTTTGAAATACTTTTGAAATATCACGTATATCTCCAATATTCAGTTCCAAATGATCCTTTTCGCAATTTTGTGTATGAACCAAAAATCTAAACTCTTGTTGATAACAATACTTTTTCCGCTTCCAAAATGCAATATTATGCATTCCGGAAAGCAAGGATAAAATTAGATTCAATGAATCTTGTGTTTCGTCATAATATTGGACAAATCCACCATATATTTCATATCCCTCTTTTAATGCAGCAGTACGCAATCTATTGAAAAACTCATCTTTATCCAATATTAGTAATGCTGTATCTCCAAAATTCTGAATATTTTCTTTTTGTTCATCAGTAAAACTGAAATTTTTACTGTATGGATTAACACCAAACATACAATAAGCATAATCGTTAGATGAAGTTGTTTGTATTAGTTCATCTTTAATCTCTATTTTCTCACCTGTATCGGGTAAAATAAATTTCCCTTCATTGATATGAAACATAGCTTCAAATGAATCACCAATAACTTCATCTCCGTTATCACTTTCATGATTTCGAAACCATTCTAATGAATTCATATAAATCAACCCGTTTTGTAAACTCTCAATCCGTTCTTCACTCTGATACTTAATCAATGGGAACCCTTTAACTACCATATCAATCCCTCCTAATCTCTACTTTTTATTAGAATCCTCTAAAATGATGCAAATCACAACTTAATTCTTCATTTTTCTTGATAAAATCTAATAAATAAGATTCTGTGATTATAAACTGTTGGTTTCCATCTTTAACACGTGTTTTTGTAGCCAACATTTGTTCATTATCACTTGTTATCTGAAAACTATGAATGATTCGATTTCTCATATCGACAAGCTCTTCAAAAAGATTTGCTATTTTTGTATCAGATTTTTGGGTAATAGTATTTTTAATCGGCGTTGACAATCTTCCTGATTCTAAATCCATCAAATCATACCAACTATACTGACTATTATCATCTGAACGTAAAATATTTTCTATAACAAATGCATTATTAGCATTAAATACACACAATGCACTTCCTAACAGCTCCCGATATTTCTTTGAAGGCAATGCTTGCCTCGTATAGTTCTCATACATAATTTTCACCTCAACCAATAATTTATTATCATGACTCTATTGAAGGAAATAAATTGTGCAAAACTCTGCATACATTTTTGCATTATTCAATCTAACGCTGTCCAATAACAATGCCTGGAACAAAACCTCTCCTATATTCTCTACTCTTACCATTCCATGCTCTTTTTCTGTAAAACCGTCAATCTGCACTCCTTGTACAGCAACTTCTTTCCTCGCCACCAGACAATGCGTATATAATGCCATGATATATTTATCTGACATCAGAAACGCATATGTTTCGTTCCCTTGATATGTATATCGGCACTTTTCCAGATTTTCATGAGGTATATCGAAATAACATCTGACCGTTTCCAGATATACATCTCCATTATACTGCGGTTTCAGCTTCTTTGCATACCTTCTGATTGTTGCAAATATATTATTTCTTTCCATGGCTGTCTTTGTTCGCTTGAATACAGTCTTTTTCCCTCGCAGGTCCATATAAACATTATTTAGGATAGTTTTTCCGGCATACTGCTTGAAATCAGCTATCCTTAGCAAATAGGATAGCACCTCCAGCAATTTCTCCTTTGATGTAATCTCCTGATACGAATAATCTCCAAATTCAATATGATCCAGCTTCAAAGGGCAGCTCCACTTCGCTATCTCACGCTCCATTACCCTGTTAATATCTCTCATTGATTCCATCTATATATTTCTCCTTCCCGCTTCTGGACATCGTGTCCAAAAGCACAAAAAAGCAGCTACAAGTATTTCACTCATAACTGCCCTGACGCTGTTTCTCAATTATTCTATTCCTGCCGTTTTTGCAAATCCGGCTTTTCTATTCATAAGTTCCTCTTGTTTCTCCTTTGGCAGACACCGGAATATCTCATTATATCCCATTCCTCCCACAAGTTCTCAAACATGCTCCGGCTATCCGTAAATGTAATTGCATCTTCAAAACCTTGCGGTGGTCTATAATACTGTAACTTGACAAAACCGTATCTTCCAACATCCACAACAAGTATATTTTCAATCTCATACAGCTCTGCAAAAGCATCTGCAACTTTTCTGCATTTCTCCCTTTCATCGTCTGTAATATATATTTCTTTCACAATTAACCATCCTCCTGTTTCAAAACCACACTACCTGCATCTATATCCTCATTCTTCAAAAAATCATTATTGTCTTTACCATTTGCATATTTTGTGGTGCATACACGCACCATATTATTATAAGTTCCCTGCCATTAAAATACAAGGTAGGAAAGGAGCTGTTATTGTCTATACACATATAATTTTAACATTTTATTTAGTAATGTAACAACAATAATTTAATATTCTAAACTCTTATCTTCCCTCCATCTCCAACCACATTTTCTTTTTCTGCAGCACCTGTCCTTCCTCTATCTCCGGGTGGATGATTGACTTTATTACTTCTTCTGGAGCCTCTGCCTGCAGCAAATCACTTATCACATTTCTTCGTGTCTCACCGATCCACTCGGAAGCATAGATATCAAGAAGCGGCAGCAAATCAAAATTTTCTACAAACCACGCTTTCCGTTCCGCTTCTTCCCGCTCTTTCTCGGCATGAAGGGCTGACTGTATCATACCGGCAGTGATGGTCGGCTCTCCTGCGTGTCTCTTTTTATCGTTCGGAGTAGAATGAATCTTCTTTTCCATCTCATCCAGATCCATCATCATAAACGAAAAAGCATCCATTTCATACAAGCGGATATTTTCATTTTTGTCTTTCTGCAGTTTCAGATAATTTAGGGATTCCTCACCAAGAAACTCACATTCTTCCATCGACTTTTCCTGTTTTTCCTTCTGCTCTTTGGGATTAAAAGCACCACACTTTCTTGCTTCTAAGTATTGTTCATGCTCCCACGGAAACCACTTTTTATCACGGATCGGATTTTCCCCACGCACAAAGATAATACATTCATCATCCGGCAAAAGACGCAGCTCATACTCTAACATCAGCTCTCTGCCGAGTACATCATAATTCTGACTGTATGAGCCACTGGAGCC
>CAKRDZ010000062.1 GCA_934316845.1 uncultured Eubacterium sp. | reverse complement strand
TTATAACATTAGTGCAGTGTTTTTGCTTTTTTATTTTGCAGATGATTTAGTTTCTGAAAAAAATGGGGAAACTCAAACCAAGATTTTCTTGACGTTTGCCCTTTTTTGTTGTATGCTAAGGTGTGAGACATTTTATGCAACAGAAATGAGGTTTAACGATGAGTAAGATACTATTTACTTCTGAATCCGTAACAGAAGGACATCCAGATAAAATTTGCGATCAGATCTCTGACGCAATCTTGGACGCATTGCTTGCACAGGACCCGATGAGTCGTGTAGCCTGCGAAACAGCAATTACTACCGGTCTTGTATTGGTCATGGGGGAAGTGACCACAAAGGCTCAGGTTGATTTTCAAAATATTATCCGCGATACGATCCGCGAGATCGGTTACGACGCTTCGGAAAAGGGCTTCGATGCCAATACATGTGGTGTCATGGTTGCTTTGGACAAGCAGTCTACCGACATTGCTATGGGCGTTGACAAAGCGTTGGAAGCGAAACTTACGGACAGCCAGATCGAGGCGATCGGCGCCGGCGATCAGGGTATGATGTTCGGCTACGCTACCAACGAAACCGATGAGTACATGCCTTATCCGATCCACCTGGCTCACCGCCTTTCCCGCCAGTTATCGAAAGTCCGCAAAGACGGAACTCTTCCTTATCTGCGCCCGGACGGCAAATCCCAGGTAACCGTCGAATACGACGAAGCCGGGAATCCTTCCCGCATTGATGCCGTTGTCATCTCCAGCCAGCACAGCGAAGATGTCGATTGGGATCAGATCAAAAAGGATATCCGTGAAAAAGTCATTGATCCAATTCTCCCGGCAGAACTTTTGGACGATGACACAAAATATTATATCAATCCGACCGGTCGTTTTGTCATCGGCGGACCAAACGGCGACAGCGGTCTGACCGGCCGCAAGATCATTGTCGACACTTACGGCGGATGGGCGCGCCACGGCGGCGGCGCTTTCTCCGGTAAAGACTGCACAAAAGTTGACCGCTCTGCTGCTTACGCAGCCCGCTACGTAGCAAAGAATCTCGTAGCAGCCGGCCTTTGTGACAAAGCCGAGATCCAGCTTTCCTACGCGATCGGCGTCGCTTCTCCGACCTCGATCCGCATCGACACATTTGGCACCGGCAAACTTTCCGAAGACAAGTTAGTCGATATCATCCGCGAGAACTTCGACCTGCGTCCAGCCGGCATTATCCAGATGCTCGACCTGCGCCGTCCAATCTACAAGGCTACCGCAGCTTACGGACACTTCGGCCGCAACGATCTCGACCTCCCTTGGGAGAAACTTGACAAAGTGGATCTGCTCAAGAAATATCTGTAAAAGAAAGAACCGGATCTCAGCAAGAGATGTACGATTTATATAGGTTTGATTTTTGATATTCCGGCTCGAAAGATTCGAGCCGGCATGCTCTCATAGTTAAATGGATATAACAGCCCCCTCCTAAGGGGCAGTATAACATTTCCTTGGGAGCCATCTGTTCTCGTAGCTCAGCTGGATAGAGCGACCGCCTCCTAAGCGGTAGGTCGGAGGTTCGAATCCTCTCGGGAACGCTAAAAACCGTTGGTTTGAAACTTTTTAAGTTCTGCACCAACGGTTTTCTTTTTACACTTTTTTAACCATTATTTTCCATTCTGCCAATATGGGAAATGTTATTTTTCGAAGCTTCTGCTAATAAAAAATGGCATTTTGCTAATATGGTTATTTTATGATAAGTCTTTTTTCGTATTTTGTGGTGCTTTTATTGTTCCTATTTTTGTTAGTGTAAAATGGTAAAGATGAGTAGACTTTTGCCATTTTTAGGGGTATAATACAAAATATAAATTAAAAAAACTTTATGGAGGTGACTTATCATGAATATGGTAACAATTCAATTGGAAATACCTGAAGATATGAAACCATACGTAAATAACTATAATAAACTACGTCAAAATGCAATTCTCTTGTACCCTTATATTTTAGACAAAACAATTTCCCACGGGCGTGCAGCGGAAATCTTGGGAATATCAAAACTTGATTTGATTGATTTATATGCAAATCTTGGATTTCCATATTTTGACTTGACTATGAACGAACTTGACAAAGACCTTGAAACCTTTCATTCGTTAAAAGGAGCAGTAGTATGATTGTAATATCTGACACCACACCTTTAATTACTCTCATGAAAATTGGGCATTTAGACTTATTGAAAAAAATCTTTGGAGAAATTCAAATACCAGAAGCTGTTTATGTTGAGCTGACTTCTAATCCAAAATTTCAATCTGAAAGTAACCAAATAAAGAAATGCCCTTTTATCCATGTCAAAAAAACATCCGATAACCGCGCAGTAAATCTTTTGCGTAGAGCAACCGGACTAGATATTGGCGAAAGTGAAGCCATTATTCTATCGGATGACACACATGCTGATTTGCTTCTCATTGACGAAGCCAAGGGGCGCCAAGTAGCAGAACAAATGGGAATTAAAATTATGGGAACCATTGGACTTTTACTTGCCTCTTTTGAGAGCGAGTACATCTCAAAGGCAGAAATAGTTGAGATTGTTGAATATTTACGTAATTCCAGCAGACACATTAGCGAAAGGTATCTCAATCTTTTACTAGAACGTATTAACAAACCATACTAAGGTAAAATCGTTGTTTTAGCCTATTACTAAAACAACGATTTTTCTTTCCCTCTATTCCGCCAGTAATTGCTTTAAAGCATTTTTCGATTCAGGGGATTTCTGTACTGCTTTAAGCAATTTACTAACATCAAATTCTTCCGAATCCTCTTGCTTATTGTGCGTGGATGAGTGAAGATCCGGCTGTTTATAAAATGCTTCGTCAAATTTCATTGCGTTTTCTTTTCTACTCTCATCCATAATATGAGAATACACTTCTGTTACCATTTGTGCCGTAGCATGTCCTGTATCGCCTTGCACATCTTTGATATTTCCATGCGTCAATCCCAATTTATAGGTGGTCGAACTATGTCGCAAGGAATGGTAAATGACGATGTGATTATTTTTAATCTTCAAGTTTCATTTTTTTCAATTGTTTGACTTGATCTCTTTTTTCGTATATTACCGCAGTTACTTGCACTACTCGGTTTACTTCATCAATCCAGAAGTATACAAGAAACTTGTTGACAATTACTTTGCGAATACCTTCCGTTCGAAAAGGGTCTTTATCGACTAAAGGATAACGCTTAGGTGATTCTTCCAATGCTAAAATTTGCTTTTCCATTTTGTTTAAAAGAACAATTGCAGCATCTCGTGCGAACAATTCTTCACATATATAATCAAATATTTCACTCATTTGATTTTGAGCCTGCTTTGTAACTCTTACTTCATAAGGTTGTGACATGTTAAATCCTCTTTCTTAAATTTGCAAATACTTCTTTGGCAGGTTTTGATTCATTCGCTTTTGCCTGTAAAAGTCCCTTTTCCATCATTGAATCAAATTGAGCGTCTGATAATTCATCTCTCGTTTCAATTGTTTTAGGAAGATTTAAAGCGAAAGGAATTCCATTGTTTGCAATTACTTGTCTATAGGTCATGTCAATAAAGACTGAAACAGGTATTCCTAACTTTTCTAAAATGGATTCTGCCGATTCTTTGATATCCGGTTGAATTCTTGCTGTTACATTTGCTGTTTTTGTTGCCATAATAAGCACCACCTTTCAATAATAATGTACCACGTTGTAAGACAAATTGCAATACATTTTGTTGTTTTTCTTTTTGTTACATCCGAAATATAATGATTAAAAATGGGTTAATGTACGACTTGCTCATTTGTGAATGTCTAAACGCTTGAATTATCCCCTCTACTCTAATTTGAGTGCAACGGGTTTTTGTATTATAAAGATGATTCTTTTTGCCAACGGCGTGACCATTCGTGTTACGGAGCAGACATCAAGCTCTCTTCTTAAGAAAGTGCTGGAGGTACTTGCCCATGTTGAATGATGCAACTTGTTTCAAACGAGTGTATATCGTCTGCGGATACACTGATTTGAGATCTGGAATTGGCTTTCTATTCAACATATTTTCTTTCTCCATTTGGATATTCTATATATGCTTTTTTTGTATCCATATCATAACGTGCAATTGGTTTCTTGCAAACCTTCGCCCTATGAATCGCGGCTTTTACAGCCTCTTCTGCTCGATAGTCCATTTCTGCATCCGATTCAGAAATAACAGAATCTCGTTCTTCTGGTGATACAACACGAACTGTCCTGCCATTTGGAAGTGTAATTGTATTCATACACACGCACATCCCTTCTTTTTCATATTATTATATCATTTGAATGACACTAATACCATACTTTTTTAGATTTTCTTTAACAGCCTTTTGCAAATTATCCTCTACATGTATTACAACAACTTACACTTTTTGAGTTTCCCCATTTTTTTCAGAAACTAAATCATCTGCAAAATAAAAAAGCAAAAACACTGCACTAATGTTAT
>CAKRDZ010000061.1 GCA_934316845.1 uncultured Eubacterium sp. | reverse complement strand
AGTACCTCTTTTCTTTCTTTCTTTATTATATTATATCTTATTAGCCACCCCTGTTACAACTATATTATAGCACCTCAGATCCTATATTTTTCGCTATCCCGGTCCAATGTCCCCGTTTTGCTATGCGGAATAGAAATCTCCGGGTCAGCCACATAAATCGCCGCCGGCCGGCTGACATAATCCGTATTATTCAGATTTCTTGCCAACTCCATTTTGCACACCTCACAAAACGGCTGACCTAGCCATCTCATCATACACTCACGACTCGGAGCAAACGCCGTCTCCGTTCCTGCCTGAGTAACCCCAATCCCACGGAATCCAAGCATTTTCGCCCACTTAATCGTCTCCGGATTCGTGGTATCCGAGGTATTTGGTTTATTCGTATACCTCTCATATTCATCTCCCAAGCCCCCGATGCTGTGCGCAATCTCATGCGCCATAACTGTTCCATTCTGATTATCTTCTGAATTTGCGGAAAAGGAAAATAATGAATTTTGAGAGGCTCCAAAACTCCCTTCGGAATTGCAAAGCACATGGATCGTACCAACATTGGCACCCGCATCCAAATAACTTTCCTCCAATTCCGCTCTCAATGCTTTGGCCTTATCCGTCCCACCGCTTGTAAATCCAAGTGCTTTTCCATATGCTGCAACATGAAAATATGTATCTACACTCTTGCCCCCATATTCGCTGATTCCCGACTCGTTGGAAACAGCCTGCACCGCATAAATATTGATGCGGTCAGAATACTCTTTGTAAGGCGACCACGTCAACATTCCCCGCGCCTTCTCAGCCGCATCCTGCAAAAACTTGTCCTGCTCATCTGCCGTATAACCATCACCCATGATCAAAATGACAAAATTTTCCTTATCATCTCCCGTCTTATGAATCACATGCACCGGAAATGTGGTTTTCTGCGTTGTTCCATTTTGAGCCACGGTCGTACCCCGGAATTGTACCAAGTCAGCATTTGCGCTGGCGACATCCTGTGGGATTATGGAAAATAGTATTGATATAATAAGCAATAGTGCTTGAAATTGTTTTTTCATTCGTTTCACCTCGGGTTTGTGATGGGGTTGGGGGTTGCATCAATCGTCGAAATAAATTATTTAATTTCAAATATCTTTTCTGACAATTCCTTATAACATCTCTTGGCCTCTTCATATGTCAAAGAGTCCGAAATTAATTTGACTGTTGTTTCTTTATAATCATTTTTATAAAAATCTTCATCACATATTCTGCGAATCATTTCTAGCATGTTAACATTTAAAGGTGCAGCCGGCGCAATATCTGATCCCATTTCTATTCTGTGATTACGCACTTCTTCAAGTTCTAAAAACTCCCCATCAATTGCAATATATTGTGCTAACATATATATATCATATAGATGCCTTGCATTCCGATGTGCTTTTCCCTGCATAAAATAATCACAAACCGCAAAAATTTTGTCAATTAATGTACGATTCAAAGATTGCACCCTCATAGGAAAAACTCCCAAATCATACGTTGCGATTAATTTTTGTTCTGCTTTTCCAAGCGCTTCTAAAATGTAATTACCAAGATCTTTTTCTTCTGTCGGAAATGCATAGGACATTAATGAAGTTTCTAATTTTACATAAGGTGGAATAGCATTAATAACCTTATCTCCAACAACTGATTCGTAATAAAAATTATAATGATTTAAATTTTTATCACTTTCCACAGAATTAAAGTTTCGGATATCCAGCCCTAATTCATCTGCAATTGGCCTTAAAATATTGTATTTTAGTTTTTTACGCCTTGCTTCGCCTAAATGTTCGGCAAATGTAATATCAATATCTTCCGAAAAACGATCAATTACATGAAATGCTTTTGAAAGAGATGTTCCACCCTTAAAAACAACCGGATACTCAATCTCAGACAATTTTTTCAAAATCATAGTAACGTAATAATCTTTTTCAACAATGTCCTCACTTACCTCCAACTGTTGAGATGTAAGTAGTATTACATCTCGAAATAATTCCCTATTTTCTTTATGCAAGTACATGGTCCAGCTCCAATTCATAGTAATACTTAAACGTTGATATCGGATACTTTCTGATATAGCAATCCACATCTCTTCTCTTTATGTCATGAATCGCTATATACTCTGCAAATTTTTCCTTTGCCTCTTCATAGGAATAATCAAGATATGCATCAAGATTTTTTAACAATTCAAGCATCTGTAATACATACACATTTTCCCTTGTAATTTCTACAATGGATTTTCTTACATAAAATCGTCTATTTCCAATCTTTACTTCCCGATTCGAAGAGTTCGTATTATTACTAACTATCTCAACAATTCTTGGAACTTGTGTCGTTATTCCTATCTGATTAGCAAATGAATTACCACTATAAAACCCATCTATATTATTTCCCTTTGAAATAAATCGATATCTCGCTACCATATCAGCATTCGGTCCAACCACTGAGTGTAATAAGGTCATTTTGGGAATATAATATACTCCCATATCATATTTCATCAATAGTCCTTTATCGCAAAGTTTTTTCAATTGCTGGTTCAACGCCGATTTGGTTATATTTCCTCTTTCCAAATCAGAAAAGAAAATAGGTTCTGCTTCTTTATAGTGTTCTCTAATATAATCATACAGCATAAATATTCTCCTTTCCTTAATAAAGTAGATTTGTTTTGTCCATTTTGTTTATAGTCATTATATTCCCTAACCACAAATGTGTCAACTATATTCTTCCACAAATGATTTTTTATCATTCATTATAAATTCTTCTCCACTTTCTGCAGTTCGTCCAGCAATGCAGTTCTCCTTGGATATGTCATTTTAAATTCCTCCACAAGTGCCTTTGCCGCCACATTTCCTTTCCACTTAATTAATTGCAATAAATCCTTGCACACTTTTTTATACAATCTTCTGTCCGTTGCCTGTGCACATTTTTCTCTGATATATTTTTCACATAACGCATAGATTTCTTCCGGATATTCTTTTACTAAAAATTTCCCGTAATAAAACAAATCAAATGGTTGCTCTTTAACTGCTTCTAACAATAATTTCTTTTCATCTTCTTGAATCAATATGCTTCGATAGCAAATCATATAACGGCCATTTTTTAATTCTTCCAGTAATAACGGCTTTTTCTCCTCCCAGACGCCTTGTCCAACATATAAACGCTTCAATACATCCCAAAATTCCTCATTGCCTAAAAACAAAATACGCTTTGCCTGCTCAACTTGCTTTTTCGTATCACCCGCCTTAACGTAAACATCAAATAATATATTATTCCAATCATTTGGCGATTTTCTATAATACTGTTCGCCTTCTTTCTCTATTGCTTCAAGGCACAGCCGCTCTGCTTCCGAATAATTTTTCTCTTCTATCGCATCTTCAACTGCAATCAGGCGTAATTCCCGGATATGCAAATTAGCATACAATTCACTTTGTACTTCCTTTACCCCTTTCAAATGTCTATGTAATTTATAGCGCAAAATCGTATCTTCCATCTTATCGTAATCTAAATAATATTTGTCCTTGCTATTCTGCAAAAAAACATCCAAGACCTTTTCTAATTTTTCTGCCATTTTTTCATCACAAAAACAAATCGCCTTCTCTAACAATTCATATCGCCACGAAGTCCAACCATCAAAGGCCTTTTTCTTTGATTCTCTTATAATTAAAGAAAATGCTTTCTTTTTTATTTCAGCATCTTGCTTTGCAATAGCTCGCGTGCAAAGTTCTATCCGTTCAAATGTACACATAACCACATTGGTAAGCATTCCGGAACTACTGTCTGCATAGGATGCTAATTTCACTCCGGAAACCAATACATAAATAACTGTTTCCAAAACACCCAAGTATCTTCCCGATTGAAAAAATTCTTGACACCCATCCAATACATCGTGCATGTCCATACAAATATTATCACAACTACGACAGTCTACGTACCCCCGAATTGTATTGTATTTTATCGAAGCATTGATTGTCTTCTTCGCAGCTTCTAAAATTTCATTTTTTTCTACCATATAGATTCCTCCAAATTTTATATTACTACAACAAGATTTTCCATGAGCCGCCATTATCCGGTCCTATTCGAGCTATAATTTTATGTTTCTTCAACTCGGATATATACCTGGCAATTGTTCTATCTGTTACATCCAACTCAATTCTCATTTCATCAATAGATACTTTGGGATTATCTGAAATCATTTTTACAATTTCAAGTGCTCTAGCCGCTTTTTTCTTTGAGTAATTTGGTATACACTCGCGAATTCTTTTTTCTGTAATGTCTATGACATTTTCTATGACATTTTCTATGACATTTTTATCCTCCTCCAAAAACGCCGGATGAACCGGAATTCTAATCCTCATAGCTCGTCTATCTTCATCTGTGAAGAATTCTGCGCGTGGAGAACCGTTCTTTTCCAATTCTTCTTGTATTGTCGGAATACCGGAGGTATAATGGTCTCATAAATTAAGACACTGAACGCGACATTTCTTAATGAATCTGATATACTATAACCAACAAATGAAA
>CAKRDZ010000060.1 GCA_934316845.1 uncultured Eubacterium sp. | reverse complement strand
TTTTATGACCATGTACTTGTGGCGGGAAGCACAGGAGAAATGTTTAGTATGCGTGAACATGTGCCGGAGTTGTTTGAACTGAGCCAGTATCCTTCTTTGATTTCTCATGTGGCAGACGGTGTGAAAGAAGAACTTTCGTATCAGGCAACGTCGTTTGTTCCTGTTACTTACGAAATCCTGCAGATTAAGGAAGGCAGCAATGGAGAAGCCTACCGTTTTTTGAAAATGAGTCATGTGCAGGCAAGTGGAATGCAGGTAAACGCAGATGATTATGAATCAAAGTACAAAGAAGAATGGAAAACGGGAGAGACTTTGGAAACAATCTATGAACGCTTTAACATTCACCGTCCGGAGGATTTTACCGGGCATTCCTTATCCGTAAGTGACGTGGTTGTTTTGGAATCCGAGACGGAGAAGAAAGCATTCTATGTGGATTCCTTTGGTTTTTCTGAATTGAAGGATTTCTTTGTGGAACGGTTTGAACGGACGGAACAACAGAAGAAAATGATTGCCAGTTTCCGTGAGAAAACGGAAACATATTTTCGTCCGGTGGAAGGGATGGATGCAACAGAAGTGGAAAATGCGGTACGGGATTATCTGATGGATGCGATAAGACGACAGGATTTATTGATACAGATTGGTGAGGTTATGGTTTATGGAAGCCGATGCCGGGGAACAGAAAAAATGACTTCAGACATCGATATAGTAGTTGAGTACAAGGGAGATATTCGGGAAGATGATTTGTTCAACCTGCTCCATGAGGATGAATTTCTCCTAGGAAATCATAAGGTAGATATCAATCCGATTCAAGCGGACAAGTCCGGAAATATCGCAGAGTTTTTGCAGCAAGCCACAATTTACATGGAAAGTGAGATGGTGTTTTCTATTGGAAATCGGTATATCCATATCCAGGATGCAACGGAAGGGTATGACTATACCATTTATGGATTGGATATGAAAGAGATTGATGGTGGTGTATATGATGATTCGGACATATCTATCTATGAGGCACTGGATGAAATCGTAGCAGATCTGCGAGAATATCCGGACGGTAACATTGTGAAGGGAAACATCAAAGAGGATTCACCACTGGTTCCGGTTAACTTAGATGAATTTGAAGAAGCCGTAGAACGTAGCCGGTACGTCCCACCGAAAATCACTTATACGGTTGCTGAGTGCGGTGAGTTTCATTCCATGGGAAGATACCGGGATGATATAGAAAACGTCAACGAGGCAATTGCACTTTGGAATGAGTACAGAGAAGGAACTCTTAATGGCGTTCCGAGCATTGGTATTTTGGTACATACACCGGGACAATCAGAAATGGACGACACGCAAGTGGATTTGGTGTCCGGCAAGACGATGGATTTGGATATGATACGGTATTATCCGGCAATCAATATCGAAGAGGCTGCTATTCAAAAGATTTGTGAGTTGGTTGAAAATCTCCATGATGTAGAGTTGGTCGGTAAAGTGCCGGAGAATGTGTCAGCAGAACTGATCCTTCTTGAATTTGATCCAAAGCAGGAGATATACAATGAGGAAGAACGAAGTTTGATTAAGGAATATGCTGTGCAGGTGAAGGACATGCCGAAAACCAAAGGATTAGCAAGGTGTATTTGTTATCAGGAGAAGTTTGGAAACCAGGATGTTGCTCTTGCTATGATTACGGCAAGGGAGGAGATAGAAGAGATGAAGATGGGAAAGGTAAAGTTTGTAAAAAAATGTTAATAATTTTGTCCTTTCTTTATAATAGGGGTGGGTGTATAATGAAAGTGCAAGATAATTATATAATGGCATTTAATAATGCGATTAATATTTTTAAAAGGAGAAATGCATGATTGGATATAAAGGTATTATATTACAACAGGGAATTTTGAGAGCAGAATTTAATCCTTATGGAACAGATGGGGGGGATATTTTTGAAATTGGAGTTCCCAAGCAGGTAGTAGATATTGATGATGGAATGGCTTTTACTGAAAATGGATATAGTTTTTGTAGAACAATTGAGGGTGTTTTAAATTGGATGGATTATATCAGTGAAACCCAATACAGAAGATTTAATACTGATGTGAGATTATTTGAAATTGATACACTTGATAGTGATGTTATTGTGAAAGAAGATGGACATTGTAAGGCTAAACAAATTGTTGTGAATAGAGAAATTTCTCCTGAAGAGATAATACAGTATTTTAAAAAATACCCTGAGAGATTATCTTCTGAGGAAGAAAGAATGAAATTTGATAAGTATTGTGAAAAATGTCCACAGCCATACAAAGTAATAAAAAAGATTGATGATATAGAGGAACTTATGGTAAAAAGTTGTTGTAGATTCGGAAAGAATAGCGTTTGTGTACAGAATCAAGAACATGTGGATATTAAAAGATGTAAGGAGTGTATCGGAAGATGTTTTGCGGGAGCTGTATTTGATATCAATAATAAAAGAGATTACAAGTATTTGATTGCAAGAAGTAAACTATATGCAGGAAGTAAGTTAGATTTAATTGAAGAATACGACTTATTAAAAAATAATTTGCTTGAAAGAAAAAATCTTGAATTGTTAGCTGCATGGATAAGTAATAAATGATGTACGCATGTGAATAGTAAAGGCAGTATGGGGCTGATTTTAATTTTATGGAGGAAATTTTGAAGGAAATAATTAAAAATTTTGCTGAAAAAAACAAACTTGAATATATTGACAATTTTGAGATGAAATTTGTTACAGATATTTCAGAATATATTCGAAACGATGATTTAAAATATTATCAACAGAGAAAAGAATCAATAGATGATGCATTAGGAATGCTATATGAGGATTTAAATGGGCAATTGATTATTCTTGTGAAAAAACAAGATGAGGTGAATTGTCTTGCTACAGTAATTCACGAATATGTTCATTTATGTGATTATAATAAATTACTTCAATATCATAAAAATTTAACTTTTCGAGAATTACAAGATGATTACGTGTTTCTATATTGGACAGAATTTCATGCGACATATCTGTCATATAGGTATTTAATAGGTACGAATCCGCAAAAAATAGATGTGATAAGTGTAAAGGATGAGGTGGTTAATGAGTTGGTAGATTACAATTTATCAACTTGTCAACCTGATCGATGTGAAATTATGGATAAAACAGTTAGGGCATATGGGAAATACTTGGCATTGCATGATGAGTTTTGTGATAAATTACCGTTGTCTCCAATAAAAATATTTTTTTATAATAAGATCTTTTGGAAAATATATCGTTTTTTTATTGCACATAAAACATTTGATGATTTTATTGTGGAGTATGCTGATTTTAAAAAATTGCTTTGTGAAATATAGTTTATGAAAGTAACTTAGAATTTATATTTACAAATTTACACTTGAAAATCTAATATATTTAGAAAAAGAATTACTTCGGTAGTTCTTTTTTTCATACTTAAAACAAGAACAGGAGGTTAAAACAAATGCTAAAAATATTCAGAAAGGACTCACTGACTCCACAAACGGAACGCATTTACAAAGTTCCGTTGTGTATCCAGGATACGATACCAATCTATCGAATTTCGGAAAATGGTATCTTTGAGTTGGAGAGTCCGACAAATAAAGACGGAGTGAAAAAGAAGATTCACCAGTTTGACAGGATGTATCTGTTTGAGGATATTAACTTTTCCACGCAGGATGAGGAAGAAAAAGAGGAAACCGGCAAGCGGTTTGAAACGCTGCTCCGGTCAATGAATGTCAGTTACAAGGTCATTGTATCCAATCATTATGCCGATAATGGAAGGCTTCGGGAAGAAATTTTGCAGAAGGCAGTCAGCAAAGAAATGGAGCCTTTGGCGAAAGAATACCACAAGCTGATTGAAAAGCGATTGCAGGAAGGGCGGGGAGGACTTTTACAATCCAAGTATTTCATTGTCAGTTGCAGAAAGCCGGATTATGAAAGTGCCAGAAATTATTTCAATACGATAGAATTTTCCATACAGCAGTTATTTCACCGATTGGGGAGCTGCCTGATACCATTAGATGCCACGGAACGCTTGCGAGCATTACACAGTTATTATCGCATGGGTGACGAGGCATCTTTTTCTTTTATCTGGAACGAATATCTGCATCTGAAACGGGACTGGAGAAATGACATTATCAATACTTCTTTGCGGGAGCATCCGGAATATCTGGAGATGGAGGGCGGAAGCTGCGCCTGTGTGATGTTTATCAGAAAATATCCGAACGGTTTGACGGATCAATTCTTAAATGAACTGACAAATATGGACTTCCCGATCATTTATTCGATGGATGTGGAGCCGCTTGACAATGATGTGGCATATCAGATGGTGATGAAAAAGTACATGTCTAATGAGAGAAGTATTAACCGTGAGCAGGAGTTGAAAAACGAAAATGGAGATTATTCAACGAACATCAATTATGAGAGGAGAAAGCAGCAAAGAGACACGGAGGAGATGCTTGATCGTATTTCTTCGTTTGATGAGAGGTTGCTTTATGTGGGGATCACCATTGTAGTAAAAGCGGCTTCAATGGAAGAACTGGAGGAACGAACGGAAAAAGTGCGTATCATTGGAAAAACGCACAACATGGATATTGTTCCACATTCCTATCGACAGCTTGATGCCTTGAATACATCATTGCCGACGGGAGCAAGATTTGTTGATACGATGCGGACAATTACCTCTGAGGAACTTTCCATTTTCATTCCGTTTAATGTGCAGGAAATCCATGATGATTTAGGCTACTGCTATGGATTTAACAAGGTATCCAAAAATCTGATCATCGGAAACCGTAAATTATTAAAGAATGGAAACGGGATGGTGTTTGGTGTTCCGGGTTCTGGGAAGTCCTACAATGAGAAATCGGAGATGGGGCAGGTGTTATGTTTCTCGAAGGATGACATTATCGTGGTAGATCCAATGGGAGAATACAAAGACATTGCAGCAACGTGGGGCGGTCAGTATATCAATCTGACACAGTCTGCGGAAAATGTCTTTTATGTGAATCCGTTTCATGTGCCGGATGTTGTGCCAGACATTGACCGCTTTGTGGCGGAAAAAGCAGAGTTTGCCTATGCGATCTGTGAGCAGGCATTGAAACCGGTGCCGCTTACCAGCAGACACATCGCTGTAATTGATAAAGCAGTGAGCCATATGTATGAGGAACACTTTAAGAAGAGAAAAGACAAAAGACGGACACGAAACCGTCCGGAATCCCCGACAATTCCGGTGATGAGAGATTATATTCTTGAGCATTATGAGGGGAATGAAGCAGCACAGGAGATCGTAGACCAGTTGGAAGTATTTGCAGATGGCACTCTTGACATTTTTGCCAGAGAGCAGTCCATATCCGATGAGAACCGTTTTACCGTGTATGGATTTTCGGAACTGGGAAAACGAATGCGGGCAATGGCAATGCTTGTGATGATTGAAAGTATTACGGCTAAGATCAAGTATAACCAGTCAGATGGGGTTGCCACATGGGTTTATGTGGATGAGATGCACGAACTTTGGGGAGAAGAATACAGTTTACATGCACTGGAGAAGATGTGGCGTGAGGTCCGCAAGCGTGGCGGTATCTGCACCGGTATGAGCCAGAATCTGATCGACGCACAGAGAAACCGTTCTACCAAAACAATGGTTTCCAACTCCGAATTTATGCTTTTGTTAGATCAGGGAACAATGGATAAGGAAGCGGTGGAAGATTTGTTTGATATATCTTCCGAGCAGCTTGCCTGTGTGAATGGAGCAGAGCCGGGAATGGGACTTATCCGGTTTGGCGATAAGATTGTCCCGTTTGATAATACAATGGAAAAAGACAGCAGTCTGTATCAGTTATTTAATACTAATTTCCATGAGATGGTAAACGACAAGAAAATGGGAAATAAAAGGAAATGAATTGACAAAAAACATTGAATTGTGACAGAAAAAATGTTATATTAGTTACATGGCGTAAGCCATAGGAAAGTACCCATGACAGGGTGGTAGCCTCCCAACACCGAATGACCGGCTTGCCGGAATACATAGGAAGGGAGGTGACGCAGATGACAGCTTTTGAAATCCTTTCGATTTTCATCGGCATATTAACATTGTTATAATCCGCCTTTCTGCTTCGCGAAAGTCACCAATAGAATCATGAAAATATTAGTTTCTCCCGCTTCGCTCGTTTCTATTTTCCCTTCCTCTTGATATTTGATATAATTCTTTTATAAGACTGACACACTACAGAACACGTGG
>CAKRDZ010000059.1 GCA_934316845.1 uncultured Eubacterium sp. | reverse complement strand
GATGGAAAGGAGGAAATCCAGATGGGACCAATTTCAGATGTGTTAGATGAGATCGAAGCGATAGGATTTGAGAAAGGCATTGAGCGAGGCATCGAACAAGGCATTGAGAAGGGCATTGAGCGAGGCATCGAACAAGGCATTGAGAAGGGCATTGAAAGCGGATCGACTCGTATCAATCGTTTAAATGCAGCACTGATCAAGGACAATCGTACGGTAGAACTTTTCCAATCAACGCAGGATGTTGAATTGCAGAAGAAGTTGATGGAAGAATACGGAATTAAATAATAGCAAAGCTTTCGCTTAAATGTGTGGTAAAAAGAGATGACCGCCAAATGGATCAAGTTGATCTGTTTGGCGGTTGTTTTGTGATTTGTTTGTTATACCCGCCAAAAGGACTTAAAAGTGAAAAAAACGGAAAAAAAATTGAACATAAGGGGTGTATAATGTATAATGTTACTAAAAAATCTAGTTAAAAAATAAGGAGGAAAAAATTATGGACAAAAAGATTCGTCGTTGTCTGAGTCTATTGCTAGTAGCAGCGATGGTTGTTACCGGACTTGATTTTGTCCCGGCAAAGGCAGCGGAAACTACGTATACGAGTGGTGATTATACGTACACATTAAATGGTGATGATGAGGCTACTATCACCAAATATGACGGAAGTGCTTCGTATGTGGCAATTCCAAGTACATTGGATGGAAAGCAGGTAGTAGGGATTGGAGATGGTGTTTTTCAGGATAAGAAAACAATAACGGGAGTGAATATACCGGAGGGCATTAAATCAATTGGCAAGTATGCATTGGCAGGAACAGGTATTACGTCATTAAAGTTACCTTCGAGTTTGACGGCTATAGGGGCAAAGATGTTATCCCAAAATAAAGGAGTAACAGAGATTATAATCCCTAAAAATGTAATTGAGTCAACGAATACATATTGGGGAGGACCATTTGAGGGAAGCAATATTAGTAAAGTTGTTCTGGAAGAGGGAATGAAAAAAATTCCATCTGAAATGTTTAGAAACATGGATAAACTAACTCAAGTGGATATACCGGATTCTATAACAAAAATAGAGGAATCTGCGTTTAATACGTGTTCTGCGTTAACAGACATAGATATACCTGAAAGTGTGACTTATATTGGAAAATATGCGTTAGCAGGAACAAGTATTAAAGCGTTGAAATTACCTTCTAGTTTGCAAACTATAGGGGCAAAAGTATTATCTGGAAATAAAGAGGTAGTGGAAATAGTAATTCCAAAAACTGTTATTGAATCAGCGGATACATATTGGGGAGGACCATTTGAGGGGAGCAATATTAGTAAAGTTGTTTTGGAAGAGGGAATGAAAAAAATTCCATCTGAAATGTTTAGAAACATGGACAAATTAACTCAAGTAGATATACCAGATTCCATAACTGCTATAGGTGGATCAGCATTTAAGTCTTGTTCAGCGTTGACAAATATCAATATACCAGATGCCATAACAAGCATAGAAGAGTCGACATTTTGTGAATGTTCTTCTTTGAAAGAGATTAATATACCAGATAATGTTACTTCTATTGGAAAATATGCATTCGCGAAAACAAATATTAAAACTTTAAAATTACCTGCTCAGTTAACAGAAATAGGAGCAAAAGTGTTATCAGAGAACAAAGAAGTAACAGAAATTATTGTTCCTAAAACCGTTATAAAAGCAATAGATACATTTTGGGGAACTCCATTTGAAGGAAGTAATATACGTAAGGTTGTTTTAGAAAAGGGAATGAAAAAAATTCCAGCTAATCTTCTAAAAAATATGGAGAAATTAACTCAAGTAAATATACCAAATTCAATAGTGTTGATAGAAGAATCAGCTTTTTCCTCATGTTCTTCTTTAACATCAATAAACATACCAGATAGTGTAACAACTATTGGAAAATATGCGTTTAGCGAAACTTCTTTGGCAGCGCTAAAACTACCGTCAAGTTTAAAAACAATAGGAGCGAAAATATTATCAGGAAATAAAGGTGTAATGGAAATAGTGATTCCTAAAAATATAACAGAAGTCACGGATACATATTGGGGAGAACCATTTGAGGGAAGTGGAATTTCCAAAGTAACCTTTGAAAAAGGATTGAAAAAAATCCCATCCCATTTGTTCCACAATGCTTCCCAGCTTAGAGAAGTAAAATTGTTAGATGAGATGACAGATATCGATAGTTATGCATTTGAAAATTGTACCAATCTTCGAAGCGTGGAACTTCCAATATCGATTAAAACAATAGGGGACGGAGCTTTTTCAGGCTGTACCAGTCTTACAGAGGTTTTAGCAAATAAGAAAATTACATCGATTGGAAAAAATGCATTTCAAAATTGCACCAATGCAACGATTAAGGTAGCAAAATATACAGATTCCATGAAGAGTTTCACGGACGCAGAGCAAAATCTGGAATTTTCAAATCTGGAATATACAGATACGGTAGATAAAGTAATTGAGCATGAAAAATCAACGTATGAGATTAATGGCAGCAGTGCAAGCAGTTATGTTGTGATGAATCTTGATTATGCATTGAAGCAAAAAGAGATTAAAAACGTTAAAGACATGCAGCTTGTTGTGAAACTTCCGGCAACTTCTGCTGTGAATAGCATTAAACTGGATGGAATAGCGTTGAGTGATAGTGATTTTAAGATTACATCAGACAATAAGATCACCATTCCGGTTAAAAAAAGCACAGGAAAATGCCGTATATACACGACTCCAAATGTGGATGGAAGAATAAATTCCTATGCTGTATTAAATTACGAGAAAGATGGAGTTTCACAATCCAATATTATTGGTGCGGTAAGCGAAAATTGTACCTGCCTTACATTGGGGTGCAACGATGATGTTTCTTATGAAAAAGGCGAAGATTCAGTAAGTGTAGAGGTTAAAGGATACGGTATCAGTGGCAAAAATGTTGAAATCTACGTAGATGGAGAACTTGTCAAAGAAGTACTGGTATCCAAGACGGGAAAATATTCTACAGATATTGCTTTGGATTACCCAGAGAATTTTAAGAACTATACGGTCAAGATCGTATCGGTTGAAAAATCCGGAAAGGAAGCAGAGTTATCAAAACAGATAACGACGATTGAAAATGGACCAAAACTTTCCGGTGTTTCACTTTATATTGAGGCACATGACTATAAAGATGGACATAAAACATTTGATCTGTTAAAAAATGATGGAACTTTGAAATATATTACATTTCAGGCTGGAAAGCCATACCAGTTCAGCATTCAATATGAAAATGCGGATAAGATCAGCAGAGTATTTGTTATCAGCAGCCGAGGAGGATATTCCCGCAAACTGGAAGCAAAGTGGGATGCAGATAAAAATGCATATGTGACAAATGGATTTTTTGGAAATGATGCATCGTATGTACCGGGAAATCTCTCCATTGAGTATGTAGCAAAACCGGACGGGGGTACGCAGGTAGATGAAGAGGAAAATGTGACCCTGACTGACGAAGAAAAAGCTTCGATCCCGGAAAATTGGAGAGAAGCAACGGCAGAACAGATAACGGATACGGAGAGCGATTATCAAGCAGAGATTACATTAAAATCAGGAGATGTTGTAGAGTATTCTTATGATAAGATGACATTGACTGAATATGCGGAAGAGTTAGAGAAAAAACAGGCGGCACAGAGTGGGGAAGAGGATACAGAATTAAATGCTTGTTCGGATCTGTCAGAAGGCGTTGGTGATATCATTGATTTCCTTAAAGTGTTTGACAAAGAGGGAACAGCAAAAGATATCGGAAAACTTTATGACTTCTTTGAGAAAGACGGATTTAGCAGATATACAATGGGCGAAGGAGATCTGGCGCAGGATATTGCCCTGGTAAAGACAGAACTCAATGCGGATACGATTCAGATGTATCTTGTAGATCCCAAAGCGGTAGATAATACCGTTGCCCGCTACATTATTAAAAAAGGACAGTCAACAACTCAGAAGACCATTTTCGATCTGTTTGGCATGGACAGCTCTACAGGAGGTTTTCTTGTAGACAGTGCCAACAGTATGTTTAGCTTTGAGGGAAATGTCATTAACTTGCTTTGGATGAAACAGGAAGTAATGAGTGATCAAAGTCTGTCTCCGGCACAGCGTGAAGCCAAATTAAAAGAAATACAAAAGATGGCTGATATTGCTGCGGAAAAAATGGTATTTACATACATTGCAGGAGTAATCGGTGTGTTTGGAGCAATGGCATTGCCGGGTTCCGGTGTAGCAATTGCTTGTGGATTGTTAGCACTTGCTATAAAAAAATGTATCATACCGATGATCGAATCGGGAGATTTTGATGATTTCCTTAACGGAAAACTGAGTTTAAAAGATATGATAATTCGATGGATCATTGATCCAAGTGGTTATGTATACGAAGGAGTGATGACCAACCGCCTATCCGATGTAACGACAACGTTATATTATAAGGAAAAGAAAACGGATAAAAAGGGCACCGTGTGGGATGCTTCTGAATACGATCAGGAAAATCCGCTTGTAACAGATGAGGCGGGTTCATATGCCTGGGATGTACCGGAAGGATACTGGCAGGTAAAAGCGGAAAAAGAAGGATACGAGACAGCATACAGTGACTGGATGGAAGTACCACCACCACAGACCGATGTGAATATAGAAATGAAGCCATTGGCAGCTCCTGAGATTAAGGAGATTCATTCTTATGAAACATTTACTAAAGTAATATTTACCCAATACATGGATCCGGAGACGGTTAAGAACCTTACATTAACGGATTCTCAGGGAAATTCGATCGCATATACACTTTCTTATGATAAGTCGGAAACAGACGCAGCGAGAAATGTGTTTGCCAAAGAATTTACGTTAATATACGATACTCCGATTGCGAAAGGCGAGAAAGTTACAGTTGGAGGAATGGAAAATATTACCAGCAGCACGGGAAAAGCTTTGGCAGCAGTTACAAAGAGTGATGTGGCAAGTGAGGATGTTACGATTGAAAGCAATGACTACGTAAATCTTGCACTTGAGGACAGTTATGAATTGTCTGTTGAAGTAAGTGGAGCATCCAAAGGCTCTTTGGCGGCATCCATTGATAATTCGCAGGTTGCTGAGATAACAAAAATAGAAGAAGGCGACGATGGCATATATAAAATCAGCATGAAAGGGCTTGTATATGGTCAGGCCGTACTTTCTCTTACAGTAAAAGAAACAGGAATCAGTAAAAAAGTAAATATTCAAGTCGGAGAGGAGACATCTTCCGGTAAAAATATTTATGATGAAGATCCAATACAGATGGTTAAGCTTGATCTGACTAAGATTTCAGGAAAAATGGAATCGGACATTAATGTGAACGCAGATGCAGAAGGTGTAATACTGCCATTTACCAAGAAATATCAGAGAGTTTTCTTTGAGATTCCAGAGGATATTAATCTTGCACAGATCAGCGATATTATTATTAAGGCAAATGTGCCGGGCGAGCTTAGTCTTGCAGTATTTAATAATACATTTGATAAAAGCAGTAACGAGTGGTGGAATGACGATGTATGGACGGTCTATCCATTTTTTGAAGGTTCGTACCCGGATCGGAAAGAAAATGGCAGTCATGGAAGCACTCTGGGAGATGAAACACAGACATTTTTATTCAACGTGGATACCGACAAACTGTCACGTCTTACCGGAAATGGAGGATATCTCACAATCGGCGCCAATGCAGATCCGGTTACGGGAGCTGCATATACAGATGTGACGTATAAGATCTACAGCATTCAATTGGTTGTTAATAAAACGGTTGAACCAATCGGAGGCGGTGAGGATCCGCAGCCAACAGTAACGCCAACGACGGAGCCGCAGCCGACCGCAGTGCCGACGACAGAACCACAGCCGACTGCAGTGCCAACGACAGAGCCACAGCCAACGGCAGTACCAACGACGAAGCCACAGCCAACGGCAGTACCAACGACGAAGCCACAGCCAACGGTAGTACCAACAGCGAAGCCGCAGCCAACGGTAGTACCAACAACAAAACCGCAGCCAACAGTGGTTCCAACAACGAAACCGCAGCCGACTGCAGGTCCAACACAGAAACCGCAGTCAACCGTAAAACCACAACAGCCACAGGCACCGAATACATCGACAGGAACGCCAGCAGGCAACAATAATAGCAGTAATGCCAATACCGGTGCAAATAACAGCAGTTCCGGAAGCAGCAATATTTCCGGTGGTTCTTATGGAAATGCAGGTAATGCAACAACTGTTCCAAAGATAACAATGTGGAAAATTACACAGAAAGGCAAAGGAAAAGTTAAGGTTATCTGGAAAAAAGTAGTTGGTTCGTCTGGATATCAGGTTCAATATTCTTTGAACAAAAAGATGAGAGCAGCAAAGCTGAAAAATTGTAAAGCGGCTAGTTTGACAATTAAGAAGCTGAAAAAGAAAAAGACCTATTATGTGCGTGTCCGCGCGTATAAGATGGTCAATGGCAGAAAAGTGTATGGTAAATGGAGTGGTGTAAAGAAAGTTAAGATAAAGAAATAGAACGTTGGATTATATGTCACCAAGCGAAGCTTGATGACCTGATACAATGAAGATGACCGCCAAATGGATTCAAGTGAATCTGTTTGGCGGTTGTTTTGTCATAAAGATCAAAAGTAACTATTCAGGACACCCCTCCCCCGCACATTCGCATTTCGAACACTTCGTGTTCTTTCTCGCCTTTGACAAGGCTAAAAATGCTCATATGGGGAGGGGAGCCCTATTAGGATCTAAATGTATGGAAATCAAAGCCTCTTACGTGCAAGCACGACGATTCATTGATTTCCATACATTGATCCTGAATAGTTACGATCAAAAAAATGAAAAAGGAAAACAGGGAAAATCTTCTTGACATATGACAGTCAATAGTGTATCATCATTTCCAAGCAAGTAAATAATAGTAAAGTCTGATATCTATCATTCTGAATTTTCTTGCTTATC
>CAKRDZ010000058.1 GCA_934316845.1 uncultured Eubacterium sp. | reverse complement strand
CATGCGGGTGTAGTTCAATGGTAGAACACTAGCCTTCCAAGCTAGATACGTGGGTTCGATTCCCATCACCCGCTTTTGAAAACCGTTTTTTGACAAAGCGGATTTTTCAATGTGTGTCAGTAGCTCAGTTGGATAGAGCAACGGCCTTCTAAGCCGTGGGTCGGGGGTTCGAATCCCTCCTGACACGATACATATCCACATATTGGATATGTCAGGGATGAGCAGCTGATATGCTGGAATTTCATCTGGTGGGTATAGCGCAGTTGGTTAGCGCGTCAGATTGTGGCTCTGAAGGCCGTGGGTTCGAATCCCATTACCCACCTTTCCTATTTTAATATGTAGGATGTTGGGCTATCGCCAAGGGGTAAGGCATAGGACTTTGACTCCTACATTCGCTGGTTCAAATCCAGCTAGCCCAGTTTGATTTTTCAAAGACACGACTCTTAAGAATCGTGTCTTTTTTATATTTATTCCTCTTCCTCGCAACTGCGAGGGCACAGTACAGTGCTCCGGTCGGCAAGTATGCTTTCCGTAAAATAGTCACGGTCCACAGTCCCATCTATCCCTCTGACGCGTCCTGCGTCCGTATACTGCCATCCTGCCCACTCACGCCAGTCATTGTTCATCTCCGGCCGTTCAACGCCGTATTCCGCGATCCAGAGCGGATAAAATGCCAGCCGCTCGTCAAATATATTGGCTGCGTTGCCGGCATCACTATAAACTGCCACCTTTTTCTCGGTAAGCGTCTCTAATTCTCTTAAAAAGGCAAGGGCGACCGTATTGATCTGTTCGCGCTCCAGACTGCCAAATGACTCAAAATCCATAACCGGACAAGCCTCATACTGTTTTTCCCGGATCACGCCGGCAAAATGTCTCGCCTGCTCCCGTCCCTCTTCTGCCGTCCGCGCCGTAAGATAGTGATAAAATCCAACCTTTAAACCGGCGGTCTGTGCTTCGCGGTAATTGCGCTCAAAGTCCGGATCCACTCCCCGGTCCCCTTCGCTCGCCTTGATATAGACGATACGAATGCCGTCACGGCGCACCTCCGAAAAATCAATCCGGCCTTCCCAGTGACTGACATCGATTCCTTCCAGTCTTCTATGGCTCTGCATCTCTTTTCTCCATTCGGGTAACATCTTAGTATTATCCTATGAAAGAAAATGCGATGTGTGCCCGGCCTCAGCGATGTATTTCCGGTCTTACTGCGCCAGAATCTCCTTTACTTCTTTTAAGAAGCATTCCATCTGTTCCTCCGTACCGATGGTGATACGAAGATAGTTGTTGATACGCGGTTTATCAAAATAGCGTACAAAAATACCTTTTGCACGGAGTTTTTCAAATATTTCTTTTGCCGGAACATCCTTGTGCCCTGCAAAGAGGAAATTGGTGCAGGATTCTTTTACGTCAAATCCAATTTTTTCCAGTTCTTTTTTTGTCTTTGCACGTGTATCCATAACTTTCTTAATATTTTTCCGGAAATACTCCTCGTCTTCAAGGGAAGCTGCTCCAATCAGGATGGACTCCGTATTCATCGTATAGGAATTGATGGATTCCTTCACATCCTTCATTGCCTGGATCAACGCCGGATTTCCCATGGCATAACCGATACGCATCCCCGCCATCGAACGTGATTTGGAGTACGTACGCACGACAAGAAGGTTGTCGTATTTGTCAATCAACGGCAGCACACTTTCTCCGCCAAAATCCACATAGGCTTCATCAATGATGACGACAACTTCCGGATTGGCTGCAATGATCTCTTCGACCTGGGAGATGCCCAGCGCGATTGAGGTCGGTGCATTCGGATTGGCGATCACGACGCCGCCATTTTTCTTTTTATAGTCATTTACATTTATTGTAAAATCTTCCTGCAGCAGCGGGCATTCATACGGAATGCGGTACACCTCTGCCCAGACCGGATAAAACGAGTAGGTGATATCCGGAAAAAGAATCGGCGTATCCGAGTTGAAAAAGGTTAAAAAGGCGAGCGCAAGTACATCGTCCGATCCCACCCCGGTAAATACCTGATCTGCTCCGATCCCGTGGTATTTTGCCAGTGCTTCTACCAGGAGAGAGGCCGACGGATCCGGATAGAGGGAAAATCTCGACACATTTACTTTTCCATGCTCGTCAAATACTTTCGGTGACGGCGGATATGGATTTTCATTGGTATTCAATTTAATGATATTGGTCTGCTTCGGCTGTTCGCCCGGCACATACGGGGTTACTTTGCGGACATTTTTTGCCCATTTCATCTCATTACTCATCATAGCCTCCATTTATTTATAACTTTCTGCCAGCCGCTCAAATGCCGGCAGCGATCTCTTTATCATATCATAATCTACACAATACGCGATACGGACATACCCAGGACAGGCAAAGGAACTTCCCGGCACCAGGAGAAGGTGTTCTTCTTTGGCTCTTGCCACAAATGCTTTGTCATCCTCTTCCAGCGTCTTTGCAAACAGATAAAACGCACCATCCGGGCTGGCACATTCAAACCCGAATTTGCGCAGGTTTTCAACCAAAAGCCGGCGGTTTTTATCATAAATTTCCACATCCACGCCGGCATCCAGACAACGCGCGATCGTCAGCTGCTGAAGCGACGGTGCATTGACAAAGCCGAGAATACGGGTCGCCACATTGGCTGCGCCGATCACATCTTCGGCATCTGCCATTTCATCCGGCAGTACCAGGTAGCCGATACGCTCTCCCGGCAGAGACAGCGACTTGCTGTAAGAATAGCCAACGATCGTATTGGCATAATATTTGGTCACATATGGCACTTCCACACCTCCGTAAACGAGTTCACGGTAAGGTTCATCGGAAATCAGGTAAATGTCCGTACCAAATTCGTTCTGCCTGTCCTCCAGCACATCCGCCAGATCCTGCAATACTTTTTCCGAATATACTACACCTGTAGGATTGTTTGGTGTATTGATAATGACCGCTTTGGTCTTTGCCGTTATTTTCTGCTTTAATTCGTCTAATTTTGGCATAAATGTCGTCGTATCCGGTGAGATCACAACGATTTTTCCACCATAATTTGCCACATAATTATTGTACTCTCCAAAATACGGAGCAAATACGATCACTTCATCCCCCGGATTCAGCAGTGTTTTCAACGCGACATTGAGTCCTCCGGCGGCACCTACGGTCATAACGATATTTTCCTCATGAAAATGTGTATCAAACTGCGCATTCAGATGATCTGCGATGGCGGCACGGACTTCCTCGTAACCGGAATTGCTCATATACCCATGAACGTACCCCGGTGCCTCCTGCTCCAATACATCGATCATCGCCTGCTTTACCTGTGCCGGCGGCTCCACACTTGGATTTCCCAAACTGAAATCATATACATTTTCTGCTCCGTACTTTTTCGCCATGATCTTTCCTTCTTCAAACATGGCGCGGATCACAGAACTTCCTTTTACTAACTGCTGCATCTGTTCTGATATCATGATGTCCTTCCTTTCTTATGCCATGGCATTGTTGACATACTGCATGATCTCGTAATTATCTTCCGGCATCTGGCAGCCGACGATATACGTTCCTTCGTTGTCAGAACAACGTAATATACGTCCTTCCAGGCGCCGCTGGTCTTTCAGTTCAAAATTCGGTATGGTAATCACAATCTCTTTTCCTTTTGCCTCGCTGAAGAATGAATTCTTTGAGGAAAAAGCAAATCCGTTGGCGCTGATATTTTCCATATTTCCGTCAAAGGTCTCACCGGATTCTTTATCCAGAATCTGACATTTGAATGCAATGTCAAGACGTGGATATTTACGACGGTTATAAATCTTTGGACGGGAAGCAAACCGCACTTTATAGTGCTCTGACTGCTTCATGATCTCGACGCTGTCCCAGCAGTACAAAATATTGCCGACCGTAATCTGCATCTCGCCACCAAGCATTTTTTGATTTATTGGAATTGTCTGCGCGCAGGACACCAAAAGTCCGTCTTCGTGGCTTTCCACCAGTTCGCCGTGGTATTCTTCCGGCTCACCCTCTTCCGGATGTGAGATAAGCATTACTTTCATGCCGCTCTTTAAGTCTTCGACACCCATAAATCCGCCGATTCCAAGTTCTGTCATCAGATTTTCCACGACGTGCTCAATGCTGTCGATGTTCAATGCCGTTTCTGCGTATTTACTGAGCATCGTCTTGGTCGTCTCATCCGAATGATCGATGCGCTCGGTCATTGTCTCCACTACGCCGGAAACCTGTTCCATATTTTCCACAAGATGTGTGTTGGATTTTTCCACTTCTTTCATCGCCGAATCGATGACCTCGATGTGTCTTCCCAACTGACCGGAATCCGCTGTGATCTTCTCGACACTCTGATTGGTCTGGTTTACTTTTTCAAGCGATATCTGAATCAGTTCCAGTGTTTTCTGAATCGCCTCTGTCATATGAGCAGATGTCTTTTCCAGATGCTCAAGTGCTTCCTGGATCTGTCCCGAAGATGTCTGTGTCTCTGTACTGAGCACACGGATCTGCTCTGCCACGACAGCAAAACCTCTGCCGCCCTCGCCGGCTCTCGCCGCCTCAATGGACGCGTTGAGCGCAAGCAGGTTGGTCTGATTGGAAATCCGCTCGATCGTCCCGGTTTCCTCTTTTACCATTTCAAACTGCGAGCTGAAATGATGCAGCACTTCTTCTACTTCTGTAGAAAGTTCTGACATATGTTTTGTCGTTGTGATTACATTTTCCAGATCTTCCTGACTGGCATTGGCATGTTCCACCGATTCGTGGACAAGATCTACCATGTCTCCGATCAATCCTGCCACATTCTGTACCTGCGTATTGATCGTCTCTGTCATATTCTGGGAGGACTGCGTTCTTTCCTGCAGCGTATGATTGTTGTCCGTCAATTCGTTCATTCCCATAACAACCATGTCCGCGCCGTGTTTATTTTCGGCTGCAAGTTCACGCACTACCGCCACACCGTCTACGATCGTATTGCTCGCAATCTTGACTTTATCTACTGTCGTAACGACACGTTTGAGGTCGGATTTTACACTGTCAAGCATCGCTCCATCGGATTCGTTCAAATGGCGGATGGACATAACATAGCAAATATAACACAGGATGATACAGGAAACCTGCAAACTGTATTCTTTAATATCATTCTCCGTATTCAAACCATTGCTGTATTTTATGACGGCGCTCACGATAATGATGATCGTATTGAGGACGCCGCATTGAATCATAAATGTCCGGTTTTTATACAGCACAAGCAGACTGGTAACCGGCAGTATGTACGTAAATGCGATATGGGAAGGTGTTGTACAGATTACAAAGGTATAAAAAATACCATATCCGATCGCAATTTCATATTTATAATGATCGGTTGCCATTCCTTTCACTTTCAAAAGGATCTGTCCCACAAAAAACGGGATCCAGCAAAGCAGTACAAAGGTCAGAAAATACGGGCCGCTGCGGATGCCTTTCGAAGTATCCGAACCATAGTTCGCTGTCAATAACAAGGCAAAAATAAGCCAGATCTTTCTTGCTCTCTGATTTGCTTTTGCTTTAAATACATTTTCGTCGTAATTCATCTGTCATCCTCCAATCACGTTTTTTTCAAAGAAACGCACCATCTGATTCATTGTCTCTCTGCTCTCTTTCAAGTAGGGATCAAACACACTAAATGCGTGTGTGAGTTTTTTATCTTTTCGGAAATCTTTCAACTGGAAACGCATTCCATTTTCTTTTAATGCCCTGGCAAACTGCAGCGTATAATGCTCCAGCATATCTTCTTTGCTCGTCACCAGGTAACACGGTGGAAGCGCTTTTATAATTTCCGGGCACTCCGGGTTGATATAAGGTTTAAACGCCTTTCTCCGCTCTCCTTTTCCATACAGATATCGGGGAAGAAAAAGACCAATATTATCAAATTTTGTCGTATAAAACATTCCACTGATCAGCCCCAGCGCCTTAACCGGCAAATCGCTCGGCGTTACTCCTGCAGCCTTGGCAAGTCCACCGCACCGCTGCATCGCTGTCACATACGTCAACAGACAGGCTCCTCCGCTGTCTGCCACCGCATAAACCTTTTCCGCATCTCCGTGATACGGTTCGATCAATGTCTGAATCATATCCATCGCCCGGCTTACTGCTTCAAACTGGTCATAAATCATGCAGTCCGGGATCAGCGGATATTCCACTGAAAACACTAGATATCCAAATTTTACCAACTCCGCACAATAATACCGGTTAAACTCTTTCGTTCCGATCACCATACCACCGCCGTGTACATTGACGATCACCGGCAGTTTTTCCTGCCCCCGCTCCTTTGGCCGGTACACATTGAGCAGATGTTCCTTTTTCCCATCTTCTATGTAAGCAATATCCGTAATTTCTTCTACTTCCTCCGGAAACGAAAACCGCTCTTCCTGCTCTTTTTGCTGCCTCGCAAAATCTTCCCGCTGTTTGTAAAATACTTTTGTCAGAATGCCCAAAACCTCACGCTCCATTCCACATTGTTATTCCTTGGTAAGTCTCTTTCTAGCGTACCACATTTTTGGCTTTTTGTAAATCGAAAATACATTCTTGGTGCGGTGTTTTTGAATGGTAACTGAGGTTGTAATTTCCCCATTCGGGACCGTTCGCACTTAGAAGACACACGTAACGGTGCATGAGGGCAAAACACGCCCTCTATGCACCGACGGTGTCTTAAATCCCTCATTGAGAAATTACAACCACAGTTACCACAAAAATACAGCGAGATGAGGGATTAAAGGTGGGGTAGCAACTGCTTTCACGGCGTCCTGCCGACGAACGTATGTGAGGGGGGCGTTTCCTTGCACCTCTGTAATGACTTGTTTTTCCTTTTTCCGGGGTACATCGCCTGATCTCGCGGTGGCAACAGCTGCCGGCTTTGTTGACGCTAGTCAACAATTTTATTGCCGGTAGCGTCCTGCCGACGAACGTATGTGAGGGGGCGTTTCCTTGCACCACTGTAATGACTTGTTTTTCCTTTTTCCGGGGTGCATCGCCTAATCTCGCGGCGGCGACTCACCACTGTAATGACTTGCTTTTCCTTTTTCCAGGGTACATCGCCTGATCTCGCGGCGACAACTCACCACTGTAATAACTTGTTTTTCCTGCTTTCCGGGGTGCATTACCCAACCTTGCATCAGCATCTCACCTCTGGACGACTTGCTTTTTCCTGCTTTCCGGGGTGCATGACCCCATCTCGCATCCGCAACTCACCACTGTAATAACTTGTTTTTCCTGCTTTCCGGGGTGCA
>CAKRDZ010000057.1 GCA_934316845.1 uncultured Eubacterium sp. | reverse complement strand
TATGCCCAGGATCAGTCAGGAACAGAAGTCAAAGGTATCAAAGACGACAAGAACAGTTACGTGAACACGGAAATCAGTACTGGTACGAAAACGATGTACCTCAATGCATCGGATGATCCGGACGCTCCGGGATCAGAAAGCGTATATGTTATTTATGTAAAAGGAGATAACAAGGAATTAGGAAGCACCTATGAACTTTCACTGCCGGAGGGAAGCCAGGTGGCAGAAACGATACACAAAGGAGATGACGCTTGGCGCTACTCATCAGAAAACTACTCCTATGGTTATTATGATGAAGAGGATAGATATATTTCCGATACTTACTACTATACTGACCGTGTTGTTGTGAAAGCAAAAAATGGAGCAGAGCGCGTGTATGTCATTGCATATGCCCAGGATCAGTCAGGAACAGAAGTCAAAGGTATCAAAGACGACAAGAACAGTTACGTGAACACGGAAATCAGCACTAGTACCAAAACGATGTACCTCAATGCATCGGATGACCCGGACGCTCCGGGATCAGAAAGAGTGTATGTCATTTATGTAAAAGGAGACAACAAGGAATTAGGAAGCACCTATGAACTTTTACTGCCGGAGGGAAGCCAGGTGGCAGAGACGATACACAAAGGAGATGACGCTTGGCGCTACTCATCAGAAAGCAATTCCTATAGCTATTATGATGAAGAGGATAGATACATTTCCGATACTTACTACTATACTGACCGTGTCGTTGTGAAAGCAAAAAATGGAGCAGAGTGCGTGTATGTCATTGCATATGCCCAGGATCAGTCAGGAACAGAAGTCAAGGGTATCAAAGATGACAAGAACAGTTACGTGAACACGGAAATCAGTACTAGTACGAAAACGATGTACCTCAATGCATCGGATGACCCAGACGCTCCGGGATCAGAAAGAGTGTATGTCATTTATGTAAAAGGAGACAACAAGGAATTAGGAAACACCTATGAACTTTTACTGCCGGAGGGAAGCCAGGTGGCAGAGACGATACACAAAGGAGATGACGCTTGGCGCTACTCATCAGAAAGCAATTCCTATAGCTATTATGATGAAGAGGCTGGATACGTTTCCGATACATATTACTATACTGACCGTGTCGTTGTGAAAGCAAAAAATGGAGCAGAGTGCGTGTATGTCATTGCATATGCAAGTGATAATAACGCAGATGTTGAGCGTGAATAATAGTAAGTGATAAAAGTAGAAAAAGTTACTACTTGACACCTGCCCCGTCCTTGTGCTATCATGAAACCAAATGAACATATCGACGATGATGGTGCAGGGGATTTCCCCGGAGATTGCATTTTTTCCTTCAGAGAGACAAGATCAGCGGCTGAAAGTTTTGTCAGGTTCCGGATGCAATTGAATTTCACACCGGAGTTTTATTTCTGAAAGAGGTTTCCAGTAGGAAATGACGTTGCTGCGCGTTAAGCAGATCAATGAGAGCCTGTCCGGCAGGATGGGAACCAGGGTGGTACCGCGGAAGATCAAGAGTCCGTCCCTTGGAAGTATGGAGAACATACCGACAAGGGATGGGCTCTATTTTATATTTAGTCAGAAAGGAAAGAGAAACCATGAAAGAAAAATTGGACAGCATTATGAAAAATGCGCTCTCTCAGATTGAGGATTCCAAAGAATTGGACAAATTGAATGACATTCGAGTGGCATTTCTTGGAAAGAAAGGAGAACTGACAAGTGTTCTCAAATCCATGAAAGAAGTTGCACCGGAAGACAGACCAAAAGTGGGGCAGCTGGTAAATGAGGCAAGAAAGCAGATTGAGGAACGTTTAGAGGAGAAAAAGACAGCATTTGCCAAAGCGCTCCGTGAAGAAAAGATGAAAGCCGAAGTGATCGATGTAACATTGCCGGGAAATAAACCGGAATTGGGACATCGTCATCCAAATACGATCGCTTTGGAAGAAGTAGAAAAAATCTTTGTCGGACTTGGCTACGAAGTCGTATCCGGTCCGGAAGTAGAATATGATTATTATAACTTTGAGGCGTTGAATATTCCGGCAAATCACCCGGCAAAAGACGAACAGGATACATTCTATATCAATGACAAGATCCTGCTTCGTACACAGACCTCTTCCGTACAGGTTCATGAGATGGAAAAAGGCAAACTGCCGATCCGCATGATCGCACCGGGACGAGTATTCCGTTCGGACGAAGTCGATGCAACACATTCTCCATCCTTCCATCAGATCGAAGGTCTGGTGATCGACAAAAATGTAACATTTGCAGACTTAAAGGGAACATTGGCAGAATTTGCCAAACAGCTTTTTGGCGAGGATACCAAAGTGAAATTCCGCCCTCACCATTTCCCATTTACAGAGCCAAGCGCCGAGATGGACGTAACTTGTTTCAAATGCGGCGGAAAGGGCTGTCGTTTCTGTAAGGGCGAAGGCTGGATCGAGATCTTAGGCTGTGGAATGGTACACCCACACGTATTGGAAATGAGCAACATTGACCCGGATGAGTACGTAGGTTTTGCGTTTGGTGTCGGTTTGGAGCGAATTGCATTATTGAAATACGAGATCGACGACATGCGCTTATTGTATGAGAATGACAAGAGATTTTTGGAGCAGTTCTGATTTCCAGGCTGTTAAAGTGTGCACGCTTCCTGTGCCTGCATAAGGAAGTGGTTGTCAAAGTATAAAGAAAGAAATGAGGGAAAAACAATGAATACACCTTTATCATGGGTAAAAGCATATGTTCCGGAACTGGATTGTACGGAAAAAGAATATATGGATGCAATGACACTTTCCGGTACAAAAGTGGAAGGTTATGAAAAATTTGACGCAGATTTGGATAAAATAATTGTTGGCCGTATCGAGAAGATCGAAAAACACCCGGATGCGGATAAATTGGTGATCTGTCAGGTGGCAATCGATGAAACCGGTACGACGACGCAGATCGTTACCGGTGCTTCCAATGTCAAAGAGGGACAGAAAGTTCCTGTTGTACTCGATGGCGGACGTGTGGCCGGCGGTCACGACGGAAGTAAGACACCGGGCGGAATCAAGATTAAAAAAGGAAAACTTCGTGGCGTAGAATCCAATGGAATGATGTGTTCCATCGAAGAACTTGGTTCTTCCAAAGACTATTATCCGGACGCGCCGGACAATGGAATTTACATTCTGAGCGACAACGAAGAATATAAAGACGCGCCGGTTGGAAGCGATGCCATCGCACTTTTGGGACTTCGCGATGCCAACTTTGAATACGAAGTGACATCAAACCGTGTGGACTGCTTTGGTGTACTCGGTATCGCCAGAGAGGCGGCTGCGACATTTGGCAAGCCATTCTGCCCGCCGGTTGTGACAGAAACCGGAAATGACGAAAATGTAAATGATTACATTTCTGTAGAGATTGAAAATAAGGAACTTTGCTCCCGTTATGTAGCACGAGTGGTAAAAGACATCAAACTGGCACCATCGCCGGAGTGGATGCAGAGAAGACTGGCTGCATGCGGAATCCGTCCGATCAATAATATCGTAGATATTACAAACTATGTGATGGAGGAATATGCACAGCCAATGCATGCATATGATTTAGATACGATCGCAGATCATAAGATCATCGTTCGAAATGCGAAAAACGGAGAAGTATTTACGACTCTTGATGGACAGGAACGTACCTTAGATGACAGCATGCTGATGATCTGTGATGGCGAAAAAGCGGTAGGTATCGCCGGTATCATGGGAGGAGAAAATTCCATGATCACAGACAACGTAAAGACGATGCTTTTCGAGGCTGCCTGCTTTGATGGAACCAATATCCGTCTTTCCGGTAAAAAACTCGGTATGCGTACCGATGCACAGGCAAAATTTGAAAAAGGACTGGATCCAAACAATACGTATGAAGCAATCAACCGTGCCTGCCAGCTGATTGAAGAACTTGGTGCAGGAACCGTCGTAGGCGGTGCTGTTGACGTTTATCCGAACGTAAAAGAGCCGGAAAATGTAGCGTATGATGTTGACCGGATCAACCGCCTTTTGGGGACCGACATCAGTGAAGACCAAATGGTAACGTATTTTGAAACAATCGATCTTCCGGTTGACCGTGAGAAAAAACTGGTACATGTGCCGACCTGGAGACAGGATATCCATTGTCTGGCAGATCTGGCAGAAGAAGTGGCAAGATTTTATGGTTATGATAAGATCCCTGCGACACTGCCAAGCGGTGAGGCAACAGCCGGCAGACTTTCCGAACAGATGGAAATTGAAAATATTGCAAGAAATGTGATCGAACAGGCAGGATTTTCCGAGGGAATGACGTATTCTTTCGAAAGCCCGAAGGTATTTGATAAATTGCTGGTTCCGGAAGGAAGCAAGGCAAGAGAGGCGATTGTAATTTCCAATCCACTCGGAGAAGATTACAGTATCATGCGTACCCTGTCCTTAAACGGAATGCTGACATCACTGGCAACCAACTACAATCACCGCAACAAAGATGTGCGTCTGTATGAACTTGCCAATGTCTATCTTCCGAAAGCACTTCCGCTTACGGAACTGCCGGATGAGAGAATGCAGCTGACACTGGGAATGTACGGAAAAGGCGATTTCTTTGATCTTAAAGGTGTCGTCGAGGCGGTACTTGATAAATTGGGAATCCGCAAACTGGTAACATACACACCGGAGGATGACAGACCTTACCTTCATCCGGGACGTAAAGCAGATATCATGGTAGATGGACAGACCATCGGTTTCCTTGGTGAGATTCATCCTGAAGTGGCAGAAAATTACAATATTGGAACGAAAGTTTATGTGGCTGTGCTGGATGTGGAAATATTGACGGAGTTGTCAAATTTTGACATTAAGTACAAAGGTGTAGCGAAGTTCCCGGCTGTTACACGAGACATTTCTCTTGTTATGAAAAAGAACGTTCTCGCCGGACAGGTAGAGGAAATTATCCGCAAAAATGCCGGAAAGACATTGGAAAGTGTCAAATTGTTTGACGTGTATGAAGGCGAGCAGCTTTCCGCCGACGAAAAATCATTGGCATACTCGATCCGCTTCCGTGCCGCAGACCGTACCTTGGAAGACAAAGATGTTACTACGGTAATGGATAAGATCTTGAAGAAATTAGAAGCAATTGATGTAAAAATCAGACAGTAATGTCATCTGACGATACGGGCAGAACTGTCTTGCAGGGAGGTATCGTCGTGAGAAAACTACTGGACAATATATTGTCACTGGCATTTGCCGGTTATATGATCTTATTGATATATTTTCTGTTCTTTAGTGAAGAATATGGACGGACCGTTCATTATACAGAATATCAATACAATTTGAAACTATTCCATGAGATTTCCCGGTATATTAAGTACCGGGAGGTCGTTGGAATGGAATATTTTCTGATCAATATAGTCGGAAATGTTGTCGTATTTATGCCGTTTGGATTTTTTGTTCCGAGTCTGAAAAAATGGTCATTCGTGCGAGTGGTACTTACGGGATTTTTGTTTAGTCTGGCAGTGGAGACCGTTCAACTCGTGACGAAGGTCGGAACCTTTGATGTGGACGATCTGTTTTTAAATACGATCGGAGTGACATTAGGCTGTATCATGTTCTATTTTTGCAGAAAAATAGTCTGTGCAGTGAGAAAAAAGAAAGGCAGAGAAAGATGAGAATTCGGATTGGAAAACGAAGAAAAATACAGTTTACAGATAAAAAACATCCCAAAAGAGGAATTGTATCTTCCGTGATCGCAGCCGCCTCTTTTATTATGATGTGCGCTCTTTTTATCGGTTCAAGCCATGTAAAAGGACAGGCAGGGATTTCGTATGGATATCTGGGATTTCTCAATTTGATCGTTTCCATCGTCGGCTTTGTGCTGGCATTTCGCTGCTTCAAAGAGGAAGAAATTTACAAGATAACACCGACATTCGGGGTTGCGGTCAATGGAATTGTTTTGATCAGTTACGTGGCTTTGTACATTCTGGGAGTTCTCTGATCGTTTTTGAGATACTCAATGTCTTAAACAGGTTTTTATACTCATCTCCATACAGCGTTTCCAGATAATTGACCGGATAATTTCTTTCATAGCCTTTTTTTAACAAGGTGGAAGCAGCTTTATTATAAGCCACCGCCGCTTCAATCTCGGTTGGATAACGTCCGACGATAAATTCTCCATTTACATGGATCCGTGTTTCATAGACCATTTTCCCCTTAAAACATTTATAAAATACACCGTGGTAGCGGTTGATGATCTCGATATTTTCATAGCGGAAATCACGGGTATTTCCATTGACAAAATGAAAGTCACGTCCTTCCACGGCATAATTTTTAATGCCATAACGGCTGAGAATATTGACCTGCATCCCATAATCACTCACAAAAAGATGACCGCCGCGCCGCATGATTGAGTGCGTGGAATAATAAAACAGATCGTCAATATCAAAAATATAGTAATCATTTAGCGAAAAATAATAGTAAAAATAATTGTCTTTCAGATAGATCGGAGTTTTTATATACATCCCGTTGTCGCGGAAATTGAGCAGACAAACCCATTTGGCAAAAGAAAGGGTACAGTTTTTACCAAAGCGCTCCAATGTGAGGATATGCGTACGCACAAGTTTTTCCGCTTCCAGATAGGCGGCAGCAGCTTCGTCTTCACTGGAAAAACTTCCCAGACTGATATGTTTATTTTGAAACGTGATGGAACTGCGGTAATACAATGTTCCATCTTTTTTTGTGGCTGTGTAAACTCCTTTTTTCATGGGAACCTCCTGAAGCGTTTATGCTATTAGTATAAAGCAAAAAAGGCATTTTGGCAAATGATTGGCAAAAAAACAAAATTATTCAAATATTGTTGAGATATATTGCCGATAATGGTATAATTATTCCGGTGAATGAAAGTGGAAACGGACGTGTTGGCAGATTAATTATGTTCAAAGAATGTCTTCGGAATGGAATCACACCTTTTATCATTGAAGATGATATGAAAGAATTTTATTATCGTGGATTAAAGGAGTGGAAAAGTGATCAAGCATATCTGATGGATACATGTTTGACTGCACAGGATAGATTTAAGGTTTATCTGGACTATTTTGGAATTGAGTATCAGGATTAGAGATTGAACATGGAGGGAAAGAAAATGTATGACAGACTGACAAAAAAAGATATTGAAAAGATGGAGAAAGAAATTGAACACCGCAAACTGGTGGTGCGCAAAGAGGCATTGGAAGACGTAAAAGAAGCCAGAGCGCATGGGGATCTCAGCGAAAATTTTGAATACAAAGCGGCAAAGAAATTTAAAAATGAAAATGAAAGCCGGATCCGTTATCTGGAGAAAATGATTAAGACGGCGCAGATCGTGGAGGACGAAGCATCTTCAGAAGAAGTGGGATTGAATGACCGTGTCCGTGTTTACATGGAAGACGAGGACTGCGAAGAAGAATATAAGATTGTCACGACGATCCGAAGCAATGCGCTGAAAAATATGATCAGTATCGAATCACCGCTTGGAAAAGCGCTTCTTGGACATAAAAAAGACGACAGTGTCTTTGTACAGGTTAAAGAGAAAGTGGGATATTATGTGAAAATTCTGGAGATTATGAAAAGTGACGATGAGTCGGAGGCGATTAATAAGTTTTAGGACGAATCGGCAAAAAATAATAGTTGGAAAATATACAGAGATAGAAGTAAAGATATATTGAAATCGGAATTTAAGGAGATGTGTATATTATGATTAAAAGAGTAGAGGAACAAGATATTGCTGGATGTGTAAAAGTAATAAAAGAAAGTTTTGCCACGGTTGCAAAAGAGTTCGGTTTTACTATTGAAAATGCGCCAAGATTTACAGCATTTGCAACAACAGAAGATAGATTAAAGTATCATTTGTTTGAAGAGCATAGATATATGTATGCTTTTTATGTCAAAGAGGATATTGTGGGATATTATTCTCTATTTGTGCAAGATAATAACGAGTGTGAATTAAATAATTTATCTGTAATACCTGCATATAGACATCAAGGAATTGGAGAGGAACTTTTAAAACATGCTTTTAAGATTGCGAAAGAATTAAATTGTAATAAGATTAACATTAGTATCGTTGAAGAAAATAATGTATTAAGAAAATGGTATGAGTCGTTTGAGTTTGTACATATAGGTACACAAAAATTTGATTTCTTCCCATTTACATGTGGGTATATGGAAAAGAATTTACAATATTAAATTCCGGTTTGGCGAAATATTTTTCTAACTTTCCCTTATTTTTTAAGAAATTCCATCTGTTTTCTTCTTTCTGTATTCATTTGGACTCATATGATAATATTGTCTAAACTTCCGGCAGAAATAGCCGGAACT
>CAKRDZ010000056.1 GCA_934316845.1 uncultured Eubacterium sp. | reverse complement strand
GCAAATGCCAATATGGCATATACAACCGATTCGGGAGTTAAGATTGTTCCCATTGGCTGTTTGAGAGACTAGTGTTTTAGAAATGGTCTGAACAGGAAAAAACATTGACAAAGAGTAAATGCTACTATATAATTATTCTAAATAGAACGATAAGGGAGGTTATAATGTATTTCTGGGATCAACATAAGACAATCACAAATTATTATGAGTTGCTTTCAAGTGAAGTATGCAACCAGTATAAATTATCTAAGATGGAATATGACATACTTATGTTTTTGTACAATAATCCGCACTATAATACGGCGGCGGATATTGTAAGGGTAAGAAAATCAACCAAATCTCATGTGTCTACTTCGTTGAAAAAACTGGAAAATAAGGGCTTGATTGAAAGAATTCAAAAGGATGATAATAAAAAACATATTGAAATTATTTTGACGAGTGACACAGAACGGATTGTACAAGAAGGAATAAAAGTGCAAAAGCAATTTATTGATAATGTTCTAAGTGGTTTGACAGAAGAAGAGAAACAAATGTCTATCAAGATATTTTCGAAAATTTGCAATAATGCAGAAAAATGTTTAATAAAGTATAAGGAGAGTGCAGATGAAAACCAGATTTTGTGTAAAAAAGAGAACACTCTTGCTGATAGCGGGAATTGTGTGGCTGATAGCGGGCTTTAATGTGGCGAGATTGGGAGTGTTATCGTATTTAAATATTGATAGAAAGTGGTATATGTATTTGTTGTCGGTAGTTGTGTTTTTTCTTTTTGGGGTAATGTTTTTAAAGATGAGTCGAAAACATACGAAACGAATTATAAGTTATGAAAATTATCGGCCATTTTGGCATTTTTTTGATTTGAAAGCATATCTCATAATGACTTGTATGATGAGCGGAGGGATTGGCTTTCGTGCAGCGGGGATATTTCCGGAAAATTTTGTTGCTTTTTTCTATTCAGGACTCGGTATAGCCTTAGCATCCGCAGGGGTTTTGTTTACTAAAAATTACTTGTCGTACAATCAGTTGCTGGAAAAGGAGCAGAGAAGCGGGTATTAGTACAATTCCCGCTTCTCTGACGTTGTATAGTAAAGTCACCTACAGATCTAAAAAGTTACTGAAATCATAACGTCCTTCCAAGATCATATCAACCGCCTCGCGGACAGGAGCCTGTCCTGCCGGTTTGGTAAGAATGATGTCAATGTAAGGGCGGAGAGCCTTGCCACAGTCTGCCGGAGCAAATGTGATGCCGGCAGTTTTAATGGCACTGAGGTCATTCATGTCGTCCCCGATATAAGCCACTTCGGAAGCGTCGAGATGATATTTTTCCATTAAGGCAGTTAGCGTAGCCGCCTTGTTTTTTACACCCTGATAAAGTTCTTCAATGTGAAGCTCTTTGCAGCGGTTCTCCACGATCTTAGAGGTACGGCCGGTAATGATGGCTGGCACGATGCCGGAGTCTTTCAGCAGTTTGATGCCAAGTCCGTCTTTTACGTTAAAGGCCTTGCACAGTTCGCCATCATTTCCCATATAGATATTGCCGTCTGTCAATGTACCATCGACATCCATGGCAAACAGTTTTATCTTCGTCAAATCTTTCATATCGGTACCTGCCTCTTAGTGATTGAGTTCAAAACGGGATGGCGTGATAAAGGAAAGCGGGCAGTCGGATTTTCTGGTATTCAGATAATCTTCAAGCATGCTCTGGACATCACGGTTTGCCTCATCCGCGTTCAACGTATTTCTGGTTTTTTCCATTTCCTTCTGCATATAGTTTGTGCTGGAAGCGTCGTGGCTGTAGCCGTCAAAACCAGCCATAGCAATTGATGCGACGTCGAGTTCATCCAACAGACGGAGCAGAAGGATACCGGAGTTGTCAAGCTGATCCCAGCCGCATTTTACGAGACGCGTAAAATCGAGGATCACCTGATTTTTGTTCTCTTCATTTGTGACATTGGAAGTCACGATTTTTTTATATTCGCTGAAACGGCTTGAACTCTTCCAGTAATTGTAACGTTTTTTATTGCTGAAATATGCATAATTGATCGGATAATCATGCGACAAAAGATTTACACTGATCACGATCGGATGTTTCTCTTCGCAGTATTTCAAAATCTCATCTTTGTGTGTGACGATACTGTATCCGGGCAGGAGCATAAGGATATCCTTGCCTTGAAGAGATTCATGGAGCTGCGTAACCTCTTTTTCATCGTCACGGATAATTCCCACATATTCCATGTAAGTTTTTTCCAAAAGATCATAGTCATAACGTTTTCGCGCGTCGCCTCCGATGCGGTTCAGGATATAGTTGATATCGCGGCTGGAGATGCCGGCTTTTGCCGTAAGGTAGGAAATGTTATTGACATGGGCGCTGTACGATCCGGCAAGATAATAAGGGATCGAGTAACCCCATGTACAGGTGTTTCGGATACCATCAATGTAGTTGTCGATCAGATCGAGTACCGTGTCGATATCGTATCCGGAATTGTATTTGCGGTTCATATACTGCATGATCAGCTCCGTATTGGTGTTACCGGCACCGCGACCCATACCTGCCATTGTTCCGTCAATAACAATCTTTCGGAGTCCCTGTGTCATGTCGATAAATTCCTGCGACAGAGAGAAGGACATCTGCAGATTGTTATGCGAGTGGAATCCGATACGGGATGCCGCATTCAGATTCTGATTTACAAGGTAAAATACGCGGCGCAGATCCTCTTTGTACATGGAACCAAACGTATCAACAAGAGAAAATGCATAAGGTTCCAGCGGATTGATCATTTCAATCAATTCCAAAAGTTCGGCGTCGGTGTAACCAAGTACATCGACCGGCTGAACATAAAGTTTGTATCCTTTTTCTACAATGCTTTTGCAGAAATCAATGACGTCGTAACGTTCATTTTTGAAAAAGCAGGCACGGACACCGTCGATGGAAGTGCCGTCAAATGGCTCCAGATTGGAGATGGTATAACGGCTGTAGTCAGCCAGACATACGTAAGATGTCTGGCGGCGGTCCTCCGGTAAGAAAGGACGGAGCTGGGCCGCATTGTTGAAGATCGTGCTGCCTTTCTGATGAGGCTCGTCTTTCAAAAATCCGCATTCTACGACATCAATGCCACTTTCGGAAAGTCCCTTGATCATTCCTTTGATTACTGTATTTCCAAATTGTGCATCTACGAGATAGCCACCATCGCGCAGTGTGCAGTCAAGTAATTGTACTCGTTTCATAGTAACCTCCTAAAATTTCGTGCTGATATTAGTCTAATACATCAATTCCCTTAATAACACGCTCTACTTTTTCGATATGTTCCGGCAGATCGACGCCGATCGAAGAGTGCTTGGTTTCTTTTAATCTCATTTTGTATCCGCGTTCCATGGCGCGAAGCGGCTCAATGCCTTCGCCAAGTTCCAGTTCTGTCTGTGACATTTTGGAAAATTCTTCCAGAAATTCCCGCTTGTAAGCATAGATTCCGACATGACGGAATACACGCGCAAGTTTTCCGTCTTTTACATTGGATGGAATGACAGAGCGGGAAAAATACATCGCATCGCCTTTCTGGTCGGTGACAACTTTAACCGTGCTTGTTGCCTTGATCTCATCCGGATCGGTAATCTCTTTTTTCAGACTGCCAAAGGTAACGGTCTCATCTTCCAAAAAGATGGAAATTACTTCCCGGATCATCTCCGGATTGATGACCGGCTCGTCGCCCTGGATATTGACAAAGAGATCGCCATCCACTTTGGTCGCCACCTCGGCTACGCGGTCAGAACCGGTTTCATGTTTGTCCGAAGTCATGATGACTTTCATGTCGTGTTCTTTGCACGCAGCTTCAATGCGGTCATCGTCCGTAGCTACATAAACTTCGTCAAATTCCGGCACTTTTTTTGCCTGCTGGTATACCCACCAGATCATCGGTTTACCACAGATGTCTACCAATGGTTTTCCCGGAAAACGACTTGATTTGTATCTTGCTGGAATAACTCCAATTATCTTCATATTTACTCATCCTTTCTGTTTGTGCGGTAGTCGTTCGGAGGCTAATACATCTTCCAGTCTGACACGGGGGAAGATCTCCAGATTTCCACCACGGGTTGCATTATATATTTTAATGCCGTGTTTATCAGCATATTTCTTTAACAGACGATATACATCCATCGATCGGTCAATGATATGTTCTCCGATCTGTTCTGTCGTGACATTTTCCTTGTTCATACGTTCTTTGATACGGGAAATGTCAGTCTGGGCAATTTCCTTGGTTGTATAATTATCGGTAAAATGACCTCCGGCGGCGTGAGGGTTGGTACAGTCTACGCCGAGCAGGTAAATTTCGGAAAATCCCATATGAAAAGCAAACTCTGCGGCAAGGGAAAGAACCGTCGCCTTTACCATACAATAGGAAAAAATATTTCCTTTTACCTTGTAGCGTTCACTGGCAATCGTGTGTACATACGTCGTTTCCAGTGTCCGTTTGGTCATTTTGCGATAGGTTTTTTCTATGGTAAACAGCGGTGATTTTACGTTGTTGTAAAGTTCATCACGCAGTTTTGTCGCATAGATGCTGTCGGACACGCAGTGAAAACTTGGGCGCCAGTCCGTTTGGTCAAATATTTTATATACCATATTGGTACCAAATGTGTACTCGTTGATCAGCATATGCAGATCGTCAGGACTCAGACTTGGTCCGTTCCCGATCAAAAAGCAGCGTTCGCCCTTGTGTGAATCTTTCATATTTAAAAGACGCCGGCTGTTGTTGTTGAGAAAGAGACCGTGCTTATTGAAAAATCCACCAATATTGTATTTAATGATCAGATATACGATATGAATACGGTTTAGGGTACGTTTGTAATTGAGTACCAGTTTTTCCCAAAGCCCCTTTTTGTGAGGGGGGATCAGGATGCAGCTGTCAATGACACGCCGGGCAGCCTGTCCATCTTCCCACGGATTAAATTTATCGTGGAATGCCCGGTATTTTTTATCTGTGGCATAGTCAAAATGTGAGATGCCATCAACAATTGCTTTTGCCAATTCCTCTTCGGTTTTTGTGATTGGTCCCGGAAGTTCCTCAAGGTCAAAATAAAAACCACGGATTTCCCGCTCATAGCGCTCCAGGTCATACATATGAAATACCATGGGACGCTTCAGTACACTGTAATCAAACATAGTAGAGGAGTAATCAGTGATCATCAGGTCACTGATCAAATACAGATCATTGAGATCGTCTACCTCTGTTACGTCGAAAATACGGTCGGTTTCTTGAATGACCTCGGAAGTTCCTACCTGATGATGTGCCCGGAATAATAAAACGTAGTTTTCCGGTAAAAGATCCATCAATTTTCCGAGATTTACCGGGCTTTCATATTGGAAACCATGTCCGCTTTGATATTCATTGTCGCGCCAGGTCGGGGTGTATAAGATCACTTTGGCACCTTCCGGGATACCGAGTGATTTTTTAAATGATGCAGTTTCTTCTTCGGATGCCGCAAACAAAGCGTCGTTGCGCGGATATCCGCAATTGACGAACAGCCCGTCCTTCGCCGGATCCACATCAAATGCAGTCGAAATCTTTTCCGTATAATAAGGAGAAGGTGACAGGAAATGTGTTACTTTTTTTCCTTTGATGCGGTAACGGCGGTGCATCCGTTCTTTTGACTGACGCGGATCACTGTCGGTTGTGATGTCACAGCCAAGCCGTTTTAAAGGGGTTCCATGCCAGGTTTCAATATAAATCTGATGCCGTCCCGGAATCAAAAAATCCGGAATGCTTACATTGTTTATCCAAAAACGCGAAGCGGCATAATAGCGAAAATATTCCGAACTCCCTTTTTTTACCAGGATCGTATGTGGGTTTTTCAAGAGATCCTCGTGTTCGGATGGCTTGGAAAAAGCCCATACAAAAGTATAATCACGAAATGTGTCATCTTTCAGCATTTCTTCATAGATTGCCCGGACACTGTCGCCACAGCGTTTGCCATGATAGGACTCGAACATTACCATTTTGTCCTGTGTCATGAAAAAGATACGATTTATTTTAAATTTTATGCGGTTTTTCAGCCAGGAAAGATCCTGCTTCCATTTATATTTCTGTCGTTCATTCATGATAGTTTGTTCTCCAAATTCAATCTAAAACAGTGTGGCACAATGTACCAGAACTTATTTTACCATACTGTTACCATTCTTGCAAATATATTTGACTTTTTTGCGTCAGATAGGTACAATGAGGATAGATAAAATTGTGTATATATGATGGAGGAAAATTTATGAGTGAAAAATGTACGCTGTATCTTGTTGTGCCCTGTTATAATGAGCAAGAGGTACTGACAGAGACAAACCGCCAGCTTTTGGAAAAGATGACGTCCCTGATGGAACGTGGGGTGATCGGAGAAAAAAGCCGTATTCTTTATGTAAACGATGGATCGAAAGATCAGACCTGGATGCTGATCCGTAAATTTCATGGGGAAAATGTGATCTGCAGCGGTCTGACTCTTTCCCGCAACCGTGGTCATCAGAACGCGGTTCTGGCCGGGTTAATGTATGCGAAAGAACATTGTGACGTGGCGATCACATTGGATGCGGATCTTCAGGATGATATCAATGCGATTGATGAGATGCTGGAAAAATTTAAAGACGGAAAAGATGTCGTTTACGGAGTGCGGAGCAGCCGGAAGAAAGACACGTTCTTTAAGAAGACGACCGCCGAAGGATTTTATCATATAATGAAATGGATGGGAGTTGACATTGTATTTAATCATGCAGATTACCGCCTGATGAGCAAACGTGTGCTGGATGAACTGGAACATTATAAAGAAGTACATCTGTTTTTGCGTGGCATGATCCCGATAATCGGTTTTCCGTCCGACAACGTGTATTATGAAAGAAAAGAGCGTATGGCAGGAGAGAGCAAATATCCGCTCAAAAAGATGCTGGCGTTTGCCTTTGATGGAATTTCGTCATTTAGCGTCAAGCCGATCCGGTTTATTGTGTGGCTTGGGTTCCTGATCTTTATCGTGAGCATTGGGATGCTGGTCTATTCGATCATAGAACATGTGCTGGGCGATACCGTGCGTGGATGGAGCAGCCTGATCGTGTCAATCTGGGCACTTGGCGGTCTTCAGCTTCTGGCAATCGGGGTGATTGGCGAATACATAGGAAAGGTGTATATGGAGACAAAAGGCAGACCACGCTACGCAGTGGAGGATGTATTGGATGAATAAAAATTATACGCGGGCTTCTCATGGATTCGGACCGGTTTACGATGAGAAGTCCCGTATTTTGATTTTAGGCAGTTTTCCTTCCGTGAAATCGCGGGAGGAAGGATTTTTCTATGGACATCCGCGCAACCGCTTCTGGAAAATTCTGGCTTCTGTATGCAATGAGCCGGAACCGGTTACAATAGAAGGAAAGAAACAATTTCTTTTGAAAAATGGCATTGCACTGTATGATGTCATTGAAGAATGTGAGATCGTGGGTTCAAGCGACAGCAGTATCCGGAATGTCATTCCGGCAGACCTGAATCCGATTCTTGAAGTGTCACAGATCAGCGAGGTGTATACCAATGGGCGGCTGGCAGGAAAATTGTACCGGAAATACCAGGAACCGGTAACCGGACTGCCGTGTGTGGAACTTCCGTCGTCCAGCCCGGCAAATGCGGCATTTTCGCTGGAAAAACTGACCGGGATATGGCAGGAAACACTGCCGCAATTAAAAAAAGGAGACTGATACCATGTGTACAGCAGCGACATATAAAACCAAAGATTTTTATTTTGGACGTACCCTTGATTACGAATTTTCTTATGGGGAGCAGGTGGTAGTTACGCCGAGAAATTATGAATTTACGTGGCGTGATGGGAAACTATCTGGAAAAAAATGTAAATATGCCATGATCGGAATGGCACATGTAGCAGATAATTACCCTTTGTATTATGAAGCGGTCAATGAAAAAGGACTTGGCATGGCAGGACTTAATTTTGTGGGCAATGCGGTCTATCAGGAACCGGAAAGTTCCTGTGATAATGTGGCATCGTTTGAATTTATCCCGTGGATCCTCGGCAGATGTGCGTCGGTAAAAGAAGCCAGGGAGGCGGTTTCCTCGTTATGCATCACCAATATTTCATTTTCCGCCGGACTGCCATCGTCGTCCCTTCATTGGATGATTGCCGATGCGGACGAATGTATCGTCGTGGAATCCATGCAGGACGGACTCAAAGTGTACGACAATCCGTTTGGTGTGCTTACCAACAATCCGCCGTTTGAACAGCAGTGCTTCCAGTTAAATAATTATCAGGCACTGTCGCCAAAACAGCCGGAAAATACATTTGCTCCGGGAACTCCGTTACAGATGTACAGCCGTGGCATGGGAGCACTCGGACTGCCGGGAGATCTTTCTTCGTCTTCCCGCTTTGTCCGCGCAGCATTTACCCGGCAGCATTCCCGGTCGGGAGATTCCGAGGTGGAAAGTGTGGCGCAGTTTTTCCATATTTTAGGGGCTGTCGCCCAGCAGAAAGGCTGCTGTGAGGTGGAACCCGGAAAATATGAATACACAATCTATACTTCCTGCGCCAATGCGTCAAAGGGGATCTATTATTATACGACATATGAAAATCCACAATGGAATGCGGTGGATATGCACCGCGTGGATCTCGATGCGAAAGAATTGTATTGTTATCCGCTGCGGATGCAGGGAGAAGTGTGCCGGCAGAATTAGAAGAATATAGTGAAAAGAGAGGGGCGCCCTAGGCTCTCTGCTGGTAAGACAGTAAAATTCAAATTTCTTGGAACAGGCATGATCTCGGTCATGCCTGTTCCGCTTTTAGCAGCTCATCCACGGGAATGTAGCCCACAAGGTCGTACTCGATATGT
>CAKRDZ010000055.1 GCA_934316845.1 uncultured Eubacterium sp. | reverse complement strand
GGGGTGCGGAGCCGCCCCGAAGAGAAGTCAGCCACCCCGGAAACAGAGAAAAAGCAAGAGTTCCGGGGTGCGGAGCCGCCACCAAGGGAAGCAAGCCACCCCGGAAACAGGGAAAAAGCAAGGGTTCCGGGGTGCGGAGCCGCCCGGAAGAGAAGTTAGCCACCCCGGAAACAGGGAAAAAGCAAGAGTTCCGGGGTACAGAGCCGCCCCGAAGAGAAGTTAGCCACCCCGGAAACAGGAAAAAAAGCAAGAGTTCCGGGGTGCGGAGCCGCCCGGAAGGGAAGCAAGCCACCCCGAAGACAAGCCAACCGCCTCCAAGACATGTCACCCACCCCCAAAACAGTTATGCCACTTTCAAAAAGGAGCAAACTGCCATATTTTTGAAAAAATAATAGGATATATTGGAAACATGATGAGAGGAAGGGAAGCCGTTTGTTTCCCTGACAGTATAGAATGAAAATGACAGCCAGGAGGAAGATGGGATGGATTATCCGGGGAAAGAAAAATTGAAAAAATTATGGAATAATTACAGAAAACCTTCCATGTATGAGAAGGGATACCTTCCGCGATATGATGAAGAGTATGAAAAGGAAAAAGATTCGTACCAGCGGTATCAGTTTGTGGAAAAGAGAAAAATTGAAGTGGAAAGTGATATCGCTTATGAGAAAGGTTTGGCGGTAGAAAGCAGGGAAAGAGATCAGGAATTGACAAAGATGCTGAAAGAAAACAAATATGCCTTTGAGGATCCTTGTGTGATACTGAATCCGTATGGCAGGACACCGCTTTGTGCTTATGTGATGTTCTGGACAAAAGAACCCTGCGCGGTACGGTTTGTTGTGAAAGGAAAGACGAAAGAAGCGGATATTTGTGAGGAGATCAATAGTTTTGAAAATTGGCACAGAGTGCCGGTATATGGATTGTATCCGGCAGCGGAAAACGAAGTGGCACTGGAAATAATTGGAAAAGACGGAACGACAGCTGCGGAAAAAAAACTTACGATACTCACAGAAAAACTGCCGGAGTCGTTGAATGATCTGGTGCAGGTAAAGAAAAAGACAGCGGAATCGGCGATGAAACTGATCCTGGCAGTTGGAAAAAGTATGCCATATCCGGCAGCGTTTGATGAACAGGGAGACATTCGTTATGTGATGCGGTTTCGACCGCGTGGATATGGATTTTTCCCAGTGGCAAATGACCGTTTTATTGTAATGGAGCGCCAGACCCTTCTTCCGACGCAGTTGATCCCGCACTCTACACAGATGTATGAGATGGACTATCTCGGAAGAGTGTATCGGACGTATTATGTTCCCAATGGCATACACCATGATGTATGTGAGATGACACCCGGCGGGAACTTACTTATTGCCAGTAATTCCCAGTGCGGGCATGTGGAAGACTGCATTGCAGAGGTCAATCGGGAAAACGGAAAAGTAGAAAAAGTGCTGGATATGAGAAAGATTTTTGGCACCGCGTACCGTGATCGAACCAATTGGGTGCATATCAATTCGTTAGATTATGACAGTACAAAAAAGCAGGTCTATTTTTCGGCGAGAAATATCCATACCATTGGATGCATTGATTGGAAAAAGGACAAGCTGAAATGGATACTGGGCGAGAAAAATATGTGGAGAGAGCGGCCATTTTCAAAAAAACTGCTATCGACACCCGAAGGCATGCCATGGCATTTCCAACAGCATTCTGCCAAATTGATACGGGAAAATCTTGATGGACGAGAAGATACGATCCATATTATGATATTTGACAATCATTGGCATGTGCGAAGAAAAAATAAATTTTTTGACAACGATGAGCAATCTTATGTTACAATATATACGATAGATGAAAAAAAGAAGAAGGCGTGGATTGAAAAACGCTTTGGCGGGATTAAGTCAAAGATCACGTCCAATGGAATCCTGTATGGCGAAAAGCACCGGTTGTTTTACATGGGAGGATTTCTGGCATATCCGGAAAAATATGACAACCGTGGTGGCTGGATCTATGAATTTGATTATGACACAGGGAAAACTTTAAACGAATATTCCGTACGATATTATTTCTTTCGTGCGTATGAACTGCGGATGAATATGCAGGATCTGTCAAGGACAATGGATCTGCACGAGGAGCCATGTGTCGGCTGGCTTCAGCCATTTGAAAGATGGGACGAGCCGGTCAGCCGTCCGGAGAAAAAAATATCCGAGGCGCCGATCCGGTGTATGCAGGAGAGAATACGGCTCCGGCTGGAAGATCAGAATTTGCAGATCAAATCCAGAGATCATTTGATTGAGCAGGTAGTCGTAAAGGGAACGCATTACACGTATCAAAAAGATTTCCGCAAGCCACCGAGAGAACAGAATCTTGCTGCTGAGATGGAGTATTATGTGTCGATCCCATTATACAATCTGCTGGATGATACGTACGAAGTGTACATTCGTTTCGGGGGAGAATGGTACGACAGTGGACAGACTTTTACAATCCGAAGCCGTAGATAGAAGGAGTAGATGAAGTGAGTAAACGATGTGTTCCCCTGGGGATCCTATTATGCCTCGGAGTGCTGATTCTGGTATTATTTCCTGCACAGGCGCAGGCAAAGCGTAAAACGGTGCGGGCGAATACCATCAAGGCGCTGGAGCAGGCGACAAAGAAATTAGAAAAAACTGGTGGAATCATATGGCTGGGAGATCGGACTTACCGGCTGAAAAAGAGCATAGTGATCCCTTCCCATGTTACCATACGGGGAAAAAAGAAAACGATGATCGACGGCTCTTTACTGCGGGGGCGGACGGCATTTGTCACAAGAGATACCAGGGAAGTGCATATTCGCTGGATTCATTTTACAAAAATGAAAAAAGGCAGTGCCATCAAAGGGATACGAAGCCGAAATATGCGGATTACCGACTGCACATTTTCGGGTGGTGACTATGGCGTTTCTTTCGAGGGATGTTACCGGCCTATCGTGAGTAAGAATACTTTTACGAAACTGGGACAGCCGGTCCGCTTTACTGTTTCAAGGAAAATGGTAAAAAAGACAATAAAACGGAATCGGAGGATCCAGGCCAAGAAATATACAAAAATTGTAAAAAACAGCATTACGGCACAGCGGATCAAACAGATGAAAAATAATACCGTCCGCAAAGTAAAACATTATTATGTGACATTTTCAAACGATGGGAAGACCAAGAAGAGACTGTTTTACTATCGGGATAAAACGGATAATAATCTGTATCTCAAACCGGAGACGCGCCCTTACCGGGAACGTTATACCGACGAGCCGACTTATCGGGGAAATACGAAAGGGTATTACCAGCTGCGTTCGTATATGGAGCAGCTGGAATACTGCGGAGGCGGCACGCTGACGCTGAAAAAGGGAACCTATTGTATCAGCAACGCGGTCTGCATTCCGTCCAATGTAAAAATTGTGTTCGAGGACGGAGTGGTGATCAGGAAGACCAAAGCCATTTACCAGACAGAGCTGGACAACCATAAAGTAATCTTTATCTTTGTACCGCCATCCAAGGCAAAAGTCAAGGAAGCGATCGGAGGTTACGGGGGAACGCATGACGTAACGATGACAGGCATTGGAAATGTAGTGATCGACTGCAATAACAAACTGCCGGGACGCGGGATGGATCTGGGACACTGCCGCAATATTGTGATTGAAAATCTGACATTTCATAATCAATATGGCTCGCATTATATTGAACTTAATTCGTCAGATCACGTAACTATAAAAAATTGTAATTTTTGGAAATTTCGTGATTATAAAGGTGACACGTATAAAGAGGCTATCAATATAGATGGGACGGACTATGCCGTCAATGGATTTAACCACGTATGGTCCAAACATGATAAGACCATATGCTATAACATTGAGATCACAGGCTGTAAATTTACCAATCTTGGAACTGCAATCGGTTCGCACACCTATCTTGCAGATCAGGGGCAGCAGCGATATCATACTAATATCCAGATTAGAAATAATATTTTCTATGGTTCGACGAATTGTGCGATCCGCGCCTTAAACTGGAGAAATGTGGTGATAGCGGATAATTCTTTCCGCGATATCGGAATACAAAACGGAGCAAAAAATTTCTCTATTTTTATGGGTGCTGTTGTCGATGCAACGGTGACGCGCAACGCATTTGCCAACGTGTACGTACCGATTACCGTGCGGCAGCAGATCCGGTATGCCTTGGAACGAAAAGCCGGATATCCGGTGAGTGAGTGCCTGCTTACGGATCAGAACTGGAAGGATATGCTGCATACGAATATTATTTACGGTGCGGTGTTTAAAGCGGCCGTTCGTTATACAAAAGATTTAGAGTTAAAACAAAAAACTTTAAAATATTTTAAAGAATAAAAAGAAATTGACATGTTTTGCATGTAAAATAAATATAGCAACATGAAAAGAAAGGTGAGAAGTATATGAAACGCAAATTAGTTATCGCTGGTGCAGTCATTGCATGTGCAGCGGCTTGTCAAATGATACATGCCGATACCGCGCAGGCAGCAAAAAAATATACCATCAGCAAATCAACAAAACCATGCAACAGCGCATACATTAAAGAGAAAGGTTACAATTCAAAATCGAAAAATTATTATACCATAAAATCGTATCTTGAAAAGTTAAAAAAGCAGGGTGGCGGTACGCTCGTTTTGAAAAAGGGAACGTATAAGATCTGTTCGACGCTTACGGTGCCAAGTAAGGTGACGATCCAGTTGAAAAATGGTGTTGTATTGAAAAAGACGGACAAGACCGGAAGCAAGTCATTGAAAGCCGGAAAAGTCATGTTCAAATTGACAAGTGCGAAAGCAAAAGATTACAAAGGCACGAAAAAAGTCGTGATCACCAGCAATAAGAAGGCGACGATCGATCTTGGAAAAGTGAAAAATGCAGTTGCAATCGATATGGGACACAATTACAATGTAAGTATTTCCAATTTGAAATTCCGCAATAAAAATGCAGGTACATATATCAATGTTGCGGGAAGCCGGACGGTAAAAGTGTCCAATTGTACGTTCCAGGGAAACAAAAATTACACGGGTGGTTCGTATCAGGCTGCAGTTATGGTGAATGCCTACAAGAGCACACCTTGTAACAACGTAACAATCGATGGAAACACATTTACTGATCTTGAAAATGGAATCCGGTCGACAAAATACAAAAAGGAAATTTATGCAGAGGGCATAACGATCCGCAATAATAAATTTAAAAATATGGAGATTAGTGCGGTTACCGGAAAAATGTGGACGGGAGCTGCGTTGACCGGCAATACGATTTACCGGGGCGACGCTGTCAAAGGAACTGCGTTTGCATTCCAGATGTACAGTATGACAGAACCGGAAATTTCCGGAAATACAATTGATAAATGCCGTACACCGATTTATTTTGGCAGGGCTTCTAAAGTGGATAACTCCATCTCGGCGGCAAAAATTTCTTCGATGGAAAATAACACCGTAACGAATGCGGTTGTTTATTATGTCATTCAGAAACATGACGCAGAGTCAAGATTACTGTATTTTAAAGACAAAAATGAAAAAGATTTCCGCATCACTCCAGAGACGACGCCATATCGTGGACATTATGAGACAACTTCCGAATATACGGCAAACAGCGGGCAGGCAAAGACATATTATGTATTCCGTTCTTATATGGAGCAGCTGGAATATACCGGCGGCGGTACGATCACGGTAGCAGCCGGAACGTATACATTGAGCCATTCTGTCTGCATTCCGTCCAACGTAACCGTAAACTTTGAAGATGGTGTGAAGATTCAGAAAGTAAAAGCGGTAAATACCAATCTGGCAACTAATAAAACGATGTTTGAACTTGTGCCGCCGTCCAAAGAAGGTGTGAAAAATTCGGTAGGCGGATACAATGGTTCCCAGAATGTAACACTTCAGGGAAACGGAAGCACGATCTTTGACTGTGCCTACACGTTGAACGCTATGGCAGTTGTTATGGGACATGCCCAGAACATCAACATCCGGAACATTGCGTTTACAAACGAAAATGGTTCTCATTTTATCGAATTGAATTCGTCTAAAAATGTAACCGTGGAAAATTGTTCTTTTACGGACTTTAAGATTTATAACAATAAGAGCCACAAAGAGGCGATCAACATTGATTCGACGGACTCAAATAACAATGGATTTAATTATGAATGGTCCACTCATGACCGCACGGCATGTGATACCGTTATGATCAATAACTGCATGTTTACCAATATGGGCGTGGCAGTAGGAAGCCATACCTACTCGGTAGCTATGAATGATGTCAATACACAGGTTTATCATGAAAACATCACGATTCAAAATTGTAAAGTAAGCCAGACTTACAATGCTGCGATCCGTATGATGAACTGGCGCAATGCGGTTATCCAAAACAATGAATTCCTTGGCATTCAGGGAATTGAGGATAACAAAGGATACAATTATACATGTATTCTCGTAAAAGGAGCCGTAAATCCTACGATTATCAAGAATACGTTTGAAAAAGCAGGAACGAAGAAAAATTATGCGGTTGTCATTTATGAGAAGACGCAGCCGGCAGTAGAAGGTGCGATCGCCGCCGGATATGCGGATACGTATAGTGTGCTGAGTGATGAAAACCGTGCTGCACTTCGTGACAATACGGTAAAAGGCTTGTGCTATAAGAGATTTCTTACGAAAAAAGCAGATGGCACCAACGATCTGTATCTGGAAGATGGTGTGACAAAGAATCCAAACAATCTGTTTAACAATGCAAACAATGCATCCGAAGGAGACAACGCTGCAATCACAGATGACGGAAAAGAAGATGCAACCGAATAAAATTATCAATACTTAACGAAAAAGTGGGGTTGTCGATTGACAATCCCACTTTCGTACGTTATAATGAAACGATGAGAGATCGTGCCGTTGTGTGTGACACACGGCACAGGTAAGCTGCTCCGGCAGGGAGCAAAGAATGGAGGAAGTCATGGCTGAAGTAAAAAAGAATATTCTGACAGAAGAAGGATTGAAAGCACTGGAGTCAGAATTACAGGATTTGAAAGTAAATCGTCGTAAAGAAGTTGCACAGAAGATCAAAGAGGCGAGAGAGCAGGGAGACCTTTCCGAGAACGCCGAGTATGATGCAGCAAAAGAAGAGCAGAGAGATATCGAACTTCGTATCGAAGAGATAGATAAAATTTTGAAAAATGCGGAATTGGTTACCGATGATGACATTGATTCCAGCGTAATCAGCATTGGATGTACCGTAAAGATCAAAGATCTGGAATATAATGAAGAGATGGAGTACAAACTGGTTGGTTCGACAGAGGCAAACAGTCTGAAAGGAAAAATCTCTAACGAATCACCGGTTGGAAAAGCATTGATCGGTGCGAAAAAGGGACATACCGTTATGGTTGAGACCCCAGCCGGCTTATTGAAATATAAAATTCTTGAGATTACGAAGAACTAATTGGAGGATAGAGAAGTGGCAGAAGATATAAATCAGTTGTTAAAGGTCAGAAGAGAAAAACTGGAAAATTTGATTGAAGCAGGAAAAAATCCATTTGAGATTACAAAGTGTGATGTGACACACCACTCAATGGACATTAAAGATAATTATGAGGAAATGGAAGGTAAGACCGTAACCATCGCCGGACGTATGATGTTCAAACGTGTGATGGGAAAGGCATCTTTCTGTAACGTGCAGGATCTGAAAGGAAGCATTCAGGCCTATGTGGCACGCGACAATATCGGAGAAGATTCTTACAAAGATTTCAAAAAATACGATGTCGGTGATCTTCTTTCGATTACAGGTGAAGTATTTAAGACAAAGACCGGAGAAATTTCGATTCATGCGACAGAGGTTGTTCTCCTGTCCAAGAGTCTTCAGATTCTTCCTGAGAAATTCCACGGTCTGACAGATACGGATATCCGTTACCGTCAGCGTTATGTCGATCTTATCATGAATCAGGACGTAAAAGAGACATTTATCAAACGCTCCAAGATCCTTCGCGAGATCCGTAACTTCCTTGCAGACAGAGATTTCATGGAAGTAGAAACGCCGATGCTGGTAGCCAATGCCGGTGGAGCAGCAGCCCGCCCATTTGAGACACATTACAATGCTCTTGATGAAGATGTAAAACTGCGTATTTCCCTGGAACTGTATTTGAAACGACTGATCGTCGGCGGTTTGGAACGTGTGTTCGAAATTGGCCGTGTGTTCCGTAATGAAGGCGTAGATACCCGTCATAATCCGGAATTTACACTGATGGAGCTGTATCAGGCATATACAGACTATGAAGGCATGATGGAACTTACAGAGAGCATGTACCGCTATCTGGCAGAAAAAGTATGCGGCAGCGCCGTAATTACCTACAATGGCATCGAAATTGACCTTTCTAAGCCATTTGAGCGCATCACCATGATCGATGCCGTAAAGAAATATGCAAATATTGATTTTAACGAAATAAAGACAGATGAAGAGGCTAAGAAACTTGCCGATGAACACCACATTGAATATGAGGCTCATCACAAAAAAGGTGATATCATCAGCTTGTTCTTCGAAGAATTCTGCGAAGATAAACTGGTTCAGCCAACATTTGTTATGGATCATCCAATTGAAATCTCCCCTCTTACCAAGAAAAAACCGGACAACCCGGAACTGGTAGAGCGTTTCGAACTTTTCATCAACGGATGGGAAATGTGTAATGCATACTCCGAACTGAACGACCCGATCGATCAGAGAGAGCGTTTTAAAGCACAGGAAGAGGCATTCGCCGCAGGAGACGAGGAAGCAAACCACACCGACGAGGACTTCTTAAATGCGTTGTCCATCGGTATGCCGCCGACAGGAGGTATCGGTTACGGAATCGACCGCCTGGTAATGCTTTTGACCGATTCACCGGCGATCCGTGACGTGATCCTGTTCCCGACGATGAAGTCTATTGATAAGTAGGAATGCAGGAAAATCAAGGGTTTCAGAGCGTGGATGTACTAAAAT
>CAKRDZ010000054.1 GCA_934316845.1 uncultured Eubacterium sp. | reverse complement strand
TTAAACCAGCTGTTTAGGTGGTTTATTTGCTATGTCCTTTGTTTCTTGGTTGTCTAAAATTTCTTTTTTTCAAACTTATGCCTCCTTCACTGTCGCAGGTTATGCAACGGTAGTCAAATCCTTTTTCAAGATCTTTTTCGATCCAGATGTTTTTACAGGTATCCGGTAAAATCTCTGCGATCCGGGAAGGCCACTCAATGAGGCAGACTCCCTCTCCAAATAAATATTCTTCCACTCCGAGGTCATACATTTCTTCCGGATCTCCAATTCGGTATACATCAAAATGGTAAAACGGAAGCCGGCCCTGCTCATATTCCTGAATCAACGTAAAAGTCGGGCTTGTGATCGGCTCTTCAATCCCCAGTCCTTCCGCAAAACCTTTGGTAAATACTGTTTTGCCTACTCCAAGATCCCCATGGAGAAGATAAATATCTCCTGCCTTAGCCTGGGTTCCAAATCGTTTTCCAAGCAGAAATGTCTCTTTTTCCGAATTACTGTCTAACGTTACTTTATCCATCACGATCTCTGCCCTCTCTTTTTTCCGCCTTTACATTTCTTTTTTACCAGAATGGCGATCTGCTCAAAACTGCTGTCGCATTCATGCGCAGGTATAATGAGCGCTGACACGGAATTCATATAAATGTACATCGCTTCACGGGTAACGATCACTTTCCGGATCTGCTGCCACTGCACCTGTACGGTTCCCGCAATGTTTTTCACCTGAATCCCTTCCTCGGAAAAAATGTAGTGGAACGGCTTGCGGAATGCCCCGCTTTTCAACTGGTTCCTGCCTTTCAGCAAAATACCCACAGGCTGGATAATGGTAAACATGGCTCCTAAAAACACTAAGATCACACGCTGGGAGGTGGCAAATTCCTTCCAGAATACAATCAGTCCCAAAATAGCCGCAAAACTGATCAATAATCCCGCCACTCCTCCTGCACGCAGAAAATTGTTACGGATCAGAAAATGATCCAGTGTCTTTTTGTCCAATTGAACATCTATTTCATATTTTTCTTCCATGGCTACTCTCCGTTTTCTTTCTATTGTAATGAACCTGACCATAAAAATCAAGTGATTCTTTGTTACATTAGACGCCACCCCTGATGATATTTGTTCTTCAAGGTCATTCCTGCTGCCTTTCCCCAGCCAAGCGGGTAACCATCCACACAGACGAGATACCATCCTCCGGATTTTCCGCCTTCCTCCACGATCTGCTCCGGTTTCAACGGGATTGTCTCCCCTTTCAGATAGCGGAATACTTCTTCGTCTTCTGCCGAAAATTCAATCCGTTTTGTACAGTCTTCCTTCTTTAACGCCATCGCAAGCGACTGGCTTGGTTCAAACCGTTTTTTCTTCATCTCTCCCATAAACAGGCCGCTGCGGAGAAATCGAAGTCCTTTCATATCCGGAAGTTCTTCGGGCATATAATAGACCATACCATTTTTACTTTCCAGACGTCCCGGATCAAATACACGGTTTAATTGACCGGAAAATTGTTCAAACAAAGCCTTTTCTTCCCCTTTTAAGCCTTTTCGTTTTTGGGAAAATTTTACATTTTTATCCGGCGTCTTTTCACCTTTTTGCAAAAGTGCCAAAAAATGTCCCTCACCTTCCAATTTGTGTGGAAACATCCGGACGCATTTTTCTATTTCTTTGTTGTCGCTGCCGATCCACTCCGGATTTCCTTTTACAAACCCGGAATATCCTTCCATATCCACAAGTTTTAATGCCGGATCGAGCGACAAAAGATATTCCACGCTTCCCTCATCTTCCATAGGAGAAAATGTACATGTGGAATACAACAGCATCCCACCGTCTTTTAACATCGGCACCGCCTGTGCTAAAATCTCTCTCTGTAATTTGGCATAGAACTCCGGTCCGTTCTGTTCCCAGGCCTTGACCATTGCCGGATCTTTGCGGAACATTCCCTCGCCCGAACACGGGGCATCGATCAGGATCTTGTCAAAAAAACCGGTAAAATATTCCGCGAGTTTCGCCGGATATTCGGTCACAATAAAACTATTTTCCACGCCAAACAATTCAATATTTTTCAAAAGCGCCTTGGCACGTTTGCTGCTGATATCATTGGCGATCAAAAGCCCGGTACCATGTAATTTGGCTCCCAGTTCTGTCGCTTTTCCACCCGGAGCCGCACAAAGATCCAAAACAACATCTCCCTCTTCTACCGGAAGACGGGATGCCGGCGTCATCGCACTCGGATCCTGCAGATAATACAGCCCGGCAAAATAATACGGATGCTTGGATGGCTGCTCCTTTTCATCATAAAAAAATCCGTTTGGAATATAAGGGATCGGAGTCAGTTCAAATGGTGATATCTTCAAAAAATCTTCCACGGAAATCTTCGCTGTATTCACGCGAAGTCCGTATTTTCTTGTTGCATCCATAGAAGCAAGATAATCCTCATATTCCTCTCCGAGGATCCGCTTCATCTCATCACAAAATTTTTCCGGTAAATACATCTCTACTTTCCTTTCTCCAGATCAAAACCATACGGCAGTAATTCACGTAATTTCAAGATTTTAGTTTCACTTTCTCCCGCCGCCAGTACAACTTCAAACGTATCCGGATCGCAGAATTCCTGCATCACCTGCAGGCAGACCCCGCAGGGAGAAGTCATTTCCAAAGGATCTCCTTTTTTTCCGCCGACGATGGCAATGCGGCAGAATTCTCTTTTTCCTTCGCTTACCGCCTTGAAAAAAGCAGTCCGCTCGGCACAATTGGTCGGAGTAAAAGCTGCATTTTCAATGTTGCATCCCTGGTAAATTTTTCCATCCGCAGTCTGCAAAGCAGCGCCGACCGCAAAGCCGGAATAGGGACAATATGACCTCTCTCTGGCTTCCATCGCCATTTTAATCAATTTCTCCATTGGCTCCCTCTTTTCTAATTCAAATAGCTAAAGAAACTGTTTCCGTTGTCTTTAAACAAGTTTTCAGCCTGTGTTCTTTTCATCGTTGTTACTTTTCCCGTTGCCGGATCGTATACGGTGATATTTTTGGTATCATATCCGCTTATTACTACAGCAGTAGAATCCCCTGTCATCGCGATCACATATTTGTTATTACTTACAAAATACAACACCTGTTCCAAGGTTGCGCCGGTGAGATTCATCGGTTCTTCCATATATTGTGCAAGCATCGGATATACCGCTGCTTTTTTCTTTGCCAGCGCCGCTGCATCTACCGAAATATGATTGGCTTTTAAAACCATAGAGGCACAGGCAGCAAGATTTGTTATCTGTCCCCCTGCTTTCTGCATCTCAATGCCGGCAATGCTGTTCATAAGGAAACTTCCGCTTCTCTCCCAGACCACATGATGGGTACGTGAAACCACAACTCCCATCTGTTCATCAGCTTTTTGAATTGCCAGAACCGGTTTTTCATAGGCTTCTGTAATTTTACCAAGAGCATATACATAATACTGCGGTACACGGATCTCATCAAGATGCACGGCGCGTGCACTTGTCATGATCTTCTCTTCTGCCACCTTATACTCCGGCACTTTATCAATGGTAAAACTTGCCGGGAAGCCAATGTACCACTCTGTCTGTGCAGTGTCTGTCACTCTCGACTGCATTTGGTAGGCACTCGTCTTATACTCTGTCTGGTTCAGAATACTGTCGTCTGAAATTTGTCTATAGGATTTTTTGCCCTGTCGTTTCACACGGGACAACGTCATAACATTTCCTTGAACTGTGACCTCCTTCACGTATACATTTTTCTGTTCATACGTTTTCACGGGAGTTCCTTTCTCATCGGCAATTACCAGTTTATAACATGGCGCCACCTCTTCGTCTGTCGTCTTCGATGTGATATCGGTTTTCTTCACATAACCATAGATTACTTTATCGTTGATCACACCGAGCAGCCGAATGAAGCAGGCATCGTTTTCCGGTTTTAAGATGGTCTTTTCTTCGGTTTCCAGATTAAAGACTGTCAATTCCTCTCCATATCCTTTTTCCAGATTATCCGACCAGGCAAAACAATCAAACTGTACTGTCTTTCCCGCCTCTTTTTTCGTTATGCTCCGAATGATCTGGAAGCTTCCGTTTGTGACATTTTCTGCCAATTTTGCCAATCGGTGGGATTCCATATTATAAGCATACACCGTACCGGCAACTGCAAAATAATACACATTTTTGTCACTGACATAACCATAATTATTGAAATCCTTATTGAGCTGCTGTTCTGTTGTATCGATCGGAAGATAGACAAGTTCCTCAATCTCTTCTTCCTTCGCTGCATATTTATACAAAACAATTGCCACTTTTCCCTCATACTGCCCTCTCGGCACATAGCCGGCAACTGCAAAATAAAGATTTCCATCGTCATCGGTTTTAAGAAGACGCATCTGCGGCACGGCATTTTCACGATACTCATAAGGCGCTTTTTCGCTGTAGGAAGAGTATAATTTGGTAATTACATTTTTGTTTTTATCCATATCGTAGCAGTACAGATTGCCTTCTCTGGCAAAAAACAACTGCTTTGTCTTTTCATTGTTCATTAGATCCATTGACGTATCATTGGTGATTCCTATCTTGATCTGATTTTTCTGCACACTCGTAAGTCCTGCATCAAAAACAGTTTCCATCGTCCGTTCATAATTAAGAAGATATCCTCTGCCGCCGGCATAACGGATACGGTAAAATTCATTGACACGGTACGTTTCCTTCCCCGTTGCCGTCTTGCCTTTGACATAATAATTCAACTGAAAGCAGGCAGTCTCCATATTATATTCTTTTACAATAGGAACCGGCTCCGATACCTTTTTGGGGGAAAGTTTCCCCCAGGTTACCAGATCACTGTCGGATTTAATATTGACTTCTGCCAGTGTATCATTGGCCGACGTTCCATCCGGCTCCAGATACTGGCTGAGTTCCTCTGCCTTGGATTTGTTGAACGTATCTTCATGGAATTTCATGGCAAATGCAAGTTTTTCCTGCAAATTGGAATTCTCCATATAGTATTTTAATCTGGTATAATAATGAATCTTTCGACCCGATTCGGTTGTCGCCGTAATCGCAAGGATATACTCCGTACTTGTCTTAAATCCATATTCAAAGGTCAGATCAACCTGCTCCGTGTCCTGTGAAATAGCATTAAGTTCCTTTTTTTCGTACACTTCAAGAGTATCTTTGTCTATGATCTCATACTGCATTTTTACAATTTTTGTCTTTGTTCCGCCGATGACGACACTCATCGTCTTATCTGCTGCAAGCGGTGTAATGGATTCCCGCACAATGTTGGCGTCCAGCACTCCGCTGTAACCAAACAGGCGGTTCATCGTAATCCCCTGGCTTTTCAGAGTAAGATACGGAAATGACTCACTGCCGGCCTCCACGACCTGCCCCGTCTCGTAACTGTCGCTCTGCAGACGGCTGCCAAAGAAAAAAAGCGCTCCACAAAATATGATCATTAAAACAACAACTTTATAAATATACTTAACCATTGAAATCCTCGATTCTAACTTCTTTATATCATCACATAGTTCTCTCAATAGTGTATCACAGTTGAAAGAACAGGGCAAGATGAGAAAACACACTTTTTTTATTCTTTCATATAATATGGGTAAAACATCTGCGAAATTTATGCGCCAGAAAGGACTCTGCTATGAATACACCGATTTCCACCTTTTATGATTACTTTCCGGGTTCTGCACTGACTCCGGGCATCCCTCCGATCCTGGGAGCCGGAAAACTGATAGAATTCGAAGATGATTTCCAATATATGAAACAATTATACCCGGAAATCTGTAAAAAACTACTGAACCAGATTGAAGAATGCTGCGACCATCTGGAATACGAGGGTAGTATCCTGTTTGATTCTTACCCGGATAAGATCACATTGGAGCGGATGGCAAAAAAAATTCTGGAAGACTCTCTCCCGGCGGATGAAAAGGATTCTTTCGAAACACTTCTTCCCTTAACCGTCATTCTCTTATACCAGGAGATCTTATACCGCAGAATACGTTATCGCAGCCGCAAACGGTTATATATGTGAAAAAAGATCCTGTTTCCCGGATGTCCGGCGCTTTTTTGCACACGCGGCACCCTTGAAACAGGATCTCTATCTTATTTATGATGTTATGCACTCTTTACAAATGCAATCTTTACAAAATCTTTGACCGGCATCGGCTTTGCAAATACAAATCCCTGGATATAGTCACAATCCATCGCTTTCAGATATTCAACCTGGGACCGGATCTCAACCCCTTCGGATATTGTCTTCAAATGCAGGTTCTGTGCCAGATGCAGAATGCTGTTGATAATATCTTTTCCACGCTTGTCCTCTTCAGTTTCCACAAAGAACACACGGTCTAACTTCAACGCATCCACTTTAATATCTTTCAACATATTTAAAGAAGAATATCCGCTTCCAAAGTCATCGATCGAACATTTCATACCCGCTTCATGAATTTTATTCACAAGCTCGGTCATCTCGGAAATCTCGTTAAAGAACAGGGATTCCGTCAGTTCAATCTCAATACTTCCTTCCGGCACATCGTACCGCTGTAATATCTCACGGTAGCGGTCAAAAAAGTTTGGCACCAGGAAGTGTCCTCTTGACATATTGACAGAAACCGGGATAATACGGTATCCATTGTGATACCAGTTTTCGATCATTTTACACACTTGTTCAAACATAAACAGATCGAGTTCTACAATGAAACCATTTTTTTCAAACAACGGGATAAATTCTCCAGGAAAGATCATGCCCTCTTCCGGAGACACCCACCGCACCAAAGCCTCGGCCCCGGCAATCGTCTCATGCGTCAATTCATATTTAGGCTGAAGATACGGAATAAATTCGCCATCTTTCAAGGCCTGTTCCATGCGCATCTCCAGATGTTTTTCCCGTTCTAATTTTCGATGCTCTTTTTCATCATAGACACCGATCTTTTTCAACTGCTGCGGCATCTGTAATGTCTTTTTCAGTGCCAGATTGGCACGCTCCAGCATTGCCGAAACCGGCATCGTCTTATCTTCCACGAAATATACGCCAAAAAGCAGACGCAGCCCGTAAGAAGTACCCTGTATATCCGTCAAAAGACTAAGCTGTTCATTTAAACGATTCAGCCGGTGCTCTAATTTTTTCATCGAATGAACTCGTAACAGCATACCAAAGTTATCTGCCATGATCCGCCCGGAAGCTTCATCCCAGTTCAGAATCTCCTCATCGATCAATCTGTGAACCTCCCGCAGAACCCGGTCGCCCTCTTCATCACTATACAATTCGTTGACCAATTTAAACCTGTCAATATTGGCATACACAAGTGCAAAATCGCCTTCGCCCTGTAATAAAATGCTCGCAATTTTTTCAAATTCTCTCTTGTTTTTTCCACCGGTAATGTCATCTACTCCTGTTTTCTGGTAAAAAAGTACGTACTTAACCACAATGGAAAATGCAATGATAGCTATGGTAAATGCCATCAGTGCAACTTTCAACAGCAAATTTGACACATTTAACAACGCCAGATTTAAGAAAAAAACAAGCGCCGCACCAAGCACGACGTCCCACGCTATCATGCCAATCATATTTCTCCACTCATATATCTTTGAGCGGATTCTCTTGATCAACATTATTTTCATCCCTCTTTCATCTTTTTAAATTTGTAATGTATATTATACCCTAAAAATCCAAAAATTACAAGTTTATTTCCTAATGTGCTTCAAACACAACCTCTTTTGTTTTATTTTCCGTTTTTATTACAACATACGGAAAACTCGGCTTTTGCGAGACAGTTTCTTCTTTTGACGGACCTCTTAATTCTGTTTTAAGAAAAATTTTATCCTTTGTTTCCGCCAATTTTTTCACTAAAATGCTGTATCCTCCCGTTTTTTGCTCTCCATATCCTACTGCCATATATAGATAGGTTCCATCCTGGTATGTCATTTGAAACGAATTTATCTTTTTTTCCTCCAGATTCTTTAAAAGTTCTTCCGGGCAGTCGCGCATGGCGACAACGGTATAATCGCATTCGGTTCCCTCTTCGTTATCATAACCGGTGGATGTCTGCCCGCAGCCGCAGAAAAGCAGCCCTGTCAGCATACAGACAGCCAGCAGCAAAGCCTTGTTGAGCCTGCCTTTATTTTTCATAACCATTCTCCATTCCATTTACTTTACTCCATGTATATGCCCGGCAAAGGCAAGATATGTCTTGCTGTTTCGGCTTACCGGATGTATAATGGATATCAGGTCTTTACCGGCCAACCGTTACTTACAGAAAGGAATCAGAACAATGGAAAATTTTCTTTACAGTTTAAATGCGACTCTCCCGATCTTTTTGATCATGGTGCTCGGCAAAGTGCTATTCCGCTTGAAGATCATCAATGAAGAGTTTACAAAATCCGCGGATAAATATGTATTTTATGTTGCCCTGCCAGCCCTTGTTTTCAAGGATCTGACAGAAAATAATATCCGCGATTCTTTTGATTTAAAATATGTGCTGTACTGCTTTTTTGTCACATTGTTTATTATCCTGATCCTTTGGTTTCTGACTGAAAAGTTTATGAAAAATGAGGCGGAAAAGGGCGCTTTTATCCAGGCTTCTTACCGAAGCAGTGCCGCCATACTCGGACTCGCTTTTATTGATAATATGTATGACAGTGCCGGTATGGCCCCTCTGATGATCATCGGCGCCGTTCCGCTGTTTAATATATTTGCCGTCGTCATACTGACCATTAAAGGGGATAACGGCGAACATCCGGATGTGAAACATACGATCCTGAATATTTTCAAAAATCCAATCCTGCTTGGCATTTTATTTGCCCTTCCGTTTGCTTTTTTGAATATTTGTTTTCCAACATTTGTAAACAAAGGGATCTCGTACCTGGCTTCCACGGCTTCGCCGCTGGCTCTGCTTTCGATCGGAGCCGGGTTTGAGGGGAAAAAGGCGATCAAAAAAATACGTCCGACCCTGCTTGCCAGTTTTATTAAATTGATCCTGCTGTGTGCCCTCTTTCTTCCACCGGCGGTCTATATGGGCTACCGCCGGCAGGAATTGATCGGCATCCTTATCATGCTTGGCTCGCCGGCAACGGTATCCTGCTATATCATGGCAAAAAACACCGGAAACGATGTCGTCCTGACAAGCAGCGTGATCGTATTGACTACCCTGCTTTCTTCCATCACTTTGACCGCATGGATCTTTGTGCTAAAAAGCATGGGCGTTCTCTAAATTTTTTGAGTTTCCCCATTTTTCAAACCGCTATCACTTGAAACCCAATCCAGCAAAGCATTCAGCCAGTGTCAGTTGTT
>CAKRDZ010000053.1 GCA_934316845.1 uncultured Eubacterium sp. | reverse complement strand
TCGAGCCCTACTCGGGGAGTTAAAGAGAGAACAGAGAACGAGGTAAGTCCTCAGACGAAAGTCTGAGGACTTTTTTGTATTGCAAAAAATAATCTGTCCGTCAAAAACACAGATAGAAACTCGAAAAGTGAAAAAAACGGAAAAAAATTTGGGAATACGGCATGGTATAATGGTAAAAATACGAATTATCAAACGTTATGGAAGGTTGTGAAAAATGATACAAAGTTTTAAATGTTTTCGGAATCGGCTTAATGGAGAGCACCAACGTATGAAGCAAAATGTGGGAAAAGTGGAAAAAAAGAATAGGAGTATATATTATATTCAGGCCACTTGTACAAGCAATTCCGGAAAAGTCAGAGAACATAACGAAGACAATTTTTGCTTTCAAAAACATATTATGCCGATGGAACATCAGTCTTTAGAAGAACCGTATGAGTTTGAAACGGAGCTTGAAGATTATGTATGTATGGCACTTTTTGATGGTATGGGTGGAGAAAGTGCAGGAGAAATGGCTTCCTATGTTGCGGCAAGTAAATTTCTGGAAATGGAAGATGAGATCATTCCGACGGGAATAAACCTAAATGAACTGTGCACGAACCTGAATTCCTTTGTTTGTAATGCGGGGATAGTAGGAAGATATCACCAGATTGGAACGACCGCTTCTATTATAATATTTGAAACATCTCGGATATGGATATGCAATTTAGGAGATAGTCCGATTTATCGTTATCGTGCAGGGGAGTTAGAAATGCTTAGTCAAATGCATACGAATCGGGAAGCATTAGAGCGAATGGGAATTACTAATCGCAAACCCGGATTAACCCAGTTTTTGGGGATTTCGGAATCGGATTTTCGGGTAGAACCATATATTACAGTGAAAGACTTGAAAGAAAATGATATTTTTCTCATGTGCAGCGATGGATTGACAGATATGGTTCCAGAGGACAAAATTGCGGAAGTTCTAGGGAGGGAGTGGGATGTTCACAAAAAGCAAAAAAGACTGCTGGACATGGCATTGGAAGCAGGTGGGGGAGATAACATCACGATTATACTGGTAAGGATAGGAGAAAACTGATTATGGAAAATATACAAAACATATGGCCGGAATGGCAAGTCGAGGGGGAGATCGGTGCAGGAGCTTACGGAAGTGTATACAAAGTAAGCAAAGATGTGACGGGAAAGAAGATATATGCAGCAATTAAAATAATTAAAATCCCACAAACTCAGGCTGAGATTAGGGAATGGCGAAGTCAGGGGATGGATAACGAATCAATTCGGAGCCATTATGAAGAGCAGCTGGAGCGTTTGAATTCGGAAATTCTGATTTTAGAAGAGTTAAAAACGGCTAACAATATTGTAACGATAGAAGAGTATAAACTGCTGGAGAATGAAAATGGTATTGGTGGAACTTTGTACATTCGAATGGAGTTGCTGCAAAGTGTGGAAGCATATTTGCAGAGCGATCATAAATTTTCTGTAGGGGAAGTTGTCCAGTTGGGGATTGATATGTGCTCTGGATTGATGGCATGTGATCATCATCAAATTATACATCGGGATATAAAGCCTTCGAATATTTTGATCAATGAATATGGGGAATATAAATTGGGGGATTTTGGAATATCAAAACAGCTGGAAGACGTGACAAGTGCCAGATCAAAAACAGGAACAGAAATGTATATGGCGCCTGAGATTTACAAAGCAAAATCATACAATAAAACAGTAGATATTTATTCGCTGGGTATAACTTTGTACAAGCTGCTTAATGACAATCGTTTTCCGTACACACCACCTTATCCGCAGAGCATTCGCCCCGTAGATCTGGAAGAGGCAATGCTATCCAGACTGGAAGGAAAACCAATGAAAAATCCGGCAAATGCAGATGAGGAACTATCACGTATTGTTAAGAAAGCATGTGAAAGTGATCCCTTAAAACGATATCAGAGCGCAGAACAGATGAAAAGAGATCTGGTGCGGTGGCAGGCAGATAATTTGTCGGATGATACGGAAGAAAATGTAATGCATTCGGATATATATGACGGTATACCGGAGGAAGAATTGGAGAAAACGCAAGGCGGGCAATCCATGGAAAAACGGTCAGGAAAACCGTCGGACATTGTAAATGAACCATCCATCGATCAAACTTCGGATACAGAAAAAACAGTATCCGCGTTTGAAAAGACTGAGTCTGCGTTTGAAAAAGAAGAAGAATCCAAAACGTATGAAGAAGAAAAGCCGGAATTACATAAGGAAGAACCGAAATCTACAGAAAAGGAGAAATTGAGAGGACGAGATATCAAAGATACATTGCGTATTGGTCCGGAACTTATCGGAACTACGGTTGTTTACAAGAGAAACGGTCAGAAAATTGAAGTACAGGTGCCTTTTGATGCTGCCGACGGAACAATTTTGCGTATTCCGGGAAAAGGAGAAGCGGTGCAGGGTGGAATAAATGGCGATTTGTGTTTGCGAGTGAAATTGGTAAATGATTCAGAGAAAAAGGTACAGAAAGAAAAATTGGAAGAATCTTCTAAAAGTTTTGGCAGGTACCTATTTTGGTGGATTATGTCGGGCTTCGGTAAGTTGGGTCTTCAGCACATATATATGGGAGACTGGGGGGCTTTCTGGCGGGGGAGAATTTGCTGGGGAGTACTGCTTGCTTTGGTATCAGGATCATTTGGAATATCTATTATACTTGGAGATATATGGGTGCTAATCTGGCTTGTTGACATCGAAAAAACATATAAGGATGGAGAACTCACCGATGGGAAAGGAAGAGTGATTGTTCCTAAAAAGAAGAAAAAATAGGAGAAGAAAGGAACGTGTATATGGATAAGAATTTGCTGGGAGTTAAAATTGTGTTACTGTCTGCCAGATCAAAGATGAGTATGATGTGGCTGCCATTCACCCCACAAGGAAGACACTTCTTTGTGGATAGTGAGGAAGCGGTAAATAAAAAAATATACATTGAGGCGCGGGACAACAGGTGGTTTGCCTGTTGCGAACCGGGTGTTGTTTTTGTGACGGGAGATACCGAGACGGATGTAGTTGAGTTGTTTGATAAACTGTTGTTCCAAGTAAGGACGAAGAATTTTGATGGGGCAATTTACATTGAGTTTTCAGCAGATCAAAATCAAAAATTTCAAAACTATGTTGCGAAGAAACCGACAATAACCATTGGGCGTGCAAGAGAGAATGATATTGTATATTCCAATTCCTACATATCAAGACACCATGCATCGATAGTTAGGACGGATTCGGGGTGGACAATCCGAGATGAAAATAGTGTGAATTATGTGTATGTCAATGGGATGCGTGTCTATGAAAAGGATTTGAAAGTCGGAGATGTCATATATTTGCTGGGGCTGCGAATATTAGTTGGTATTGGATTTCTTTCCATTAATAGTGGAGATGAAAGAATCCAAATCAATGACATGGCTCTTTCCGCTACAGAAAATACGATGACGCTGGCAAGTGATTTGCCGAAGCGAACAGAGAGTGCCAACGAACTATTTAACCGTTCGCCGCGAAGGAGATTAGCGCTCGTGTCCGACCCTATTGAGGTGGAAGGACCGCCGATGTCGTTGAACTCAAATCGTATTCCTATGTTTTTACGAATGGGAAGTTCTATGGTTATGGGAGGCTCAGCTGCACTTATGGGGAATTATACCATGCTGCTGACATCGGTTTTATTTCCGTTTTTGACGCAAAGATACACAGAGTCAGAAAAAAAGGAGTACGAGGAGAGACGTATAGAAACTTATACGGATTACCTTCGTGATGCGAAGGAAAGGATCCATCAAGAAAAGAAGTATGAAGAAAAGGTATTAAATTTGAATTATCCGCATTTAAGTAAGGTTGTTACCTATACATCGGATAAAGTACAGCTGTGGGAACGAAGAAAAAGTGACGACGATTTTTTGGTGATAAGATTGGGAAGTGGAATATTGCCGTTAAAAAGTAAGATAGATTATCCCAAAAAACGATTTGAAATGGATAGTGATGAATTAGAGGACAAATTATACCAGCTTGTGGAGAGAAACTATTATTTGGATAATGTTCCGATTATGACCTCTATCATAGAAAACTATGTGTGCGGTGTGATAGGAAAAAGAGAACAAACATTGGATTTTATTCAAAAGCAGATAATGCAGTTGACGATTCTCCATAGTTATGATGAGGTCAAGACGATATTTTTGTTAGAGGCGGATGAGTTGAAAAAACTTTCGTTTATAAAATATTTGCCTCATGCGTGGAATGATCAAAGAAATATTCGCTTTATTGCGACGAATAATCAAGAAGTTTATCAAATAAGTGAGTATTTAAAAGAGGAAATTGAAAGCGATCTTCTTTCTCCAAAGCCTCGTGAAATACAGGAGATTTTGCGAGAGCGTCCATATTATGTCGTATTTGCATTGAGTAAAAAATTATTTGACAGCATGGAAGTATTAAAGGAGGCAATGAAAAATGAAAAAACATGTGGAGTTAGTATTATTACCGTGTTTGACGAACTGCCCAAAGAATGTTTCCAACTAGTTGAGTTAAATAAAGATAATTGTAATATTTTGACATATTTAAAAGAGATTGAACGTGATGATGACAAATTTTCCGTAGACGAAGTATCGGAGGATGCGCTGATATCCGGTGCAAAGTTAATGGCAAATACGGATTTAAAAGTAATGTCGCAAAGTTATGCATTACCCAAAACACTGTCTTTTTTGGAAATGTTTGGTGTGGGGCGTGTGGAACATTTAAATCCCCTTAAGCGCTGGGAAGAAAATAATCCAATCAAATCATTGGCGACACCGATTGGAGTGCTGGCGGATGGTTCCCTGTTTACTTTGGATTTACATCAAAAAAGTGAGGGACCGCATGGATTGGTGGCAGGGATGACTGGTTCGGGAAAAAGTGAATTTATATTGACATATATTTTATCTATGGCAGTTAATTATCATCCGGAGGAGGTTGCCTTTATTCTTATTGATTATAAAGGCGGCGGTTTGGCGGGAGCTTTTGAAAATCCCAAGCAAAATGTTTTCCTGCCTCATGTAGTGGGGTCGATTACGAATTTGGACGGTGCTGCCATACAGCGTTCGTTGATTTCAATTGAGAGTGAGTTGAAGCGGCGCCAAAGAGTGTTTAATGCGGCAAAGAATATTACAAATGAAGGTACAATGGATATTTATCTGTATCAGAAGTTGTATCGTCAAAAGGTTGTGAAGGAGCCGGTGCCGCATTTGTTTATTATTTCGGATGAATTTGCGGAGTTAAAACAGCAGGCACCGGAGTTTATGGAGCAGTTAATCAGTACGGCAAGAATCGGAAGAAGTTTAGGCGTGCATCTGATTTTGGCAACACAGAAACCGTCCGGAGTTGTAAATGATCAGATCTTAAGCAATACCAAATTCAGGGTATGCCTTAAGGTTCAGGATCGAGCTGACAGTATGGACATGCTGAAACGACCGGAGGCGGCAGATCTGACGGACACCGGAAGATTTTATCTTCAGGTTGGCTATAATGAATATTTTGCACTTGGACAGTCTGCATGGAGTGGGGCACCTTATGAACCGCAGGATTATGCGGCGTCTCAAAAAGAAAATGTCGTTCGATTTGTAGATAATGCAGGTCAGACGATCAGTGAGATAAAGCAGGAAGTGCAAAAGCAATTCACAGGAAAAAGTCAATTGGTTGAAATTGTCCATATGTTGTCTGATCTGGCAGAACAAGTGGGGTGGAAACGGAAGAAACTGTGGTGTGAACCTTTGCCGGATACAATAGATGCCAAAAGTATGCAATACCATTATAAAAAGGAGGATGACACCAGAATTTATACTTATCTGGGAATGCTGGATGATCCAAGAAATCAACGGCAGATGCCGGCAGTATTTGATCTGCAGGAAGGTGGAAATACTTTGATAGTCGGACCTTCGCAAAGCGGAAAGTCTACACTTTTAGAGACTTTGTTATGGTCGGTGTCCGAACGATATACGCCGGAACAGTTAAATTATTATGTGCTGGATTATTCAAATTCGTCATTGGCAGAGTTGAAAATGCTGCCTCACTGCGGTGTATATCTAGATGATAAAGAGGAAGCAGAGGTGCCTTCTCTTATCGAGTTGATCGATGAGATTGTGAAGGAACGAAAAGAGTTATTTGCTAAGCTGGGAGTGACTTCCTATAGAGATGCAATTATGACGGAGGAAATCCCGTTGGTGCTGGTCGTTGTTGATAATATTGCCGGTTTAAATGAAACTTCTTTTGGAAAGGAATTTATGTACCGGTTTCAAACCTATCTGAAAGAGGGCTTAAATTTTGGCGTGAAATATGTGATAACTGCAAATCACAGCAATGAAATACCACAAAGATTAAAGCAGGAAATAAGTGGACGAATTGCATTGTGTCTGAAAGATCGCTATGAATACATGGAAGTGCTGCCTGGCATTTGTAATTATGTTCCCCCGATTCGCCGAGGAAAAGGATTGTATTCGGTGGATGGAGAATTGTTTGAACTGCAGGCTGCCAAATATGGCTCAGAGCTGCGGGGGACAAAAAGGTCAATTTATGTGAAAGAAGAATTGGAGAGAATAGCGCTAAGAAATTCTTCTTATACACCAGCCAGAGGGCTGACAGTTGTACCGGAAACAGAAAAATACGATGCGTTTATGGAAAAATTTCCCAAAGGCAGGATTCCGCTTGGCTACAACCGAAAGGATGCCAAACCGATCGCGTTACCATTACAACAGTTTTCGAGTTTGTCGCTGTATTTTGGCAATCCGAAACGGGTAAAACAGATTATGGATAATTTCATGTTTGCGCTAAGGCGGGAGAAACTTGACACAGTCGTTCTAAAAAGAGAGAGAAATAGTGTTTTTGCCGAAGAAACGGGTGAAAACGGTATTGAAATTAACTCTGAAAATATGGAACCGTTTGCAAAAGAACTTTTAAAAGAATGTACGAAACGTGCAGGAATATTAAGGAAGTATTGTGATGAAAATCATTTGGATATAAAACAGGAAGACATCTGTACAAAGACATTTCATCATATGCGGTCAAACACCGTTGGAAAGGTTGTTATAATCGAAGATTTTGCGTTGATGTGTAGTCAGTGTGACGAGGGAACGGAAATGATCATGAATCGACTGTTTGAAATCGCGGGGAAAATTAATGTCTATTTTGTTGGGGGATTTTATCCTAATGAAAACTTTTCCGGCTCGGCAATGTTTCGTAAGTTTAATCGAGAAGAAATATTGCTGCTGTTTGGCGGAAAATTGTCGGAGCAAACTTTACTGCCAATGAACAACGAAATTCAGAAACTGGCTGTTAAAGTAACCGAATATAATCATTTTTTGATGAAATATCGAGAAGGTGTATATTCGATGCTGATGCCGTGCGGCGAATTGGTGGAAGAGCAGATGGATTCGGATGATGTTAACATATTTGAATAATAAAATGATATTTTTGAGGTGCAGTGATATGACGCAGAGAGATTGTTTGTTACAATGTGAAAAACTTGTAAAATTAATGGAACAGGAGGAGGTGAAGATGAAGCAGTCTCTTCAAGGAGAATTGTATGATGAATATCAAAAGATTCTTCAAAAGGACATTAGTACCCTTAAAGATATAAAAAAACTAATTTGTAAAACAGGAGGTAATTAAGATGGCAAAAGATATGGAAATTGATGTAAATGAGGCCAAGAAGTGGAATAGCGAAGTGGCACAGGAACTGGCGGAAGTAAGAAGCCTGCTAAGTAAAGTTTCGGCTGCCTGCACACAACCGGGAATGGAAGACGATGCGGTTATTCAAATTCTTAAGGAAAGCGGAGAAGAATTGTGTGAGAGATGGACCGGCGTGTGCAATATATTCGATGAAACGATGAATATTACTTCGGGCGCTGTGTCGGCAATTATACATGCAATTCAAGGTGCAACAGAGAACATGAAAAACATGTCAAAGTAAAAGGAGGAAATAAATATGGCAATTACAGCAGCTGTTGGAGCAGCAAAAGTAGGAGTGGATATTGGAGAAGCTATCGCAAATGGCAAACTGAATTATGAAAAAAGTAAATATCTGGAAAAAATCGAAGAGATGGAAGGGTATCGTACCCAGTTAAATTCACGCTTAGAGAATTTAAGAGCATTGAAAGCCCGCATCCCATCTTTTTGGAACGATGAAAATTCAGAAAAAATGATGATGGCAATTGATAAAACAATAGAAAAAGTTGTATTGATTTCCGAACGTGTTGAGAAAGTAATTCAGGCTTGCAAAAATTCAGTTGAAATATTGGACAAGAATAAGCTGACAGCTGGAGAAAAATTGGGAGATGTATTGGATATGCTGAATGGCATTTCTGATCTGTAGGTCAAAATGTATCTCTCAATTGATATCCGGGGAGTATCGGATCTGATTATGTCGTCAGTATATGAAGAAAGGAAGCAGGCACTTATTCTTAAAGATAACTTAAAAGAGTTGTATCATGTGGCATATATGACAGGTGATGCAAATCGATATATTTATAAAAGTTGTTTGGATAAGATGCAGCGTCTGGAACGGCGTATTGATGGGAGGATAGATCTTCTGGAGATAATCATCAGCGACTTAGCAAAAGTGAAACAGCAAAATGAGGAAAAGTTTAGTCACATAATCCGGTTGTTGGACTCGATTGGTGATGACTAGCTTGGTGAGTGATTATGGAAGAAGTATTGGTTTCAGTAAAATGTCCTGCGATATCCGAGACGTATGATGTCTATATTCCACAGTCATTAACGGTTGGCGAGACAGCCAAACTGTTAGGAAGAGGGATGGAAGAATTATCAGAACGGCGGTATGTATCTTCCGGCCGGGAATTGCTTTGTCTGGTGGGGGATGATATTTTGATGAAACAGGACTTTTGCATTCGGGATTATAAAATTCAAAATGGCGACAAATTGCTTTTGTTTTAATCTACGAGTGTGCAGATTGAGAATTTGGAGAGGGGATATCTGGCGGAAAATGACTGGCCGGATATCCCTTCTCTATAAAAATAATTTGAGATCGAGGGAACAGCCGAATAGCCGGTGGAAACTGCAAAAAAGATTTTATGGAAAAATGCCGGATTTCCGCGGCTTAAAACAAATGTTGAAAAAACTCGAAAAAAATAAAAAAACTCTTGACAAACCCAAATGGATTTGATAAGATAATATTCGTTGACGCGATAAAGAAACAAAAAGAAAATGAAAAAAAGTGTTGACAAAGCAAAAAGGATTTGATATAATAAATTTTGCTGACGCGGTAAAGCGACAGCGACGAACCTTGATAACTGAACAGTGAAACAACCCTGAAAATTCAAATAGTTATTGAGTTTTCAGAATCAACAAGATTGATTCCTGAAGATTCTTTTGAAATTTTCATTGAACGTTTCTTAAAGAAGAAACACCA
>CAKRDZ010000052.1 GCA_934316845.1 uncultured Eubacterium sp. | reverse complement strand
TCATTTGTTGGTTATAGTATATCAGATTCATTAAGAAATGTCGCGTTCAGTGTCTTAATTTATGAGACCATTATAATATTGCATTTGATTATGTGGTTGACAATCAGGATGTTCGTAATAAATATCGCGTTTTGAAATCAATCGAAGAAAGTTCAAAAGGAAAGATTGTAATTTTGGATATGATTTGCTTTGAATACTTGATTCTTGCGTTTGACAGGCTGATAGAATGGACAGGCACGGGAAAGATGGATAAAATCAAAATTCGTGAGGAAGTTTTAGCAGCAGTCGAGAACCATAGAATCAATTTATCAAAGATCAATGACGAGAAGACATTACACTACATAGCTGGTTTTAAGAGGTATTCTACGGAGCGAGTGATGAAAGCGTTGGTTGGAGAATTTACCCAAAATGAGAAATGGTCTGTTAAGGGGACGCTTATGGGGGAATGTTGGTATAAAGATTGTTGCGTGTCAGAGCATCCGAATAATCTTAGGTGTGGAAAACCGGAGACTGTGGGCGGGAATGAGAAGATGAGGATGTTGATACAGTCAAAGAAAGTACAAGAGATAATGGTTACTCTGTCAAATTATCTACAGAAAAAAGAAAATAAAGTGCATTACAGTTGATGAAATGGAATGGTAAGGCGTATCTTTGTTTTAATTATTGTTGGCTGTTTTAGGATTTTTGTAATTTGCCGGAAAAGATTTGCATGAAGTGAGTATAAACACGCGGGTATCAGATATGCGTATTTTGCATATCGATACCCCTGCGCGTTTATTGGAGCGCGAGCGGCGCAAGAGGTCTGGGAGACCTCTGGTCTGCGCGGACCGTAGTGGAACGAAGATCACGTAATGTAAACTTTTCCGGTAAATTACAATATAAACGAAAACAACAACTAATCCTTGACAACTTTGTAATCACTTGTTATAATCTTATTAAAAAGATGTAACAAATTCGTAATAAATCAGGAGATGATATTTTGAAGTTCGATAGGAAATATGTGAAATATATTGCAGCGGGGGTTCTTGCAGTAGGAATTATCGCGGTGCCGGTAAGTGCAGCGATGGTTGCGACGGACCAGCCGTTGAGTGGAGCCGCTGTAGTGGTGGATGAATATTGTAATCAGGTGGCAAACGGAGCAGTGACGGATGCAGCAGTTTCCGTAACACCGGAACCGGTGGTGGAAGAGCCGCAGCAGACAGCAGCACCGGAAGAAACGAAAAAAGAAGATGAGCATGTAAAATTGAATTTGAATTACAGCCGTCTTGGTGTGGCTACGAAAGTAGATACGTATTTGAATGTACGTAAAAAGCCGTCTGAAAATTCAAAAATTGTCGGTAAAATGACAAAAAATGCCGGCTGTCACATTTACAAGATTAAAAAAGGCTGGGCAAAGATGGTTTCCGGAAATGTAACCGGATGGGTCAAAGCCAAATATCTTGTGACGGATGAGAAAGCAGAAAAGGCGGCTACGAAAGTGGGACGTGAATGCGTCGAGATTACAACCAATTCTCTCCGTGTACGTGCCCTTCCAACGACAGATGCGCCGATTTATTCGGTCGTTTCCGAAGGAGAAGAATTTGTTATCCGCGAAAACAATCTGACGACAGAATTTGTAGAAAAAGTAATTAAAAAACAGAAAATTTCCAAAGAGGCGATCAAACGTGCCGGTGGTATGGATGCTGTCAATGCAGATCTTGCAAACTGGGTATGTGTTACAGTAGATGATGATTATGCCTTTGTAGCAAAAGAATTTGTAGAAGAGCAGTATTCATTGAAACGTGCCGTGAAAGTGGGTACGGTATCCGCAAGTTCTTCTGATGGAGTATCCGAAGGACAGGCCTCTATCGTAGAATATGCAAAGCAGTTCCTTGGAAACCGTTATGTATGGGGCGGTGCAAGCCTTACCCATGGTACTGACTGTTCCGGATTTACGATGAGCCTTTATGCAAAATATGGTCATTCTCTTCCACATAATGCCGCAGCGCAGGCAGGTGTGACCAGAAAAGTTTCTTCGCCAAAACCGGGAGATCTGTTCTTCTACAGCAACGGAAGCCGGATTAACCATGTAGCGATGTATATTGGAAGCGGACTTGTTATTCATGCAAGTAACCCAAGTGACGGTATTAAGATTTCCAATGCGTATTATCGTCATCCGGTTAAGATTGGACGAGTTATGAATTAGTAACTAGTTCATTGGATCCTGAATAGTTACATGTATAAAAAAATGAAAAATGCTCACACTATAAATATCAGATTGGAGTGTTATTATGAAAAGAAGATATTTATATGTGAGCATTTTTTTTGTATTTGGTATGTTACTTACGGTGTTTGCTTTTTACAGCTATCGTTCCTATAAAAAAAGAAACAGCCAGCCGGTAAAGAGCCAGGTGAATCCGGTCGATACCGTGAAAGAAATACGGACGAATACTTCTATGAAATATATCGTTGAAGTGTACGAGGGAGTAACCGGGGTCATCACCAGAGATGAGTCTACGATGCCGGCAGAACTTGCCGGGAAGACCAGAGAAGAATTAGAGGCATATTTTGAGGCCTATAATAAAGAACATGAAGGGGAAATAGGCAGTGATATTCCGCAGCAGAAAGAATTGATCTCCTTTTCCAAAGAGCAGATCGTGGTTCGGGAAAATTATTTATCCGAGGATATGATGACCTTCTTTTTGAAAGAAGAAGAAGGACAGGTTGTCGTATACCATGAAGACCGGAAAACACCATATGAATATACGGGCATTTCGGTGGACACGCTGCCGGAAGAAGAACAGCAGAAATTGAAAGAGGGATTTTTTGTTAAAAATGAGGAAGAATTGTATTCCATGCTGGAAAATTTTTCGAGTTGATGAAAAAGGTATCGCGTCAAAAGAGAAAATGTGCTACAATGAAATACAGTGACAAGAAAAGAGGAAGTGGGCTGAAGCCCACGCAGGTCATCAAACTGCGTTTGGTGACAAGAAAAATAAGAAAGCGAGGAAGACCATGGAGGAGAAATATGATGTTGTCATAGCTGGTGCAGGCGCGTCGGGGCTGATGTGCGCCTGGCAGTGCGGCAGACAGGGCAAAAAAGTTCTTGTGATTGAAAAAAATGAAGCCGCCGGCAAAAAAATATTGGCCTCCGGCAATGGCAGATGCAATTTCAGCAATCTCCAGATGCGGACTTCCTGTTATCATGGCAGCAAAGAGCAAATAGAAAAAATATTACAAGCGTTTCCGGCGGATAAGGCAATTGAAAAACTGGAAGAAATTGGAATTTACCATAAAGAACGGGACGGATATCTCTATCCCTATACCGGGCAGGCAGTTACGGTGCGTGATTTTCTGGTGAATGCCTGCAGACGGTGTGGTGTACAGTTTTTGTTTGATGCAAAGGTTACTAAGGCAGTACATAAAAACAGCGAATTTTTAATTTATGCAAAGGGTGGCGTGACGGTAAAGGCAGATGCGCTTGTGCTGGCGTGTGGGGGAAAGGCAAATAAACCGTGTGGGGGAGACGGCAGCGGTTATCTTTTGGCGAGGAGTTTTGGACATGAGGTGACAAAACTGTATCCGGCACTGACGGGATTAAAAGCCGAGGGTGCCGAGTGGGAGACGCTTGCCGGAGTGCGGATGCCGGGAGAAGTTTCCCTTTGGATTGATGGAAAAAAGACAGCAAAAGAGCGGGGAGAGATTCAGATCGTAAAAGATGGCATTTCCGGAATCCCGGTGTTTCAGTTGTGCTCGCAGGCGGCAGCTGCATTGGATGCAGGCAGTCAGGTGATCTGTGAACTGGATTTTCTGCCTGACTGGGACGAAGAAAAAGTGGGACAATGGATGGAAAAACATGGAAATGATTATTTGCAGGGCATTGTTCATAAAAAATGGGTAAAGGTATTGGAAAAAAAGAAAAATTTAGCCGAATTATTAAAGCACTATCCGGTAAAGATTATGGATACATTTGGGATGGAGCGTGCACAGGTGACGGCGGGCGGTGTGCCGCTGTCCGAAGTGGATATTCCGGCGATGGAGTCAAAAAAAGTAAAAAAATTGTATCTGACCGGGGAATTGCTTGATGCAGATGGAATCTGCGGAGGATATAATCTGCATTTTGCATGGGCGACAGGTTACCTGTGTGCCCGTCAGATCACGGCAGACCAGGAGGCGTAAAATGTTACAGTATCGACAATGTAAAATTGATTATCGCAAAGATAATAGAAAAGAAATACAAAAAAAACTGGCAGCAAAATTACATATCAGACCAGAAGAAATAACAGAGTTGCAAATCGTCAAAAAAAGCATAGATGCGAGGAAAAAGCCGGAACTGTTTTTTAATTATACGGTGGCATTTACCGGCAGAAACGAAGAGGATATTTTAAAGCATAATAGAAAAAATAAGAACTTGTCAAAATATGAACCGGAGCATTCGCTGGCAGAAGAAATTCCGGGACTTCAGGTGAAAGAGCAGGAAAAACGGATTGTTATCGTCGGTGCGGGACCTGCCGGTCTGCTGTGTGCTTATTTTCTGGCTTCGTGCGGCTACAAGCCGGTTTTGATTGAGCGTGGCGGCCCGATGATGGAAAGGATGCAGAAAGTGGCTCATTTTTGGAAGAGCGGCGAACTCGATCCCCAGACCAACGTTTCGTTTGGAGAAGGCGGAGCCGGTACATTTTCGGATGGAAAACTCAACACCGGAGTAAAAGATAAGACGGGAAAACGGAAATTTATTCTGGATACGTTTATTGCGCATGGAGCACCGGAGGAAATCCGGTATCAGGCAAAGCCGCATATTGGAACGGACAGACTTCGCGGAGTAATCCAGTCCTTGCGCGAAGAGATGGAAGAAATGGGAGTTGCGTATTGTTTTCACACCCAATTTATGGAAATTAAAAAAACAGATGGACAGATTCAGGGAGTTGTTGTAAAAGATGAGTCAGGGCAGCAAAAAGAGATTCCGTGTGATGCCTGCGTGCTTGCGATCGGTCATAGTGCGAGAGATACATTTCAGGCATTGAAAGAACAGAACATTTCGATGGAAGCAAAGCCATTTGCGGCCGGTGTCCGCGTGGAACATCGGCAGGACACGATCAATCTAAGCCAATACGGGACGTTGGATGACCGTCTGCCGGCGGCAGATTATAAATTGACAGGAAGAACATCGGATGACCGGGGCGTTTACAGTTTTTGTATGTGTCCGGGCGGTTACGTCGTAAATGCTTCTTCCGAACCCGGATTCACGGTGGTAAATGGAATGAGCAATCATGACAGAAATTCCGAAAATGCCAATAGTGCGATCGTGGTTTCGGTAACGCCGGAGGATTATCCGGGAGACGACGTGCTGGCAGGCGTTGAATTTCAGCGTGCTTTGGAAAAGAAGACGTTTGAACTTGGCAGAGGAAAAATTCCGGTTCAAAGGTTGGAAGACTTTTGCGCAGATCGGAAAACAGAAGAATTTGGAAAAGTCCATCCGTGTACAAAAGGGGAAGTTGTCAGAGAAAACTTGAAAAACATATTGCCCCCAGCGATTTCTAATGGTATTATGGAAGGGATGAAGCAGTTTGGAAGAAAGATCAAAGATTTTGATGATGGCGACACACTGCTTCTGGGGACAGAGACCAGGACATCATCGCCGGTACGCATATTGCGCGAAGATACCTTTATGTCGCCTTCCTGTGCAGGTCTTTATCCGTGCGGAGAGGGTGCCGGATATGCCGGGGGGATCATGTCGGCAGCGATGGATGGTCTACGTGTCGCGCTTGCGATCGCGAGAGAAAGGAAAGAATGATGAGAGAAGCATTTAAGGATAAAAAACGAATTGTATTTAAAGTGGGAAGTTCAACGATCACACACGAAGAAACCGGTGGGCTTGATCTGGTAAAACTGGAAAAATTTGTGCGTATATTGACCGATCTGCACAATCAGGGGAAAGATATTATCGTGGTATCATCCGGTGCGATCGCGGTTGGACGGAAAGCGCTTGGACTTACCAAACGCCCCGATACGACAAGTCTGAAACAGGCGTGCGCGGCGATCGGACAGAGCCGTCTGATGACCGTATACCAGAAATTATTTTCTGAGTACAATCAGTATACGGCACAGATTCTTATGACAAAATTTACCATTGAAAATGACACGAGCCGCCACAATGCGCGCAATACGTTTGAGGAATTGTTGTCATTAGGTGCCATTCCTATCGTAAATGAAAACGATACGGTAGCAATCGACGAGATCGAATTTGGTGACAATGATACCTTGTCGGCTGTCGTTGCTGCGATCGCGGGAGCGGATATGCTTGTCCTGCTCAGTGATATTGACGGACTTTATACGGATGATCCGAACCGGAATCCGGAGGCAGAACTGATTCCTTATGTGGAGCGGATCAGCGACGAAATGATTGAGATGGCGAAAGGACCCACAACGTCTTTTGGTACAGGCGGCATGAGTTCGAAGATTTCAGCAGCCGGCATTGCCAATGATGCGGGAGCGGATATGGCGATCATCAATGGAGACAATATGGAAAATATTCTGACACTTATGGCGGGAAAAGACATTGGTACGGTATTTAAAGAACACCGCACCAGACATTTTCACTTAAAAGAATATTTGAATCGGAGATAGGAGATTATGGACGATAAAAAGATTGCAAGAATCAATGAATTATATAAAAAGAAAAAAGCCGGTACATTGACGGAAGAAGAGGCGAAAGAGCAGGCGCTTCTGCGTGCGGAATATATTGAATCCGTGAGAAATAACCTGCGTGCGAGCCTTGCCAATGTGTCGATACAGGAAAAAGATGGAAGTATCCATCCACTCAGATCAAAAAAAGCGGTTGAAGTGAGGGACGAAAAATAATGATCAGCAAGGAAAAAGTGAGAAAAAAAGCAGTGGAAACAAGAGATTCCCTTGACGAAGAAAGCCGACAACAAAAATCGGAAGAAATTGTCAGACGGATTTTGGAGACAGACTGGTTTAAAGAGGCAGATGTGGTATTGTCGTACCATGCCTTTCGTTCGGAAGTGAAAGTGGATGCACTGAATCAGGCGGTTCTGGCACAGGGAAAGAAGCTGTACCTGCCAAAAACCTATGTGAAGGAAAAGCAAATACGATTTTTTGAGATTGAAGATCTTTCAAAATTAAAGCGTGGTTATCAGAAAATATGGGAGCCAACCGGGGAAGAACCGGAGTTTTCTTTTGAAACGGTAAAAGAAGAGCAGAAAAAAGTGCTTATGATCATGCCGGGAACGGCATACGATGCCAGAGGATACCGGATGGGGTATGGCGGCGGTTATTATGACCGTTATCTGAACAGTTATGAAAAGGAATGGAAAGCACTTGATTTTATGACGGTTTTTGCCGCTTTTTCGGAGCAGAAGATGATATTGATCCCCGGGGAACGCTGTGACGTAAAACCCGACGTGATCGTCACAGAAAAAGAAATTATGCAGCGAAAATAATTTAAAAATAGAAAGGAAACACGGATATGACATTAAATGAAATTGGCGCAGCAGCAAAGCAGGCTTCGGTTCTTATGAACCGTATGACGGTAACAGAAAAAAATAAAGGACTCTCAGCGGTAGCCAAAGCATTGACTGCAAAAACAGAGTACATATTAGCCGCAAATGATCAAGATATCGAAGAAGCAAAGAAAAATCATATGTCGGAGGCTCTTCTTGACCGCCTTCGTTTGACCGAAGACCGGATTGGAGGAATGGCAGAGGGAATCCGTCAGGTCGTTGCCTTGACGGATCCGGTAGGAGAAGTGATTTCCATGAAAACGACACCGAGCGGACTGCAGATCGGACAGAAACGTGTACCGATGGGAGTCATCGGAATCATTTATGAATCCCGCCCAAATGTGACAGCAGATGCATTTGCGCTCTGCTTTAAGACAGGAAATGCAGTCATCCTTCGCGGCGGCAGCGATGCGATTCACTCGAATCTGGCAATCTGCAATGTAATCCGTGAGGCACTTGACGCAGTCGGTTTGCCGGCAGATGCCATTCAGGTATTGGAAGATACTTCCAGAGAGACGGCACAGGAATTTATGCGTCTTAACCAGTACATGGACCTGCTTATCCCACGTGGAGGTGCAGGCTTGATTCGCACGGTAGTGGAAAAGAGTACCGTTCCGGTCATTGAGACGGGAACCGGAAACTGCCATGTCTATGTCGATGAGACTGCAGATATTGAGATGGCAGTCAATATCATTGTAAATGCAAAGACACAGCGCCTCGGTGTGTGCAATGCCTGTGAATCCCTGGTGATCCATGAAGACATCGCCGAGGAAGCAATTCCGGCAATCTGCAAGGCTTTGTATGCGCATGAAGTTGAGATCCGCGGTGATGAAATTTCACAAAAATACGATGCGAAGATCGTACCTGCGACAGAGGAAGATTATGGAAAAGAATATCTTGACCGTATCATATCGATGAAAGTGGTTCCGGATATTGATGCGGCGATCGCGCACATCAATAAGTATAATACAGGACACTCGGAGTCTATCATTACCAAAGATTACGAAAGTTCCATGCGCTTTTTAAATGAGATTGATGCGGCGGCGGTTTATGTCAATGCCTCGACACGTTTTACCGATGGGTTTGAGTTTGGGTTTGGCGCAGAGATTGGAATCAGCACACAGAAACTGCATGCCAGAGGACCAATGGGGCTTTTGGCGCTTACCAGTACCAAATACATCATTTTGGGAAATGGGCAGATTCGTAAATAAACGGGATACTCACAAAGTCATAAAGACATTGACAAAAGAGACGAAAAAGACTAAAATAAAGACGTGCGTTTTGCGTACGTCTTTATTTTGATAATTATGTATTGACATAGAAGGAGGACCCACATGAAACCATATGGATTGAATGAACTTAGGAAAATGTATCTGGATTTCTTTGAAAGCAAAGGTCATCTTGTGATGAAGAGCTTTTCATTGATTCCGCAAAATGACAAGAGTCTTCTCTTGATCAATGCCGGTATGGCACCATTGAAGCCATATTTTACCGGTCAGGAGATTCCACCGAGACGCCGCGTGACAACCTGTCAGAAATGTATCCGTACCGGTGATATCGAAAATGTAGGAAAGACTGCCCGTCATGGTACATTTTTTGAAATGCTTGGAAACTTTTCTTTTGGAGATTATTTCAAACATGAAGCCATTGCCTGGTCTTGGGAATTTTTGACAAAAATATTGGAGATTCCTGCGGATCGTTTGTATCCGTCTGTTTATCAGGACGACGATGAGGCGTTTAACATTTGGAATAAAGAAATCGGCGTAGACAAAGACCGTATCTTCCGCTTTGGAAAAGAAGACAATTTCTGGGAACATGGTGCAGGTCCTTGTGGTCCTTGTTCGGAAATTTATTATGACCGTGGAGAAAAATACGGCTGTGGCAAACCGGGATGTACGGTAGGCTGTGACTGTGACCGTTATATCGAGATCTGGAACAACGTATTTACCCAGTTCAATAATGACGGAAATGGCAACTATGAAGAACTTGAAAATAAAAACATTGATACCGGTATGGGACTGGAGCGTCTGGCTACCGTAATGCAGGATGTGGATTCCATTTTTGACGTAGATACGATCAAAGCCATCCGCGATGAAGTCTGCAAATACGCCAATGTAGAGTACGAAACAGAATACAAGAAAGACGTTTCCATCCGTGTGATCACAGATCATATCCGTTCGGTAACCTTTATGGTATCCGACGGTATCATGCCATCCAATGAAGGACGTGGCTATGTTCTCCGCCGTCTGCTTCGCCGTGCAGCGCGCCATGGCAGATTACTTGGTATCAAAGGTGCATTCCTTGCCAAATTGAGCGAGGTTGTAATCCGCGAGTCCAAGGACGGTTATCCGGAATTGGCAGATAAAAAAGATTATATTTTGAAACTGATCGCTACGGAAGAGGAAAACTTCAATAAGACCATTGATCAGGGATTGTCTATTTTAAATGACATGATGGCTGAGATGGAAGCAGAGAAGAAGACCGTTCTTTCCGGCGAAAATACATTTAAGTTATATGATACGTATGGATTCCCGATTGATCTTACGATTGAAATTCTGGAAGAAAAAGGATTCACCGTGGACGAAGAGGGATTCAAAGAGGCGATGGAAGTACAGCGTCAGAAAGCAAGAGACGCCCGCGAAGAGACAAACTACATGGGTGCGGATGTTACGATTTACCAGTCGATCGATGCGGCCATTGAGAGTAAATTTGTCGGATATCATGATCTTACCCACGATTCCAAAGTAACCGTTTTGACGACGGCAGATGCTTTGGTGGATGAGCTAAAAGAAGGCATGGAAGGAACTATTCTCGTAGAAGAGACTCCGTTTTATGCGACAATGGGTGGACAGGTTGCCGATACCGGTGTGATCCGCACAGCAAATGCAGAATTTGTCGTAGAAGATACGATTAAATTGCAGGGAACAAAGATCGGTCATGTCGGCAAGATGACAAAAGGCAGCATCAAAGTAGGAGATACCGTTACTCTTGCGGTAGACGAGGCTCGCAGAAATCTTATCGCCAACAACCATAGTGCAACTCACTTGATGCAGAAAGCCCTTCGTATGGTGCTTGGAAATCATGTAGAGCAGGCAGGATCTTTGGTAGATCCGGATAAACTCCGTTTTGACTTTACGCATTTCTCACCGATGACACCGGAAGAAATTACAAAAGTGGAAGAAATTGTAAATCAGGAAATTCAGAACGGCCTGGATGTCGTAACCAATGAAATGACCATTGATGAGGCAAAGAAGACCGGCGCCATGGCTCTTTTCGGAGAAAAATACGGTGACACGGTCCGCGTTGTTCAGATGGGCGATTTTAGTTCGGAACTTTGCGGTGGTACTCATGTCAAGAATACAAGTAATATTTCTGCCTTTAAAATTGTGTCAGAGAGTGGTGTGGCTGCCGGAGTGCGCCGTATTGAGGCACTTACGGGCGCAGGACTTATTGCCCACTTCAATCAGGTAGAAGAGACGTTGAAAGAAGCGGCAGCATTGTTGAAAGCCGGTCCGGCAGATGTAGTAAAACGAATTGCTGCTTTGCAGGAAGAAGTTAAAACTCTTTCTAAAGAAAATGATAAATTAAAAGCAAAGATCGCGAAAGCTGCTGCGGGTGATGTGACAAGCGAAGCAGAAGATGTAAATGGCATCAAAGTTCTTGTGAAAGCATTGTCCGGTGTAGATATGAATGGAATGCGTGATCTTGGTGACGAAGCAAAACAGAAACTGGGAGAAGCCGTGATCCTGTACGCGACGGAAAACGACGGCAAAGTAAATCTGATGGCGACAGCGACAGAAGGTGCGGTCAAGAAAGGGGCACATGCCGGTAATCTGATCAAAGAAGTGGCATCCCTTGTCGGTGGCGGCGGCGGTGGCCGTCCAAACATGGCACAGGCAGGCGGAAAGAACCCGGCAGGTATTCCGGATGCATTGCAAAAGGCAAAAGAAGTAATTATTTCGCAGATTGGATAAAAAAATCGCCAAAAGTAGTTGACGTTTTCCAAATTTGTGTTATAATATGTGTTAGTGCGAAAAAATACCCAAACAGTTGTATTTTGCACAATCTTACAACTGGAGGGAGGTTAGGTGTGATACTATGTCAAATGTAATCGTTAAAGAAAACGAATCATTGGATAGCGCATTGCGTCGTTTCAAGAGAAACTGTGCAAAAGCAGGAATCCAGCAGGAAATTCGTAAGAGAGAGCATTATGAGAAACCAAGCGTAAGACGTAAGAAAAAGTCTGAAGCTGCTCGTAAAAGAAAATTTAAATAATTGCACATATGAAGGAGGTTGTTCGACTCAGTCGGATGCCTCCTTTTTTATTTTACTGTTTAAGCGGATTGTATATCATAGATGTGGAAATGACGAAGCTGAAGGAACAGATTGTCTGGTGCCTGTTACATCCCCTGAAGATATATAACGATAAAAGTCTCAGCATGGTGTTTGTCGTTGGTGGAAGCGGTGCCGGTAAGACGGCTTTTTTCCTGACACCAAACCTACTGTCTCTGCATGACTGCAACATTTATACTGATCCAAAGGGAAGCCTTGTGGAAGAACTGGGAGCATGGCTGTCAGAGCAGAGAGATATCAGAGTATATACATTGAACCTGTGTGAAATGATTCTAATTTCAGCACTGAATTACAAAATATCCTTGATGAGCAGTTTAATCCTGATCGTCCGAATGCAGTCTGGTGTTCGGATATTACCTACATCTGGACAATAGACGGATTTGTCTATCTGACCAGTATCATGGATTTATTTTCCAGAAAAATCATAGCCTGGACACTTTCACTAAATCTTGACATAGGACCCCAAAATGGTTCTTTTTTCTTTAGTGTGTGAAAAAAAGAAACCTATACATTAGTTTTTCTTTACTGATTCACGATATGCTTTTGGCGATGTGGTGAATTTTCCTTTAAATTGCCGGCTGAAATGTTCGACGTTTGAATAGCCGCATTGTTCTGCAATTTTGTATATTGGTAATGTTGTTGTGGCCAGCTTTTC
>CAKRDZ010000051.1 GCA_934316845.1 uncultured Eubacterium sp. | reverse complement strand
TGGTATCGTTTTTCACGAAGGGACAGTGACTACTGTATTGAATGCAGTGAGGATGGCATAAATTTCAGACAAATGCGCATTTTCCATATGTGGGAAGGTGCAGAAAAAATTAGTTATGGAATATATGCATGCAGTCCGACAGAAGGCTCATATAAGGCAACATTTTCAAATATGAAGATTACGGAATGTCAATGGGAATCTGATGCAGATTGGCGTGATTGATGGTATGATTTCTAAAGATAAATCTCAATCGAAATTTGTGGAGAGATTTCCTGAATTCTTTAATTCCGTGCAAAAAATTAGTACCTTTAAAAATACCTGCATAACAGGATGAAATGCCTACGATTGCCACTACTTTCATGTTAGAAAGAATACCATCGCCACCCATCAACTTGTAGATTAGTTGATTTTCTGGTGAAAAACCGAAAATACACAGGGAGGATAGCTCAGAAAGTGGATATTTTCTTCTGCTTTACCAGCATGTGTCTGTACGCCCAGAATCCAGTAGGCAGCGCAGGATACAGTAAACGGCACTATAGCAGTCCTTGCCATCACTTTCAGATTTTCATACAGATTTGTTTTTGTCAGTTCACTCACAAGTAATGCACTGGTGGAAACTGGTGAATATCTGTCATCAAAATAAACACCGGCAAGGATTGCTCCTCCTGCAAGAATTTCCGAAATATTCATACTCTTAGCCATTGTCATACAGATCACGCCCATAGTAGCGGCAGTTCCGAATGACGTTCCTGTCAGAAAAGATGTTATAGAGCATAGAAGAAAAGCGGCTAATAGCATGAGTGATGGAATACATATCTCAGATGCATAGTAAACGATAAATGTCAGTAAAACATTTTTCGCCGTTTTCATTCCTTGTCAGGAAAAAATAAATATTTGTTTCCAGGTTTTCTTTTTTATCAATTCATATCCAAAAAACACTGCGAGCCCCAAAAACATTGCATAAATAACAGAAACTCCGGTAAATATACATGTCAGAAGAATTGCTGAAAAAATTCCAAGTAATAATAATTCCATAATTAACTTTCCATATTGCTCCTAAAATAAAAATTTCGCTTCTTTGCGATCTGTGTATGTATTTTCCAACATTTCTACATGGGAGAGAAAATCGATATCTGTAAAATATTTGGCATGTGTCGGGCAAAATTTGACACACGCCTGACATTTTATGCAGATACCAAAAACATCTGCCACATTATCAGCAGATATACTTCCCATAGGACATCTTCTGACACAAATGCCACAATTGTTACATTTATCCATATCAGTAACCGGCTTTGCCTTTAGAAATTTGGCAGGTGTATGATCTGACTTGAGGGGAGTATAGTAAGGACCGATCGGGATATCACGGTCGTATGTGATGCCGGTTAATTCATGATTATTTAAAATTTTTTTGGCTATTTTGTTGGAAAAATCTGTCAGTTCCTCAAAATCCGAAAAATCCGGACGATCTTTTGCAATAAGAGAGGAAAAAGCGTGCTGGCTTATCATGGCTGCTGCACCTATGGGAATAAATCCGTTTTTTTCTGTAAGTATAAGCATTTCTCGTAGAGCCTCATCATAGTTTCGATTACCATAAACACAGACAGGGATGATTGCGGTTTTTCCACTTCCATTTAAACTTCTTTCTAAATCCGGCAGCAACTTGTTCGGTATGCGACCAGCATATACCGGAACCGCCAATATGACAAGCGAATTGGAATCGAAGTCGAATCTTATTTGCCTGTTTGTTAAAATCGTAAGATCAATCTTTTGGAATGGGATATGTAAAAGCTGTGACAGGTCATTTGACAGAGCTTCAGCAATTTTTTGTGTACCACCTGTCGGACTGAAATATACAGCATAAATGTTTTTTACGATCACGATAAAATCCTCCGTTAAAATCCTTCTACTTTTCGTTGTATGCGAAGCTGCTTACGTTTTTGACCGGCTTCCCATTCTGCCTGTCCAGCAACTTCATCAATCCACTCCATGAGTCTGCCACCAAAAAGGCGTCCAGCTCCGTTCAGATGTTCGGGACGAATCTGATAGACCTGTTCCACACAGGATTCGGATGCTTTTTTCATTATATTGTTATCCATTTTATATCCTCGTCTTTCTGTATCAATAAATAATGTTAATGTGCTTAACATTATTTTAGCGGAATAATATACCGGTGTCAATACTTATAGCGGAAACAGATGAAAAATGAATAGTATTTTAAAAGATTATTTGTTATGATATAAAGTAAAGTTATAACTTAATGGGAAGGAAAAGACAATGTCATCAAAGATAGAAAAACATACCATTTCTGAAAAAGCAGATATCATGCACAGGGCTTCATCCCTATATATGGCATCGAATATTCCGATTGATTACGGAACAGGGGAAATGTATACTCCGGTTGAAGTTCATATGCTGAAATATATCCAAAATTATCCGGGGAAAAATGTTACACAATTATCTGTGGAATGGGATAAATCCAAGGCGGCTATCTCGCAAATGCTAAAAAAGATGGAGAAAAAAGAACTCATTTACAAAAAGAATCCAGCGGATAATTTTAGGAAACAGTGCTTCTTTGTTACTGAAAAAGGACAGGAATTGTGCAGATATCATGAGAAGTATGATACAAAAGTGTTTGGAGAAACTTTGCGGATGCTCGAAGAATTATGTACAGAGGATGAAATAGAGGTATGTTTTTCGATACTTGAAAAATATGTAAAAGTAAGGCAGAAAAAACATTATTCTAAGGAAACTTGACTCTATAACCGTTGTAGAGTTTATAATAGGATTATATGTAACTATTCAGGCTCCCCTCCCACACATTCGCATTTCGAACACTTCGTGTCCTTTTCTCGCCTTTGGCAAGGCTAAAAATGCTCATATGGGGAGGGGAGCCCTATTAGGATCAAAATGTATGGAAATCAAAGTCTCTTACGTGCAAGCACGACGATTTATTGATTTCCATACATTGATCCTGAATAGTTACGATTATATCAAAAAAGCGAGGAATTTACCATGGAAAAAAATCTTACAACGGGCAGTGTGTTTAAGAATTTAATTTTGTTTTCTCTGCCGTATCTGCTTTCCTATTTTTTACAGACACTCTATGGAATGGCAGATCTGTTTATTATTGGACAATACGATGGAGTAGCGAGTACCACGGCGGTATCTATCGGTTCGCAGATTATGCATATGATAACGGTTATCATTGTAGGCCTTGCGATGGGTACAACGGTCAGTATTGCGCAGGCAATTGGAGCAAACGACAAAAAACGGGTATCGAAAGCCGTTGGGAATACGGTTGTTCTGTTTATGGGAGTGGTTGTCGTTGGGATGGTATTACTGCTTATATTAGTGCACCCGATTGTGGCCGCGATGTCTACGCCTTCGGAGGCTGTAAACGGAACGGTTACGTATCTGACGATTTGTTTTCTTGGGATTCCGTTTATTACCGCCTATAATATTATCAGCTCTATTTTCAGAGGCATGGGAGACAGCAAGAGCCCAATGTATTTTATTGCGGTTGCATGTGTTGCCAATATTGTGTTAGATTACCTTTTTATGGGAGCTTTGAAACTTGGTCCTGCGGGTGCTGCGTTGGGAACAACGATTTCCCAGGCAATCAGTGTACTGGTGTCTTTGAGTGTTATTATAAAAAGAAAGAGCATTGTTCTTAGTAAGACGGATTTCAGACCGCGTCGGCCGGTAATGGGAAAAATACTATCGATCGGTATTCCAATCGCTGTGCAGGATGGATTGATTCAGGTTGCATTTATTGTCATAATGATCATTGCAAATCAGCGGGGATTAAACGACGCCGCTGCCGTAGGTATTGTAGAAAAAATTATAAGTTTTCTGTTTTTGGTTCCGTCTTCTATGCTGTCTGCTGTTTCCGCTCTTGGGGCGCAGAATATCGGAGCGGGGAAACAGGAACGTGCAATTGCAACCCTGCGGTATGCTGTTTTTATCACTGTGGGATTCGGAGTATTGGTGACGATTCTGATTCAATTTACTGCTGCATCGATTGTATCTTTATTTACCGATGGAACAGATGTGATACGGTTTGGCAGCCAGTATTTGAGAGGGTATATTTTTGATTGCATTTTTGCAGGCATTCATTTTAGTTTCAGCGGTTATTTCTGTGCCTGCGGAAAGTCGGTGCTGTCATTTTTGCACAATATCCTGTCAATTTCATTGGTTCGTATCCCCGGAGTTTATCTGACATCAAAGATGTTTCAGACAACCTTGTTTCCGATGGGACTGGCGACAGCAGCCGGTTCGTTGATGTCTGTGGTGATCTGTGTGATTACATTTTATGTGATATATCATAAGGGGCAGAAAGTGAAAGGGGCATAATAATATGGACCGAAAAGGAGTATTTTTCACTTGACTTTTTGAAAAAAGACCCATATAATACATTTTGAACGAGTAGCAAACTAGCGTAAATCCAGTTTGACTGCTCGTTTTTTTGTGTTGCGAGGAGGTGACACATACATATTAGATAGGAGGATTTTAAAATGGCAGAAAGTAATAAGATGAGGGAGATGCCGGTCAATAAACTCATGGTTCAGATGGGAATACCGATGATCTTATCGATGGCATTGCAGGCAGTCTATAATATTGTGGACAGTGCCTTTGTGGGAAATATGAAAGTGGGAAGTGAAGCGGCATTGAATGCGCTTACGCTCGTATTTCCGGTTCAGATGCTGATGGTGGCAATCGGAATCGGAACCGGTGTGGGAACCAATGCGCTTTTAGCAAGAACGCTTGGAGAGGGAAATCGTAAAAAGGCCGCAAAAGTGGCAGGGAACAGTTTGTTTTTAGGAGCAGTTATTTATGTACTATGTCTGTTATTTGGAATATTTGGTGTAAAAGCATACATTTCTTCGCAGACCGTGGATCCGGAAGTGATCGCGATGGGAACCGGTTATCTTAGAATATGCTGCGTGATTTCGTTTGGAATCATTTTCTTTTCTTTGTTTGAAAAATTGCTGCAGGCGACGGGGCGTTCCCTGTATTCTACCATAGGCCAGGTTGTGGGAGCGGTAGTAAATATTATTCTTGATCCGATTATGATCTATGGAATCGGACCGGTGCCTGAAATGGGCGTAGAGGGAGCTGCGTATGCAACAGTGATCGGACAGGTTGCCTCTGCGGTGCTTTTGTTTATTTTTCATATAAAATTAAATAAAGAATTTGAACACGATGCAAAATATATGAAGCCGGATCGTGAAATTATTAAAGGAATCTATGTGATCGGGCTTCCGGCAATTATTGCACAGGCACTTATGTCAATCATGGTTTATGTTATGAATTTGATTTTGAAGTTCAGTGCTTCAGCACAGACCGCTTACGGACTATTTTATAAAGTGCAGCAGTTTGTATTGTTCTTGGCATTTGGACTGCGCGATGCCATTACGCCGATTATCGCCTATGCCTACGGAATGCAAAATAAAAAGCGAATTCAGGATGGGATAAAATACGGATTAATGTATACGATTGTACTTATGGTTGTAGGTGTGATGATCACAGAGAACTTTCCGGGTGCATTTGCCACGTTATTTAATGCAGGACAGTCCAGAGAATATTTTATGAGCGCAATGCGGATTATCTCTATCAGTTTCCTTTTTGCAGGAATTAATATCGCGTATCAGGGAAGTTATCAAGCATTGGATGGAGGAATGGAATCGCTTGTGATCTCACTGCTCAGACAGCTTATTATCATCTTGCCGCTGGCAGGGATTTTTTCCGCTTTTGTTAGAAATGGACAGATCGGAGTTTCACTGATCTGGTGGGCATTCCCAATCACGGAGTTTATAGCCTGTCTCGTGGGATATGTATTTTTAAAGAGGATTCGGAAGAAAATAGATTGTATAGAATAATAAGAATAACAGGGACATTTTTTGCACATACTACATTTCAAACAGCAGTCATTGAATGACAAAAATTGGAATGGAGGAACTTATGGAGCAGAATGTACGCCCTTTTGGATTGAGGGATAAAGCAGGTTATATGTTTGGCGATTTTGGCAACGATTTTACCTTTATTTTGTCAAGCATGTTTTTATTGAAATTTTATACAGATGTCATGGGAGTTCCCGCCGGAGTGGTCGGTATTATGATGATGGCAGCCCGCATAGTGGATGCCTTTACCGACGTGGCGATGGGACAGATCGTGGATCGTACCAAACCGACAGAACGCGGAAAATTTGTGATCTGGATTCGGAGAATGTGCGGTCCGGTCGCCGTGGCATCTTTTTTGATGTACGCAAGCTGGTTTGCGCATATGCCGCTTGGATTTAAGATATTCTGGATGTTTTTTACGTATATTTTGTGGGGCAGTGTGTGTTATACCGGGATCAATATCCCGTATGGCTCGATGGCATCGGCAATTTCCGCAAATCCGTCGGACCGTGCGCAGCTGTCAAACTGGAGAACGATCGGGGCGTCGCTGGCGGGAACCGTGATCGGAGTCGTGATGCCGCTTGTCGTATATTATCAGGATGAAAACGGAAATAATGTGCTTTCCGGAACACGCACGATGCTTGCCGCGCTGGTGTGCTCGATCGGGGCAGTGATCTGTTATCTGATCTGTTACGCCATGACGACAGAGAGAGTAAAAGTAGAGCAGACGACGAGTCAGTTCCGGGTTTCGGAATTGCTCTCGGGGATCGTGCATAACCGTGCCCTGATCGGGATTATTGTCAGTTCCATCTGTATGATCCTGGCACAAATGACACTCACCAATATGACAACGTATCTTTTTCCAAATTTTTATGGGAACATCCGCGCGCAGTCGCTATCCGGACTGGCAGGAACGGTTATTACGTTGATCTGTGCTTCCTTTACGGTGCCGCTTTCGGCCAAGCTGGGAAGAAAGGAGCTGGGTATTGCCGCCGCCTTATTTGGGGCAGCAGTGCTTTTTGTGACAAACTTTTTGAAATTGCAGAATGCGTATGTCTTTGTCGTATTTTATACCTTTGCGTATGTCGGCATCGCAATCTTTTCGCTGATTACGTGGGCGATGATCACGGATGTCATCGACGATGCGCAGGTTCATGACGGAAGGAGATCCGATGGAACGATCTATTCGGTCTATTCTTTTGCACGAAAGGTAGGACAGGCGGCATCTTCCGGCGTGGCGGGATTTCTATTAAGCATCATTGGATATAGTCAGGCGACAGCGTTTGAACCGGCCGTCGTCAATGGAATTTATCATATTACCTGTCTGGCGCCGGCTGTTGGTTTTGTACTCCTTGCCTTGTCATTGGCATTTTTGTATCCACTGGATCGGAAGAAGGTACAGGAAAATGCGCGGATTCTGGCAGAAAAGGAGAAGAAATCAAAATGAAAAAATATGCGTTTTGTGTGGACTCTGACGGCTGTGTCATGGATACGATGACACCGAAGCACCGGTTTTGTTTTGGCCCGGAAGCAGTCAAAATGTGGAACCTGTTGCCATGGGAAAAAGAAGCTGAAAAATGCTGGGAAGAGATCAATCTCTGGCAGGAAACAAGAGGAATCAACCGTTTTCAAGGGATTTACAAATTTTTACAGGAATACAAAGACAAGATTACTGAAGCGGACGAACTTCCCCTGCTGGAACATTGGCTTCAGACAACTGGGGAATACTCGGAGAGGGCACTTGCCGGGGAAGTGCAAAAGACCGGCTCAAAGTTATTACAGCAGGTGCTTGACTGGTCGGGCAAAGTAAATGAGTCGATCGATCAGCTTCCCAAAAAGAAAACAAAGGTATTTACCGGAGCAAAAGATATAATTTCCAGAATTTGTAAAGAAACGGATATTTATATCATTTCGTCCGCAAACCGGGAGGCGGTGTGCCGCGAATGGGAAGAAGCCGGTCTGTTAAACTATGTTACCGAGTGTATGACGCAGGAAAAGGGGACAAAGCGCGAATGCCTCAAAAAAGTCTGCGCGTTCGGGTATGAACCGGCAAATGTTTTGATGGTTGGAGATGCACTGGGAGACAAAGAAAGTGCCGATGCCGCGGAAGTCCCATTTTTCCCGATTCTTGCCGGAAAGGAAGAAATGTCCTGGCAGGAAGGAAGAGGAAACGCATTTCCGGCATGGCTGAATGGAAATTATACCAAAGAGATGCAGCAGAAATATGAGAGTCAGTTTTATCAAAATTTAGGAAGGGATGAAAGAAAATGAGCATTGATCTGAGAGCGAATCCGTTTTTTCTGACAGAAGAAGATTGTGACTGGGTTCACGAGACGATTGCCGCGATGAGCGACGAAGAAAAAGTAGGACAATTATTTTTCCAATTGACATCTTCACAAAAAGAAGAGGATCTGATCGAATTGATACAGATGTATCATCTTGGAGGCTGCCGCTACAATCCGGCACCGGCGCGGGAGGTATGGAAGCAGAACCGCATCCTGCAGGAAAACAGCAAGATTCCGCTGTTTATCGCCTGCAATACGGAATCCGGCGGCGATGGCGCATGTACGGACGGTACGTATATCGGCAATGGCATGAAGATCGGAGCGACAGGAAACCACGATTATGCGGAAGACATGGGGCGCATGGGAAATGCCGAAGCCGCGGCAATCGGATGTAATATGGCATTTGCGCCGGTCTGCGACATCTATTACAATCCGATGAATACCGAGATTTCGACAAGAGCTTTTTCCAATGATCCGGAAATGGTGAAAAAATGCAGCGTTGAATATGTGAGGGGTGCGCACCAGAATACGGATTTTGCCTGTGTGGCAAAACATTTTCCGGGAAACGGTGTCGATTACCGTGATGCCCACCTGTCCAATCATGTCAATGATTTTTCGCCAAAACACTGGGACGAGACGTATGGCATGGTTTACAAAGAACTGATCGAAAATGGCGTCGAAGGGATTATGGGCGGCCATATCATGCTTCCCGAATATGTGCGCGAACTTGCGCCGGAACTGCCGGAAGAGGAAGTATGGATGCCGGCGACATTGAACAAAACATTGATGACGACTCTGTTGCGGGATAAACTGGGATTTCAGGGTGTCGTAGTGACCGATGCTTCCCATATGGTGGCGATGACAAACCAGATGACGAGAAAAGAAATGCTTCCGCGTGCCATCAACGCCGGCTGTGATATGTTCCTGTTTTTCAATGATCCACAGGAAGATTATCAGACGATGCTTACCGCTTATCAAAGAGGAGTGATCTCCGAAGAACGGATGACGGAAGCCCTGACAAGGATCCTCGGAATTAAGGCGCACCTACAGCTTCATAAGAAAAGTGCGGCAGAGATGGTTCCGGAGCAGGATACACTGGACAGGGTACTTGGAAATGAAGAATTTAAGAAAAAGCAGCGTGAGATCAGCGAAAAAAGCCTTACCCTTGTGAAATATAAGGACAAAGATGTGCTGCCAATTTCGCCGGAAAAATATAAAAAGGTAATGATCGTGCACATTAAAGGACATGAGACGGGGATGGTGGAACTCCTGAAATTGTGCGGCATGGAAGGAAAAAATCCGGCAGAGACAGTCAAAGAAAAATTATGTGAACGCGGATATGATGCGTATGTCTATGAAAGTCCGCTTGACCAGATGAAGCAGAAGGCTTTGAAAGGCGAAAAGCCGGATCTGAATATTTATTTTGCCGGAAAGAACGCCATCTCAGAATTCCGCGAACAGGCAGATCTTGTGATCACACTCTGCGATGTGATGGCAGGCCGACCAAGTTTTGGAATGTCGAAGGGCGGTGGTGAAATTCCGTGGTATGTATTTGAAGTACCCGTGATCGCGGTCGGATGCGGACAGCCGACGATGCTTTCGGACATTCCGCAGGTGCGTACGTATATCAATATCTACGATGCCAAAGAAAATACACTGGACAAACTGATCGAGGCGCTTTCAAGCGGAGCAGATGCCTTTGTCGGAAAAGATCCGATCGATAGTTTCTGCGGATTGCAGGATACCAAATGACAATGTATTGACATTCGTTTTTGAAAAGAGTAAGATGGTGGATACGAAAGAATGAAACGGGGAATTGAGGATGAAAAATCAGATAAGAAAAGTTTTGCTCTGTCTCGGCGTGTTAGCTGTTATCATACTGTGCGGCATGCCGGTACAGGCGAAAACTTCTGCGTTACATATCAGTGATCTGGACTATAAAAAAATGGTGGCGGACTCCCTTGTCTGCACAGGAAATAATGCGCGTTTGAAAAAGGTGATTCAAAAAGCACGCGAAGGGAAAAAAGTGACGATTGCGTATCTTGGTGGGTCAATTACAGAAGGCATTGGAGCGAGTCCAAACAGTAATTGTTATGCAGAAATATCATGGAAAAAATTTACAGAAAAATACAGTTTATTTCACGATGCGGAGTTTGTCAATGCCGGCATGAGCGGGACACCGTCTTCTCTGGGGGCGCTTCGCTATCAAAGGGACGTCCAGAGCCAAATAAAAACCGGGAAAGGACCGGATATCCTTTTTTTGGAATTTGCGGTCAATGACAGTGGAGAATGCACCGGGGGCGGGGCATATGAAGGGCTTATCCGGCGGGCAATGAAGTCAGGGAGCGCGGTTGTTTTGGTTTTTTCTGTATTTGAAGACAATTTTAATATGCAGGACACGTATATTCCTTATGGAAAATATTACCAGCTCCCGATGATCAGCATTAAAAACGGAGTGAAAAGCCAGTTTGGCAAACCGGGCTTTTCGAAGTGGTTTTTCCATGACTACTGGCATCCAACCAATGAAGGGCATGCTTTTATGGCAGACTGTATAGAGTATCTGCTGGAAAAAGTGGACTGGCAGCTGCCACAGAAGGAAGAACTCACGGATGTGGAAAAGATAAAACCGTACAATACGGATGAATATGACACGATGAATATGCTTACGGCAAAGAATACCAAAAAAAGTAAAAATGTCAGCGCCGGTGGATTTAAAACAAAGGACAAAAGAACGGGAACATTCCGCTTTAATAATAAAGATAAATTTCCTTACAGCTGGAAACATAAGAAAGGTGCGTCAAAAAAGCCGCTGAAAGTGAAAATAAATTGTGCGAAATTTATGGTGGTATATAAACTTTCGAAAAATAAAAGGACGGGAAAAGCGAGTATTTACGTTGATGGAAAAAAGATCAAGACGGTAGACGGTTATAATAAAGATGGCTGGAACAATGCCAGGATCGTGCTTGCGGTAGATGAGAAGGTAAAGAAGGCGCATAAGATTGAGATACGGATGGCGAAAGGAAACCGTAAAAAAGAATTTACGGTTCTTGCCATGGGATATCATTAAAAATGTTCTACCAGTATCTTGATACCGAGACAGATCAGGATCACACCGCCGACAATTTCTGCTTTTTTCTGGTAGCGCGTGCCAAACAGATTTCCTATTTTAACACCGCCAACCGAGATAAGAAATGTCGTGCATGCGATGAGGCAGCAGGCAAGGATTGTGTTAGCACTGCGGGAAAGGGCACTTGTTATCGCAACCGGAATACAGGAAAATGTGATGCCGATGGCCAACGCATCAATGCTTGTAGCGACAGCAAGCAAAAACATGGTTTTAAATCCGAACTCTGCATTTGTGTCATTTTCTTCTTTCGAAAAAGATTCTATTATCATATTTGCTCCGATCAGTACTAAAAGGATAAAAGCAATCCATGCCGAAAAAGTGTCTACATAATGCTCAAAACGGCTTCCCAGCAGATAGCCGGTCAGGGGCATCAATCCCTGAAAGATACCAAACCATGCGCCAACGATAAGACATTTGGAGGCAGTGATCTTTGGAAGCGATAATCCTTTGCAGATCGATACGGCAAAAGCATCCATGGAAAGGCCAATGCCAAGTACTAAAATTGTCAATAAATCCATTTTGTTTCTCCTCTTATAATAATATTTGTGACTTCTCGTCCCAATATTCGCATTTTGAACACAATATGTTCGTTTCGCTTATTGGTCCCTGAATAGTTACCTTGAAAATAAAATAAAAAAAGACACAAGTATGGCAGGCCATACATGAGTCTCGTTCATTAAGATATGCCAGACCACAAGGTGGACAGTATGTTGACATATCACACAAATGAAGTTTGTGCAAACTACTCCCTCAAGGGTAGGTTAATGATAACAAAATATCAATAACATGTCAATGAAAATTTTTAAATTTTAAGAAATACTTATGATCTAACAATCGACAGAAACGGGAGTTATCTCACGATAAATCATCATTTTTATCGAAGAATAGAACAGTCTTATTGCATAAAACTTGATATTTATAAATCACACTGCTCCGCAGTGTACGCAAACAAAACCTCGATTATCATGCAAGCATGTAATTCGAGGTTTTGTCCGCTGAAATGATTTATAAATATCTTCAGACAGTTATGCAATTGCGACTTATTCTTCTCTTAAAAATATCGATTTATACCGTTCGATAACAAGTTTCCGACGCTTGTCAGATCATAATCCCATACTATCAATAATGAGTTATACTAATTTTTTATAATATGTTTTTACAGTTTTACTATATAGAAAATAAGTTTCTGCTTTTCCTATGAGGGATTTAGAACACCGTCGGTACATAGAGGGCGTAGTTTGCCCTCATGTACCGCTACGAGTGTTCTCTAAG
>CAKRDZ010000050.1 GCA_934316845.1 uncultured Eubacterium sp. | reverse complement strand
TCGAGCCCTACTCGGGGAGTTAAAGAGAGAACAGAGAACGAGGTAAGTCCTCAGACGAAAGTCTGAGGACTTTTTTGGTATTTTCCAATAAAACTATTGACATTCCACTTTACAAATAGTATACTGACAGTATACTAAATAGAACAGGAGTGTAATTATGGGACGAGAAAATAAGAGAGAAGCGATCGCGGCACTGCACAGAGAACAGATCATGAGTGCGGCGGAAGCGCTGTTTTCCGAAAAAAGGTTTGAAATGACGACGATGGAAGACATTTCCAAGGCATCCGGGTATAGCCGGCGGACGATTTACGCCTACTATGAAAGCAAAGAGGATATTCTGCATCATATTATCGAAAAAGGCCTGCTTTTATTAAAAGGCGAAATAGAAAACGCAATACAGGCAAGCACGATTCAAGGCAGTGCGATACCGGACAGCAAGGATTTTGTCGTAAAATACAAAGCCATTTGTCTGGCGATGATCCAGTATCAAACGGAATGTCCGCACTCTTTGGACAATGTAGTAAAGGCAAAGACGGAGACATTGAATCTGGAAGATGTTTCGGATACAGTAAAGCGCATCTTGAATCTGGGTACAGAGATAAATGAGCTGCTTGCGGTTTTTATTGAAAATGGAAAGAAAAACCACATTGTGCGTCAAGAGGTTGAGTCAATGCTAACCGTATATATTTTATGGTCGAGTATGACGTCTTTTATTACGCTTGCGCAGACAAAGGGAAACTTTATAGGGAAGCAATTTCATCTTTCCGAAGAGGATTTTTATGAATACGGATTTAAACAGATCATCAATTCGATTTTGGAAGTGCGGATTTAATGTGAAAAAAAGCAAAAAGGGAGAGGAAATTTTATGAATAATAAGGCAAGTATAACGGCGTTAATGTCAGCTTTTGGAAGGGCTTTTCATACGGAAAATGAAAAAGATCCAATATTTGCCGATACGAAGGCAAAGGAACTTATGACAGAGGAAGAATACGATTCGATTGGAAAATACATTTTGAGCGGCATTGATTTTTTTGCGCCGGACAAAAAGGGAGCCTTAGAAAAGGAAGAAGATGCGCTGCGTTATTTAGTGCATACGCAGATTGCACCGACACCGATTGCGCGCGCGAGGTTTTGTGAGGAAAGCCTCAAGACGGCAGTGCGGACAGGCACTACACAATATGTCATTCTGGGAGCGGGAATGGACACATTTGCTTTCCGCGAGCCGGATTTTATGAAGCAATACAAAGTGTTTGAAGTTGACCATCCCCGGACACAGTCGGATAAAATAGAGCGCGTAAAACGTGCCGGATTGGAGATCCCGGATAATTTATTTTATGTGCCGGTTGATTTTTCAAAAGATGATTTAAAGGCAGCATTGTTGAAAGCAGGTTTTGATCCGGCGCAAAAGACATTTTTCTCGTGGCTTGGTGTTAGTTATTATTTATCGCAGGAAGAAATCGAAACTATGCTTGATAATATCGCTTTTTTTTCGGCAGAAGGCAATAGTCTGGTCTTTGATTATGCGGACGAAAATCTGTTTACTTCCGAGGTGAAGCGGGTACAAAATATGATCGCAATGGCGGGAGCCGGCGGGGAGCCAATGAAGAGCTGCTTTGATTATAGAAATCTTGAAAAGGTATTAGAAAAACACAGCTTTTACATTTATGAATGGATGACAGCAGAAAATATCCAGGAAAAATATTTTGCTGGCCGCGGAGAAGAACTGACGGCATTTGAGCATATCAATTATGTTACGGCTGTTTTTAAGTAAAGTGTTAAATACCATTTTCTTGACAGCCTATGTAAGAAAACTGGTATTGTAAAATAGCATTCATTATAGTTGCAGGGAATAGTAGGGGATGTTATACTATTTTTGAGGTGGTAAAATGGACATCCGAGTGATGAAATATTTTGTTACAGTTGCCAAGGAAGAAAATATCACGCGGGCGGCAGAAAGCCTGCATATTACGCAGCCGTCGCTTTCCAAACAGCTGATCGAATTGGAGAATGAACTTGGCAGACAATTATTGATACGAGGAAAAAGAAGAATTACATTGACAGATGATGGGAATTTGCTGTTGAAACGTGCAGAAGACATCATTGCATTATTTGACAAAACACAGCAGGAACTAAGCTGTAATGCCGACAATGTAACGGGAAAAATATCCATTGGCGGAATGATAACAGAGGAAATTGTGTCGGCAGCTTCTATTTTGCGGAAAAAATATTCGGACATAACGTTTGAGCTTTATAGTGGCGATGCGACCGACGTAACGCAGCGGCTGGATCATGGAAGTCTTGATTTTGCGATATTATTAAAGCCTGTGGACACAATGAAATACGAATATTTTTCGTTGCAGAACAGGTCTTATTGGGGGCTTCTTATGCCAAAAAACTGTGACCTTGCAGAAAAAACTTTTATAGAAAAAGAAGATTTATGTCAGGTGCCGTTGATTTTCCATAGCCGGATTGGCTTGCAGCGGGAGATTACGCATTGGGCGCAGACAAGCATTGAGCAGATGAATATTGTCGCGACGTATAACATATTAAGCGGCAATGCATTTGAACTGATTCGAAGCGGATTTGGCTATCTTTTGACAAGCAGGGATCATCTGCCGAAAGAACTGGATAAAGATCTTTGTTTTAAAGAATTGAATCCGAAATTAGAATTAAATTACGCGCTTGTCTGGAAAAGAAATGCTGTGCTGTCAAAAGCGCCCCACGCGTTTTTAAGGGAAATAAAACAAGGAATTTAAGGAAAAATCAGGAGAAAAATATGAAAAAAAGAATGATGTATTTGCTGTTAGTTATTAGTGTATTGAGCCAATGTTTTACCGGCGTTAGTTTTGCAAAAGCAAAAACCAAATACCCGGTGGAAGAGATATGGTTTACCGATGGAGATCACTATTCAGTTACGCGCAGAAAGTATGGGCTTATTGCGAAAAATGTAGATGAAGTAAGTGTCAATTCCGATTTAAATTTTTGGGAAGTTTATATACGGCAAAATAATAAGTTTAAAGAGGTTCACTTATGGGAGAAAAAAGGAAAGCAGTATAAGATGGGGACCGTGGCGGTAAACGCGAAGGCCAGTTATCCAACGATAGATGGAGACATAACGGTAGATGCTCAAAAACGGGTTTTGTTTACTGGTCTTTCGACGTGTGATTACTGGGCAAAACATACCTCCAAAAAGCAGTGTAAAAAGGCTCACCGGTGGTGGAAACATCCCTACATCGATAAAGTGATGGAAACCGATGTTGCAAATACATGGTCAGGCACTAATATGTTTGCTTATTGCAAGGATAATGATAACAAACTCTATATTACAGGACCGATTATCGCGGCATTGACCGGACATACGGATGATGAATATTGCTATAAATACGACACCGTTAAGACGTATTTTGAAGGAAGTGCAGACCAGATCAAACAGGTGGTATGCTGTGCAGATTTTGCAGAAAGAAGCAGTGTTTTCGTTCTGATGAACGACGGAAGTGTGTGGGGAATTGGGGCAAATAAACATAAATTGATCTCGAATTCCAAGAAGAAAAATTACAGTTCCTTTGTAAAAATAATAGATGGTGGAGTGACGCAGATCGCCGCCGGCGAAGAGCAGGTCGCCGTCGTGAAAGAGGATAATACGCTGTGGATATGGGGACGTGATATGAAAAAGTCTAAGCGTAAATATAAATATAGCGCCACGCCGAAAAAAATAGCGGACAATGTGAGTGAGGTGGCAGTGTCCACATATCATGTATTTGACACATATCCAATTGTAGTATATCTTAAAAAAGATGGTTCTGCCTATGGAATGGGGTATAATTATTCCGATAAAGGAGTTGGAGATGCGGTATTTACGGATAAATATAAAACGGGGTGGAACAGAAAGCCGGTACTGCTTATGAAAAATGTAAAACACGTTTATGCAGTGTCTCAGGCGACCCTTATGCTGACAAATGAAAAGGAATTGTATTGGACCGGGGAGCAGGAAGGGTATATAGGGTGTGAAGGTATAAAATATTAAACAAAGGAGAATCGTTATGCTATATATTATGCGTCATGGAAAGACGGACTGGAATGCAAAGCACAAATTGCAGGGACATGCGGATATTCCGCTGAATGAGGAAGGACGACAGATGGCGGAGAGAGCCAAGGAAGAGTACAAGGGACCTGCGTTTGATATTTGCTACTGCTCGCCGCTTGTGCGTGCGAAAGAGACAGCAGAGATTTTTTTGCAGGAAATGCACACGCCGATTTTACCGGACGAGCGTTTGATTGAAATGAATTTTGGTGTGTATGAAGGGATTGAAAATAGTTTTCAGATCCCGGACTGTCCGATCAATGAGCTGTTTTATGATCCGGAACATTATGAACCGGTGGAAGGCGGAGAAAGTCTGCAAGAACTGTTTGCCAGGACGGGAGAGTTTTTGGAAGAAGTGATCGAACCACTGATGAAAGAAGAAAAAAATGTGCTGATCGTAGGTCATGGCGCGATGAATGCGAGCATTATCGGGCGGATTGAAAAGACGCCGTTGAAGAATTTCTGGGATGATCTTGGAAAAAATTGTGAATTAAGACGGCTGATATAAAAAGGATGTTATAGACAGGAAAGTGAGACGAATATGACGATACCAGAATGCATTGAGAAACGTAGAAGTATACGTAAATATACGGATCAAGAGGTGGAACGGGAGAAGATTGAAGAAGTGCTGCGGGCGGCACTTCTTGCGCCATCCGGGAAAAACAGACAGCCGTGGAAATATCTTGTATACCAGGGCGAAGAAAAGGAAAAATTATTAGACGAGATGGAAAAAGGGCTGAACCGCGAAAAACAAGGAGAAGCATTGTTGCCGGAGTCGCGGCACGGACTTCCGAGTGCCTTTCATACACTGCGCATCATGCGGCAGGCGCCGGTTCTTATCATTGTGTTAAATACTAATGCCAGATCGCCGTTTGAGGATATTGAGACGGACAAGCGGTTGTCTGAGATCTGCGATTCGCTGTCGATCGGGGCGTCAATCCAAAATATGCTGCTGCGCGCGACAGAACTGGGATTAGGTTCTTTATGGATTGGAAATACTTGTTTTGCGTATACGGAGATCGTGGAGTATCTCAAGACCGAAGAACAGCTTGCCGGGGCGGTGTCGCTCGGTTATGCGGCGGAAAGTCCGTCGGCGAGACCGCGGAAAGATTGGGAAGAAGTTGTGGAATTTCGATAATTTGACATAAAGTCCTAAATAATTACAACATAAAAAGAAGCAAGGCACTCGGTTGAGTTTCCTTGCTTCTCTTATACTCAATGATCGGATCAGTAATCTACTTTGACACCTTTTTTCGTCATGTAGCCGCTGATTCTCTTTGCTTTGTAATCTGCTTTTTTGCGGGAATCCGGTACGGCCGGGTCAGTAGGGTCATAATTTACATTGGATGTGATCGTCGGTGCTTTGCCGAGAGGACCAGGCTTTTTGGAATTACCTTTGTTTACTTTCACGGTATTTCCGGTAGATGTGTAATCGTAAATCCATTTGGCGTCTGCAACGGTCATACGGATACATCCTGCGGAAGCCGGAGAACCAAGGCGGTTAAACGTGCTTGCAGGGAGTGCATAGTGTGACTGTGCGCCGACTGCGATGGAATGGAAATATACATTTCCTACAAAATGAGTAGCCCAGCGTGCGTAAACGGTACTTCCGTCAGGCTCATGCATCGGTTTCAATGTGTATTTTACGGATTGTCCATTCGTACAGATGCTGTATGTTCCCAATGGGGTGTAGGAAGAATGCTCATGCAGTCCGCTTGTTCCGGCATTGGTCCAGGTATCCGCTCCGACGGAAACCGAACATGTCTTAACCGGAATATCGTATTTGCCGGTCTCTTCATTATAATAGTAAATGGTTACGGCGCTGGCTGCGCGGTTGATCTCGATGTAGAATTTATTGGTATGGCTGGAACTGCTCTTTTCCAAATTCAAAACATCGGTGAGATCTGTCTGCTTTACATTATTTACATAATAAAATTTGTATTTTTTGCCGGCGTATTTTTCATAGAACCAGCCGTTTTTACCAAGATCTTTTTTGCGGAGACGGTAGGTTTCCTCATTCAAATATACCTTTTTGCCCCACGCTGTGTAACCATTGACAATTACCTTAAATTTTCCTTTATCTACGTTAGCAGCTTTATAGGTAATGATTTTTTTGCCTGCTTTCGGTTTTATTACGTAAGTATCTTGTTTTTTTGCTTTGGAACCGTCCATTTTGTAGACAACAAATTCCAGTTTTTTGATATTGCCTGGGATGTACGCATCTTCCAGAGTGTAAGCGCATTTCGCATTGCTTGTCTTTGTTACCGAAAAAGTACCACCCTTTGGCATAATATCAGCAACGGCCGGTGTGTTCAGAACAAAGGACTTTCCCTTAACATCTGTAACGGTCGCTTTGACGGTATAATTGTCAAATGCATATTTCAATTTCTTATAAGTTACTTCCGCATAATAAAGTTTACCTGAGTTTTTAGGAGTTGCGGTGATCGCGGCAACCTTTTTACCCTGGCTGTTGTAAATGCGGTATTTTACTTTGCTTACGCCATAAACATTTTTCAAATTGTTCAGAGAAATGGCAAATTTCTTCTTTTTTTCTAAGGAAGCAGTCTTTGTTATTTCGAACGAAGACCAGGTAGGCTCCACGCTGTAAGTCGCTGTTGCTAATGTTTGTGCAGTGCCGCTGGCTGATTCAAAGACAAGTTTTGCATTCCAGTTTCCATATGTATTTGTTGTAGAAGCAAGAGATGCTTTTGTGGTAAGTCCGCTTTCGGAATACTCTGTTTTTGGCAAAATGACGGCCGCTTTTGACTCGTCACTGCCTTCCGGCCATGCAGCTACATAGACGGATTTGCTGTTACCGGGAATCAGCACCGTATCTGCAGCGTCGGTATTACTGATACTGATCGTACGGGACAGTGCACTGGTTTTTCCGCTTACGTTCAAAGCAAAGTGTGTAGTATGGATGGAATAATCCAGATCACCAAGGGTAACCGTCTGGTCACCAATTTTTGCTTTTGCGGTAAATACAGCATATTCGTTATTTAACGAATCCAATGTGATGTCGCCGGTATATGTACCGTTTACACAATTTTCCTTTGTCAGGGAAATCTCTTTTTTCATAACTTCTTTGCTGTCGCTTTTGCGCTCTACGATCAGAGAGAACGAAGAAGTTTTGTCCGGGTCAAGTTCTTTTAAAGTATAAACACTTTTTCCGGCCGCACGGTCAACGGAAATCGTTGAGGTGATTTCGGCAGCCTGCACAGCCGCAGGAGAAAGCGCAAACATACAAAAGAACAAGGCGCATATTGTAAAAATGTGCTTGCCTACATTTGCTTTTGTTTTCATTTTCAACCTCCATATAAATATAAATGTTTTGTTTTGCGGCTCTGTAAAAAGCCGTCCGCTTTCCTATTTTCCCATGTTTTTCTTGTTTTGTCAATGAAAATGCGGAACTTGAAAAAATATAAAAATTATTTCAAAAAAATGCTTGCATTCTAAAGAAAAGTATGGTAGTATATTTGATGTCGGTTCGCAGAAGCGCGAAACCGAGTCTGGCTCCTTGGTCAAGCGGTTAAGACATCGCCCTTTCACGGCGGTAACACGGGTTCGATTCCCGTAGGAGTCATTATTATGGTAAGGAGGGACCCGCTTGCGGGAGGATTCCTTATCATGTACACACCCAGGTAAGGAGGGACCCGCTTGCGGGAGGATTCCTTATCTGAAAAACATTATATCGAAAAAATGTTGCATAAATGTGACAGTAATGATATAATATATTATATGTGGCGACATAGCCAAGTGGTAAGGCATGGGTCTGCAACACCCTGATCACCAGTTCAAATCTGGTTGTCGCCTTGAATGAGCCGAGTAACTAAGGTTACTCGGTTTTCTTTATTTTGTAAACAAGTCGTCTCGGAAAAGAAACCCCATTCCGCTTGCGGAAAATGGGATTTCTTTTTCAGAGACACTCCCCCCAATGAGCATGAAGCACTGTGCGCGGGAATGCGAATGGGGGCAAATCAGGAAGAAACCGGCAGAAAAATTTTGTTGAGTCCCAAACTGGTTATTGCCAAATTGTCCACAATAAGGATGGAGTCATCCGGCAATGCGACAACCGGTATTTTCTTTTCTGTAATTACTTTCTGTATGGATTCATTTTGCACAGCGGTATCTGCATAATGCACTTCAAGTTCAAAATTTTTAATAATATCTAACCCATTATAATAGGAAAAGTGTGGGTAATCGGCATCGGGCGAAAGATGAAACTGTCTAAATTGAATGACCGCTCCGGCGCTGTCGCCCATCATTATTTTGGAATGCCGGGAAAGCAGTTCGACAAGCTTAAATTCCTTCAGCCGGTCATAAAGTTTGTCCGGTAAGCCGCCTGTAAAATAGAGGATATCGCAGGCGCTGCATTTTTCGAAAGCAGTCTTAGGAGAATCTTCGAAATAATTAATATATGATATTTGGGATTTGCCGATGTTAAACCGAGAAAACATAGATTCCATTCCCTGACGGTATATTCCGCGGTCTTCCGCATAAAAATTCTGCCAGATATCATTTGTCGGAATCTCTTTTTCACGGAAGGCAAAAGGAATCACACAGACTCTGTGATGTGGTTTGATGTAATTTTTTAATTCTTCGATATATGCCGGATTTACGATGTTGTATGTGTTCATTAAAATATTTATCATAAATTTATCACCTCGCTGTAATTATAACATGGAGAAATATGGAAAACAATAAGATATTATACACTTACCAAGTAGATACAATTCACTCCCGTTCCCGTCTCGGAAAAAGCAGCAGCACAAGAAGCACCACACCCACGACGAGGATAATGGTTTTGTATTGATTGAAATAACGGAAAAAGATGTCGCGGTATTGGTATCCATAATACCCCAGGGTAATGAGGACACTATTCCAAAGTGTGATCCCGATTGCGGAAAAGATTGCGTAAGTGGGAAATGACTGCTTGGAGGAACCGGCGACAAAGGCGATGTATGTGCGGCAGATTGGAATTACGCGGGCAAGGCAGACCGCAGCTTTTCCGTGGTTCCCGAAAGTGCGGTAGGAGGAAAGAATTGGTTTTTCGGTCGAGGGAAATCGGCGCATCAGCCGGTCAAGAAGCGGGGAGCCGCCGAAGCGTCCGATCAGGTAGGTAAGGGTGGTTCCGGCAAGTCCGGCAATGCTGCTGTATATAATAAGAAGAAACAGCGGCATATCCTGACCGGCCCCAAAGGCTCCGGCAAAGGGCAGGACAAGTTCACTGGAGATAGGAAAACAAGCGTATTCCAGTGCGATGAGTACAAAAATAGCCGGTGTTCCGTAGTTTTGTATCCAAAGAAGAATCTGATCCATAAAATCACCTTAATAAGTGTATTGGTTCATTATATGGTGAAAGGGAAGTTAATAGACTTTTTATTTGCGCAAAAAGAAAAGATGGGGTATACTGAAAACGCAAGAACAATGGAAAGAAAGGCGGCGGAAAAGATGCAGACATTACAATCAAGAGTGACATTGAATAATGGGGTAGAGATGCCGATTTTCGGACTGGGTGTGTATAAGTCCGAGGGAGATACTGTTCCGGCAGTGCAGGCGGCGATAAAAAACGGATATCGTCTGATCGACACGGCGGCGTTTTATTTTAATGAAAAAGAAGTAGGAGAGGCAGTTCGGACGTGTGGAGTACCACGGGAAGAATTGTTTGTTACAACCAAATTGTGGAATGATATGCAGCGCGAAGGCAGGCAGAGAGAAGCCTTTGAGTCGAGTTTAAAAGAATTGGGACTGGAGTATGTAGATCTTTATCTGATCCATTGGCCGGTGCCTGAAAAAATCCACGAGACATGGAAAATATTGGAAAAACTGTATGAAGAAGGACTTGTAAAAGCAATAGGAGTCAGTAATTTTTTGGAACATCATTTGGAAAAACTCAGTGTAAAAGCCAATATTGCGCCAGCGGTGGATCAGTTTGAGTGCAATCCGTATCTGACACGCCAGGGGCTGCGGCGTTACTGTAAAGAACATGACATTGTGCCGGAGGCATGGAGTCCGCTGGGGCGCGGAGCCTGTTTTGAAGATTCGGTTCTTTTGGAAATTGCAAAACGGCATGGAAAAAGCGTGGCACAGGTCATCCTGCGTTATGATGTGCAAAATGGCATCATTACAATTCCAAAATCAACAAAAGAAGAGCGCATCATACAGAATGCGCAGGTGTTTGATTTTGCGCTGACGGAAGAAGAAATCGCGGCAATTGATGGATTGAATCGCGATGAAATGCATGGCGATCCGGATCATGTGAATTTTTGACAGAAGAGAAGACGGCGCGTATTGACGAAAACGCAGGAAATTGATATAATAAAAGGTACGTGATGTCAAGGGTGGAAAAATATGCTGGAGGAAGGTATGAAAAAAAGAGCAGGAAAAATTATAAGGGTAATGATTCTGCTGTTGCTTGCCGTAATGCTTTTGCCGGGCATATCGCAGGCGAAGCATACAACAAAGAAGAAAGAAAATCCTTATGTGATCAAGATTAATAAGAGGCAGAATACGGTGACCGTTTATAAAAATAAAAAACCCATTAAGGCATTTCCGTGTTCAGGCGGCCAGGGTACACCGACAGGAACGTTTGCCATCCGGCAGAAGATGCGCTGGCATGTGCTGATGGGGCCTTGTTACGGACAATACTGCAGTCGTATTTACAAGGGGATTTTGTTTCATTCGGTCTGGTATCACAGACAAAATCCTGCGACGTTGTCCAATAGCAGTTATAACCGTCTTGGTACGACGGCATCACATGGCTGTGTGCGTTTGACAGTTAAGGATGCCAAATGGATCTTTGACCATTGTCCGATTGGTACAAAAGTAGTCATTTACAACGCCAATAATCCGGGACCGCTTGGCAAGCCACGGGCGATCAAAGTACCCGGAGTTACCGGTTATGATCCGACTGATATCTGGAGCAAAGGTAATCCATATAATAAGAAAAAACCGGTTATCCGTGGTGCAAAGAAAAAGAAAATTGCATATGGTGATCGAAAATACAAAACGATGGAAGGAATCAGCGCCCGTAATACGACAGGGTATGATGCGACCAAGCGGGTAAAGACCATGATCGAGTATCGAAAAGATGCGTCATATGGATATGATGATGTACGCAAGGTTAATACAAAAGATCCGGGAGATTACCGGATTACATATAAACTGACGGATGAGATCGGACGGAAAACGTCTGTAACAGTTATCCATAAGGTATTGAAAAAAAGTAAAAAATGAAAATGTAAAGTTAAATTTAGGAGGAATTGACATGAAGTCATCTTACAACCCGAAAGAAATTGAGAAAAAATGGCAGAAGATCTGGGAAGAGAAAAAAGCATTTGCAGCCACAGATGATTTTTCAAAACCAAAATTTTATGCCTTGGTAGAATTCCCATATCCGTCCGGACAGGGATTGCACGTAGGTCACCCAAGACCTTATACAGCTCTTGACATCGTTGCGCGTAAACGCCGTATGCAGGGATACAATGTCCTTTATCCGATGGGATGGGATGCATTTGGTCTTCCTACAGAAAACTATGCAATTAAAAATAAAGTTCATCCAAAAGAAGTTACAAAGCAGAATGTAGCACGTTTCAAAGCGCAGCTGCAGGCACTTGGTTACTCCTTTGACTGGGATCGCGAGATCAATACAACCGATCCGAATTATTTCAAATGGACACAGTGGATCTTCCTGAAACTGTTTAAAGCGGGACTTGCCTATAAATCCGAGATGCCAATCAACTGGTGTACTTCCTGTAAATGCGGACTTGCCAATGAAGAAGTTGTAAATGGTGTCTGCGAACGTTGCGGAAGCGAAGTTGTCCGTAAAGTAAAAAGCCAGTGGATGTTAAAAATTACCAAATATGCAGATAAATTGATTGATGATCTGGACGACGTGGATTATATTGAGCGTGTCAAAGTTTCCCAGAAAAACTGGATTGGACGTTCTCATGGTGCTGAGGTGGATTTCCGGCTCAAAGATAAAGAAGAAAAACTCCGCATCTATACAACACGTCCGGATACACTCTTTGGTGTAACGTATATGGTTGTTTCTCCGGAGCATCCATATCTTGACAAATACAAAGATGAGATTGCAAACTGGGATGAGATTGTTGCCTATCGTGAGATGGCAGCAAGAAAATCCGATTTTGAAAGAACCGAACTTGCCAAAGAAAAGACAGGTGTTGAAATTCAGGGGCTGACAGCTGTAAACCCGGTAAATGGAAAAGAAATTCCGGTATGGGTATCGGATTATGTATTGATGAGTTACGGAACCGGCGCTATCATGGCGGTTCCGGCACATGATGACCGTGACTGGGAATTTGCAAAGAAATTCAATATTCCGGTTATTGAGGTAATCGAGGGAGGAAATGTAGAAGAGGCGGCCTTCACGGATGTCGCTACAGGAACCCTTGTAAATTCCGGATTCCTTACAGGAAAATCGGTAGAAGAAGCAAAGAAAGCCATCATTGAATGGCTGGAAGAAAAAGGCGTCGGTACGAAAAAGACAAACTTCAAACTGCGTGACTGGGTATTTTCCAGACAGCGTTACTGGGGAGAACCGATTCCGATTGTAAAATGTGAAAAATGTGGATATGTTCCAATTCCGGAAGAAGAACTTCCGTTGGAACTTCCGGAAGTTGACAATTATATGCCGACAGACAACGGCGAGTCCCCAATCGCAAATATCCGCGACTGGGTAGAGACGACTTGTCCTTGCTGCGGTGGAAAAGCAGAACGTGAGACGGATACGATGCCACAGTGGGCAGGATCTTCCTGGTATTTCCTCCGCTATATCGATCCGCACAATGACAAAGCGCTTGCAAGCCGCGAAGCAATGGAATACTGGCTTCCGGTTGACTGGTACAATGGTGGAATGGAGCATACCACCCTTCACCTTCTGTATTCCCGTTTCTGGCACAAATTCCTGTACGATCAGGGCGTAGTGCCTACGAAAGAGCCATACCAGAAGAGAACATCCCATGGTATGATCCTCGGTGAAAACGGCGAGAAAATGAGTAAATCCCGCGGAAATGTCATCAATCCTGATGATATCGTAAATGCATATGGCGCAGATACGCTTCGTACGTATGAAATGTTTATCGGAACATTTGATGCGGCAGCAGCATGGTCGGATGACGGGGTAAAAGGATGCCGCCGTTTTCTGGAGCGTGTATGGAAATTACAGGATATGGTTGTCGAGGGTGATGAATATTCACCGGAACTTGAGACTAAGATTCACCAGACAATCAAAAAAGTCAGCAGTGACTTTGAAAATCTGAAGTACAATACAGCAATCGCGGCTATGATGGCTTTGATCAATGACTTCTACAAAGCAGGCAAACTGACAAAGGCAGATTTCAAGACGCTGATTCATCTTTTGAACCCGGTAGCTCCACATATTACAGAAGAATTGTGGCAGATCATGGGATTTGAAGGATATTTGTTTGAAAATACATGGCCGGAATACGACGAAGAAAAGACCGTTGAAAAAATGCAGGAAATCGCAGTTCAGGTCAATGGTAAAGTTCGTGCAACCGTAAAACTTGCCATTGATGCCGACAAAGATACTGCACTTGCCGCCGGAAGAGAAGCCATCGCAGAAAAACTTGGCGAAAAGCAGATTGTAAAAGAAATCTACGTCCCAGGACGCATCATAAATATCGTGGTGAAGTAGGAGGAGCCAGCCTTGACGGCGGAAGCCGTCAACTCTCATGCTGGCGACGACCTGCCGCCGAAGCGGAGCAGAGGGGGCGTTACCTC
>CAKRDZ010000049.1 GCA_934316845.1 uncultured Eubacterium sp. | reverse complement strand
GCCAAGCCAGACGCCAACGGCAACAACAATGCCAACAGCGATTCCAAGTGAAGCGTCAAGCCAGACACCAACGGCAACAACAATGCCAACAGCGATCCCAAGTGAAACGCCAAGCCAGACACCGACGGCAACAACAATGCCAACAGCGATCCCAAGCGAAGCGCCAAGCCAGACACCGACGGCAACAACAATGCCGACAGCGATTCCAAGTGAAACGCCAACAGTAACGGTAGCGCCGACAGCAATAACACCAAGTGCAAGTGTAACTCCGGGAACAAGTGTAAGTGCCGCCCCGGAAGATGACGAAGATTTAGATGTTGCGGTAAGTGGAAGTTCTTATTCGCCAACCGTGATTGATGGCGTGCAGGGCGTTGAACTGCGGAATTTTGATACCCAGAAAACGACAATTGTTATTCCGGATTATATCACATTCAAGGGCAAAAAGTATCCGGTGATTGCAATCTCCGGAAATGCATTTAAAAAATGTAAAAAACTTACAAAAGTGGTGATCGGGAAAAATGTGCGGAGAATCAAAGCGAAGGCATTTTATAATTGCAAAAAGCTGAAAACCATTGTGATAAAGACGAAAAAATTGACGATGAAGCGTGTCGGAAAGAAAGCATTTGCAGGGATTTATAAAAAAGCAAAGATTACACTGCCAAAAGGTGGATTCTCCAAGAAGCAGAAGGCAGCTTATAAGAAGATTCTGCGAGCCAGAGGGGTAGGAAAAAAAGCAAAGATCAAATAAGGAGTTGACAGGCGATGGACATTTTTTTACTGGAAGACGATGATGCAATCGCGATGGGGCTGACCTATTCGCTTGAGCCGGAAGGTTATGAGGTGACACGTGCCTCTACGGTAAAAGAGGCGATGCTTTTGATGGCGGAGCGCACCTTTTCATTATATATACTTGACCTTACGCTGCCGGATGGAAGCGGTTATGATGTCTGCCGGAAAATCAAAGAAAAAGGTGATTTTCCGGTAATCATTCTGACCGTGATGGAAGAAGAGGTCAATGTCGTGATGGGATTGGAACTTGGCGCGGACGATTATATCACAAAACCTTTCCGCGTGAGGGAACTGCTTGCCAGAATGAAAAGTGTCCTTCGCCGGTATACGAAAGAAACGGCAGATGGAGTGTTGCGGTACAAGGAACTTTGCATTTATACCAATGAGGGGCGAGTGGAAAAAAATGGAAAGGAAATCGAACTTACGGCGATGGAATACCGCTTGCTTTTGATTTTGATGAATCATAAGGGCATGATCCTGAGCCGGAATCAACTGCTTGAAAATATTTGGGATGTGGAGGGCGACTTTGTCAATGACAATACGCTGACCGTGTATATCAAGAGACTGCGCGGAAAAATAGAGACAGATCCGGCCGAACCGGAATACATTCAGACGGTTCGGGGAAGGGGGTATCGAATCGACAATGAAAGATAAAAGCCTGAAACATATGATTCTTTTGGGCAGTGTAATTACAATTTTGGGAACCGTACTTATGGCATGGATCCATCCATGGTGTGCTGTTCTCTTTTTTGTATTTACTGCTCTGTTGATCACTATTTACAGCTGGGAAATAAAGAAACGACGGGACAAACTGCAGCAGCTTAACAACTATTTATCCCTGATCTGTGCCGGTAAATACGATCTTGACATCGCAGACAACGAGGAGGGCGAAATATCCATATTAAAAAACAATTTATATAAAGTGATTGTCCTGCTTCGGTCACAGAATGCGATGTTAGAGAAAGATAAGGTGTATCTTGCGGATGCCCTTGCCAATATTTCCCATCAGTTAAAAACACCTCTTACTTCTATGATGGTAATGACCGAACTGCTTGAAAAAGAGCAGGATGAGGAGAAGCGAAAGCGATTTGTCGAAACGATTGACAAACAGTTAGAGAAAATGAAATGGCTGATTACGTATTTATTGAAATTGTCAAAATTGGATGCCGGAACGATTGTATTTCATACCGATGAAATCGCATTGGAAGAGGTTTTGGAGGCAAGTATTGAACCGTATTTACTCACGATGGATCTGAGAAATATTCGCGTGGAAAAAGGAAAATTAGAAGGAACGATCCGGGGAGATTTTAACTGGACGTGCGAGGCAGTCGGTAATATTGTAAAAAATTGTATGGAGCATATGGAAGATGGTGGACATCTTTATGTGGAGACAAAAGATTATACACTATATCAAGCCTTGACTCTTCGTGATGACGGATGTGGTATCGAAAAAGAGGAACTGCCACACATATTTGAACGTTTTTACAATGGAAAACGGGCAAAAAAAGACAGTGTGGGGATCGGGCTGGCATTGTCAAAAGCCATCGTGGAAAAAGAAGAGGGAAAAATACTGGTAAAAAGCGAAGTGGGAAAGGGAACGGAATTTGAAATCCGGTTTTATAAAATGATTGTGTGACAAAATTGTCATTTTTCTTTCACGGAGATGTAAGGATGCGATGTTACACTTAAATTATCAAAAAGAAAAGGAGAATGACAATGAATATTTTGGAAGTGAAAAACTTAACAAAAACATATGGAAAAGGAAACACACTGGTAAAAGCGCTGGATGATGTCTCTTTTGAAGTGGAACAGGGAGAATTTGTCGCAATCATTGGACCTTCCGGTTCCGGAAAATCCACACTTTTGCATATTCTGGGCGGTGTCGATGTACCGACAGGCGGGCAGGTGATCGTAGACCAGACCGATATTTCTACGTTGGATGAAACGGCATTGGCGATCTTTCGCCGCCGTCAGATCGGACTGATCTATCAGTTTTATAATTTGATCCCCATTTTGACGGTAGAAGAAAATCTTACTCTGCCGCTCTTGCTTGACGGAAATAAGCCGGATCCGAGACTGCTTACCGATTTGGTAGAGAGGCTGGGACTGGAAGACCGTTTAAAACATCTTCCGAATCAGTTGTCCGGTGGACAGCAGCAAAGAGTCTCCATTGGTCGTGCCCTGATGAACAATCCGGCGCTTCTTCTGGCAGATGAGCCAACCGGAAATCTGGATAGTAAAAACAGCGCAGAGATCATTTCGTTACTTCGGATGTTTAATAAAGAATTTCATCAGACGGTAATTATGATCACGCACGACGAAAAGATTGCCTTATCTGCGGACCGCATTATAGAAATACGCGATGGAAAACTGGTAAAAGACTGTAGAAATGGGGGAGAAAACAATGAATATAGTAAATAAATTAACGCTCCGCCATATGAAGACAAACCGGGGCCGGACAATTGTAACGACACTGGGTATTGCCGCTGCTGTAGCTTTGATCACGGCAATCTTTGTAAGTCTTGCTTCCTTTTTGGATATGACAGGAGAAATCTGCCTGTACTCGTATGGAAACCGGCAGTCTGTCTCCGGAGACGTTTCACCAAAACAGTTATCCGAATTAAGAAAAGATGCCCGCGTGAGTATGGCAGGAGCCAGCCTGGAGTTACCGGAAGAAAATGCGTTCCAGCTTGATGGCGCAAAGAGCCCGCGAACCGGACGGGGGGATATCATGGCAGCGGATACGACAGCGATGAAGCAGCTTATCACCTGCAAATATGACGGAGAACTTCCCCAAAATGAAAACGAGATTGCATTAGAAGAAAAGGTGTTGAGTCAAAACAAGTTTCGGATAAAACCGGGTGATATAATAGAGGTAAATTTTGGAAAAAGAACTGTCAAGTCAGATGGACAGGAAATACCATATAACGGAAGTTTCATTGCGGGAGAGAAATTTACCGCAGGAGAAAAACGGACGGTAAAAGTGACGGCGATCCTGCATCAGAATGTGCCGACAAGTTCCTTTAAGATGATTCGTGGAATGAGTGAGGCAGAAAAGAAGGAAAACGCAGATGTTTCTATTACACTGAAAAAACTTGACCACAATTCACTCAAAGAATTAAAGAAGATCATAAAAAAATATGATCTGGAAAATACCGATATAGAAACCATGTTTCTGGAGACGAAATTCGCAGTGGATAAAAATAGTTTTACATTCAAGAATCTGTTTCCGGTAATTGGAATTGCACTGGCAATCGTGATGGCAGCTTCCATCGTATTGATCTACAATGCATTTGCGATGTCTCTTTCGGAGAGAGTACGCTATCTCGGAATGTTAGCAAGTGTAGGTGCAACCAAACGACAGAAACGAAATTCTGTGTATTTTGAAGTGTTTTTGCAGACCGTGGCAGGACTCATTCTCGGTATCGTGGTTGGAATCATTGGAATATCGATCACCCTGAATCTGGTAGGAGGTAAGATCATTTCGACCGGAATGGTACAGGGAGTTACAGAGGACACATTTTCCATGCGCACGGTTGTTCCGTGGTGGAGTGTATGTCTGATCATTCTCATTAGTTTTATCACGGTGTTGATATCCGCTCTTGTTCCCGCGAGACGGGCTTCCGCCATTTCACCCATGGATGCGATACGACAGACGGGAGAAATCCGTATCCGTAAAAAGAAAATCCGTACGCCGTTTTATATTCGTAAAATATTTGGTTACGAAGGAGAATTGGCGCATAAAAGTTTAAAGAGAAACAGCAGGAAATCAAAAATTATTACAAGATCCATTGGATTTTCCGTTATCTTGTTTTTGTGTATCAATTATTTCTGCCAGTTATTGATAGAATCCAATGGAATGCAGGACAGCCAGCCACACCAGATCATGGTATATGTTTCACAGAAAGATAAAGAAGAAATGAAACAAAAAATAGAACAGTTAGATGATGTGGATGAGGTGCTCAATGTTTCCGGAAAATGTTATATCTATGATATGGCGAGCAGGAGTGCAGAGGATAAACGTGTATTTTCGGAAGATACGGTGACATCCGGTTATCAGAAAGCCTTTAAAGACCAGGCTTTTGTTTACATCAATCTTCTGGATGACGAAGTATTTGACGAGATGTGCCGGAAAAATCAGATTGATCCTGCTCCGTTTTATGGTGATACCTGTAAGGGCTTATTGATGAACAATATACAGCATACGAAAGACGGTGGAAACGTATTTACCGATCAGATACTGCACAAAAAGTTTGTGTCGGAAGACGGAAAGGAAGGAGTAGAAATAGAGAATTTTATTTCTTATGATCCAAATCTGGTTTCCTGCCGCATCAATGCCAGCGGTGCCGTTTCGGTCTATATGCCGGAGAGCACATATGTGAAGAAATATGAGAACACTGCGAAACTTGGAGTGGTAACGAGCCAGCATGAGAAGGTGACAGAAGAGATACAGCAGATCATCGAAGAAGGTGGTTATAAAGAAGGTGGTGCCATTGATTATGCAGAGGCATTTCAGACGATGAATACCGTCATATTTATTATGCAGGTGTTTATTTACGGGTTCATTGTATTGATCACCCTGATCACGATCGCCAATATTATCAATACCATTTCTACCGGAATTTCACTGCGCCGAAAGGAATTTGCAATGTTGAAATCTGTAGGGATTACGCCAAAAGGATTCCGCAAGATGATCTGTCTGGAAAGTTTCTTTTATGGCGAACGGGCACTCATTGTAGCGATACCGGTTAGTTTGTTTTTATGTTATAATATGAATGCACGTATCAATGCGGCGACGATTCCATTTTTTGTTCCTTGGAAAACGTACCTTATTGTCATTGCAGCCGTGTTTGTATTGGTGGGATTATCGATGTATTATGCCATATATAAACTGCGGAATGACTCGATTATAGAAACATTAAAAGAAGAGGTATTATAGAAAAAAGCAGCACGGGAAAGTGACGGAGATCACGCCTGTGCTGCTCTTTTAATAGGATAAATTAAGCCATGTTGTTAGCGGTTTTATATTTGTAGATCATCTCTGCGTGATTTTGTTCTTCTGTCTGGATGTGGTTTAATAATTTGCGGATGTTTGAAGCGGCAAATTGAAACAGATCATTATTGTACGTTGAGGAGACAAGTTTTTCTGTCGCAATGGAATCGGTACATAAAAAGGCATCGTGTTTTTTATCTTCAGAATTACAATTTTTGTCATACGTCACGGATGGGGTATAACCCTGTGAGCCGCTTTCCTGTGCTTTGACGTCAGGAACATTTCCTTTTAATACGTCAGCAAGAGAGTCAAAGTGTTCCTGTTCTTCGTCCCCGATCTGATGAAATAATTTCTGCAGTTCCGGATCTTTTGCGGAAGATTCATAAAAACGGTATTTTTCCACGCAGGATTTTTCCTGTGTCTGCAGCTCTTTGATCACGCTTTGTTCTTTTTCTGTTAATTGCATAATTTTATAACTCCTTTATAGCTTTTTTATCATCATTTCCCAAACTGAAAAAAATATACAAAATGCAAGGTGAAATCTTTTTCGAAAAGGTTGAAAATCAAGGGAAACATGATATAATAAATATGTTTGAAGATTTTTATGCCCGGTTATTACCGGAAGAAAGGAAGAATATAGTATGAACGCAGTATTAGAAAAAATTGAGAAGATTGGTATTGTACCGGTTGTTGTTTTGAACGATGCAAAAGATGCAGAGCCTTTGGCAAAAGCATTGTGCAATGGTGGACTTCCATGTGCTGAGGTGACATTCCGTACAGAAGCAGCAGAAGAATCCATCCGTATTATGACGGAGAAATTCCCGGAGATGCTCGTAGGCGCAGGAACCGTTCTTACAACAGAGCAGGTTGACCGTGCGGTAGCAGCAGGCGCTAAATTTATCGTAAGTCCCGGATTAAATCCAAAGGTAGTTCAGTATTGTATCGATAAAAATATTCCGGTCACACCGGGAACGCAGACACCGAGTGAGATGGAAAAAGCATTGGAGATGGGACTTGATGTCGTAAAATTCTTCCCGGCAGAACCAGCTGGCGGATTGAAAATGATCAAGGCAGTAGCAGCTCCTTACACGACACTGAAATTTATGCCTACCGGTGGAATCAATCTTGGCAATGTAGAAGAATACCTCAAATATGACCGTATTCTTGCCTGTGGTGGAAGCTGGATGGTAAAAGGCGACCTTGTAAGCGCAGGTAAATTTGACGAGATTGAAAAAATGACGAAAGATGCAGCTGAACTAGTAAAACGTATTCGTGCCTAAAGATACAAAGCGGAGGTGATGACAAAAGATGTGGGTTTTTATTATGTTGGCAATGTTCCTCGTAGTATTAGGTTCTTTTTTCTATGTAACAAGACGGATTTCTCAATTTCGTTTTATGGAAAAGGTATCGAAAGGCAGGAAATGGCTTCGGATTTTAGAAAGTCTGGTGCCGGTTCTTGCGATGTTTGGTGTACTTTGGTATACCATGGGAATGATAGATGCCCTCATATGTATGATCCACCTTGTCATCATCTGGCTTTTATGTGATGGAGTCACCACACTCCTTCACAAAAAGACCGGCAAACCTGCCAAATGGAGCAGACAGGAAGTTGCCGGTCTTTTTGCTATTGTTTTGACGGCCGGTTATCTGATCTGTGGCTGGTTCCTTGCCAATCATGTATGGGAAGTACCTTATACACTGCAGACGGAGAAACAGACCGGAACACTGCGCGTTGTTCAGTTTGCAGATTCTCATGTGGGAACGACGTTTGACGGAAAAGGACTTGAAAAATATGTGGAGGAAATGCAGAAGACGAATCCGGATGTGGTAGTGATCACCGGAGACTTTGTTGACGATGACACCTCCAAACAGGATATGATCGATGCCTGTCATGCGTTATCAAAACTGAATCCGACTTATGGGGTATATTTTGTGTTCGGAAATCATGACAAGGGATATTATGATCCGGAATACCGCGGATATGACGGAGACGACCTGATAAAAGAATTGGAAAAAAATGGAGTTCATGTGTTGCAGGACGATGTGGAATTGATCGATAACCGTTTTTATCTGATCGGGCGTCAGGACCGCTCGGAAGAGCAAAAAGGAGGTTCGCGGGCAAGTATGCAAAAATTGACGGAGAATCTGGATACTTCGAAATACAGCATTGTATTGGATCACCAGCCGCACGATTATGACAATCAGGCGGCAGCCAAAGTGGATCTGGTATTGTCCGGACATACGCATGGCGGACAATTTTTCCCGATCAACTATGTGGGAGAGTGGTCCGGCGAAAATGACAAGACTTATGGTCTCGAAACACGCGATGTGACGAATTTTATCGTCACTTCCGGCATTTCCGACTGGGCGATCAAGTTTAAGACGGGGTGTAAATCGGAATATGTAGTGATTGATATTGAGGGGAAATAAATGACGAAAAAATACATGTTAGCATTAGATCAAGGGACGACAAGTTCCCGATGTATTTTGTTTGATAAGCAGGGAAATATTTGCAGTATGGCGCAGAAAGAGTTTGAACAGATCTATCCTCAGGCCGGCTGGGTTGAGCATGATCCGATGGAAATCTGGGCGTCCCAGCTGTCTGTCGCCACAGAGGCGATTAGTAAAATCGGTGCCGCCGCAGAAGAGATCGCGGGAATCGGTATCACGAATCAAAGAGAGACGACAATTGTCTGGGACCGCCATACGGGACAGCCGGTGTACAATGCGATTGTCTGGCAATGCCGCAGAACAGCAGACCGGATTGAAGAAATGGTAAAAAATGGATGGTCAGAGTATGTACAAAAAACGACCGGATTGATTCCGGATGCGTATTTTTCTGCGTCCAAAATCGCATGGATCCTAGACCATGTAGAAGGGGCGCGGGAGAAGGCAGAAGCGGGAGATCTGATCTTTGGAACGATTGACACCTGGCTGATCTGGAATCTGACCAAGGGTGCGGTTCATGTAACGGATTATACCAATGCCTCCAGAACGATGATGTTTGATATTCATCACCTATGCTGGGATGAAAAGATTCTTTCTTATTTTCATATTCCAAAATCAATGCTTCCGGAAGTGCGTCCGTCAAGTTGTATCTATGGTGTTACCGATTCTGCCGTGCTTAGTGGCGGAATCCCGATCGCCGGTGCAGCGGGAGATCAGCAGGCGGCATTGTTTGGCCAATGTTGTTTTTCCGCAGGCGAAGTGAAAAATACATATGGAACAGGCTGTTTTTTGCTTATGAATACAGGAGAGCAGGCAGTCAATTCAAAAAATGGTCTGCTTACAACGATTGCAGCGAGTTCTGATGATCAGATCCAATACGCATTGGAAGGAAGTATTTTTGTGGCAGGAGCAGGTGTGCAATGGCTGCGTGATGAAATGGATCTGGTGAAAGATGCGTCCCAGACAGAAGCCTATGCAGATGCGGTAGAAGATACCAATGGAGTTTATGTCGTACCTGCGTTTACGGGACTGGGTGCGCCTTATTGGAATCCATACGCACGAGGAATGGTTGTCGGTTTGACAAGAGGATGTAAAAAAGAACATTTTGTGCGGGCTGTCTTAGAAGCAATGGCATACCAGACATATGACATTTTGAAAATTATGGAGCAGGAATCCGGCGTGGATATTGTCAGCCTTAAAGTAGACGGCGGTGCTTCAAACAATAATTTTTTGATGCAGTTTCAGGCGGATATGCTGAATGTGGATGTGCTTCGCCCAAAATGCGTAGAAACAACAGCGTTAGGAGCGGCTTATCTGGCAGGACTTGCAGTAGGATACTGGGAAGATATCGACGATATCCGCAAAAACTGGGCGTTGTCAAAGGTATTTCATGCAGATATGCCACAAGAGCAGCGCAGCCGGAAATTAGAGGGATGGAAACGCGCCGTCCGATGTGCACTTGCGTGGGCGGAGGAAGTGTAAGGGGAGATGCTTGCTGGTTTGCAGGAAGAGTTTTGTTTTTGAGGCGGAGGTTTGCTTTGCGATAATAAAATTGACCTTTATTTAAAAAATGTATATTAGGTCAATAGAGGTGCGTAAAATGCTTGGTCTAATTGAAAAAAGATGAAATAAGGTCAAATCAAGGATGTTGTATTCTGATTTTAACAATGAAATATTTGATTGATAGAAATTTTATGAAGAAGTAAAAAAAACATTATGATGTTTTTTTCTGCCAGCTGGAATTATGGTGATACGAAAATAGCAGAATAGAACGAACTTTAAGGAAGTGATTCATTTTGAAATTAATAGTCTTTGATCTGGGCGGAACACTAATGCAGTATGAGGGAATGCCATATTCATGGGTGGATTTTTACCAACAGGGTTTTGATGCAATAATTCAGCAATATAATTGCAATGTTTCGAAGGAAGATGTTCAAAAATCAGTTCAAATTTTAAAGGATTTTAATCCGCGAGTCAGCGGTAGAGAGGTAGAATATTCGGCAGAGCATATTTTTTCAAATGCATTGGAACACTGGCATGTTGATCCGCCAATTAAAAATTGTATAGAAACATTTTGGCAGGGATTAAAACTGTCGGCAAAAATATATCCGGATACAATAGAAGTTTTAAAGGAGTTGAAAGAGAAAGATTATATCATAGCGACGCTTACGGATCTGCCAAATGCAATGCCCGATGAAATTTTTAAAAAGGATATTTCAGAATTGCTGAGTTATTTTGATTATTATGTATCTTCTTGCGTTGCAGGATATCGGAAACCAAATTGTAAAGGATTGCAGATGATTTCTGATAAATATGGTGTCCCTGTTACGGAATTGGTTTTTGTGGGAGATGAAGAAAAAGATAGAAAAACAGCACGTAATGCAAATTGTAAATTTGTTCATATACAACGTACAACGAAGTCTGAGGGAAGCATTAGCAGTTTATATGAATTATTGCGGTTGCTGAGATGATTTTTAAATTAGAAGTTTATAGAAACATGTATAAGTAGCAAAAGGAATGGTATAAGTAAAGGGGAGGTAATTGCAATTATGAAAATAATAATGAGACCGGAAAAACTTTCTGAATACAACGAAGTTGACAATGTAATTTACGAGGCATTTTTCGAACAATATGGAATAGAAACCGGTAAATTTATGAGGCAGCATTTCATTGAGGAAAGGTTGAAAGATACATATATTCCAGAACTATCACTTGTTGCTGTTTTGGAAAATGAAAAGATTATTGGAGAAGTTGCCATACATGAGACCGACATAGTTACTGATAATGGCAATATTACGGAATTGACCTTATCGCAGTGCGCAGTTTTGCCGGAATATAGAAAACAGGGCATTATGAGAATGCTTGTTGAAGAGGGATTAAAAATAGCAAAAAACATGGGATATGGAGCGGTATTTCTTGGCGGAAATACAATGTTATATTCTAGATTTGGATTTGAACCATCTTATAAATACGGAATTTATCATAAAGACAGAGAAAAATGGGGAGATGAAGGATTCATGGTTTGTTTGTTGAGACAAGGAGCATTGGATGGAATTACAGGAACAACAGATTACTATGGCGGATAATAAAAGTTTCTGTTCAAAGAAGAATTGAATTGGAAAAAATTATCAAAAAAATGTGGAATATCGTTGATATATACTGTTGGTGATGGTATAATGGATTTCTGACATGGGAACTAAAGTTTTTGTGGATTGTTTAAATTGGAAGTTGCAGGGGGAAAAATTTGAAAATTGTTACCATTTGTGGGAGTATGAAATTTGAAAAAGAAATGAAGAAAATAGCTTTTGTTTTAGAAACCAAGCATGATATGAGTGTGTTGCAATGTGTCTATAATGAAAGTAAATTGGACTTGTGTGAAAATGATATAAATGCATTGAATTTGGCGCATTATAGGAAAATAGAAATTGCCGATGCTATTTATGTAGTTAATATAAATGGATATATAGGTGAACAGGTAAAGAAAGAGATAGCGTATGCTCAAAAACTTGGTAAAGAAGTGATTTTTCACACGGAATTTGTGGAAGAATGATGCGGAACAATTTAAATTTTATCGGATAGCAGATAGTTAGAAGAATTGAAGTTGATCGGAGGATGAATGAAAATGAAAACGATAGAAATTGTTGGAGAAAATTATTTTGGTAATTGGGATAAAACCAGAACTGCTTGTAGAGGTATCGTTATAGATGGAGAACGTATCTTGCTTTCATATGAAGCAAAAACAAATCAGTGGATGATTCCGGGCGGAGGCTTGGAAAGTAATGAAAGTGATGAAGAGTGTTGCATTCGGGAAATTGCTGAAGAAACAGGGGTAAAAGTAGAACCTTCGGATTGCTTGTTAGAAATTGATGAATACTATGAGAACTGGAAATGGGTGAATCGGTATTTTATCTGCAAAGCCACAGGTACAACTCAAATAAAACAAACAGAAAGAGAAATACAAGTTGGTATGGAACCAAGATGGCTTGATATATCTGAAATTAAAAATATTTTTTCTCAGCATAATTCATATAAGGGAGTCGATGAGATGCGTAGAGGAATGTATTTGAGAGAGTATACCGCATTAAACGAATTGCTTTAATAAACTGGAAAAACGGAATTGACCGAGCTCTTTGGAGCGAGACAGGTTTCTTGTTTGTAGGGTAAGAAGATGAAGGCGTTGAGATAGTTTGAGTTTAGTAAATAGAAATTTGGAGGACAAAATGGAAATAAGAGAATATAGAGACTTCAAGAAAAACGAAATACAGCATCTTTATACTGAGGTTGGATGGAGAGCATACACAGAGAACATGCTAGTATTGGAACAAGGATACAAAAATTCTTTACTTGTATTAGCAGCATATGAAAATAGAGAACTGCTTGGAATTATCAGATGTGTTGGCGATGGTTTTACCATTGTTTTTGTTCAGGATATTCTTGTTTTTCCCCAAAAACAGCATCAAGGTGTCGGAACGGCTCTGCTAAAAGCTGTTCTCAAAAAATATCATAATGTTCGACAAATTGAGTTGGCAACGGATAATATGCCTAAGAATGTGAATTTCTATAAGACATTGGGGTTCACTGAGTTTTCAGATGTAGGTTGCTGTGGTTTTATGAGATGCTGACAATTTCCGCTTTAATGAATTGGGAAATTAGGAGTTGTGGAAGAAACGTAAGGACAATTGGTAAACATATTAATAATGCATCAAAGGAAGAGGTAATAATTCAGCTGTCGCAAATTTTGCGACAACTGCTTCAGATGGAAAAGAGGTATCTTTTGAATATATATGACACATGTAATATTATCAATTTAGAATTTATGGAGGAGACAATGATGGATAAAAAGACACAAAAAATAGGAGTGATTTGTTCAATTGTACAGATTATATTAAGCATAATATGCTTGATTTATAATGCGATAAATCAAGAAAATATTATAATTTGGGTATTATTTTTATGCTCTGGAATTTTATTGTTAAGCTCGAATATTAGTAGAAACAATAAAAAAGAAGACGAGTGAGGAAGTGCAAATTCCAGTTTGTTGAATTAAGAAAAACGGAACTTATGGAGGTAGCAATGGCTTTTGATTTTAAGAAAGAATACAAAGAATTTTATATGCCTAAAAATAAACCAGAGATTGTAATTGTTCCTAAAGCAAATTATATTGCAGTTAGGGGAAAAGGTGATCCAAATGACGAAGGTGGGGCATATCAGCAGGCAATAAGTGTGTTATATGCTGTTGCGTATACTCTGAAAATGAGTTATAAAACGGATTACAAAATCAAAGGATTTTTTGAATATGTAGTTCCACCACTTGAGGGCTTCTGGTGGCAAGAAGATACAGATGGTGTAGATTATACGGATAAGTCTACATTTAACTGGATTTCCGTTATACGACTGCCTGACTTCGTAACGAAAGAAGATTTTGAATGGGCAGTTGAAACCGCGACAAATAAGAAAAAATTGGATTGTTCATCGGCAGAGTTTATGACTATTGATGAAGGGGCGTGTGTTCAGATTATGCATTTGGGAGCATTTGATGATGAACCTGCAACAGTTGCTCTTATGGATGCGTATTTAGAACAGAATGGATATGTTAATGATATGAATACAGAAAGAATACACCATGAAATATATCTGTCTGATGCAAGAAAGGTTGCTCCAGAGAAATGGAAAACGGTTATTAGACATCCTATAAAGAAATTGTAAATTTCCTTGTTGTTGAGATTTATTTGAATATATGGAGGAAAAATGCTGGAAGTTAATTTTTATGATGAGGTAGATGACAGTTTATTAAAATTTGCTGTAATTATTTCTAAGGCTGATGGGAAATGGGTGTTTTGTAAACATAAAGAAAGAGATACTTATGAAATACCGGGCGGGCATAGAGAAGAAGGAGAATTGATCCTAGACGCTGCAAAGCGCGAACTAAGAGAAGAAACGGGAGCAATTGATTTTAATATTAAGCCTATTTGTGTATATTCTGTCAAAGGGAAGACGAGAGTAAATAAAAATGAAAACGATGAATCCTACGGAATGTTATATGTTGCTGATATTTATTCGTTTGAAGAAATTCATAGTGAAATAGAAAAAATTATTTTTACAGATGAGTTAGTGGATGATTTGCAAATCATTTTTAGAATACTATGGGACATAACAAAATAATACTTGATAAATGCAAAGGAAATATGAAACTATGGAAAACGAGGTAGTGGATATGGAAAAAGACCCATTTAAGGAATATTTAAGAGAATCTGAACCGGATAAAGCGCATAAGGGTTATGCTTGGAGTACAGCAATCGGACTTCAGGCGGTGGACGGACTCAAACCATCTAAATATCTGATTGATACTGCCATTCAGAATATTGAAGGCAAAATCACAATGAAAGAAGCGCAGAACCTTATTGACAGTTACTATGAAGAAAGACCAGTGCATTTATCAGACGATGAGCGTACCGAAGAAGCGGATAAGGTTTCTTTACGTATTGCAGAAATCCTTTCAGAAATTGCGTTCTCATTTTCGCCAAATGAGTATATTGCTATCCACCGCAAACTCTTTCAGGGGATTTACAACCATGCTGGAAAGATTAGAGATTATAACATCACAAAGAAAGAATGGGTCCTTGATGGGGCAACCGTTATGTACGGCAGCGCTTCTGAACTGAGAGCAACGCTTGAATATGATTTTTCACAGGAGAAAGATTTTAGCTATAAAGGTCTTTCAATGGATGAGATTATCCATCATCTTGCAGTATTTATTTCAAGGTTATGGCAAATTCATATCTTCGGGGAAGGCAATACGAGGACAACAGCAGTATTTTTTATTAAATATTTGAGAACACTGGGTTTTGCTGTAACCAATGATATTTTTGCGGAAAATGCATGGTATTTCAGAAATGCACTTGTCCGTGCCAACTATACGAACCTGCAAAAAGGTATTCACGAAACAACAGAATATCTGGAACTGTTTCTTAGAAATCTGCTTTTGAACGAGCAAAATGAACTTCAAAATCGAAATCTTCATATAAGCGGACTTCTGAACAAAGAAAAAGTGGACATTCAAGGTGTAAAAGTGGACATTCAAGGTGTAAAAGTGGATATTGAAAGCGTGCTTTCCGCAAAAGGCAGTGATTTCACAGTAAAAACGACGGTTCATATCCATAGACTCTTTGAGAAGTTTGGCTTTGATGGAGTATTTGGAAGAAG
>CAKRDZ010000048.1 GCA_934316845.1 uncultured Eubacterium sp. | reverse complement strand
CGACTGGACGCTGCCGACGTACTGGACTTTAATTTTATGAAGGCACTCCGCCAGACTGCCAATGAGGTAAAACCGGACTTCTGGCTTATGGGCGAAGTCATCCACGGAGATTACGGCCGCTGGGTCGGCGGAGATATGCTGCATTCGGTCACCAACTACCAGCTGCACAAAGCCTTGTTCTCCGGTCACAACGACCATAATTATTTTGAGATCGCGCATACTGTCAATTATCTTCACCAGATGCTGTCGAACAACGCCGATGGGTTAAAATTATACAACTTTGTAGACAACCATGACGTGGAACGTATCTATACAAAATTAAATAACAAAGATCATTTTACCCCGGTTCATATCCTGTTATATACGTTACCGGGAATCCCCTCTTTGTACTACGGTTCTGAATTTGGAATTGAAGGAAAAAAAGAAAATGGTTCGGATGATTCTCTCCGTCCACATCTCACGCTTTCTGATTTTGACGGTGCCGCAGACGCACAGGAACGCACTGCACTCATCTCAAAACTCGGCAAAGTGCGTCAGGAAACCAAAGCACTTTCTTACGGAAGTTATCAGGAACTGCTGCTGACAAACCGCCAGTACACATTCAGCCGCACCACTGACGATGCTTCCGTGATCGTAACAGTAAATAACGACGAAAACGAAGCATCTCTTTCCGTTCGTGGAGCCTCTGCCGCTTCTTACACCGGTGCCTTGTCGGGCAAAACCGCAGCATCGGAAAACGGTATGTTGAACATCACACTTCCGGCTTGCTCCGGCGAGATCTGGATCCCGGATAAATAGAAGATAACATTCTCCTACTTAAAACACAACATATATTATGAAAAAGAGGCTGTACTCCATTCACTGAAGTACAGCCTCTTGATTATGTTCTTAAATTAGATCTTGTATGAGCGAAATCAACCTACTGTAAATTTAGCTTTCAATACTGTGATCTGGTCACCTACCTGATATGGTGAGTTGTCTTTCAAGTTAGGAATGAAGAACATGATTGGGTAGTTCAAACCTGTCTCTTCATCTTTGTCACCGTTCATAGCATCTGCTGGGATTGTGAAGGAGAAGTTGTAAGTATATGTCTTACCTTTTGCGATCTTTCCTTCTTTTACTGTTGCATGTTTGTGCTGGTCATCTTTCTTAACCTTCGCAAGAGACCATTTCTTACCAGCTTTCTTAGCAAGCTTTCCTCTCAACTTAGAGTCGATTACATGGAATGCGAATGGATAAGATCCGTCGCCGCCACCTTTTGTGTAGTTGAAGCAGAATCCAAGTTCAGCAAGGTCGTTTTTACCAGAGTTCTTAACTGTTACAGAACAGTTAAGCTTCTTACCTCTGTAGTCTTTACCACCATTTGCCGGATCATAGAATGTTGCACGGCAGAGCCACATAGCGAAACTGCTGTACTTGAATGTGCTGTAAGGACATTTTACAGGTGCTGCCCAAGACTCACCGGTTTCAGAGTTAGATCCTGTCTCTTTTGCCAAATCGTAAATAACTGTACCTGCTTTTGCTGCAGCTACTTTTACTTTGCAGGAAAGTTTTTCTTTTCCTACTTTAGCAGTGATTGTACAAGAACCTTTACCTACTGCTGTAACTGTACCGGTTTTACCTTTGCCTTTAACAGTTGCAACCTGCTTGTTGCTTGTAGACCATTTTGCTTTTGCGCTTGCTGTCAATTTAACATCTTTTCCACCAACAGTCAGACTAAGTGATTTTTTACTTAATTTTGCTGCTGCAGATGCATCTTTTGTATCAGCAATGCTAGCGCATGATACAGTAACTGCTACTGCCAATGTTGCTGCTACAATTTTCTTTGATACTTTTGAGAACATAAACATTCTTCCTCCTTTAATTTTAGCGTCCATATTTGTGAAAACCGACAAATACGCACGGCAATATTGTGAAAACATTATAACATTTAAACAATAAGAATGCAAGCACTTATCACAAAAAATTCTTATTTTACAAATTTTTTTCGCAAACTTTATTCAGCGTTTGAAAAAATGCTTTTTCTTTTTCGAATTTTTTTCTTCCATCGTAGCGATGGCTGCTTCCTGCCTTGCTTTTTGCAATGTCCGAATGGTTTCATCCAATTTTTTGAACCGCGCTTCCTGCTCTTCTTCCTGCATGCGGGCGAGATAATCAATCTCTTTGCGCACATCATCCGAAACCTGTGAGCTGATCTGTGTACTCAGTTCGTCGGTATTCTCATTTATGGCCTCCTTTATGATATTAGAGAGTATAGTCTTAAATTGTGTCATTTTATCGCCACAAAAATCTTTTTCACAATCTTTTTTCAGCGGCGTTTTTTCTCCTGATGTAACAATCTGCTGACGAATTTCTTTGAGCGCCACATGATTTGCTTTGAGCTGCTTGATCGAGCGGAATGTCTTTAAGTCATCGTCTGTGTAAATCCGGTGTCCCATTGAATTTCGCGAGATATCAAGTCCCAATTCTTCTTCCCAATAGCGCAGTACGTGCGGCTCCACTTCCATTACTTTAGCCGCTTCTGAAATCGTATAACATAATTGTACCGGTTCCTTCATAAAATTAAATCAGTCCTTTCCTTTAATGAATACTTGTCCCTCAATTCAAGTATAACATTAAGAGAAAGGACTTCAAGTCTCTTCATTCTATCTTATAAAAAACCGTTTGACAAAACGCTCCTGTCTTCGACAGGTTTTTCTTTTTTTCTAGGATTTAAAATCCAAATTGGCAAATTTCGTCAATTCAGCCAGCCACTTGAGCTGCACGGTACACGTCGGACCATTTCTCTGTTTTCCGATGATGATTTCCGTAATTCCTTTGCTGTCAGAATCCTTGTTATAATATTCATCGCGGTAAATAAACATTACGACGTCGGCATCCTGCTCGATCGCTCCGGATTCACGAAGATCCGATAGCATCGGCCGTTTGTCGTCTCGTTTTTCCACCGCACGGCTGAGCTGTGACAGGGCTATGACCGGACAGTCCACTTCACGCGCCAGAGCTTTCAGTGAACGGGAAATGTCAGAAATTTCCTGCTGTCTCGATTCATTTTTGTTACCGCCGGAACCTGACATCAACTGTAAGTAGTCGATGATGATAAGCCCCAGATTTTTCTCTATCTTTAATTTACGGCATTTGGAACGGAGTTCTGCAATACTGATTCCCGGCGTATCATCAATCACAAGGGCAGATTCTCCAAGGATCACCGTACTTTCTGTCAGATCGCGCCATTCCTGGTCTTCCAGCTGACCGGTACGGATCTTCTGGGAATCGACATGGGAATTCATGGAGATCAGACGTTTTGCCAGCTGCACACGTGACATTTCCAGACTGAATATAACCGTTGTTATGTTGTTTTTGACCGCCACATTTTCCGCAATATTCAATACAAATGCCGTCTTTCCCATGGACGGACGGGCTGCGATCAATATGAGATCCGATTTCTGCAATCCGGCAGTCCGGGCATCCAGATCATAAAATCCGGTCGATACTCCGGTAACCGCCCCCGCATTTTTTGCCGCACTCTGGATGCTGTCAAGCGTCTCCAGCGCTACCTGGCGGATCGGCACAAAATCACTGCCTGCCCGGTTCTGTACAACATCAAACACCTGTTTTTCTGTCTGTTCGAGGATATTTTCCAATTTTTCATTGTCCTGATAACACTCATTGGCGATACCTTCTGTCACCCGGATCAATCGGCGCAGCACTGCTTTTTGCCGTACAATCTCCGAGTAATATTTTACATTTGCCGAAGTCGGAACCGCAGCAATAATATTACTGATAAATTCCACACTGCAAAGCTCTGCCGGCACATTCATCTCCTGCAGACGATTTTGAAGTGTCACCAGATCTACCGGCTTTCCTTCCTGATACAATGCCAGCATCGCCTCATAAAGGGTACGAAACTGCGGATTATAAAAATCATCCGGCAGTAAAATCTCAGACGCTGTCAAAATTGCCTCCTGGTCCATGATCATCGCTCCGATCACAGACTGCTCCGCTTCTGCACTGTGGGGAAGAATTTTCTTGATTACCTGTTCTTCCATAAGACATTATTTCTCCTTTACAACCACTTTCAGTTCCACCGTCACTTTCGGATGAAGTTTTACCGGTACATGAAAGGTTCCGATACTCTTAATGGCATCTTTCATATGCATTTTCTTTTTATCCAGATCATATCCGAGCTGTTCTTTTGCCGCCTCTGCGATCTCTTTGGTCGAAACCGAGCCAAACGCACGTCCGTCGGAACCTGTCTTGATCGCAAGCACCACTTCTTTCTGCTCCAGTTCTTTGGCAAGTTTTTTCGCCTCTTCCAGGCGCTCTGCTTCTAATTTATCATTGTTTTGCTTTTGCAGTTTAAGATCATTAAGGTTTTGTTTGGTCGCCTCAATGCCGAGGTTTTTCTTAAACAAAAGGTTTCTGGCATAGCCATCATTTACATTTACTACTTCTCCCTTTTTTCCAAGAGATTTTACATCTTCTAACAAAATAACTTTCATCGTATTACCTCCGTTTTTCTATACTAATTCACCGTCCTGCTGCATCTGCTGCAGAGTCTGGCGCACAATCTCAGCTCCTTCTGCCAGCGTGCAGTTTTCAAGCTGCGCCCCGGCACTGTTAATATGACCGCCGCCGCCAAGGCGTTCCATGACAATCTGCACATTCAGTTCATCGATAGACCGTGCACTGATATAAATTTTTCCTTCATATTCTGTAAGGACAAATGTTGCTTTTATCTTATCCACATCCAGCAGCTCATTGGCGATCTTCGCACCCACGATCGTCGGCGATTCACAGTCGTTGGCATTGCACTGTGCAATTGCAAAATGTTCCATAAATATTTCTGTATTCTGCACCGCCTGTGCCCGGATCTTATATTCATTAATATCACAACGGAACAATTTTCGGATCCGGCTGATATCCGCTCCGGAACGGCGTAAAAATGCCACCGCTTCAAATGTACGGACTCCCGGTTTATTGAGGAAATTATTGGTATCGATCATAATTCCCGAATACATTACATCGGCTTCGTATGGTTTTAACTTCACTTCATCTCCAACATACTGCAGTATCTCTGCCACCATCTCACAGGCGGAAGAAGCATACGACTCGATATAAGACAATGTCGGATTGGCAAACGATTCGCCGGACTGACGATGATGGTCAAGTACGACCAGACTCGATGCCATATTTACAAGATCCGGTTCATCGGTATAAGACGCATGGTTTACGTCTACGATGACAAGCAGCGTTCCACTGGTAAATATTTCCTTTGCTGCCTCGCCGCTGATAATAAAATCTTCCGGATAATCTCCATTTTCCAAAAGCATGTTGACAACCGGGCGAAGAGGAGCAGACACTTTGTTGACCACAACATGCGCCCGTTTACCGAGCGAATCCGCAATGCGGTAAATGCCGACAGCGCTTCCCAGGGCATCTTCATCCGGCAGACGGTGCCCCATAATGATGACCTGTTCTGCCACTTCGATGGATTCACGCAGTGCGTGTGCCTTTACACGTGCTTTTACTCTTGTACTTTTCTCCTGCTGGCGGCTCTTTCCACCATAATAGAGCAGGTTGTCTTTTGTCTTTACAACGACCTGGTCGCCTCCGCGGGCAAGCGCAAGATCGATCGCGGTACGGGAATATTCCTGCCGTTTTTTATAAGTCTCGCCCTGCGTACCAATCCCCATGCTGATCGTAATCGAATTTTCCTCTTTGGCATTGACCATTCTCACATCGTCCAAAAGAGAAAATTTATCATTTTGCAGATAAGCAAGATACTTATGTTTAAACAAGAAAATGTACTTGTCTTTTTCCAATTTTTTCGTGATGGCATCGATCTTCATCATATATTTATTGATCTTTCTGTCGATAACCGCAGACAAAAGGGCGCGGCGCACTTCATCCACCTGGTCCAGCGACTCATCATAATTGTCAATATATAACAATCCTACGTCCAGTCTCTGATCGTTGTTTTCCTTGATATAATGAACAATTTCCGTTTCATCATAGATGAAAAATACATAGAAATTGTCTCCCAGTCCCATCGTCTCGGCCTTTTTTCCATTTTCTTCCGTGACTTTATCTACATTTACTTTCTGAATCACTGCTTTATAAAACACATCTTCATTGTGAAAATGAATCTCGGAATTCTGCTCATACGTCTTCGGATACGTCTCCACCGTAAGATTAGGGATCACAGAATCCACTGCAAATTTTCTGCTCACCCCTTCGTTGCAGAACTGTCTTTGAAAACTTTTGTTGAACCAGAGACAGTTTCCTGCATAATCCGCAATCAAAACCGGAATGTCCAGATCATTCGCCAGACGCTTTGTTGTATTATTAAAACGGATGGCATACGTTACAATATCTTTTAACAGCTGCTCTCTCTTAAAGTACAAAAGCAAAAAAGCAATTATCGTATACAGCAGCACATAGATTGTCATAACCGCTCCCGCTTTTACATCCAAAAAATATATATGAACGTTCATCGCCAGCAGCAGCGGGGTCAACATAAGCGGCCACCGCAAATACGAGCGAAGCGTTCCCTGAATTCGGTTGCCCTTCAAATGCTCTCCTCCTTTTACCTGTCACCAAACAAGGTTTGATGACAAACCAAACTAATATGAATTATACCACAACCGCACATTTTTCGCAACTAAAATAAGCCCTCTGCAAAAGTTTCCTCTTGCAAAGGGCTTACAAAATTTCAAATTAGTCTAATGTGTATGGCATCAAGCTCACGTGACGGGCACGTTTGATAGCTACTGTCAAAGCACGCTGATGTTTTGCACATGTACCTGTGATACGGCGAGGAAGGATCTTACCTCTCTCGGACATGTATCTTCTCAGTTTTGCAACATCTTTGTAGTCAATATAATCATGCTCTTTATCAGAACAGAATGCACATACTTTTTTTCTTCTACGAGGGCCTCTTCTTCTCATTGGAGAATCAGAACCATTTCCCTTGTTATAAGCCATTTGATTTACCTCCTTTTAGTTAAATGGTAAACCGTCTTCAATTCCATCCGGAATATTCATAAAATCGTCATCTGCAGCCATAGCCGGCTCCGGTGCTCCACCACCAAAATTATTGGATGCGCCACGGGATGCATTGGCATCTGCCGTGCTCTTTCTCTCAGCAAATTCAATCTCATCTGCCATGATCTGAACACTATACACACGCTCACCGTTTTTGTTGGTATAATTGTCATTCTGTACACGTCCGGTCAGCAGCATACGTGAACCCTGTTTGAAATATTTTTCAACGAATTCTGCCTGCTTGCCAAATGCCGTACAATTAAAGAAGTCGGTATCGGTATCGCCTTGACGGCTAAATCTACGGTTTACTGCAATACTAAATCTAGCGATTGCCAACGAATTCTCACCCTGAGAATAACGGATCTCAGGATCTCTCGTCAAATTACCCATTAAAATTACTTTATTCATGGAAGGATTCCTCCTTTTCTTATGCTTCCTGTTTTACGCATAAGTATCGAAGCACGTTGTCCATAATGCGAAGTCTCTGCTCGATTTCACCAGGTGTGTCTGGTTCTGAGTCGAACTGAATAAAGTAATAAAAGCCTTCATTCATCTTCTGAATTTCATAAGCAAGTTTTTTCTTGCCCCATTCATCGACGTTTGTAATCGTACCGCCGAAAGTAGTGATATACTCTTTTGCTTTTTCGACAGTGGCATTTCTTACTTCGTCATCAACTTTTGCACTAACAACTAAAGCTAATTCATACTTATTCATAGTTGCCTGCACCTCCTTTTGGTCTCTGGCTCTTCTCAAGGGGAATAAATCCCTGAAAAGAACAAGGAATTATGATTTTTACATCACGGAATATCATTTTACCATGATTATCCTCTAAAAGCAAGCATTTTTTATAAGAAACCTTTAAAATTTTTCTCTACCACTTTCCGCGGAACCATCACCTGATGTCCGCACCCCCGGCATTTTAACCGGAAATCCATCCCTACACGTAGGATCTCCCACCGGTTTTCCCCGCACGGATGCGGCTTTTTCATCTTAATTACATTGCCGATCTCAAATTCCATATGCGCTCTCTCCTATAAGAACATTTTCAAAATCATCACAACCCAGAATCCCAGACCAAACAAAAGTAAAAAAAATTGAAAAACATGATCCGCCTGATCGATCTTTCCCTGCATACTCGCCTTTCGGTCGCGCTCTGCATCCGTTGACCCATTGATGATATCTTTGATCCGGTTCATCATTCCGTCCTTTTCCTGCATTGTCTCATTTCCTTTCTGCCATCAAATTATCTTTGTCTGATTTGCCTTTCATTGTACCACAGTTTTTCTAAACTTTCTATATCTTTTTTTCTTCCATTATGATATACTTTCTATAGGTATTTATCGTGGGATAAAGTTACTATTATATGAACAAATTGGAGGTTTCTATGAAAAAACAAAACTGGATGAAAACAACTGCGGTCGTGCTGGCCGCCGGCCTTCTTCTACCGTCTCTGACGCCGGCAGATACGCAGGCCAAAACAAAGATCCGGCTCTCGGCAAAAAAACTATCGCTGACCGTCGGACAGACAAAAAAATTAAAAGTAAAAGGGACAAAAAAGAAAGTCCGCTGGACATCTTCCAAAAAGAAAGTTGCTTCCGTCTCGAAAAAAGGAGTCGTAAAGGCACTTCGCAGAGGAAAGACAAAGATCACCGCAAAAACAGCCAAAAAGAAACTCGTCTGCACGGTCACGGTAAAAGCCGCAAAAATAACGGTGACTGCTGCTCCATCGACCATACCGTCAACGCAGACACCGGCCACCGCTGCGCCTTCGTCAAGCATTTTACCGGCAGCCGCTTCACCGGTGTCCGGTACGCCTGCTGACTCACCGGCTGTGACGACATCTTCTGCCGTACCGGTTACAACGGAGCCTTCTGCGTCACCGGCTCCGGCAGTGCCGTCCGAAACGCCATTTACCTCGATGGCTCCTTATGAAAACGGTGTTCCGGCGGCTCCGGCTCTTTCGCAGAAGACCGGCATTTACAAAGACTCCTTCCGCCTATATATGGCTTCACAGCCGGGCACGGAGATCTACTATACAACCGATGGCAGCATTCCAACCAGAGACTCTTGGCATTATACCGGAAGCATCAATATCTCCTGCCGGAATGGCGGCGAAAATGTATTGTGTTCGAGAAAAAATATAAAGAAAATGAGCATAGCCGGAAGCGGTTACGATTATGTACCTGCCGACGACGAAGTAGATAAATGTACCATCATCCGTGCCGCCGCCATTGCTCCGGATGGCACTGCAAGTTCTGTTATAACAAACAGTTATTTTGTCGGAAATGATATGACTAAATACAACGGTGCCACTGTTGCTTCCGTCGTCGTCGCCCCGGATGATCTGCTCGACTACAACACGGGCATCCTTGCCCTCGGCGCTTACTATGACGAATGGCGGAAGACCGCGGAAGGAAAGGGCATTATCCAGAGTAATGCGTACTGGAATTATGAAGGGAATTACACGCAGTCCGGAAAAAACTGGGAACGCAAAGCGACCATGGACTACTTTGATCCCGCCACCGGAAAGCTCGAATTTTCCGCGCCGATGGGTGTGCGTCTCCACGGCGGCGCAAGCCGTATGTACGGGCAAAAGAGTTTCAAATTTTACCTGCGCGATGACTACGGACAGAAGAATCTGAAATATCCTTTGATCCCCGGCGATGTTGACAAAGATGGAAAACAGATCAAAAAATACAAAGGATTTATGCTCCGCAACGGTGGAAATGATACCGAACTGAGCAAGATCCGCGATGTCTTTATCCAAAGCTGCGTCACTGACCGCGCTTATGGCACGCAGGCTGTCCGCCCATGTGTCCTTTTCCTGAATGGAGAATACTGGGGACTGTACAATCTGACCGAGCGTTACAGCGACAATAATTTTGAAGAAAATTATGGTGTTGACAAAGACAATGTCGTCGTATTTAAAGAGGATGAACTTGACGAGGGAACCGACGAAGACAACGCCCTGTACGAGGAATTGATAAGTTATGCAGACAAAGATTTTACGGACGATGCCGTCTATGAAGAATTTTGCAAGATTATGGATATCAACAGCTTTGCCGATTATTATGCGACCGAAATCTACATTGGCAACAATGACTGGCTGATCACTTCCGGTCATGACGTCCGCAAAAATTATATCGTATGGCGCGCCCGTACCGCTGACGAGGAGAATCCTTATGCGGATGGAAAATGGCGTTATATGGTCTATGATACGGAATTTGCAATGGGACTCTATAAAAACGGCAGTGAATATGCGAAGACCGCTTCCTTTACAAAAGCAAAGGAGATGGATCCCCTTTTCGCAGCCGTGATCCAAAACCAAACATTTTACGAGAAATTCCTTGCGACGATCAAAGAAATCGGTTCGACGAATTTTGAATACAATGCCTGCTGTAAAAAATTGGATGAACTTACCACGTTGTACAAACCTTTGATGCAGGATTTCTATACAAGATATTTTGGCATCAATGACAACTGGCACCGAAGCCAATTCGATTCAAATGTAAAAGAAATGAAAGCCTTTTTGAAAGTCCGCTATGATTATATTTTAAAAGATGTAGAAAAATAGAATCACAGAAAGTGAAAGAGCCGTGCGTTAATGTTCCAATCCGCGCCGGCTCTTTTTCTGTCTCTTTTGTTTTATCTTTTTACATCACCGCGGTCCGTCACGATGCGGTATCCCGCCCGCGCAACGCGCTGTTCCAGGCATCCGCGGCACTGTGCCGCCTCTTCTCCGGTACAGATTTTATTTTCATACAAATCGTATTTTTTTCTCACGGAAACCGGCGAAAGATTCGGCATCACGACGTTTCCGCCTGCTTTTAATCCGAGTTCACGCCCCTCCGGGTGGATCGTTCCGAGTGCCGTCGTCGATGGGATCAGCGCATACGGAAATAACAGGCGCAACAGGGAAACCATCCGCAGCGTCTTTTCCAGACTTCCGCTCGGATACTCCGCAAATGGGGTCTCCCCATGCGTGATATACGGTCCGATGCCGATCATATCCGGCTGTAATTCCTGCAAAAAGCGAAGATCTGCCACCAGATTTTCGGTCGTTTGAAATGGCGAATCCACCATAAATCCCGCCCCCACCTGATATCCGATCTCTTTGAGATCAAACAGACATCTTTTGCGGTTTGCCAGATTCATCTCCGCCGGATGCAGTTTTCCATAATGTTCTTCCGCCGCCGTCTCATGACGCAGCAGATAACGCTCCGCCCCTGCCTCGAAATACGCCCGGTAACTTTCCCTTGTCTTTTCTCCGATGGAAAGTGTGATGGCACAATCGGGAAATTTTCGATGAATCTCTGCCACAATTTCACACACTCTGTCATCGGTATAATACGGATCCTCGCCCCCCTGCAGCACAAATGTCCGAAATCCCAGGCGGTATCCTTCGTCACAGCACGCCAGAATTTCTTCCTTTGTCAGGCGGTATCTGTCCGCATGCAGATTATCTCTCCGAATCCCACAATAATAGCAGTTGTTTTTACAACAATTGGTAAATTCTATCAGCCCGCGTACATATACCTCGTCCCCGTAATGTTCTCTCCGTACCTTGTCCGCCGCTGCCGCAAGAGCATCAGTAATCTCTTTTCCCGGCGTCTCTATGATTTCTTTTAATTCGCTGTCGTTCGCCATGGAAACATTTTCCAATTTTATCATTTTTATTCTCCCCGGTTTTCTTCCCAAAATAATTCATCCAGACTCTTATCCAAAGCCCAGCATATCTCAAGGCATAATCGTAAACTTGGATTGGTCTCTCCGCGTTCAATCGCACACATCGTCTGACGGGAAATTCCAACTTGGTCCGCAAGTTCTTTCTGCGTCATATCTTTTTCAAACCGCGCCATCACGAGACGCCTGTTTTGTGTATTTTTTGCCATTCCCATCACCTCCGTCAATAGTTTGATTATAGCATGCTCCTTCCTCCTGCGTCAACTCAAAACCCACCAGAAAAGTTCCCTGCAACCCCCACAGAAAAACTCCCCGGGAAATCCCAGGGAGCCTTATTTTATCTGACTTTTCTGTCGATTATTCTCCGAAGTATCTCTTCAAAAGTCCTTCAAATGCTTTACCATGTCTTGCCTCATCACGAGCCATCTCATGAACGGTATCATGGATCGCATCCAGGTTTGCTGCTTTCGCACGTTTAGCAAGATCCATTTTTCCGGCTGTCGCACCATGCTCAGCGTCTACACGCATCTGCAGGTTTTTCTTTGTCGAATCTGTCACTACCTCACCAAGCAGTTCTGCAAATTTTGCAGCATGCTCTGCTTCTTCGTAAGCTGCTTTTTCCCAGTAAAGTCCGATTTCCGGATATCCTTCACGGTGAGCCACACGTGCCATCGCAAGATACATACCTACTTCGGAACATTCTCCTTCAAAGTTTGCACGAAGGTCTGCAACGATGTCTTCGCTGACGCCTTTTGCTACTCCAACAACATGCTCAGCAGCCCAGACTTTTTCGCCTTCTTCCATTTTGTTGAATTTTTCAGGACCTACACCACACTGTGGGCATTTTTCTGGTGGCTGATCTCCTTCGTGAACATAACCGCATACGGAACATACATATTTTGCCATAATAATTTCTCCTTTTCTTTTATAAATTTTATTTTTTAGCAATGATGGCAATCGCGAAACCATCATTCTAAATTTTTTGCTTCTTTTAGGCATTTTTCACATAATCCGTAAAAATATACCTGGTGTCCATGGATTTCTCCATCTAGTTTTTCAGCTGCTTTTTTCTCCAACTCATCAAGCGGCGGCATATCGACATCCTGCACGCTTCCACACTTGTCACACAAAAAGTGGCAATGCGGCGTCACCGTGGCATCGAATCGATCAATACCATCCCCGCAGGAAAGTCTCTGGATCTCTCCCGCTTCCGACAAAAGTTTGAGATTTCGATAAACAGTTCCCAAACTGAGTTTTGGATTTGCGCTTCGAACGTTCATATAAACGGTCTCCGCTGTCGGATGAGCCGTCGTAGACTTCAAATATTCGACGATCATCTCACGCTGCTTACTATACTTAACTCCAGCCAAATCCTCACCTCGTTTCTTTTCAATAATGATAACTGTTATCGTTATAGTACACTATTGATCAAGATTTGTCAATAAGTTTTTTGAAAAAATTTTAATTTTTTGTAACTATTCAGGATCTAATGTATGGAAATCAACGAATCGTCGTGCTTGCACGTAAGAGACTTTGATTTCCATACATTTGGGCTCCCCTTCCACATATGAGCATTTTTAGCCTTGTCAAAGGCGAGAAAAGAACACGAAGTGTTCGAAATGCGAATGTGCGGAAGGGGGCCTGAATAGTTACAATTTTTTTGGTGTTTTTCTTGAAATTTCCTGAAAATGGGCAGAAAACAAGCCAGAACGATGAGGTTCTGGCTTAAAAAAAATATCTTTTGATATGTATTATTTGTTTGAACTATTCCGTTTGCTTTAAAGTCTCACAAATTTCCTCTTCTGTTTTTTTAGTATATTCTTGAAGTACATACGTAAAAATAGTCGTTTATACGTGAAAATGATAGTGTTGATGAAATAATGGGATATCTGATCGGAAAATATCTACAAATTATCCCTCACCATCATTAATGAATACCCAAGCAAATTCTTTCCTCTCCATGCATTAATATTAAATCGCATAGGATCCGTCGTTGATAACCCAATCCCCCAAACGCAGTCCTTTACAGCACATTCTGCAAGTATTGCATTCTGCGTATCCACCAAGTTTTGCCGTAAAAAACTATTTTGAGTAAATTTTGCCTGCAAGCCTTCATATACAATAAGTTGTCTCAACCCATTCCAAATATTTTCATTATAATTAGATACTAAACGTCCTAATTTCTTAATATAAGCACCATCCTCCGTTGCAAGAATTTCTTTCGCAATTGCCTTATCCTTGAAGCAAATAGCTTTACGATACATCATAAACTGCTCCATCGATGTAAATTCAATGCCATTCACAGAAAAATCAGAAAGATACCAATTGCTCAAATATCCGTTTTCCTCATTAGGATTGTGAAAACATATTATTTTCATATGTTCACCCGCTTTCTATTAATTTGTAATTTTTTTATAAATGCTCATGTTGTTTTTTACACTGCTCTCAAACCGTCAGCCATGCCCGACGCAGTTCTCCACATTCCAATATCCTCTGATTTTTATTGACTTTTTTCTGATATTGTATATAATGTATTAAATAAATCTGTTTGTGGACCAGCTTTGGACCGCAAATGGATTTATTTTTCTCTTTTAAGCATTATACTTTCATAATAATCACTTTAAAATCGCTTATTATGAATAATCTGTTATTATGATTTTATTTGTCAACTCTCCAATAGGTATATTATTTATCAAAAACTTTTCTACCAATTCTGAAGTAGTTTCAAAATATTGCATACCCTTTTCGTTCGGATGTTGTTCATCTATGCCGATACCATCATCACACCATGTTAATATGGTATAGTGCTTATCATACACATCGAACATAATATCAGAACCGCGTTCAATTTTATCAACAAATTCACTTTTGGTCATAATAATTCACTCCTAAAAATTGCAACATTTTGAGTACTTTTCCTTTGCTTGACGAATTCTTTCCATATATTTTTGCTGTATTGCCATCAGGGGCCTCCACCATCGAAACGTCCTAGTGTTCCTTTTTTCCCAAATAAGGTCGTGCCTCTTCAATCATTCATTTTCATTATTAAATCACAGTCTTTCATAGTAATTAGGATGTTTGTTACAAATACTTCTTTCGTAAGATTCTATTTTCAAGTTTCAAATAAATATATCATTTATCAAAACTTTTCAACCAGTTCCACCACCGTTTCAAAATATCGCATACCTTTTTCATTTGAATGATGCTCATCTATGCTGAGCCACTCAGCACAACACGTTATTACGGTAAAATGCTTATCATACATATCGAACATAATATCAGAACCACTTTCTTTTTAAGTTTTTTGTCATAGCAATTCATTTCTTGAAATTTTATCACTTTGAGTACTCTTCCCTTACTTTGCGTATTCTTTCCATATATTTTTTAGTAATCTCGTTTCTTTCTACGTTTAACGAATTATTAAGCGAATTAGGAGGAATATCTAAAGGTGGTAAATTTAATATCTCCTCTTCAAGCTCTTTATATATTTTTTCAAGTTCCATTATTCCTTTTGCGTTCATATTTTACCCCGTTCTTATCTAGAATATCAAATAGTTTAGTTTCAACCGCTCTTAAATTTGCACTGCTCTCAAACACCAACATCACGGAAACAGATGGCGGCGCAGTTTTAATACCCTCTGAATTTACACTGCTCTCAAACAATAATATAGCTGTGTGGCAAAGTCGTGTCGTTTCAATACCCTCTGAATTTACACTGCTCTCAAACTTACCTCGTGGGGTAAAAGGTTCGAATCCTGTTTCAATACCCTCTGAATTTACACTGCTCTCAAACTCAACTGTGCAGTCTTTAACTTCAAGGAATGTTTCAATACCCTCTGAATTTACACTGCTCTCAAACACAATTGCCGGCAATTCGGCAATGATTGCGTTTCAATACCCTCTGAATTTACACTGCTCTCAAACCACTTTTGCATGATAAAGAAAAAAGTTAAGGTTTCAATACCCTCTGAATTTACACTGCTCTCAAACTTTCAACCGGACCGCTCTATTTGCGGCTTGTGTTTCAATACCCTCTGAATTTACACTGCTCTCAAACATCCATATCATTAACTGCCGACGCAACAAGTTTCAATACCCTCTGAATTTACACTGCTCTCAAACTTTCAACCGGACCGCTCTATTTGCGGCTTGTGTTTCAATAC
>CAKRDZ010000047.1 GCA_934316845.1 uncultured Eubacterium sp. | reverse complement strand
GACTCCGGTAATATCCAAGCAACAATCCAATGAATTTTTTTAGCCACAAATGTTACAAAAATGCTTGACCACAACAAAGTGATTGTATTGAGCATAATAAAAACACAGGTATTAAAACTTACTACCTCGATGTTAAAACATTTGACCCTGACTATGTTACAGGATGAGAGTAAACATCATCAATATTAAAATTGCTTTTGTTATCGTCCTGCGTCACATATTTCCTTAAGCGGTACGATTTCCGAGGATAAATAGAAGAAGTCAGCAGTTAATTTAAAGAGTACTGACCCACATCAGTACTCTTACCTAAAAAATAATAGGATAACAAAGACGCTAGCGATTAAAAGTGCCGCAGCGCCCTTTAAATAGGGTGCTACGGCACTTTTTGTACCCTCCTCATCTTACCCTTTCAACCCCGCCTTTTTAAACCATTTGCGGTAGGTTTTCATTTTTCCGGACGGCACATAAACTGTGGCTTTCCTCGGAATTCCACGAAAAGCATTCTTCCCAATGTTCTTTTTCTTCAAAAACATACTCTGAATCTTTATCGTTTTTACTTTGCGGCAGCCGGCAAATGCGTTTTTGCCGATTCCGGTGACACGATAGTAGATTCCTTTGTATTTTACATAATTTGGCACTGTTATCTTTTTGATTTTCTTGGAACTGCTGCCCATACAGGTCACATCATAAATGCCTTTTTTCGTATTTACGGCATTGATCTGATAACGAATCCCTTTTATTTTAAATGAGGAGCCTTTTGAAAAATAGAAATAATATCTCTTGCCATCCTCTGTATCCTCGTTATCATCCGAACCTCCATAATAAGGAGCTTCCTGTGCAGAATCCCCGCTATTTCCGCCATTGGAGGCATCTGGTTCGTCTTCCGGCGAATATTTGACAATACGGGAACGCTCCCCGCAGCGGCGGCAGTGAATGGATTTTTCGCCCTGCGTCGTCGCCGTCGCCGGGATATCAATTGTGAAATCCGGCTCCCAGTCATGTCCCAACGGCTGCAAATGGGTATCTATGAGCAAAATGCCTATCTTTCCATCCGCATCTGCATACACATTGTCGCAGTCCCGGCAAATGTAATATTCAATATTCCCCCCCTGTGTACACGTCTGTGCCTTTGCATCATATTTCTGCATATCATGCACATGTTCTTCATCCGTTTCCTCGCGAACCGTCGCTCCGGATATTTTTTCAATGCTGTAATAATCCTGCGCATATTTCGGAGTGATAATTGTAAAACCCCCAGTTCCGGCACCTTCCCAGGCATCCTCTGCTGCCTCCGGCGCCGTCTTTGCTTTGAATTTCATTCCTTCCAGAGAAGCACAGCCGGCAAACGCTTTATTTCCAATATTTGTAAGTGTTTTTGGCAATGTCACATACGTCAGCCCGGTCTGATCCGCAAACGCATTAGCGTCGATAACGGTAACCATATACGTCGTATCTCCCATCGTAACCTCTGCCGGGATGTCCACTTTGCCGGAAATCTTCTCCTCCGGTTTGGCACAAACATGCACCGTCACATTGCCGGAAAGATCTTCCACCTTTGTATAACGGATTCCATCCATTTCGATATAAAGAATATCTCCGCATTTTTCACACGTTCCCCCTGCATACCGGTGTCCTGTCGCCGGAATAACGGTCTGCGCCTCCAGTATCTCCCCACATTTCGAGCAATGGCTTCCCTGTGTCAGACCGTCTCCGGTACAGGTAGCCGCGACCGCTTCATCGATCACGGTTTCATGCGTGTGGGACTCTTCTTCCTTTTTGCAGATTGTAAAATCTTTCCGGATCGTTCCATAAAATAGTCCTTTTCCGGAAATAACCGCTGTCGCAGTCCCGGCGTTGACATTATTTTCATAAGAGACCATATAATCAATCCCCTGCTCCAGCACGGTATCTTGGCGGTAAGACACCGTCACTTCCGGGCTGCAGGCATTTCCATCATAGGTAAATGTATCTTTTGACAAACGGACATCCATCTCCGAAATATCCTGACTGCCTTCCTCGCCAACACGCAGCATAAACGTTTTCTTAATGCGCGGATTGTACTTTGGATATACACTGAGTTCGGTGATTCCTTCCGCTAAAATCTCATAATGGTCGTATGCCGTATTATTTTCCGCCTCTTCCGGTGCAGCCGCCACTTCTTCATTTGTCGATTTCATCACCATATTCTGGTAATTCACATCTCCATCCGAAAGCTGTTTCCAGCAGTATAGCAGGGATCCCACCGGATTGCTTGCCGGGAAAGTCTTTGAATAACTCGCCTTTGAACTTGTGCTGTTGCGCCAGTACAACGTCATCTGCGTCGGTGGTGCGATGCGGATCGTATCCCCGCACACCGAACATTTTCCGGTACTTTTTCCCTGCAAATCTGCCGCTCCGTAGACATAATCATGCTCTTTTTTTGCCACGGTTTCTTCTATTGTATTTTGGCAGACAGCACAATAATATTGTTTTTTTCCTTCCTTTGTACACGTTGATTCGGTATACGATGTCATTTTTTTCGGATGATTACATTTTACCGTAATTTCTTTTTGCGCTGTGATCGTGCTGCCGGATTTTGCCGTGATGGTAACCGTTCCATCCGTCATTCCCGTTACCAGCCCTTCTGCTGTCACCGTCGCCACTGACGGATCCGAAGAAGTATAGGTAACATCTTCTATCGACCACACATCCCGCAGAGCATTTTTTCTTCGAAGTTTCACACGCGTCGTCACCGTTGTTGTTCCACCTGTAAAAATCTGGGAGTCTCCATCCAGATAAGTCTCCCGGATAAAGTTATTTGACACCTCTATCTTCTGCATCACGTCTGCCGGGGCTTCCTGCATCGTCTCATCCAGATCGGACTTAGCAGAAAATTCTCCGGCCATTGTAGCCGGATACGGTGCTGCTTCCGAATAAAATCCGCCAAATCCAACATACGTAAACTTCGGATTGATCATACTCGTATAATGACCGGTTTCCTCACTGAAATCCTGTTTTACCCAGTATTGTTTTTCACTATACCAAAGCAGGATTCCCTCGATCATATCCTGGACATGATAGTAAGCAAGATCTTCGGAAGAAGAACTTATGCCATTACTGGTGATGGAAAACGTGTTCTTTTCATTCAAACGATTATGACCGGAATCCATAAACCGAAATGCAATTCCTGCTTCTGCCGCACGGATACGCGCAATATTTTCAAGATCACTCGACCACTTCAACGGGACATAATCTGACGCCGTAAGGTATCTGCCGGGATCTCTCGGATCACGTACATTTCCCGCTTCACAGGCTTCTTTTCGGATTGCATTAATCTTGGCAAGCGCCTCCTTCGCCTGTGCAAAATAAGAGCCGTACACACCAACCAGCGTACATCCCTCCGATGCTTCTGTCACATCCGTTTCCAGCACCTTCTTTGTCTTCGCTCCTGCCACATTTGCATTTGGCACAATAAGCGCAACTGCCAGCAGTCCGGCAAGAATCCGCTTTCTAACTGCTATCTTTTTCATCGTCATCCCTCCGATGCTATGTATTCGTTTTGTTCCTTATCTTCCAGCACCTGCATTACGTCTTCCAAAAACTCTGTCTGTTCCCGCCATCTTTGAATGTCTCTTGCAACCACAACAGCAATTCCAAAAATCATTGCAAGAATGACAATTCCTGCTTCCTCTCTGGAAAATGCCACTTTCCATTGTGCTGCCTCAAAAAACAACGTCGCCGCCAGCACCACAAGCGGTATGGAAATTATTTCCACTTGTTTTTTCATATTTTCAATATCTCTTTTTTTCTGAATCAGAAAATGACAGAAATCCTCATTTTCCTTCTGCTTCTCATAATTCTTCTGAATCCTCGCCTTCCAATCCGAATACTCCGGCACATAGAGAATTCCATCATCTTTCGCATCCTGTTTTCTCATCTTTTTATAAATATTTAGTTCGGAAAAATAATCAAATCCATAACCATTATTCTTTATTTCTATACGCTTCTGATAAATCTTATTTACGATTTTACTAAAAATGGCAAATAGAATGATGCCACCTGCACATACCACACAGAAAATCAAAAACTTGAAAAGCACTGCCCGGTAAATGCCGATCACAAAACCTGCGACCACTCCCACAACTCCCCATAAATACTTGGAGTTTTTGTATGCTTTTATCTTGTTTAACCAATCTTGTTTCATAGGTACCTCCTTTATTCCCACGTTTTCCACACATCCGGCTGGTATCCCAGCGTTGCCTGTCTGCCATTGCGAACAATCGGAATTTTTAAAATCTGTGGATTTTCAAGTAACTTATCTAATTTGTCTTCTTCCGCGATATACGTCACCAATGCAAGAGCATCCTGATCCTTACATTCTTTGTTTATCATTCCTTCCAGCCCGCCATTAACTGCTGCCACCGAGCGAAATTCACCTTTGCTCATAGTCTTTTCCCGCAGATCAATATATTGAAACCGGATTCCTCGTTCCTTAAAAAAACGCTGTGCTTTTTTTGTGTTGTTGTCTTTTTTGCTGCCAAAAATTTGTATGTTCATAACTGCCTCCTTCTCACAATAAGTTACTTTTATTTTCTAACATTTCGACAAAAAAAGCAATAGAGAGTTTATCCTTTACGGAATAAATTTCTCTATTGCTTCGTTTTTATCCATTCCCTTTTTTATTCTGCCTCTTCTACACCATAATATCTGCCGTCGTAGCGGATTCCCTCAATCCGGCTGATATCGACATATCCAAAACGATACGCCATAACCGTCGCATCCGCGGAATCCTCCGTTTTTTGTTCTTCTTTGGTTGTAAACGAATCTTCCGGAATTGTACCATCCTTTCCAATTTTATCCAGATTGTAATCAAAGTAATCGGTAATGGTTTTATTGTTTTTCAAAATGATCTGCAATTCCTTTGTCTTTTTATCCGACACGTTTGCCGCGATTGAAGATAGTTTGACTTCCGCAGTTCCAATCTTCCATGTCAACGTTGGCATTTCAACCACATTGGCTGCCGTAAGTGTTTCTGTTTTCAAGATCTCGGTATAAACTTCTCCCTGTTTTCCATTTCCCTCAAATTTCCCAATTTCAATCCTGAGATTTTGAATGGGATCCGTATCCTCAGCTGACAACTCATTTTCAACATAAAAATATTGGATCCCCTCCGTGGAGTTTTCTTCGTCATATGTGACTCCCCCATATAAAAAATCAAATATTACATCTCCTTTTTTATACGATTTGGTTTCCTCCATCCCACCGGCATGCGACACATGAATCCCATTTCCCGAAAGATCCTTCACAGATACATAAAAATATCCGATTTTCATACTCTTATCACACAGCGCTTTTTCAATCTTGAATTGAAGTCCGTACGCATTCACTTGCGCCTGCTCATTGTGAAACTTGGAATTTAACTGCTTATTTTCTTCCTCCCCAAGCTCCTGCAAAAACGGCCATTGCCAGCCCGATGCTGCAATGACTCCAATCGGAACGACAAGCACCAATAGACAAGCTGCTGCCACAATTCCCCGCCGCATTGCAGACAAGCGCGGTTTAGCATACGCTTTTTCCAAATCTTCCCATATCCATTCTTTTCTTTCTTCCTCCATAACAATTTCATCAAACATTTTATTCATTTTCTTGATCATATCACATTTCCTCCTTTAAAATTTCCGCTAACAACACCCTTGCTTTTGCGAGACGCGACCGGATTGCAGAAGCACTTTTGCCAACTATTTTTGCAATCTCCTTTGTATTGTATCCTTCAAAATAATACAGATAAATTACCTCCCGGTACATCTCCGGGATTTTTACGATTGCCTGCAGCAGTTCTTCATACGATTCCTTTCCTTCTTCCCGAAAGGAATAATCACATCCCTTTTCCTGCTGTTCTTCCAACGATATCTGCTTTTTCCGGTAAGCACTTTTCAACTGGTCTTTGCAGGCATTTCCCGTTACCCGCAGCAGCCATGCCTTGCTGTGCTCTTCATCTCTAAAACGGATATTCTTACGCAGCAGTTTTTCAAAAACAATGTGAACAATATCATAGGCATCCTCCTGATTTTTTAAATATAATACTGCGGTACGAAACACCATATCGCAATATTTTTCATAAAGGCTTCCTACTTCACCTGGCTTCAATCTTTTCGCCTCCTCTCTTTCCTCGTTCTGTAATATACACGATCTGAAAATGTAAAATGTCCAAACGACCACACTTTTGCCGCAGCTGCAAAAAGACCTAAACTAAGATTTCTCCTAATTTAGGTCTTGAAAGTTCTAATAAAATTTTAATCCGGCTTTTTTCAACCATTTCAGATAAGTCTGCATTTTTTCGGTCGGCACATAAACCGATACTTGTTTGGAAATTCCCCGGAAGGCATTCTTTCCAATCTTTCCTTTCTTCAAATACAAACTCTGTATCTTTATTTTCTTTAATTTACGATATTTGTAAAATGCTTTTTTGCCGATACCGGTTACGCGGTACGAAACACCTTTATAAGTTACCGTATTGGGAATTGTCAATTTCTTGATCTTCTTATTCTTACTTCCTGTACATATTACCTCATAAATGTCTTTTGAAACATTCACCTTGTTCACTTTATAATAAAGACCTTTTACTTTAATAGAAGTTCCCTTTGGCACATATTGAGTCAGTGTTGTGTCCGTATCCTCTTCCTTTTGTTGATTTTCCAAACTCTGTTTTCCGTTTGAGTTTCCTGTGTTGGAACCTGCTGTCGGTTTCTGAGTTGGAACTATTGTCGAACCCGGTTTTGTCGTCGGCTTCACGCTTGGTTTTACGGTCGGAGCCACACTCTGTATTGGTGACGGTGCGGCACTCTGCGTTGGTGACGGTGCGGCGCTTTGCGTTGGTGTTGGTGTTGGCTCTGCACTCTGCGTCGGCGTTGATGTTGGCGCTTCGCTTTGATCCGGCGTTGGCGCGGCACTTTGATCCGGCGTTGGCGCGGCACTTTGATCCGGTGTCGGTGCGGCGCTTTGATCCGGTGACGGTGCAGCACTCTGCGTTGGCGTCGGTGCTTCACTTTGATCCGGTGTTGGTGACGCCTCTTCGTCTCCCTCCACACGCAGTGTAAACGTCCGCTTAAGTGTCGGATTATATTTTGGATACACCGTAAGTGTCGTAACTCCGGCTCCTAAAATATCAAAATAATCATCTGCCGAATTTGTAGCTTCTTTACTGCACGGAACTGCCACATTTTCGTTACTTGATTCCATTATCATTGTCTGATAATCCTCATCTCCATTGGCGACCTGAATCCAGCAATATAACTTTGATCCAATCGGATTGCTGCCTGGAACATAGGAGGAATACATATAGTTGCCGGAACTGCTGTTGTTCCAATAAATCCGAATCTGCGTCGGCGGTGTGAACTGAATCTCATTTCCACATATTGTACACACGCCATTGCATTCGCCGGCAGAATCAATTTCACTAAACTCATACTCATGATCACATTCTACGGTAATTTCCTTTTGTGCCAGAATGCTTTCTCCGGAACGTGCCGTAATCGTAGTGGTTCCCATCGCTTTTCCGGTTACTACACCATCCTCTGTTACCGTGGCGACATCCGGGTTTGAAGAAGTATAGGTGATATCTTCTGCAATGGTCCATAATGTTCTCACCGCATTTCCACGCTGGATCGTAACGTGCGGTTCTACAGTTGTCGTCCCGCCGGTTACGATCTTATCGTCCCCTTCCAGATACGTCTCTTTAATAAATTCCTTTGAAACTTCAATTTTCTGCATTACATTTTCCGGTGCGTCCTGCATCGTCTCATCCAAATTGTCCATATAAGAAAACTCCGCAGACATCGTACTCGGATATCGGGCTGCTTCCGAATAAAACCCTCCAAATCCAACGTATGTATAATTTGGATTGATCATGCTCGTATAATGACCGGTCACTTTACTTGCATCCTGATTTAACCAGTCTTGTTTTTCCTCATACCATAACTGAATGCCCTGTACCATATCCTTTTTCCAGTAGTACGCAAGATCTTCGGCCCAGGAAGTAATACCGTTACTGCTGATTGAATATGTTCCCCGCTGATTGAGGCGGTCATGTCCGGAATTCATAAAGGAATATCCGATCCCTGCTTCTGCTGCACGGATACGCGCGATATTTTCAAGATCACTTGACCACTTTAACGGCACATAATCCGATGGCTGAAGATATCTGTCCGGATTTCTTGGATCCTGTACATCTCCCTGGTCACATGCTTCTTTTCGAATTTCATTAATCCTGTCAAGTGCCTCTTGAGCCTGCGAAAAATAAGAGCCATAGACACCCAGCATCGTACATTTGTCGGATGCCTCCGCGACATCTGTCTCTAATATTTTTTCCGGTTTTGCCGCTGCTATATTATTGGCAGGAACAATCATCGCAAAACTTAACAAAAATGCTGCTATTCTTTTTGTTATACGCATTTTATTCATAACTTTCGTCCACCTTTCTATTTTGTCAATTCCCAAAAAGCAACGGCACTCGCTGCTGCCACATTGAGCGAATCCACTTCATGTGTCATCGGAATATTTACGATATAATCGCTGCGCCGAATGGTCTCTTCGCGCAGACCATCGCCTTCTGTTCCCATGATGACAGCCAGTTTTTTCTCCTCTTTCAATGCCGGAGAATCTATGCTGACCGAGCCTTCACACAGTGCCATTGATACTGTTTTAAACTGCATTTCCCGTAACTGCTCCAGATAATCCTCTTTTATCTCGTCAATAAATGTCCATGGCACCTGAAATACGGTTCCCATACTAACCCGTATCGCTCTCCGGTACAACGGATCACTACATCCCTGCGTAAGAAGCACGGCATCCATCCCTAAGGCTGCTGCCGATCGGAATATCGCTCCGACATTGGTCGGATTCATCACATTTTCCAGTACAACAATTCTTCCTGCTTCACAAGCCGCCTCATAAATCGACGGAAGTTTTCTCCTGCGCATCGCACACAATGCCCCACGCGTAAGTTTAAATCCGGTGATACCCAGCAGCACCTCTTCCGTGGATGTGTAAACCGGCGTGTCCTCATATTGATCTAAAATGTGCGCCATCTGCCCCGGCACATCTTTCTCTTCCAAAAGGAACGAAATTGGTTCATAGTCATCCGCCAGTGCCCTCTCGATCACCTTGGGACTCTCCGCAATAAATACCCCTTCCTGCGGTTCATACCAATGCATCAGCCGGGATTCCGAAGTACTTGCATAGAATTCCAATTCCGGAATTGTTATATTGTCTACGTGTATCAGATTCATCAACTTGTCCACCTCTTATCTAAGTAATATTATACTTGGGATATGCGGTTTATGCAATGCTAAGTTTTTCCAGATTTTTATTTTTTACGTGATTTTTCATATATATTGCGCTATAATAAAAGGAAATACACATTTTATTAACGTAATCAAACAATACTAAGGGGGCAATGCTATGTATATCAGCATCACGGGGAGCAGCAGCAATAAAAATGTTTATATCACACAGTCTTACTGTAAACCGGACGGAAAAACTTCTTCCCGCATTTATAAAAAACTCGGAAAATACAATGATCTCTTGGCAGATTTCTCTGGCGACCACGAGAAAATGATGGCATGGGCAAAAGAAGAGGCGGCAAAAGAAACCGCACTTTTCAATCAGCAAAAGCACAAAATTTCCATCGATTTTTCCCAAACTTCACACATTCCTCTTAACGAAATAAGAACCTTTAACGCAGGATATCTTTTTTTACAGCATTTATGCCACGAATTACGGCTTGATGCCATATGCAGAAACATCCGAAACCGCCGCCGGATCACGTATGACCTTTTTGCCATTCTGACCAATCTGATCTACGCAAGAACCCTCTCCCCCTCCGGCAAAATGAGCAGCTTCTCTTACTGCCAGTCTCTTCTGGAATCATCCAAATACGCTCCACATAATGTATATCCTGCTCTCACTGTGCTGGCAGAAGAATCCGATTATATCCAGGAAGCACTCTACCGTAATTCCACCTTTGTTTATCCGCGAAATGCACGCATCTTATACTATGACTGTGTGGATTTCTGTTTTGAAACAGAAGAAAAAAACAAACGCAGCCACCCGGATCCCTTTGTCACAATGGGCATATTTATGGATGCAGACGGGATTCCGCTTGCCTTTGATCTTTTTCAAACAAACCGGAAAGATCCGGTTTCCCTCACCCCTCTGGAGGAAAAAGTTTTACGCGATTTTAACTGCGGTACCTTTCTCTTTTGCACAGACAGAGGTCTCGGCGATAAAAATAACCCTTTTTATAATACTCACCAAAGGCACTCTTATGCAATCCCATTGCCTTTAAAAGAATTAAACAAGGAGCAGCAGGATCTGATACTGGACCCGACACAATTTCAAATTCCCGGCTCCGATCAAAAAATTGACCTTCGCTCCCTCGACGAAACAGATCCGGAAACATTTGATGCCATCTATTACAAAACACTGCCACATATAACCGAAAACACAGCAGAAACCGTCATTGTCACTTATTCTCCAAAATACCGTGCCTTCCAGCAGAAAACACACAGCCACCAGCTGGAATCTTCCCTGTCCGCACCCCCTTTTGATGGGTTTTATGCTGTTACCACAAATCCGGAAAATTCTTCCAGTGACATAATAAACTTTAACAAGCACCGCTGGGACATTGGCGAAATGTTCCGCATTATGAAATCTGAATTTGAAACAAAGGATGTATATATTCCAAGAGATTCCCGTATAAAAGCGCATTTCTTAGTGGGTTTTATCAGTCTGCTGATGAAACATCTGTTAGTACAAAAACTGGATGGCAAATTTAGCGGCAGCCAGATCACAGCCGCACTAAGCGATATGAAAATGACGCATCTATCCAAAGAAAGCGGCTACATCCCTGCCTACAACCGCACTGACCTGACGGATGCCCTGCATTGTGCCTTCGGCTTTCGCACGGATTTTGAATTCATCTCAAATTCCAATATGCGGAATATCATCCGGCAAACGAAATTTAGGAAGGTGAGTGATACTTCAAAATAGTATTTTTACTTTGCTATTTTTTGTACTAAAGTAACATCTGCGGGCAGCCAGGATACTGTGCCAAGCTGATCTTTTGAAAGCCACTTGGCATCCTCATGCTCATTTAATACCAGATGTTCTGACTGCAATTCACACCAAAAACATTTCATGGATAAATGAAATGTCGGATAATCATATTCGACGATATCAATTAAATCACCCACGAAGATATCTGCATCTAATTCCTCTTTTATTTCCCGAATTAATGCCTCTTGGGGAGTTTCACCTTCTTCCAGCTTTCCACCAGGGAACTCCCAGCCACCTTTGAATTCTCCATAACCTCTTTGTGTCGCTAATATTATTTCTTTTCCTTGTTCATTGACCGCTTTTATAACTGCCGCCACTACACATATTGTCTTCATGTTTATACCTCTATTCATTAACAAAATACTGATAAATATCTTCTCTCACCGGATGACACATTTGAAGTTGAAAATTCATAATGGGAAGAAATCTTCCTTTGTCATCCTGAATCCGGGTCTGCTCCCAAGCAGCCGGCATCACTTGTCCCATGTAATAGAAATCCATTCCTTCTCCATCGCTTTTCTTGATGAACAAAAGAACTTTCAAACCACTTTCCTCAGCATGAATCAACTTTTGTGATTCTACACTATCCAATGACACACGACTCCGAGTCATCCAGCTAAAAATCTGATTATTTACAAATGCATCTTCATACATTGTGCTCTTTGCAATATCCTCTTTTTTGTGATACGTCACAAAAATCGGACATGTATCATATTTAATCTTATAACCATAAACAGTCGAACTTTCATCCTTTTCCCAATTCAACAAACGGCATATGTCCTTACGTGAATATTTTTGATACAATGACAGTCCAAGATCATCCATCTCTTTTTGGTATACTTCACTATATCTTCGAATTCCAAGTTCTACTATGTCTTTCATTTGCCGGATAAATTCGGATCCCCGAATTCTCACATAATATAAAAATGTCCGAGAAATAAATTGATCTTTTTCTTCTGTCAGTATATCTAATTGACTGTATTTTTTTCGTTCAGACTGCGTATTAATAAATTCTCCTTCGAGAACATGAACAGCAGACTCAAACGATTTTTCAGACATTTCCATATTATAATCCTGCCGTAATTTTATCTCCATCTGTTTCTTATTAAATCTTCCCTCTTGTAATAATTGCTGCAGCATAATAAGTTCATAAATACGTTTTCCATTTGCCAGATTCTGGGATACAAATTCCAGGCAGGCTTCTTCCCTGTCCGTCATTTCTCCGCTATACTCCTTATCAATCATTTTCAAAAAATGATAATAATTTCCTGCGTATTGAATCAAAAGTAACGGATCGACTTCCCCCTGCGTATAAAAATCGACTATACTTGGAATTTTTCCAAGTCGGTCTTTTACCTCAAAATATTTTGCAGACAACATTTTCTTTGTCGTCCTTAAGCCATCGATGGATTCATATATTTTCTTTCTGCTGATTTCATCAAAATGAATCGTACTTGCACCGGGAATAACGCGGCCGCCTTCCCTCAAATATCTTCGGATATTATCTTTATTGTAGCTTCTGTCTCCGGATAGTGCAATTGGAATCATGAAATTATTTTTATAATTTCCAATAAAATCGAGAATTACAACATATTCCTTCCCCTCTGCTTTTCGGAGACCACGCCCCAACTGCTGAATGAATACGATCGGCGATTGAGTTGGGCGAAGCATAATTACTTGATTTACTTCAACAATATCGGTTCCTTCCGAAAAAATATCAACGGTAATCAAATAATCAAGGTAGTCATCGTCTTCCGACTGCACATCCATCGTCAAGCGTTCAATCGCACGTGCTCTCTCCTCTTCGGAATCCGCCCCGCTTAATGCCATCGTTCTCCAGCCATGTTCATTAAATTTGCGGGACAGTTCCCTTGCCTCTTCAATACGGCTGCAAAAGATCAATCCTTTCACACGTTCTCCGGAATATCCAAAATATTTTGCCTGATCCATAACATACTTAACACGCTCATCGCTTGTAAGATATCGGAAGTTTTCCAACTGTTCTTCCTTGGTTTTCCCCTCATCCGAAATCATATGAAGATCGGTAATTCCAAAATAATGAAACGGACAAAGCAAATCCTCCTCCATCGCTTGCTGCAAACGAATTTCGTAAGCTATGTTATGATTAAATATTTCATAAATATTTCTTCCTTCTACATTATCATCCCGCTTATCCGGCGTCGCAGTCATTCCCAATGTAAATTTCGGGGTAAAATAGTCCATCACCCGCTTAAAACTCTCCGCACTTGTATGATGTGCTTCATCATAAATACATGCCTCAAAATAATCCTTGGAAAACCTTTGTAAATTTTCCATTTTGCTCAACGTCTGAACCGTAGCAAATACAAAATCCACGTCATAATCATGCTGATTTCCGGAAACAATTCCCGCCCGTATTTTGCTTCCAAATACCTTTTCAAAAGACGTCTTTGCCTGCTTTGCAATTTGATTTCTATGTACTAAAAATAAAACTCTTTTAAAGCCAAGTTCTCGCATCGCAAATGCAGAAGCATAGGTTTTTCCGGTTCCGGTGGCAGAGATCAAAAGTGCCCTGTCATTTCCCTGTTTTATAAGTTTTAACAATTCATAAATAAATGCCCGCTGCATTGAATTTGGTTTTAAAGAATATGCTTCGATGGAAGGAACCAGTTCCCTTTTAGCAATTTTCTTTTGCTCGGAAACCATCTTTTCGAACAATTTTTTCTCTTCGAATCTCTTGCGGTATTCTTCAATAAATTCATCGTATTCCTTTGTATACTCCTCTGTATTCCATATCCGCTCAAATTCCGTCACAATATCTTGTATCATTTCACCCTGACTGGTGGAAACCATCTTTGTATTCCACTCCATATTTTTTGTCAAAGCATCTTGTGTCAGATTTGAACTTCCTATAATAAAATGATATTCTTCCTCTTTTTGAAAGATATATCCCTTGGTATGAAACCCACTTCCTGCACGCTCTGTTTGATACATACGAAGCTGCACATTAGAAAGACTTGCCAATGTATCCAACGCTGACGGATCACTAAAGCACAAATAATCCGTCGTCAAAATGCGTCCTTTTACCCCCTTATGTTCCAATTCCTTCAAAGTCTGCAAAAGCGGCGTAATACCGCCTCTTGTAATAAACGCTACACTAATAGCAAATTCATCGCAATGACGTAACTCATCCTCAATTGCAGAAAACACCTTCTGTCCCTTTTGATTGTCATTGTAGACAAACTGAGGACGGTATGCTAAATTAGAATTTTGCATCGCATCAATAAAAGCTGTATTTAATCCCTTTTTCAATTCTATTATGTTTGTGTTCATTATTTTTTCTCCCAATTTAATTATGGTACTATGGTTTCATGAAACTACCTAAAACCATAATACCATAAAAGCGTGCTTGAAAAAAGCATTATTTCCGCGTGCTTACTTCTTACTCTTCGCCACTCCAATTACAATTACTACCGCCACAATAATACAAACAAGGATAAGAGCTGGCTGTGTCATCAAATATAGCACAAATACATCTCGCCAAAATCTCGTTATCATTGTAAAATATTGCTTATGTCCAACACTTCCTACATCTGCTGCAATCGCCGCATCCTTTTCGACGAGGCTCCTGACTCCATGGTTTGCACAAAATATCAATTTCCCCAGCATCGTATCTCTGTGTTGTACCTAACATAGAAATTTGAACAATATTTTGCGGCAGTTCAGTTATCGTAACCGGCTCCATACGCACTTTAGACAAATCCATACAACTCTGCACACGCACGGGGTAAAACTGCTGCAAGCATTCCCCATTTATCAGATTAATAACCATGAGTGACTGAGAAAAAAGCTGGATTTGTTTTCCGGAATTTCCCCAGCCGCAGATGATTTTGTCATTTTCTGTTAGTGTAATTGACTTTATGGAAAACATATTTTTTTCTTCCTTTTTTCAACGTTTTCAAATTAAGCGTAATCCGCTTTTTCCCATTGACCCATCGCACTTCCTTTATCTTTTTCCTAACAAGAAACCGTATCGTCGCTTTGTCAAGTTTCAACTTCCGATTTTTTCCTGTCTTATATATAATTTTAACGCAAATCTTCCTGCCTTGTTTCCTTGCTCTTTTTTCCACCTTGCAAACCGCCTTTTTTACAGCAGGATAAATCTTTTTGTTCCTTTTCAATTTTATTACAGCAGTAATGTCTTTCCTTTTTGCAGAAATATTTTGTTTTTCTACTGGCGTTGCTGTAAATTTTTCATTTGGCGCTGCCGTCATTATTGGTGTTTTTGTCGGTAGCGCCACTATCTGGGTTGGTATCACTGCCGGTGTTGCCACAGGAGGTGCTACTATTGGTGGTGTTGTCGTCACCGCTGGTGTTTTCACCGGTGGCACTACGGGTGGTGTAACTGTCGCGAATGGGGTTTCCAATGGATGCTGCGTAGGCATTGCCGTTGACGGAGCAACTGTTGGGTCTGGCGTGACCGGTCGTTTTGTCGGCGAGTCTGACGGCAACGTTGTTGGTACTAATGTCACACTTGGTGTTTTTACTGGATTTACCACCGGGGTTGCTGTCGGGGACAGCGTAGGAGTCGCCGTTGACGGAGCAACTGTTGGAATTGGCGTCACAGCCGGACTCAATGTAGGTCTTTCTGTCGCCGGCACCAGGGTTGGTGCCGCTGGTTTTTGTGTCGGCTTGGCTGTTGGCAGCGTCGTTGGCGTTGCTATTTCACCCGGTGTTTTTGTTGGATTCACCGCAGGGGTTGAAGTCGATGGTAACACTGTTGTGGCTGGCGTCACAGCCGGACTCAATGTAGGTCTTTCTGTCGCCGGCATCACGGTTGGTGTACTTGGTACTGTCGTAGGTTTTACCGTCGGCCTTGCAATAGGTGTCGTACTTGGTGTCGCTGTTGCCGGTTTCTTTGATGGTTTTATCGTTGGCACTGTCGTCGGTGTCACAATAGGTGCGTCCGTTTCCGTCGGCGTCGGTTTTGGTGTCTCAACAGAACCTGTCTCTTCCTGATAATAATACGTAACGTCCACGCTTTCTTCTGTGACGTTTACTCTATCCCCATCTGAATTATTTTCTATATAGGTGTACCCGGATAACTGCGGTTTTCTCAACGTATATGTAGTATTTTGCGGCACATAAACCGTAGTTGTTTCCGCCTCCGGAATGTCTTCTGTCGTGCCATCTTCCGCTTTCAATTTGTAATGCAGATTGACCATGCTCCAAGCCTGCTCCGCCGTTTTGTCCGTAGCCAAAACTTCTCCCGTATCCGCATCCACAATTTTTCCCTCCATTTTATCGCCACTAACCAGTCCGGAAACATCCGGAATCGTGATAGAAAGTGATTCTTTTGCAACTTCCGGATCATACCGGTTCACAAGTGCAGGAATCGTGTAATTTTTCTCTTCTGAATATTTTACTGTCGAACCATCTGCCCCAATAATCCGAAAACTCATCTTCAAATGCTGTTCCCGGTTTACCATATTTTGTACCACCGTTCGAAATTCCAGATCCCAGTTATTGGCCTTGATAATATTTTTCTCGCTGATTGTTGTGGTCAAGCATTTTTGTAACATTTGTGGCTAAAAAAATTCATTGGATTGTTGCTTGGATATTACCGGAGTC
>CAKRDZ010000046.1 GCA_934316845.1 uncultured Eubacterium sp. | reverse complement strand
GAAAAAGTAAATGTCGATTGTGCAAAACTGAATTCTATTGTGACAGCAAGGGGTGGAATTTACTTTTTCATTTTAGGCCCCCACTCCCTGCCCCGCATATAATTTGCCAAATTCCGCAAAACATGATACACTTATCTAAGTCCATTTAATATTGTCACCAAACGAAGTTTGATGACCTGCGCGTGCATCAGCACGCTTCCTTAAACAACAATTCCGTTATCGGTTCAATGACTACAACCGAACATAAGAAAGGAAACCTTATGACTCTTGATGAAATGAAACAAAAATTTACTACTATATTTAAAACCGATGGGATGCCGGAGGCTTTTTTCGCACCTGGGCGGGTTAATCTGATCGGTGAGCACACCGACTACAACGGCGGGCATGTATTTCCGTGCGCGCTGGACGTCGGGACTTACGGACTGGTGCAGCTGCGTGATGACCGCAGACTGCGGTTCTACTCCGAAAATTTTTCGGAAAACGGCGTGATCGAGTCGTCGCTGGATGACTTGAAACCATTGGAGGATTCCCGATGGATTAGCTATCCGATGGGCGTGATCTGGGCGTTTGGAAAGCATGGTTATCCGATTGAAAAAGGCATGGATCTGTATATTTATGGAAATATTCCGAATGGTTCCGGTCTTTCTTCCTCGGCTTCGCTGGAAGTACTGACAGGAATTATTTTGAAGGACTGTTTTTATCCGGACTCCGTTTCGATGCCGCAGATTGCTCTTTTAGGGCAGACCGCCGAAAACAAATACAATGGCATGAATTGCGGCATCATGGATCAATTTGCTTCTGCGATGGGGAAAAAGGATCACGCGATCTTCCTGGATACGAACACGCTTGATCATGAATGGGTGCCGGTAAATCTTGGTAATTACAAATTGGTAATTACGAACAGTCTGGTGAAACACAGCCTGGTTTCCTCGGCTTACAACGACCGGCGGCGCGAATGCGAAAAAGGTCTGCTTATGCTGCAGCGCGCCCTTGATATCTCGGCACTGGGAGATCTTACCGACAATCAGTTTGAAGTAAACAAACACCTCATCCACGATGAGATCGTGCAAAAGCGCGTGCGGCATGCGGTATCCGAAAACCGGCGGACCATTGCCGCCGTAAAAGCATTGAAGGAAAATGATCTTGACACATTCGGAAAATTAATGAATGCGTCCCACCTCTCTCTGCGCGATGATTATGAAGTTTCCTGCCCGGAGATTGACACTCTGGTGGAGACAGCGTGGGCTTTGCCTTACGTACTCGGAAGCCGCATTACCGGCGGCGGATTTGGCGGATGTACCGTCAGCCTTGTCGCTTCGGATAAGATAGCGGATTTCAAGGAAGCACTTTCTGATGCCTATAAAAAGAATTGTGGGAAAATTCCAGAATTTTACAGTGTTGAAATTGGCGACGGCGCACATAAGCTGTAAAATGTGCCGACTGCACGCCATTTAACTTGATAATTACAAACCATATCGAAAGGAGATTCTATATGAAAATTTTAGTTACCGGAGGCGCCGGCTATATCGGCAGCCATACATGTGTTGATCTGCTGGAAAATGACTACGAGGTCGTGATCGTAGATAATCTTTATAATTCCAATGAGAAAGCAGTGGAACGCATCGCCGAGATTACAGGGAAAAAACCTGCTTTTTACGAAGTCGATCTGTTAGATAAAGAAGCACTCGACGACGTATTTGCCAAAGAAAATGTTGACGCAGTCATTCATTTTGCCGGGTTAAAAGCCGTCGGCGAATCGGTGGAAAAACCGATTGAATATTATCACAACAACATTACCGGAACACTGCATCTCGTAGACTGCATGCGAAACCACAACGTGAAAAATATCATTTTCAGTTCATCCGCGACCGTTTACGGAGATCCTGCTTTTATTCCGATCACAGAAGAATGTCCAAAGGGATCCCCAACCAATCCGTATGGCTGGACCAAATGGATGTTAGAACAGATCCTTACCGACCTGCACACCGCTGACAATTCCTGGAATGTCATCCTGCTCCGCTATTTCAATCCGATCGGAGCACACAAGAGCGGCCTGATCGGCGAGGATCCAAAGGGGATTCCAAATAACCTCGTACCTTACGTATCGCAGGTTGCTGTCGGCAAACGCGAATGCCTCGGTGTATTTGGCGACGACTACAAGACACACGATGGCACCGGCGTCCGTGATTACGTGCATGTAGTTGATCTTGCTGACGGTCACGTAAAAGCGTTAGAGAAAATCAAAGAAAACTGCGGCGTAAAAATCTACAATCTCGGTACGGGAAAGGGTTCCAGCGTTTTGGATGTCGTTCACGCCTATGAAAAGGCCTGTGGCAAAAAGATTCCTTACGAGATCAAGCCGCGCCGTGCCGGCGATCTGGACGAGCTGTATTCCAAATGCGACAAAGCAGAGAAAGAACTTCACTGGACAGCAAAATACGACCTGGAAGATATGTGTGCCGATTCGTGGAAATGGCAGAGCATGAATCCAAATGGTTACAATGACTAGATTACAAAAAACTAACGAAACGATAAATTACGGGCGGACTGTTCCAAATAGAGCAGCCCGCCCGCATTATTTTATCTATTCTTTTTCTCATCCTTCCAGCAGATTTTTCATGCTTTCCAGACTGATGACAAGGGTCGAAGAATTGTGAAGCAGCGCCGATGTCGTAGGCTGGATCACACCTGCTACACCAAGAACGATCAAACCGGCATTGATGGCAACGATCCGACGATAATTCGTATGAATGCGTTTCATCAACGCATTGCTGATCTGTTTCAATGTCACGATCTGATACAGGTTGTCCGCTCCGACCGTCACATCTGCGATCTCACGCGCAATCTCAGCTCCGTCACTGATGGCAATTCCGACATCTGCCGCCGACAATGCCGGCGAGTCATTGATTCCATCTCCGATCATAATGACTTTCGAACCATTTGCTTTCGCTTTTTCGACAAAATGCGCCTTATCTTCCGGCAGCACTTCGGCAAAATACCGGTCTACACCAACCCGTGCAGCGATGGCGCGTGCAGTACGATTACTGTCTCCCGTCATCATAACCACATTTTTGATACCGACTTTCTTCAGCTGCTGAATGACTTCAGCTGCCTCTTCCCGAAGCGGATCTTCGATGCAGATTACAGCGCAGAGTTTTCCATCCACTGCCAGATATAAATGCGAATACTCTTCCGGCAGCGAATCAAACCGGCTTTGATAGTCTTCCGGTACCACACATTTTTCATCTTCAAAGATAAAATGTGCGCTTCCGATCACTGCTTTTTTTCCCTCCACAAAGGACGAAATTCCGTGTGCGACAATGTATTCCACTTTGGAATGGATCTCTTCATGCACAAGTCCTTTCTGTGCTGCCGCATCCACGACGGCTTTTGCCATGGAGTGTGGAAAATGCTCTTCCAGACAAGCCGCGATACGAAGCAGTTCATCCGGTCCTGCCTCGCAGAATGGGATCACATCCACCACCGTCGGCTGCGCTTTCGTCAGCGTTCCGGTTTTGTCAAATACGATCGTATCCGCTTCTGACATTGCCTCCAGATATTTTCCACCTTTTACGGTCATCTGATAATGGCTGGCCTCCCGTATTGCAGAAAGCACGGAAATCGGCATCGCAAGTTTCAGAGCGCAGGAAAAATCTACCATCAGTACTGCCAGTGTCTTCGTCACGTTTCGTGTAAGAAGATATACCAAACCGGTACCGGCAAGTGTGTATGGCACAAGGCGGTCTGCAAGATGTTCTGCTTTTCCTTCCAGCGAAGATTTTAATTTTTCCGAATCCTCGATCATCGCAACCACTTTTTCAAACCGTGTGCCGCCTGCTGATTTTTCCACTTTCAGAGTCAGATCGCCGTCTTCCACAACGGTGCCTGCATAGACATAACCGCCCGTCGTTTTATGGACAGGAAGAGGTTCTCCGGTCAGCGATGCCTGATTGACCATCGCATCTCCACTCGTCACAACGCCGTCAAACGGGATCACATTTCCCATATGGACAACTACTTCGTCTCCCGGCACGATCGTGTTGGAGGGAACCAGCACTTCTTTTCCCTCCACTAACTGCCATACTTTGGTTATATTCAAAGACATACTTCTCGCCAGATCTTCGACCGATTTTTTGTGTGTCCACTCTTCCAGAATCTCACCGATCCCAAGCAAAAACATGATCGAGTTGGCGGAGTTCATATCACCGCGCAGCACCGACACGCCAATCGCCGTCGCATCCAGAACCGGCACTTCGATCTTCCGGCGCGCCAGTGTCTGCGCACCTTCTTTCCAATATTTTCCAGCCTTTACCACCGTTATCAACGTGCGGACCGGTGCCGGCAGAAATAATTTTGTACCTGCCATAAACAGCATCTTATTGATGAGTTTCGCTTTGTACTCTTCATTTAACTTCCGTCCGGAATTATGAAGAAACTCGTCCGGAACATCCACCTTTTCCGGGTCATATGCGGCAAGTGCCTCACACAGCTGCTTACGCGGTCCCACGTAATTCACGGTGACATTTCCTATATTTTCATGAACTTTTACTTTTGTCACAAACGGAAAACTTCCCAGATAATACTGAAGCGTATCCGCCTCTTCATACGACATCTTCTTCGTACAGACATGGAGACGCATGCGCCCCTTTAGTTCATGCTCAATCCTGAATCTCATCTGCAGTTTCCTCTTCGCCATCTACAAATTCCTCATTGGCACGCTCTTCATTGATGATCTGTGCCTCTGCATAGATGTCCTCTGCATTCTCCTGAATCTTAGTTGCAGTCTTCATCACACAGTCTTTTGCCCGAAGAACTGCTGCCGTACAATTGGTGTACAATTTCTTTGCGTCTTTGCTTCCCAGGATCTTCACACCGGCGGTTCCAAGCAGTATGCCGGCTGCCACAAGTCCTGTCGCTTTTTTATCGATTTTCTTTAAACATTTCAACATAGTGAATTCCTCCTGTCAATTGTATTTCTCTTTATCATACACCTTTTTTCCGAGAAACTCCACCCCTTTTTTACTTATTGAGAATTTTTTTCATTTTCTCTCGATACGCCCGAAATGCGGTCGGCAGACTGTACGTATCTTCGACCTCTTCCAGCGAGGCAAAGAGCAGTTCCGGCTGCTTTCCGGACGGCGGAAGTTCGATGACATAGCCTTTCATATGCCATTCAATATGAGAGAAAATGTGCTTTGCCGCTCCAAGCGGCTGGATTTTTTTTACAACAATTCCTTCCCCTGCCAGTTTTTCTTCCAGTTCTTTCTTATTAAAATAACCGTCAAAGGAAGGAAACTCATACAGCCCTGCCAGCAGTCCTTTATTTTCCCGCTTGGCAATTCCAAGCATTCCCTCTTTTTCAAAAATTAATATCGTCTTTTTCTCGATCTTACGCGGTTTCTTTTCGATCTTCCGCGGATACTGCTCCGGCTCACCTTTTTGTTTTGCCTCGCAAGCCGCCGCCAACGGACATCGGTCGCAGAGCGGTGTTCCATTGGGGATGCAGACCACTTCGCCAAGTTCCATGATCGCCTGGTTGAAATCTCCCGGCCGCTCCGGCATTACGTCCGTCAACTCGCCCTCTACGCGGCGGCGCACGGACATTTTGGAAATATCTTCCAGGCTTGCCTGATATCGCATCATCACGCGGAGCACGTTGCCATCCACCGCAGGCACTTTGATCCCATACGCAATTGAAGCGATCGCCCCCGCCGTATACGGCCCGATCCCCGGCAGTGCAAGCAGTTTTTCATAATCTGCCGGCAGTTCTGCCCCATATTGTTCTACTAATATCTTTGCTGTTTTTTGTAAATTTTTGGCACGGTTATAATATCCAAGTCCTTCCCACAATTTTAACAGCCTCTCCTGCGGCACATTGGCAAGACTCCGAATATCCGGAAGTTCCTCCGTAAACCGCACAAAATAATCTTTTGCCGCCTCGATCCGTGTCTGCTGCAGCATAATTTCCGAAATCCAGGTATAATACGCATTTTCGCGGTCGCGCCACACCATTTCCCGTTTATTTTTATCGTACCACGCAAGCAGCGGGGTTACAAATTGGTCTTCTTTTAACATATTGTCTCCTGTGTGTTTTTTCTTCATCATAAATGGCAATGTGCGCGGTGTCAAGCCTTTTCTATTTGACCTCTGCCTTACGACTGTGCTATACTTATATATCATACACAATTTGGTATTTTTTACAAAATCAAACTACTTAGGAGGATGAGAACGACTATGAAGAAATTTTTACAGGAATTTAAAGAATTTGCCCTGCGTGGAAATGTCATGGATCTGGCAATTGGTGTTATTATCGGTGCCGCTTTTCAGGCGATCATTAACTCGATGGTAAACGACGTGCTTTCGCCGTTGATCGGTTTGATAGCGAACACTGACCTGAGTTATCTGGTGCTAACCATCCGCGATGTCGATGTGAAATACGGTTCTTTTCTGACCGCGGTTATCAATTTCCTGATCATGGTATTTGTGATCTTCCTGCTCGTAAAAGGAATGAATGCGCTTGCCAGTCTGGGGCACAGAAAAGACACGGAGGCAGAAGTTCCTGCCGAGAAAACCTGTCCTTTCTGCTACAGCAAGATCGACATCAAAGCAACCCGCTGTCCTCATTGTACTTCCGTGATCGAAACATTTGAAATGGAGGCAGAAAAAGAAGATTAATATGAAATCATTTATGTATGGATTGAAACGAGGATTTCCGATTTTTCTCGGATATCTCCCGGTTTCTTTTACATTTGGCTTTATGGCAGTATCCGGCGGTATTCCCGTGTGGGCTGCCGTATTGATCTCACTCACCAATGTGACCTCCGCAGGCCAGTTTGCCGGCACCAATCTGATCTTTGCAAGTGCCGGATATCTGGAGATCGCACTGACAACATTTGTCATCAATCTGCGGTATTCCCTGATGTCACTTTCGTTGTCACAAAAACTCCGGCAGGACGTTCCGGTATGGAAACGCCTGATCCTCAGTTTTTGTATTACAGACGAAACGTTTGTCATGGCTTCGATGGAGCCGGGACAGATCGGTGCCGGATTTTTCGGCGGACTGATCACCCTTCCGTTTATCGGATGGGTTCTCGGAACATTTTTAGGCGGAACAATCTCGACTCTGCTGCCGGCAGAACTTCAATCCGCCATGGGGATTGGTCTTTACGCAATGTTTATCGCGCTGATCGTACCTGCCGCCCGCGAAAAGAAAAATGTCTGCTTTGTTGTCCTGCTTGCGGTACTTTGTTCATGTATCATCCGCTACGTTCCCGGACTGAACCACATTTCTTCGGGATTCCGCGTGATCTTATCAACCATCATTGCCGCCGGGATCGGTGCCTGGTTCTCCCCGGAACCTCTCACGGCAGATAGCGCAGGGGACGACACACCGCCAGAAAGTGAGGCCTGATATGAATTTACGTTATTGTTTGATCGCGATCGCCGTAATGGCTGTCGTTACTTACATCCCGCGCTTTGTTCCGATCACTTTTTTCCGGCGCGAGATCAAATCCGTTTATCTGAAAAATTTTTTGGATTATACGCCTTATGCCGTGCTTGGAGCATTGACATTTCCTGACATTTTTTCATCTGCCGGCAACCCTGCCGCTGCAGTCGTCGGAACTGTCATTGCGCTGATCCTTAGTTTTTTCAAACGCGGTCTCGTGGTCGTGGCACTCGGCGCGATCGCCGGCGTATATGTGACACTGTTGCTGTTTTAAAGACTGCCTCAAACGCCTTCGCTGTCTGCTTTTAAAACCGCGTTCAGCATGACGGAGGCTGCCAGCGTGCAGTGTTCCACACTGGTATATTCATCTTCGCAATGTGACAACCCTTTTACAGAAGGGGCAAATATCATCGTGGTAGGAACCATATAGGAGATAAATTGAGCATCATGTCCCGCTCCGGAGTGGATAAACTGATGCTTGATCTCCATCTCTTCTGCCACCTCTTTTACATATCCTACCAGTTTTTCATTCCACCATACCGTATCCCGTTTCCATATTTTTTCCACTTCACAGCGACAGCCGCAAAACTCCATCGTTTTCAGCGATTCGACAATGGCCGCCACTTTATCCAACTGTCTGGAATCTTCGTGCCTTACATCAAATGAAAAATCAAAATAATCCGGCACGCACGTATTGATATTCGGATGGCAAACCACTTCTCCTGTCGTATACACCAGATTTTCAATTTCAAGGGCATCAATTTTTTCGTGCAGATACGACAGTGCTTTTGCAGCGGCAAAAAAAGCATCTTTCCGCTTTGGCATCGGAAATGTTCCGGCGTGCGTCGTCTGTCCGTAAAACCGCACGCGGTAATGATACATTCCCAATACGCAGTCTACCACACCAAGATCTTTTCCCGCATCGTCCAAGATCGGTCCCTGCTCAATGTGCGTTTCAAAATCACACAGTGTATTTTCGGGCGACATCCGGTTTTCTTTTGCTCCCACAAATCCGGATTTTTTCAGCTGACTTTCAAAAGTCGTCTTTCCATCTTCCATACTGACCGATTTCATCATATCCTCATACCGGTAACTGCGTTGTATATCCGGCGGAAGATAGTCATAACATACCACTCCGGAACTCATCATAACCGGCGGATACAAAGATCCCTCTTCATTGGTCCAGATCATCGCCGTCAAAGGATGTTTATGCGGTATCTTTTTTTCCACAACGGTTTCCAATACTTCCATGGCCGACATTACGCCGAGAATCCCATCGTAATTTCCTCCATTTTTTACAGAATCCGCATGCGATCCCATACATATTCTTTTTCCCTCTTCACTTCCCGGTATCGTCGCATATATATTTGCCATGTCATCTGTTGTGATCTCAGCCCCTATCGCCTCCATACGGCGTACAAATTCCCTTCTAGCCTCTAATGCTTCTTCCGACAGCGAATATCTCGTAATCCCTCCATGTCCGGCATCTCCTATTTTCGAAAATGTCTTTATCTTTTCTTCCATTCTTTCTCTGCTGCATTGATACATGGTCTCCACTCCTCTCTGTTTTTAAAGAGGGCGGCTTACCGCCGCCCCCTGCCAATCCATCATTTCCTTTATTACTCCAGAAGCCATGCCTGGAATTTTTCATTTACTGCGTCATAATTTTCTGCCCAGTATTCCGGATCATAGGTTGCTACCATATCCTTATACTTCGGTGCACTCGGCAGGGTATCTATAATACTCTGGTCTAACAGATCATAGGCTTTTTCGTTTGCCGGACCGTATGTGATATTTTCGGAAAATGTTTTGCCGGCTTCCGCACGAGTGATAAAATTCAGGAATTTCATTGCTAATTCTTTGTGCTTTGTTCCCTTTGGAACAACCCAGCTGTCCGTAACAACAATGGCCTGATTCATCACGATGTCTACCTGTGATCCTTCGGCTTTCGCACTATTGATCCGGCCTGCCCAGGCAGAGATCAGATCAACCTGTCCGGAAGAGAGCATCTGCTGTGGCTGCGCACCGCTTTCCCACCAGGTGCTTACTTTGTCCTTAATCTTGTCAAGGCTCTTCAGCGCACGGTCTACATCCAGTGGATACAGTTCATCTTTTGACACACCGTCTGCCAAAAGTGCCACTTCCAATGTCTGATATGGGAATTTGTAGAAACTTCTTTCCCCCGGGAACTTATCGGTATCCCAAAATTCCGCCCATGTCTGCGGTGCTGTCTCCGCGGTATATTTGGCAGAATTGTAAGCAATGACATTCGCCCAGGTATAAGCCGGGATTCCATAATCAGAGCAGTACTCTTCGATACCGTCTTTGTCGATCACATTGTAATCCATTTTTTCCAAAAGCCCCTGCTTGCCGCCTCGGAAAGCGAAATCGGAGTCGCAGGACATAACATCCCACTGAACATCTCCCGCATCGACCATTGCTTTTACTTTCGAATAATCCGGAGCCGATTCCCATTGCAGAGTACAATTATTGGCTTCTTCAAATCTTTCTGCTGCCTTTTTCAATGCCGTCTCTAATTCACCACCCCAGGTAACGACAACCAGTGTTTCCTTTCCGCCGCTGCCGGAGCTCTGGGAACCATCGCCGGAACTTCCGCAAGCGGTCAAAGAAACTACCATAATTAACGTCATAACGATTGCTATCCATTTTGATTTCATAAGCGTCCTCTCTTTCTGCACAGTTAATGTGCCACAGTTTGATTATTCAGCTTCACGTACCAATGGAAATGTCATACAGTGGATACCACCACCGCCTTTTACGATCTCACTGATATCTACTTCGATTACTTCCAGTCCAAGATCTCTCATAATCTGGTTTACTTTTGTATTTGTCGTGGAAGAAATTACTTTCCCATTTCCCAGAGACTGGATATTGGCAGAATACTGCATTACCTCTTCCGGTGTAATCTTGATCATATTAAATCCACGGCGTTCAAATCTTGCCACTACGCCTTCCGGCAAAATGTCCGGACAGATAATAACAGTATTTTTTGCAATAATATTGATACAGACATCGATATGCAGGTACTTACGGGCAACCGGAACCGGGATCACATCGTAACCCAGCGAATCCAGCTGTTCTTTGACACTGTTAAATCCTGCCATATCGGTACGATCGATCACACCGTGAAGCAGTGTATTTTCATCCAGGAAACAGAAGTCTCCTCCTTCAAAGCATCCACTGGTACAGCGTGCGATACAAGGGACATCGAGTTCTGCTAATTTTTTCTCATACTCCGGTGTCTCTCCCTGACGGCACGGCTCTTTAAAATGTCCGAGAACGTATCCTTCTTTCAGGCAGATACCAAAATCTCTGGCAAACACCTCATAAACCAAACCTTCCTTTGGCTCCATCAATTCTACCTCAACACCGTTGTCACGGTAGGCTTTCTGCAAAGCCTCATGCTGCTTTTTGCAAAGTTCATAATCCATCTGGTGGCCTTCTGCCATCCACTTTTTTGCGACAAAGTTAATCGGCATGATCTGGTAGTTGTCAATCGGACAAAGCAATACCTTTTTCAATGTTCCATACGCATTGTTTACATAAGTTTTCATAATTAATCTCTCCTTTACATGAATTATTTATTTTGCATGATGATGCCGTGCTGCTTTGATCATTTGTCCCAGGGTAGTCAGCACAAACCCGACAATTAAAACACTTACCAGGATTGCGGATAATGCGGCAATCGTAGGTTCTATCTGTAAACGGATACCATCCCACATTTTCTTAGGGATCGTAATCACGCTTGGACCCGTTATAAAAAGGGTTACTGCTATCTCATCAAACGATGTCAGAAACGCAAATAACATAGCAGATTGTATCGAAGATTTCAGCATCGGCAGTGTGACATGGAAAAATGCCATAAACCGGTTTGCTCCTAAATTCACTGCTGCATCTTCAAAATTGTTATTTATAATTTCCATCCCCGCATTCATCGTCGTAACGACAAACGGAAGAGCAATTACCGTATGTGCGATCACCAGTCCCGGCAGAGTTCCGTTGAGCTGCCATTTTAAAAGCAGCGCGTAAATAGAAATTGCCGTTACAATGATCGGAATGGTCTGTGGGAGTCTGAAATACTCTCCCAATACGGTTTTCCATTTATGTGAAAACCGGTTCATACAAACGGCTGCGATCGTTCCTAACAGAAGCGAAAGTATCGTTGTAAATATCGCGATCACAATACTGTTTTGTACTGCCTGCGCCCAGAGCGGATCGGAAAATAATTTTTCATACCACTGGGTTGAAAATCCTTCGTTGGGAAATACAATATACGAAGTAGGGCTGAAGGATATCGGGTATAAAATAAAGATGGGAAGGATCATAAATAGGATCACTAATACCGCTAAAATTGTTGCAATCATAACCATTTCCTCCTCTCAGACTTCTGCGTATTTCTGCTTCGTCGCCGCCTTGGAAGCAAGGACGATCATCATAGTAACCATTACTAATATGATGGAAATTGCCGAAGCAAAATTCCAGTTTAATACACCACTTAATTCATTCTGAATTGTCTGGGAAAACATCTGGCTTTTCTGTCCGCCAACCAATGCCGGCACGATATAATATCCCATTGTATTCAGAAATACAATAAAGAAACCAGACATAATTCCCGGAAGTGAAAGTGGTAAAAAAATGCGGAAAAATGTCATTGTCTTTCCCGCTCCCAGACTTCTTGAAGCAATGATCACATTTTTATCAATCTGCCCCATTACAGAAGAAATGGAAAATATCATATAGGGAAGCATAATATAGGTCATTACTATAATGACACCGGCATCGTTATACAAAAGCTGCACCGGCTGTTTGATAATTCCCAGTTTTTGTAAAACGACGTTGACCACTCCCTGATTCTGCAGTATCGCGATCCAGGAATAAGTTCGTACAAGCAGGCTCGTCCAAAATGGAATCTGTACACATCCCATGATAATACACCGCAATACCGGTCCGACACGATTCATAAGATATGCCACCGGGTAGCCAAGAACGATGGTAACCAGCCCAATGATCAGGCTCAAACGAATCGTATTTAACAGTATCTTTGCATATAAACTCTTCGAAAAGAATTCTTTGAAATAACTCCAGGTAAATCCGTTATCATCCACTACACTTTTGGTAAACATATCCAAAATAGGAAGGATCATAAATACAAGCAAAAATGTAACAGAAATAGTAAGGAGTAATTTCAATCCGTGTTTTCCGATAAACGATCTCATCTCTGCCATAAACAACCCTCTTTTCTATATTTCATCATCGTATCGAACAAGTACCATATCATAAGGACGAACGCCGACCCACAAGCGGTTTCCCACACTCAGATCATAGTGTCCGCGTGAAAATACTTTCATCTTAAATTCGATACCGCTGTCAGTAATTACATTTACCCGGAAGGTATCTCCGAGAAATGCACAGCTTGTGATCCGCGCCGGGAATTTAATTCCGTCGTAATCTTCTTTTACAATCTTGACCTTTTCCGGACGGATGATAAAGTTTACTTTTTTATTCAATCCTGCCCAGTAATCTCTCCGCTTGCAGTCCACTTCAAACAGGCGGTCGTCTTTGTCAAATACAGCTGTTATCTTTCCTTCACGAATTCCCCTGATCGTAGCCGGTATGACGGTAGATTCACCGATGAAATTCGCAACAAAGGTATTGACCGGACAATCATAGATCATCTCCGGAGTATCGATCTGCTGGATCTTTGCTTCTTTCATAACACAGACCTTCGTCGCCATCGTAAGCGCTTCTTCCTGATCGTGAGTAACACTAATTGTCGTTAGTCCAAACTTATTATGAATGGCTTTGATCTCTAGCTGCATCTGTTTTCTTAACTGCTTATCCAGTGCTGCCAGCGGCTCATCCAGCATAAGCACATCCGGGCTGAATACAATGGATCTCGCCAGCGCCACACGCTGCTGCTGTCCTCCGGACAACTGTCTTGGATACCGTTTTTCATATTCTTCCAGTCCGACGGTCTTCAAAATATCATGAACCATCTCTTTCTGCCGGTCCTTAGGCGTGTGTCTTATTTTTAGCGGATAAGCAACATTTTCTGCCACTGTCATATGAGGAAATAATGCATAATTCTGAAATAGCATTCCAAAATTTCTTTTATGCGCCGGAATCGAACCGATTGTTTTTCCGTCTAAAAAGATGTCTCCGGAAGAAATGCTCTCGAATCCGGAAATCATTTTTAACACCGTTGTTTTTCCACCACCGCTTGGTCCGAGAATTGTTAAAAAATCACCTTTATTGATCGTGAGATCAACGCCGTCTACTACTAACTTATCGCCATATCTTTTGGATACATTTTGCAATACCAAATCTTTTTCAAGCATACAATTCATCCTCTCATTTGCGTATTCCCTATTATAGAAAAAAGGCACCGTAGTTTCCTACAGCGCCTTTGCTTTCGTTTACGATACAAATGTTAGCACAGTTATTTTTTTCTGTCTATAGTTTTCACTTACAAAGTCATTTGTGCTTCATGCACAAAATATTCAGCGGTACGGACGAGTCTGTTTTTGTCCGCTCAGATAATTTTTTATATGAAAAGCAAAATTCAATTCCGTGCAGAAATCCATACTATTTAAGTCTCTCCGCAGTAATTTTGTTATTTTATCCAGCCGGTAGCGCATCGTATTTCTATGAATATACATCGCTTCTGCCGTCTCATTGGCGTTCTTGTTATGTTTCAGATACATCTCCAATGTTTCACATAAATTTCCATCTGAATAATGATCGGACTCCAGCAACGGCTGTAACAGTTCCAGATAGTAGCGTTCGAGCAAGCCGGTATCCTTAATCTGGCTGATAAAATAAAAGATTCCGATTTCCTCAAAGCGCACGATCTTTTGCTCTGCCCCCTCACTCCGGATCTGCTGCACCGCATGATTTGCCTCTGTCGCACTTTTTGAAAAATCCTGCAGCTGTTCGTAAGAAGACCCGATCCCGACGGAAACGGTCATTTTATTTTTTTGTACAAATTCATTTTGTATTTTTCGGATAATATGATCTAATTTGGCATGGTCAAATGCCTCTTCCGGTATCAACGCCAGCACCGCATCCGACTGCAGTGTTGTGAGAATCTTGCTTAATCCTGCCATGTAAAATTCCATTTTAATCGTAGAAAGCAGACTTTGTTTGCACGATTTTCTCCGCTCCTGCGGCAGTTTGTTTCCTTTTATATAAGTAGTCAGATGATCGATGTCAAACGCAGCCACAAAATGCGGCTTTTCCAATTCCAGCCCATAATATTCTCCCTGCCGCACGACATCTGCTGCCGAAAATCCGACCTGATATAATATCGTTGAAAAGATTTCGCTGATATTCGTCTCATTTTTCGCCTCTTCCACCAGGGCAAAACAAATGATCTGCGACAGATCAACGGTTTTGAGGTTCCAGTCCAGTTCAAAAAGCGGCATATCCATCGTATCCGCCAATTGCCGCAGTGCATCACTTGCCTCTTCCACATTGACCACAAATCCTGCTGCCGTTTTCCGGTTAAACTGCCGCATCATATCGAGCATACGCTCTTCCGATTTCAAATAATGTAAATTTGTGACAATCACCAGTTCCCCGCCATGAATCCATTGTGCGAGATTATCCTGGTCTTTTACGCATTCGATGCAGTCCGCAAAATAAATCCACCGCACACTTCTGCCAAGTCCTTGTTCTCCTGCGACCAGATGCAGCGAATCCTTTAATTGTTCCATAGAAAGAAGATCTTTACAATGCATATCCTCACTCCTTGTCGTTTGTCAAATGCTGTCGTTTCCCCTACATTATATCAAATTACCTCCATGATGCAATATTTTTCTTGTCTTTTTTGTGCTTTGTGCACAATTTATTTTATTTCCTGCACACATTGTCGTTTCCCACTACCTGCTTTATAATGAACTCAGATTGAACCTGAAAGGATGTGTCGACTATGAAAACTTATGTAAATAATGCTTCCGGTGTGCTGAAAAAAGTTCTTCTCTGCCCACCAACTTATTTTGAATTTGAACCGATCAATGTCATCACTGAAAAATGGCTGGATAAAGGCGAGGCTTCCAATAAAGAAGCCTGCATGAAGGAACATCTGGAATTTCAGCAGGCTTACCGTGAAAACGGTGTCGAAGTGGTTCTGATGGATCCCAAAGAAAATCTTCCGTATGAAGTATTTGCCCGTGATTTCGGCGGCTGTATCAAAGAAGGCTACATCGCCGGTAAATTCCGCGAGCCATGCCGTGCCGGTGAACTTTCCGAATACGAAAAGAAAATGAAAGAACTTGGAATCCCTTGTGTGGCGCGCTGTACTACCGGCGGATTTGAGGGCGGAGACTTCTGGTATCTCGATGAATATACTCTCGCCCACGGTGTGATCGCCAGAACCGATTGGGATGGCTTCCAAAATGTGCGCCGCCAGGTCAATGAACTTGGCTACGAGATGATCGGCGTTCCGTGCGACCGCCCAAACCTTCACCTCGATATGTGTTTCAACATTGTCGCCGACAAACTTGCCGTTGTCTGCAAAGATGCGCTGCCTTCTAACTTCTTAGCCATGCTCAAAAAACGCGGATTCCAACTCATCAACGTCGAACAGGAAGAAGTTTATCTGCACCACGCAAACCTGCAGTGCCTCGGAAATGACCGCGTCATCTCATTTAAAAGCAACAAACTCGTAAATGAACAGATGCGCGCCTACGGCTTAAAGGTCATTGAAGTCGACCTGAAAGAAATCTTAAAGGGTGGCGGCGGGCCTCACTGCATGTCATTCCCACTGGAAAGAGAATAAGATTAATAAGATACACCTACACAGCACCCTGTCACTATACCTCGCAGGGTGCTGTATTATTTTACCTGTTGATACATATTTCTCGTGCATCCGGAATTTGTTTTTTCAAAAACTCATTCATCTCTTCCTCTGTATATGGCTGATACCAATAATCATCCTGATCGTATGACTCATCATTTAATACGTAATAAATTTTTCCCTTTTTGTCTTTTACTTTTAGAAAACGTATCTCTCTATCGCGTCTGCCAATTATCTTTTCCCGGTCAAACAAAGCAAAACGTACCGCTGTCTTTCCTTCCATTTCCGCATAGAGCAGATGCCTCTTGGAAGAATAATACAATTTTTGTATTTTCCTAATCTCTTTTTCCGTAAAAAAGCGCTTTGCAATCACCTTATTTTTCTCATAATCATAGTAAAATATTTTCCCATTATAGTAGTATTCTTCTATTCCATCCTGATTAAAATCCACATAAATTCCCTTCTTATTTCTCATCTCTTTTTTCAACAATTTCCGCGCTTTCTTTTTCACTTTTTCTTTGGACAAAATTGTGATCTCATATATCGTTTCCCCCGTAGTTGTGTTCACTTTCACCTGTGCTTTTCCGGGCTTTATTCCTTTCACAAAAAGGGCTTTATCCGGCTTATCTGCCAAGGTTGATATTTTGTCGGAAGCATCCGGATATTGCTTGTATATCTTTGCTTTTTTCTTGTTATTTACCGATGTCTTTGTCTTATACACATCGGTTGTCAATACTTTCTCGCCGCCTTCTACCACGGTTATTTTCTTTTGCGCTTCTGCCATATTTTGTCTGCTAAATACAGCCATAATACAAACAATCACAAGAACTCCTGTCATCCTAATTTTTCTCATATTCTATTCCTCCATTTATTGTATTACAGTAACTAAGTTATCAACCACCACTTCAAGTGGTGGTTTAATATTGGCCCTCCTAAGGGCCATTGATACTGCTCGCCCAGAAGGGCGGTGCCGCAAGCATTGTTACTGGTCCGCTATAAAGCGGTACCTCTCGAATCTTCTTTCCTTGATTCTTCTGCTTGCTCTTTAATATATTTCTGTACTGCTTCATCGGTTATATTACCGATTGTTTCCACATAATAGCCTCTCGCCCAAAATGCCT
>CAKRDZ010000045.1 GCA_934316845.1 uncultured Eubacterium sp. | reverse complement strand
GGCAATGACATTCGCGGCTATCTTCCCTTTTTGAAACCGGAGGATGTGAAAGAATTTGCAGCGAAAACATTTAATGCAGGCAATGACATTCGCGGCTATCTTCCCTTTTTGAAACCGGAGGATGTGAAAGAATTTGCAGCGAAAACATTTAATGCCGGCAATGATATTTGCGGCTATCTTCCCTTTTTGAAACCGGAGGATGTGAAAGAATTTGCAGTGAAAGCATTTAGCGCCGGTAGCGACATTCATTTACAGAAATAAGGAATAGGTGGGTGAATCATGGATATCCTTTTTTGCGAAGCTCCGATTGAGGAAGACATAAACAGCATTTTAAGTCTGCTAACCTTAAATGAAGATCATATGCGTGTTAAAAAATACATCTGTGAATATTTTCATATTCCAACAGAACCTGCGCTTCAAAACAATGCGGCATTAGAAGAAGTTGTCCGAACTATTGTTATGAACGAGCAAAAAAATAGTGCCGAGACAATTGCCGCCAAAATCGAAAAGATGAATTGCCTGTGGCAGAAAAATCGCGACGAAATAAACCGTACATTACGCAGTATATTTGAATGCGCCTTGGAATCACAGCAACTGCGCGCCCTTATGAGCGTGAATTGTGTCTGCCCCTATGATTTTAAGAATAATCGTATTTATATAAATTACAGGAAATCATCGGAAGAAATGCTGGAGACTTGTGTTCATGAACTGATCCATTATTACTGGTTTCATAAATGGAATGCGATGTTTAAAGACCAATACTCCTCTTCCCTTGTCTGGATTTTTTCTGAAATAGCCATTGATGCCTTGTTTTTTGAAACGCCCCTGAAAAAATATTGCGTAAGCCAGCATCCGGCGCACGATCATTTTTATGAGGAATCTTACAAAGGTCAGAATCTGATGGAATATTTCAGAAAATTATATCGGGAACATTCCATGGCAGACTTCATGCGTCTGGGGATAGAAGATGTACTTGCCTGCAATGGAATATTGGAGTAATGGATCTTCCATAATCAGAAGCTACACTTCCCGCAATAATTTAAACAATTCAGGAAGATTTGACCCCAATTTTCCCTTTTTAGAATCCTCGGTTTCATCCGTACCTATCAACTCTTCTACATCTGTAGAGAAAGATTTTTTAGTCTGTGAAATTGCATAATCAATATGATTAAGATAATATTGCCTAAAAATTTTTTCACTAATTTTCTTTGAATGTCCCGCATGTTCAGAAACTTGAAGGCTGGTAAATGTATGCTTGTTTGTTTTTTTCTCATTGTCCCTAAATTTCTGCATATCACCCTTATACTGTTTTTTCACATCCACTAAATGCAATAAAAGCCAAAATTCAAAGCAAGGTGTCGTAATAAAGAAATGATAGCCTTTTTCAATATATTGCTTTCGAATCTCGTTCAACTGCATAACCGTATGTGTATTATAATCTCTGTCGATCACCACCCCAAACAAATCATCCTGCCCCTGATATTCTTTTACAAAAAATTGATATTCAAGATCAATACCCACTTGTTTTAACAGCATCTCAAACTGTTCTTTTTTATCTTTATCAACACTATCTGGATCTTTCATGTATTGTTGTACAAAAGCATCTGTATATTTTGTTGGAATCACTTTTCTCATCCGATCCGGTAAAATGTCGGATTCTCTTATTTCAATATATTCTTCCAGCAATTCCAACACCTGAGCGGGTGCACTGAAATTATCTCTTTTTCCTCTTCTCAATGGATGCACATGAACACCGGTTTTTATCCCAAGTTTTTCCCTGTATTTTTCAAGCCAGCTAAAATAATTCTGTTCTGTTACATTTCCTTCCACCGACAAAAAAATGATTCGCAATGGCTTTTCAGGAAATATCTCTTCCGGTCTCGAAAACATACCATCTGAGCTTAAGCGAAATGATTTCTCCATCTTATTCCCCCTTTTCTTCATCCATCTCATCAATCCCAAAAATTGGAATTGCGCCATATCTCCCCAACAAATAATCCTTCGCTACGGAATGGTCAAATCTTTCCTTAAATTTATTAAGAGAATATAGTTCTGAACTATGGTCTTCTTTTCTTTCCATAAACCAAATCTCATCCTGACGAAAGATATTTAAATTCATAACATTTGAATCATGCAGTGTTACGATCAACTGAGTTGGAAATCCTTCCGTTTTTTCAAAAAACTTTTGTAAAAATTCAACAGTAAGTTTCGTATGAAAACTTCTATCCAGTTCGTCAATAAAGATTATGCCATTCTCCATCCCTTTCTGATAGAGCGGGATCAAATCAAACAACCTCTTTGTTCCATCGGACTCATCCTGAATTTCAAACAAATCTAATGGGTTACCATGATTCATCATTAATTGCGAACCAACTATATTACCGTCGCTTGTTTTTTTAAAGCTAAATCTTTTTCCAACTATTGTAACTGTTATCGATGATGTCGTTTTTTCACAATCTTCATCAAATGCTTTTTGAATATCATTCATTATATCATTTTTTATATCTTCCGGCAAAAAAGTAAGAACTTCCTCAATCGGTCTTTTCTCTGTCCGTACTTCTTCAATGCCGGTATCAAAATAATTCAACAATTTCCCCAATGATTCCTTAGTATCACTTTTAAACAGCTGTTCCAAATTTCGATACTTTGTCTGTGGAAATATCACTATCATGGAAGCAAAAAAATCAAGCGTATCAAAAAAGGGCGTGAAGTCCTTTATTTCTTTAAGTTTATGTCCACATATTTCTGCCAAAAAACTTGTACTATCTTTTACATCGTCAGAGTAAATATTAAATCTCTGCTCATCTTCCTCTTTCACAAAGCAGATATCCGTACGTATTTTCTCTCCTGCTTTCCTTTCAAATATACATACCTCTTTATTATCACATAAATATAACCACTCTGCCAAAAAAATATTTTCCGTATACGAAATTGCAAAACCATATGAATAGATATGCCCATTACTAACAAAATCGTATTGAAAAACCCCCGGTCGATTCATCGCAACAGGATCAATCCGAAAAAATTTATTATTTGTTCTGCTGCTTTTAACCCCGCCAAGAGCAATATTTTTACCAAAATTAGCTGCCTTAATCAAATTGCTTTTACCTGCTGCATTTGCTCCATAAACCAGTCCGGCCTTTAATACTCTTTTCCCATTTACCACAACTAATTGTTCTTTATGTCTAGTATGTTTTCCCGCCGCCATAGAAAAAACTTGTCGTTGATTAAATGAGAGGAAATTTTCAACAGAAAACCTAATCAGCATAACCAGCACCTCCTTATATATTTTTATTATATGTGATTTTTTCACATATTGCAATCCTATTTTTTGATTTTTTAAGATTTCACAGTATTATACTCTATTTTAATGTGATTTTTTCACATAATTTGCGCAAAACTATCCCTGTCGCCCACTGACAACAGGGATAGTTCGTATCAAGCCGTACTCTATACCATTATCTTCCACTAAAATACACTTTTCCGCCCTCTGCTTTTATCTTTTTATAATAAAACAATTCATCCACCGTAACCAGCTGAAAGCCTTTTTTCTTTAACCGCGGGATCAATGTTTGAACTGCGTCTGCTGTGGAAGGGTATAGGTCGTGCATCAAAACAATATCGCCGTCTTTTATCTTTTTCGCCCTTTGGAGAATTTGGGAAGCATCCCGCGAACGCCAGTCCTCCGTATCTATGCTCCAATAGATCATCGGAATCTTGAATGTTTTACGCATCAGATCATTGACTGCGCCTTCCGGCGGGCGGATTGCCGACACTTCCCGCCCGATCACTTGTTTGACTGCTGTGTTAGATTTCTCTAACTCTTTCAACATTCCGGCAGAATCCAATTTTGTCAAATTGACATGATGATAGGTATGACTGGCAATCTGGTGTCCCTGACGATATGCTTTCTTCATCACTTTAGCATAGGTGGACACGCGGTCACCAACTACAAAGAAAGTAACTTTCGCATCGTATTTTCCGGCGGTTTTTAAAATACGTGAGGTAACCGGCGTATAGGGTCCATCATCAAACGTCAGTGCCACCATCGGCTTCTTCGGATCCAGGTCTTTACGAATCCAGGAAACCGTTTTCTTTTTTCTCCTCTCCGGCTTCTTCTCTTTCGCCGAAACAACTGGGACAGCAGGGCTTTTTGTCTCATACACCGTATTTGTCTCATTGGCACGCAGCGAGTTCAAAGCCCAGCCCACAAACAAAATATCTGCAAGCAAAATTCCTCCACACATACCAATCAAAGCTTTTTTATTGATCTTCATACTCTAATACCTCACTTTACAAAATATTCCTTTTTTATTATATTCTGAATCCGTTCTTGTGGAATACAAAACTGACACGCCCCCATATACCCAGGCGCCACCTCATATTTATCAAATAACATAACAAGTTCTTTTTTATTATTAATATAAAAATCAGCTTCTTTTCCAACTCCCGTCCAATTCATCCCTTTTTTGTCAATGAAATATACCTTCTCTTTGTCCGTTTTCATATTATTACGCATCTGTTTTTTAATTTCCTTTGTCAACACCGCGCGATAATCTGTATTGTCTTTAAAAATATCTTCTAAGGTAATACATTTTCCTGTTTTTTTATCTATATGGTATACTTTCGCCTCGTCACTTGAGGTATTTATTTGAACAATCGAATTGATTTTAAGGGAAAACAAACGTTTCGTATTGGTAATAACTTCATAATCTATCGTCACATTTTCGCGTCCTTTCCCTTTCGTTTCTTTTACGTCTTTCCAGTACTCATCTATGATCTTATCCGTATATTTTTTAATCTGAGCATTTAATTTTTTGCTGGCATCTTCATCCGCTTTTTGGTCTTTCCCGGTTACCTTTACTTCGGGAACCCTCACACTGGCACTCATCTTGCCCGTCGTATCTTCAAAATCCCGGAACGATACAATTTTCACAATATTTCCCAGTACCGGAACTTTACTTAACGCATACGCTGCGTTTTCATTGAAATGCAAAAGCAGGCCAAATGCCAAAACTGCCGCAGCGGCAACACTGCCAATGCGCACGATCCATTTCACACTGGAATTTCTCCCCTTCTGCGCTTTTTGTTTTCCCTCGTTGATCCCTGTTTTTACACGTTCCTGCAATTCCTCCGGAATTTCGATACTATCATACGCTTTCTTCATATTTTGCATGGTTTCTTTTTTCATGATAAATTTTCTCCTTTCGTCATTTCAATTTCCAATTTTTGGATACTTCGATACAATATTGATTTTACCGTATTCGTCTTTAATCTGAGAGCCTCTGCAATCTCGTCTATTTTTTTATCTTCAAAAAATCGAAGAAGCACAATGGCTCTTTCTTTTGGGTTTAATTTATCAAGTGCCCTTGTCAGATCCATATCCTCGTACGAATCCCATGAAGATTCGTGAATATAATATTCGGGATTGTCCATGGAAATTTCCTTCTTTTGCCGGCTCAGAAAATTCATCGCACAATTCATAACGATCCGAAACAGCCAGGTTTGAACATACTTTTCCTTTTTAACACTGTCCGCATACTGCATTGCCCGGCACGCGCTGTCCTGCACGATATCCAGCGCATCGTCCTGATTTTTTACATAGGTAAAAGCAATTCGGTACATGGATTCATAGGAAGAAAGAATGGTTTCCTCGACCAGCTGTCTTTTTTTCTGCGATTGCATATTGCCCCTCCTCTCTTTTCGTTTTACATAAGTTAGACACCACACAAGTTAAAAAAGTTGCATAAAAACAGAGCCGCCGCGCAAATTATTTTTTCCTGCGCGACAAGCTCCGCTAACTCTCATATCGTACTATTTCCTGTTTTTTTACAATTTATGCCAATTCCAGCATTCGTTCCAAAGCTACACTTGCCTTTTTGCTTACCTCTTCGTCCACAAACATTTCCGGCGCCATATCCGTAAGCGCCTGCTCCACTTTGTCCAATGTGATCTTTTTCATGTTCGGGCAAAACTGGCGGTGGCCGACATTGTAGAATTTTTTCTGCGGATTCTTCTGCTGCAATTCATAAAATACACCCATTTCCGTGCATATGATAAATTTATCATGATCGTTTGCCGTCGCGTAATCAATGATCTCCGAGGTGCTTCCGATGAAATCCGAAAGTTCAAGTACATCCCACGTACACTCCGGGTGGGTAAGTACCAGCGCGTCGGGATGAAGTTCTTTCGCTTCTTTTACATTTTCCGCATGAATGCTTTTATGTACATGACAGTATCCATCATGGAAAATAAATTCCTTTTCCGGCAGTTTGCTCGCCACATAGCGGCCAAGGTTGTTGTCCGGGATAAAGAAAATGCGTTTATTTGGCAGAGCTTTTACAACACGCAGCGCATTGGAGGAAGTCACGCACACATCCGAGTGCGCTTTGATCTCTGCCGTGGAATTTACATAACATACGACGGCGACATCTTCGTACTGTTCTCGGACTTCTTCGATCCGGCGCACATCTACCATATGTGCCATCGGACAGTCTGCGTACTCATCTGCCATGATGACCCGTTTTCCCGGATTCAGTATCTTTGCGCTCTCTCCCATAAAGGAAACGCCACAGAATAATATGTTCTGATTCGGGATCGAAACCGCTTTTTTTGCCAGGAAAAAGGAATCCCCTACAAAGTCCGCGATTTCCTGCACCGCACCGTCCACATAATAATGGGCAAGGATTACGACATCCTTTTCTTTCTGCATTCGTTTGATATTTTCAATCTGTTGTTTCTTATTTTCCATGTTCTCCTCATTCCTTTTCTTAGTGGATCAGCCTGCAAACTGACTATTATATAATGTAGCATAGAAACCGTTTTGTTGCAAGAGCTGTTCGTGATTTCCCTGCTCGATAATATGTCCGTCTTTCATAACCAGGATCACATCCGCTTCCTGAATCGTCGATAAACGGTGGGCTACGATGAAACTGGTGCGTCCCTGCATCATTTTCGAAAATGCCTGCTGGATATGGATTTCCGTTCGGGTATCGATGGATGATGTTGCTTCATCCAAAATAAGCATCGGCGGCAGGCAGAGCATGACTCTTGTGATACAAAGAAGCTGTTTCTGGCCCTGTGAAAGACTTCCGCCGTCTTCTCCGATCACCGTATCGTATCCGTTTTTCAGACGTTTGATAAAGCTGTGTGCGTGGCTTGCCTTTGCCGCTGCGATCATTTCCTCCTCGGTCGCATCCGGTTTTCCCATGCAGATATTTTCGCGGATGGTGCCCTGACGAAGCCAGGTTTCCTGTAAAACCATACCGTAGTTGGCGCGCAGACTATGTCTGGTAATTTCCTGAATGTCCCTTTTGCTTACACGGATCGTACCGGAATTGACATCGTAAAAGCGCATGAGCAGATTGATCAGGGTCGTCTTTCCGCAGCCGGTCGGTCCGACGATGGCAATTCGCTGTCCCGGTTTTACCGACAGATTCAGATTTTCGATCAATTTCTGATCGGGTTCGTAGGAAAAATAGACATCTTCGAGATCGACTTCTCCGGTTGCCTGTTCCAGGACAACTGCATCTTCTGCATCCGGTGTCTGGGATTTTTCTTCAATCAGTTCAAAAATTCGTCCGGCACAGGCAATCGCATTCTGCAGCTCTGTAACGACACCGGAAATCTCATTGAACGGTTTGGTATACTGATTTGCGTAACTCAAAAAGCAGGATAACTGTCCCACCGTGATCCCTCCGTGAATGGCAAAGATCGCTCCGGAGATACCGACTCCGGCATAAACCAGACTGTTGACAAAACGTGTCGCCGGATTGGTAATGGAGGAAAAAAAGATTCCCTTCAATGAACATTTGCGGAGTCTTTCGTTGATCTCGTCAAACTGTTCTTCCGCTCTTTTTTCATAACCAAAGGCTTTTACCACCTTCTGGTTGCCAAGTGTCTCTTCGATCAGCGCCGTCTGCTCACCGCGCGTCTCGGACTGCAGTTTAAACATTTCATACGTCCGCTTTGCGATAAAACTTGCGACAAAGAGCGAAACCGGCGTGATAACGACAACGACAAGGGTAATGCTGACATTGACGCTCAGCATAAAAAGCAGCGTTCCGAGGATGGTAATAATTCCTGTAAATAATTGGGTAAACCCCATCAAAAGTCCGTCCGCAAACTGATCGACATCTGCGATCACACGGCTTACAATCTCGCCGTAAGAATGCCCGTCCAGATATTTCAACGGAAGATCCTGTAATTTTTCAAAGGCTTCGCTCCGGATATCGCGGATGACATTGTATGTAATTTTATTGTTGCACACATTCATAATCCACTGCGCCGCCATCGCGATCGCTATGGCAATGGCAATCTTCATAAGGATCTGTGTGATTTTTCCAAAATTCACCTGTCCCGGTCCTACGATCACATCGACTGCGTTACCGGTAAGGATTGGGACATACAGGGTAAGTGCGACCGTGATGACGGCAAGCACCAATGAGCAGATCACGTAAAAGGAATATTTCTTAATATAACGAAGGACTTTTTTGATCGTTTCTTTCTGGCTCATTTAGCGTCCCTCCTTTCCAAATTGTGATTCGTAAATCTCCTGATAGACCTCACAGGACTTCAATAATTCTTCGTGAGTTCCCTTTCCTGCCATCTCGCCATCGTCTAATACCAGAATCTGGTCCGCGTGAAGGATGGATGCCGCCCTCTGCGACACGATGAAAATGGTCGTCTCCGGGAAACTCTTCCGCAGCCCCATACGAAGCGCCGCGTCGGTCGCATAATCCAGCGCCGAGGAACTGTCATCTAAGATAAGGATTTCCGGCTTTTTCACAAGCGCTCTTGCGATCGTCAGACGCTGTCTCTGACCGCCGGAGAAATTGCGGCCTCCCTGCTCCACTTTGGCATCCAGACCATTTTCTTTCTTTTTCACAAATTCTTCTGCCTGCGCCACCTCTAACGCCTTCCACATCTCTTCTTCCGTCGCGTCCTCTTTGCCCCATTTCATATTGGAACGGATCGACCCGGAAAACAGAACCGCCTTTTGCGGCACGACAGCAATTTTCTCACGGAGTTTGTCAAGCGAATAGTCCGCGATATCTTTTCCGGCGATTTTCACCTGGCCGCTCGTGCAGTCGTAAAATCTCGGAATCAAATTTACAAGGGAAGTTTTTCCGGAACCGGTTCCTCCAATCACGCCGATCATCTGCCCCTTCTCTGCCGTAAAGGAAATGTCCGTCAAGGATTCCTCGCCGGCACCCGCATAACACAGACCGGCATGCTCAAATTTTACTTCTTCCGGATTTTGTTCTACAGTAGTAGTGTCACCATCTTTCATGCTTGAACTAACTTCAAACACATCCTGCACACGGTTTCCACACGCAATCGCTTTTGTCACCGTTATGATCAAATTGGCAAGCTTGACAAGTTCTACCAAAATCTGTGACATGTAGTTTACGAGGGCGACAACAGCTCCCTGTGTCAGGATTCCGGCATCGACACGAAGCGCCCCCTGCCAGATGAGCGCAATGATCGCGCCGTTGATGATGACATACGTAAGCGGATTCATCAGCGCTGAGAATCTGCCGACAAACATCTGTATTTTATTCAATGCCAGATTGGCATCTTCAAACTGTTCTTTTTCTTCTGCTTCTTTATTAAAGGCACGGATCACGCGGACACCGGTAAGATTTTCTCTTGTAATGCCAAGCACGCGGTCAAGACTCGCCTGCACCTTTTTATACAATGGGATACTGATGAGCATAACTCCAAATACGACGATTGACAAAAGCGGTATTGCCACGACAAAGATGAGCGCCGCTTTTACGTCAATGGTAAAGGCCATGATCATCGCACCAAATACGATAAACGGAGAACGCAGAAACAATCGCAGCACGAGATTGACGCCGGACTGGATCTGGTTGATGTCACTTGTCATCCTCGTGATCAGGCTCGTCGTACCAAGCGTATCGATCTCGGTATAAGAAAGCGATTCAATATGCTTAAACAGCGCGGATTTTAATTCGGTCGAAAATCCGACTGCTGCCTTTGCCGCAAAATACTGAGCCGTAAGTGATGATGCAAGTCCAACGACACCAAGCAGCACAAGCAAAGCTCCCATCCACAATACATGCGGGGTATCCTGTCTTGCAATTCCCTTATCAATGATTGACGCCATAACAAGCGGCACAAACAATTCAAAGGAGGCTTCCAATAACTTGAACAATGGTCCAAGCACCGACTCTTTCTTATAATTTTTTAAATATGTGAGTAATTTCCACATGCTCCTTTTCTTCCTTTCCGTCTTACTTCACAGTAACTGACTGCTCCGTGTCGATCCATTTTCCTTCGTAATAAAGATAAATATGATACGTATCTTTTTCCATGCCGGAAAGCGGAATAGCAATCGCATAACGCTGATTTTTCTTTTCTTTCATTCCTTTTCCCGCACTGCTGTAATCCATCTGATAGCATTTATTCTTTCCAAGAAATTCCAATTTTGAAACTGTATGGTCGTTTGCCGTCATATAAAGCATCGACTGATAAAGTTCAAATGATACATTCGCTTTTTTCTTTTCTGCCTTCTGCGCCGCCGACTCCTTTTTCTCTTTCGGCGCCTGCAGCGTACCAAGGATCACGTCACTCTTTTCCGGCATTGCCGTGCTGAGATCCTTCCAGTTGAATGTCATCACATAGCCGCGGTAAAAATATTTTTTCGCCGAATATTGATTGAGTACGGCTCCGGTCTTGTAATCGTATTCGTAGATCATACCCTTCTGCCCCTGAATGAACGGATACAGATATCCGCCAAATGAGAACATTCGGTTTTTGTCTTTGTCATAGGCACAGTTCGATGTAATGATCGATTTCACACTTTTAAACAGCTTGTCCTGGCGCACTGTCATTTTCTTTTCATTGATCGTATAAACCGATACATAAGAATTGGGATCGTCGTCCCAAAAATCCACTTTACGCTTTGTCTGCCAATGGTTGTCATACAGCATGACGTGGATCGTATCCGGATCACCATCCAGATCATACGGGATCTCGTAGACACTGTGCTGCTGGAAATGCCATTTGATACTGCCCTGCGGCTTCAGCACCAGATCTTCCTGCGCCGTCCCTTCAAACATCTCCGGATTGGCAAGGATCCATTTGATCTTCTTTGTATCCCAGTCCACTTTTACCGCCGAATGCAGATTTCGCGGCGAAAGCAGGACACTGTGGTCTTCTTCTTTATAAGAAACGGTATTCAGATGCGCCCAGTCCACCTTATTCCGATAGGTCTTATCAAAAATCTCTTTCATGTCCAGTTCTTTTACCGTCTCCCCGGTCTTACGGTCAATCTCAAGGACGACATCTTCCGTATGCCCGGCGATCGAGCTTGACAGCACAAATAAATTGCCGCCCGGTTCTTTTTCGATCACTTCATGGTGAATTCCGTTTTTCACATAATACTGGCGGTAGATCCGTCCGAGATAATCCATCTCATACATTGAAGTCGTATGCGGTTTCTCTTCCGTCGGTGTCTCCGCCTCATCCGTCTGATAGATCAGCCGCTTGTCCGCAAGCGGAAATACGCCGTAAGAACCGGTCGTCATCGTAATATACCAGCGGATATCTCCCGCCTCGTCGTAAGCAAATGGATATTTTGTCGTCTGTCCGGAAAGAATGGTCAGCGCATAGGCCGATGTCTCTCCCTTTTTCTCCACTTTGACCGCATCCTTTAATTCCTTCGGAAGCGGCTCCGTCTGAATGGTTACCGTTTTTGTCTTCTTTTTCCCATTCTTGTCTACACAGGAAAGGCGAACCTTATTTTTCGCATCCGGATACAACCCGACAACCGGGATCCGATGCTTCTTCGTCTTTTCAAATTCTGCGCTGATATCGGTCTCTTTGTTCTTTCCTTCTACGGTCATCGTCACTTTACAGGCCGACTCTGTCTCAAACAAAAGATACGCCGTGAGCGGAGAATTTCCATACGGATTCAGAAGAACCGCCGGATCTTCCCACGTCGCATTTCCCGAATCCAACATTTTCTGAATTTCTGCATCCTTTTTATAAGAAGCCTCCAGTCGCGACTTCTTTGTCTTGATCGTATCTGACACTACACCTGGCCCGGAGCGCTCCCCCAGCACCTCTGTATTCTGTGTTTCCTGCTGGCTTACAGTTTTTTGTTCTACAGCTGTCTCATCCTGATTTTTCCCGCAGGAAGAAAGCGGCAGCGCCATAATTCCTGCCAATAAAAATAAACCAGTACAATGAATGATCTTGTTCCATTTTGTCTTCTCTCTCATAATGATCCTCTTTTCTCATTTTCATTGTACTAGTTTAAACTATATTGGCAAAGAAATCAACCTTTACTGCAATTAAAATGTAACTATTCAGGACTCCCACCGCTCTCATTCGCATTTTCGAACACTTCGTGTTCTTTCCCGCCTTTGACAAGGCTAAAAATGCTCATAAGAGGGGTGGGAGCCCTATTAGGACCACTGTGCAGAAAACAATGATTCTTACGTGCAAGCACGACGATCCATTGTTTTTGCACAGCGGTCCTGAATAGTTACTTAAAAATAATGATATTGGTTCCGTTTACGCACCAGACAGATCAATGTCACGCACAAAGTAAATATTTCTGCCACAAATACGGCGCCCCAGATCCCGTCAATTCCTAAAAACATCGGCATGAGCAGTACGGCTGCGATCTGAAATACCAGCGTTCTCAAAAACGATATGAGCGCCGATAACAATCCATTGTTTAACGCCGTAAAGAAGGATGATCCGTAAATATTAAACCCATTGACTAAAAAGGCAAGGCAGAAAATACGGAAGCCATGTTTTGTCAACGCAAATAAATCCGGGTCATAGCCGACAAAAATACGTGCCAGCGGCGAGGCAATCAGCTGTGCCAGCGCAAATAAACCGATTCCCCACACGCCGATCATTTTAAGACTTTTGGTAAGCAGATTCTTCAATTCGTCGGAATTTCTTGCCCCGTAATGGTAACTGACGATCGGCGCACTTCCGATCGAATACCCAAGGAAGATCGCTATAAAGATAAAATTGACATACATCAGGGTTCCATAGGCCGCCACTCCGTCCTCGCCGGCAAAGTGCATGAGTTGGAAATTAAACAGCGTATTGACAACGGAACTGGATAAGTTTGTCATCAATTCCGACGATCCATTGGTACACGTTTTTCCAAGGATATTCCAGTGCAGTCTGGCCTTTCCCAGCCGGAATGGACTTGTATTTTTTCTTCCAAAATATACCAATGGAAGCAGTCCTCCGACGCACTCTCCGCAAACGGTCGCAAATGCGGCACCGGCAAGTCCCCAGCCAAATACGGCAATAAACAGAAAGTCGAGGATCATATTGGTCACACCGGCAAGCACGATCACCGTCAGCCCCAGTTTCGGTCTTTCTGCGGTTACAAAGAAACATTGAAATACATTTTGCAGCATAAATGCCGGCATCGATATAAGGATAATTCTTCCATATAAGATACAACTATCAAGCAGTTCTCCCGTCGCTCCGAGCGCAATACTCACCTGCTTTGTCAGCAGTATGCCGACAACCGCCAACACAATTCCTCCGGCAAGAGTAACATAAACGATCATCGAAAAATATTCATTGGCTTTTTCCTTTTTTCCCTCGCCAAGTGTCTTTGCCACGATCGCGCTTCCGCCGGTTCCCATCATAAATCCCAGCGCCGACATCGCCATAATAAACGGCATGATCAGATTTAAGCCGGCAAACGCCGTTTTGCCCACGTAATTTGATACAAACAGTCCGTCTACCACGCCATAAATGGATGTAAATATCATCATAATAATGGATGGCAGCACGAATCGTATTAATTTATGATATGTAAAATGTTCAGATAACTGAATTTTCATTGTCTTCACCTCCTTTTCTACTGTTGTCGTACATATTTTTCCGCATTTCGTCCCGGAATCTTCCAAAGGTTTCCAGCATTGTCTCACATTCTTCCCCGCCAAGTGCAAGAAATGCGGCATTTTCCGCCTCGATAACCGGATATATCTTCTGCCGGATCCATTTGTTTCCCTCTTCCGTCGGTTGAATATGACGTTCCCTTCCACGTCCCGGCAGCAACCGGATCAAACCCTTGCTCTCAAGCTTCCGGATCGCAGAATTCACAGTCTGTTTTGGCAGCCATGAGACACTGCATATTTCATGCTGCGTACATCCCACTCCCAACTCACAGAGCGAGTATAAAATGTCAAATTCGCTGTGCGACATCTTCTCCTGCCGCATAAAGGCATCGTAAACATCATTCAATTCTTTGTTTATCTGATTAAATTTTAAAAGTTCTTTCCGTAATTTTGGTTTTGAATCCATGCAATCCCTGCTTTCTTTTAAGTCCGATTTCGTACTCATACAGGTTACTATAGCACAATTGATTTCTAATGTCAAGGAGGTTGTGACTTAGGGATGGATTCATTCTTCCTCAAGGAATTCTTTATCTGTAATATTAACATTATTTCGGGCTCCAATATTAACTAACAGAAATAAATATTGATCGAGTCTTTCTTTATCTCCTAAATAACACTGAATAAATCTCGTATAACTTCCGTTTTCCCCTGCTGTAAATGGTAATGATGTTGCTGCCGCATCACTTCTTGCTGTTTCTGCCGAAGCTGTCTCTGTATAACGCTCACTCATTGGTTACTGATATCATAGCAAAATGAGTGTTATTTGTCAGTAACGCTATGTTTTGGAGCACTTACTGTGTCACGCGTCGAATTATAGTTCCCACCTACGGCAGTTTTACCGCAGATTAAATCCTACATCCGATCTGGAACACTCATTTTTAATCCTTTGAATAGACTGAAGTCCTTTTGCCATAAGCATCGAAATATGTAAATCTATACAAGGCGTCTTCACTGCGATATCTCTCCTTATAGAAAACTCTTCCTTTTGAATCCCTTAATTATAATAAACAAAAAAGAATCTATAGGAGTTTACAACAATGCAATCATCTTCTCTACTTCTAATCGCAATGTTTGTGCAAGTGTTTGATTATGACGCTTGGCATATTTTTTATCTGGCGTACTCATATTCCATCAGGCGTACATCCACTTTCTTTGTTTTTGGATCTTCCACTTTCGGTCTTCTTGGCCTTGCCATTTTTATATATCTCCGTCACATCCTAACCACAGTATACTTTTTGTCCTCCAAAAAATCAAGCACTTTCTCCATAATTTTCTCATTCATCCTTTTCCACATCGGCATGGATATACTACCATACTTTTATTATTTCCTGCTTATCTATAATATCATCATTGTAATGTATTTCTCTTTCCTGAAACTTTACATATCCTTCTAAGATTGTAAGTCCAATTTCCCCATTGTAATCATATAATTTTTCTTCTTTATCTGATCCTAATTTTGTATAATAAACACCGTCTAATTTATGATACAGACAATTATATTCATCTTCATATATAAGTTCAATGTTAGTATACTCATTTACCTTATATAATTTATCCTCTTTTTCATCATAAGAAAAAGAAAAACTATAATCCAAGTCATCCGTACAAAAAGTTAATAGTTCCCCATATTGACTATATACATTACAAATGCCGTATATTTTATCATTGGTTTGAAAACTATAAATCAGAAAATTCTCTTCCTCTTTTTTCATCATACTATATATTTGATTCAAACGGGAACGGATTTCTTTATCCGACTCCTCGGAAGCTATTTTCCCATCACAATATTTCACATAATCTATTTGACCAAAAACAGACAAAGGTTTTTGATCACTATAATAGTCTGTTTTATGACAATAATCCGATGAACAGCGATACAATTGTTGTTCACCAACATTTGCTATTTCGTCCCCGCTTATTTCATTCCAATCATCCATACAGTTAGGAAATTTTTCTAAAAATTTTCTCTCACTAATATAATGGGTTGCTTCAATATGACTATTCGAGATATTAGAACCCCATCCATAAAAATCAGCTGTTTCATCGTAATATCCATACACAATTCCATTGCTGACACTAACTCTACTGAACGGTAATGATATTTCTTTTATTAACTCTCCTTTCTTGTCAAAAAGATTTAAAAAACCAGCTGTTTCATCTTCGTTGGAACAATACACATAAAAGTAATCATTTCCTGCAGTAATCTCTAAAGATTGACGATTCTCAGATAATTTAACAGAGCGTCTGTTTTTCTGTTTTTCATCCAAAAATACAACTTCTTTTGGATCTATAGTAAGAAACGCAATCTCCCCTGTTCCTAATACAGCAAATGAAAAATCTGATGAGATTGTCCCAATGGAAGAAGGTAAATCCTGATTTTCCTCCTCTAACATCATTTCACTTAAACCTTTAAACGAACAGCCACTTAAAATATTTATTATAATAAAAAACATAAAACATTTTAATATTTGTTTCATACTAATCCTCATTTCTGAGCGACTTGTTGCGAAGAAGCGACGAAAATGTCAAATTTTCGTCTGCCATCAGAGCTATTTGCTTTCGCTCAGAAACAAATAGCTCTGTGAAAAATAAGATATCGAGCTTATTTTTCACACTAGTCTTCATTCCGCTACTTTGGGCTGACAGTGGAAATTTACCTTCCTATTCTGTCAAGCTTAAATCTATTGATTTTACTGGCTTTGACGATTTTTATTTACCTCAAACAAAAACCGAGCGTGATGGATATCATTGTATCATGTACCGAATAGTTGATAAATGGGTATAGCTAATAAAACATCCTCTTTTTGCTTTATAAAGGCTCTTTTTCCTCTGATCAACTATGATGATGAACCTTCCGTATCTATGGGAATCGTGTCCCAACTTCCTTTGTCCCATCTACCATACACTGAGAGCCAGCCAAGCTCCTAAAATAAACTTTTCCAAAATATTATATTCATCACCACTTAAAAGTAGCAATTTTCTTCTTTTTATTTGCTTTGATCCAATACTTTCCATAACTTTTCTTTGCTTTTTTATAGAAAGCCTTTCTCAAATCTTTTGACACATTTGAAAAATCTGCTGTACATTTTAATGACAAATCATTAGATGTTTTAATATTTTGAATTTTGGGATTAAATCCATTTATCCACCAACATAGGCATCTTGGATTATATTCAATAATTTTTTTACCTTTATAAAAAACTCTCAATTCACTATAGATAGGATTTTTGGTCTCTGCTAATGAGTGGATATTTATATAATTAGAATGTATTTCTCTTTCCATGCACTGGCTAGCATTATCATACAAACTGGCTTTCTTTCGGACTTTCCCTCTATGCATTACATAGTACCCAAATGCATTATCAAGTCCGAATTTGTTGCAAATCTGTTGCAAAATCACAAATTTGTTGCAATTTATCTGTGAGTCCTTTTCCTCAGACTCTTTCCTAAAAAATCTTTAAGTTTTTTGATAGATTTTCCATTGCTTCCTGTTTTTTCATCTCTGTCACTTCGGCATAAATATCCATTGTAGTATTTATATCCGCATGCCCCATGACAGTTTGAATCACTTTAACG
>CAKRDZ010000044.1 GCA_934316845.1 uncultured Eubacterium sp. | reverse complement strand
GGCTAGTGTTCTACCATTGAACTACACCCGCATGTGTCTGCTATAGTTTAAACTATAGCATCAATATGAAATTTATTTTGAAATGAAACAGGATGCTTCATGATCGGGGTGACAGGATTCGAACCTGCGGCCTCCTGATCCCAAATCAGGCGCTCTAGCCAAGCTGAGCCACACCCCGGCTTGTTGTCTGCGTTGTCTTGTTTGTCACAACGCAAGACCTATTATATTATACGGTGGTACATTTGTCAATACTTTTTTTGAAAAAAATTCAAAAAAATTTTTATCCTTAATTTTATGCCGATTTTATTGACTTAATGAGTTTTTTGTAAGACAATAATAGAGTCAGGAGCATCTGACCGTCTCCTGTTTTTTATCGGACAAGTACCAATTAGGAGGAAAAGAAAATGAATACAGGTATTAAAGGAATACAGAAAGTAGTTGTAGGGGAAAATAATTCTGCAAAGACGATGGGAAGCGGAACGCTGGATGTGTTTGCCACACCGGCGATGATCGCGTTGATGGAAGAGACTGCCTGGAAGAGTGTCGCAGCCGAATTGGACGAAGGCTGTGGGACAGTAGGGATTCATCTGGACGTGTCACACGATGCACCGACACCGCTTGGCATGACCGTGACCTGCGAGAGTGAACTGATCGCCGTAGAGGGAAGAAAACTCACGTTCCGCGTGGAAGCAAAGGACGAGAGAGGCACGATCGGAAAGGGCATTCACGAGCGCTTTATCGTAAATGATGAAAAATTCCAGGCGAAAGCAAATCAAAAATAGAAACGGAGAGTACGATGCGGTATTATATATCCGATCTGCATTTTTTTCATGAGAATCTGAATCACAGTCTCGACTGCCGGGGATTTGCCTCGGCGCATGAAATGAATGAATATATTATTGAAAAATGGAATAAAAAGGTAAGAGAAGGGGATGAAGTGGTGATTCTCGGAGATTTTTCTGCCGGTCATGCGGAGGAGACGAATGAGGTGCTGCGGCGCCTGCACGGCAGACTGTTCCTGATCGAAGGCAATCACGATCATGTGATCCGCCACCGTAAATTCGATGCCTCACGCTTTGGCTGGATCAAGTCGTACGCGGAAGTGCATGACAACAAGCGCAAGGTAATATTGAGCCATTATCCGATCTTCTGTTACAATGGACAGTACCGCCTCGACGACGAGGGCAGACCAAAGAGTTATATGCTCTATGGACATGTGCATGATTCGCACGACGAAGCCCTCGTCAATGAATTTATATACCGCACGCGGCAGTCGCTTGTAAAATCGCGCTACGTGGAAGAACCACAGCCGGTTCCGTGTCATATGATAAACTGTTTCTGTATGTTTTCCGATTACACGCCGCTGACGCTGGATGAATGGATCGAAGTGGATGAAAAGCGGCGGCAGCAATTATGTCAGGGACAGAAGATAAAATGACGTAAAAAAATATTCCGGCAAACACTGGAAAAATTAACAACCAGTGCTTTCCGGAATATTGTGTTTTGTGAGAAATATAACAATTACCAGTTTTCTCTTGGCTGGAATGCACGCAGGGCAAAATTGTATAATCCATTTCGCCACGCAGGCCAGTCGTGACCGCCATCCGTTTTATAAAAGACGTGGTCTACTCCGTTGGCTGTGAGAGCATTGTGGTAACGTTCAGGTTCGTCCTTTACCATATTGTCCGAGAGCCCGGCATTGAGCATAAGAAGAGTATTGCCGTTATATTCATCCGGAAGTTTAAAGGATTCTTCTGTAAACAATCCTTCCTCAGTCAGGCCTAGATTCGTATATGGGAAGATGCCGTATGCAGGTGTAAATGCGCCGATGTATCCAACATCTTTGGTAAGATGGAAACCAATATTCAAGGCAACACGGCCCCCCATGGAAAGCCCGGCAACTGCTGTGTTTTCACGTCCTTCTGCAACGGAATAGGTGCTATTGATAAATGGCATCAGGTTGTCCCTGAAATCATTAAGAAAATTGTCAAAGGACTGTACATGTTCTTTTTCAAAACCGCCGGAACTTGGGATGGAATCATTTTCACGGCAACGGCAGTTAGGAAGAACAAGGATCATTTCTTTTGCCTGTCCCCAGGCAATCATATTTCCGATTATATACTCTACTTTTCCACCAATCCAGTCGTTTTGATCCCCCATACCTCCGTGGAACAGATACATTACAGGGTATTTTTTTGTTTCGGTATATCCGGCCGGAAGGATGACGATAACATTTCTATCTTTTCCGGTGGTTGTGGAATAATAAGAAGTTTTAATCCTGGTGCCATAAGGAACATCGTCAAGATCATCTTTGATATCATCCGGGAGTTCTTCCGCAATCTTCATCTCAGACTGAGGACGCGGTGTGGGAGTTGGCTCTGGCGTAATAACAGGCGTAGCTGTCGGTGCTTCTGTTGGTACAGTTGAAGCAGATGCGGTTGCTGCCGGGGTGGCGGTGACCGGTGGTACTGCTGTTGATGTCTGTGCAGGAACATTGCTTGGTGGAACAACCGGTTTTTTATCCGTTATCGTAACAGTTATCGTACCGATTTTTCGCAATTTTTTGTTAAATTTTTCCAACACGGTAATTTTTGCTTTTCCCACTTTTTTTGCAGTTATTTTCCCTTTTTTGGAAATAGTCGCAATGGATTTCCTGGAACTTTTGTAAAGGTAAACTGCTTTTTTTCGTTTGCCCTTCAAAACAATCGTTTTTTGCGTGCCGCACTGCATGGTTATTTTTTTAGTTTTGATGGTGGGCTTTTTGGTCTGCTTTGCGTTGACAGCGGTTCCTGTGATCAGAAGACTGCATGTCAGGGCGATTGCAATTGGTTTTCCTAGTTTCAATATAATGACCTCCTCCATTATAAATATAAAGTTTTTATTAAACAATAATATTATACTATGAAATGCATATTATTTGCAATAGTTGATATTTTGTGTTACACTATATATGGTGTTTAAAATTTGAAAGAAAGGAGGGAAAGGATGTTCGGAAAATCGAAAAAACGCGAGGCGGTTGCCTTTGTTGACTATGAACACTGGTTTTATGGATATTCGAATCGTTTTCAGATGCGTCCCAATGTGGATGAATGGCTGAAAGAACTGAAAGACGAATTTCAGATGAAAGACATATTTTTCTTTGGGGATTTTTCAGAACCCAATATCGGGAAAGATTTAGATCGTCTTAAAAAGATTACGTCAGGTATCGTGCATACTGCGAGTGAAAAAATTGGTGTAGATAAAGATTTCACAGATGTTATCATATTGGATCAGATTTATCGTTATGCATCGAAGAAGAAGAGTCCGGATGTATATATTTTATTTACCGGAGATGCTCATTTTCTTAAAGTGGCAGAATATTTGAAAGAACTTGGAAAAAAAGTTATTATATACGGCGTGAAATTCGCATTCAGCAATCATTTGAAATCCATAGCGACAAGCTATGTTGAGATGCCAAGGCAGTCTCAGGAAAAAGATCATTATAATGATCTGATATTTGCAAGTTTGTACCGGCTGCGTGCAAAACCACGTACGCTGATCACTTATTGGAAAACGATAAAGAGCGTGTCAGAGTATAATAAAGTTCCTAAGGAACGAGTAAAACTTGCACTTGACAATTTGCTCCGTCAAAAATATATTCAGGAATCGGAGCAGGTTGGCTATAACGGCAAAATATTTGACGTGTTGAACGTTGACTGGGATCGCGTTGAAAAAGATGGGATATGGTCAAAAGATTGACAAAAAAAGGTAAAGGAGGTATCTGCAGAGAAAGGCAGTACCTCCTTTTCCATGAATTTCTATTTGATTTTTTAAGGGTTGTGTAGTATAATGAATAAGGTTGATAAAGCTTCACAGTAGTAAGAGGCGGTATAAAATGAGGTGTATGAATGTTGAATGAAGAAAATACGAAGATTCTTGTAACTTGTCCGGTATGCGGATACCAGGAAGAAGTGGACGATTTTAACAAAGATAATGAGGTTTGTACACATTGTGGAAAAAGCACCTACACTTTTCGTACGGTAAATAGTATCCGTAAGGTGTTCGTCGGAGAGTTAAAGAAGAAAGAGCGCGGAGAGGAATAGGATTCATCACACATTATCCGGGTCTGTCTGCAAAATGACAGGTTTTTCCAGTGTGTATTGATAATATTTGATGATATTTCCACTCAGCATTTTTCTTTTTGTCCAATTACATAAATCATAATCACGTACATAAGGAAGAGAATCATAGAATTTGGAATTGGAATCGTATTGATGATCAAACGTCATTAACATCTTTTCGATTAGTTCATTGGTATACATTTTCAATCACTTCCTTTTCTTATTTTTCACATATCTTAAGTATAACCGATTTCGGTTATTTTTACAACTGTTTAGAGGAAAAAACTTAATATTGATTTTCCGTTGCAAGGCGGTAAATGCAAAAGCGTTCCCTGCGGTCTTTTCGTATGGCGTCCGACGCGGCAATCTCGTCAATCCGGCGGAATGCGGTATGCTGTTCAATGTAGAAAATGGTATCGTCTTCCGGATAATACAGGACAAGTGTCAGCGTGCGTGGATTCCGTTCAAAAGAGCGCTCGATCCGGCTTAATGCCGTACGGAATACATCCGGCGAAAAGGGATTGAAGCAGTATACACAGGTGACGCGGTCGTCCACCTCGTAATGGTCGGCGGTGTCGAGGACAAAATGGATATCGGCTTCGTCCATCACAAAAGAAAGGCGGTTGTTTTCCGCAATCGTATACCATTTTTCCGACATTTCCACGCCGATACACGGGCATCCAAAGCGGGCTGCCGTGTAAAATGCCAGGCGTCCCAGACCGCTGCCGTAATCGAGAAGTACATCCTGACTTGTGAGCGGAAAGGCATCAAAGAGGACTTGCAGCACACGGTACGGTGTCGGTTCGTAGCGGTGGCAGTGGTAGGTGTCCAATCCGTCTTCCTGTATTTCTTCGGTATGTATCTGTAGAAGAGAATCGACAGCCTGACCGAGCAGTTCGTCGGTCAGATTGCCATTTTCTTCCATCAATATGCGAATCGTTTCGTTGAGGTTCATTCGTGATATTCTCCTACAACAAGACTTGAATTTTGTCCGCCAAATCCAAAGGCATTTGTCATAGCGTAGTGAACCGGGCGTTTTTCGGCCTTGCCCGGAACGTGGTTTAAGTCGCACTGCTCATCTGCATTGACAAGGCCCAGTGTAGGTGGTACGATGCCGGTCTGGATGGCTTTGATACAGGCAATGGTCTCCGTGACACCGCCGGCACCCATCATATGGCCGGTAGAGCCTTTGGTCGAGGTAACTGCCATCTCATAAGCGTGCGCGCCAAAAAGTTTCTTTACGGCGTTTACTTCGATCGTGTCGCCCATCGGGGTAGAAGTGCCGTGCGTATTGATGTAATCGATCTGGTCGAGAGAGATGCCGGCTTTCTTTACGGCGTGCTCCATACAGGCGATCGCACCGATTCCATCCGGGTGTGGCGCCGTTACGTGGTAGCCGTCTGTACAGTTGGCATAGCCGGCAAGTTCGGCATGAATCTTTGCACCGCGCTTTTTCGCGTGGCTTTCAGTCTCTAACAGGATTGCACCACCGCCTTCACCAAAGACAAATCCGTCACGGTCTTTGTCAAATGGCCGGCTGGCATGTTGTGGATCGTCATTGTTTGTGCTGAGTGCATGGGCGGACGCAAGTCCTGCGACAACGACAGGACAAAGGCTTGCGTCCGCACCTACGACAACGATTGCATCGGCTTCTCCGGCACGGAGCAGCATCGCAGCGGTTGTGATGGCGTCAGCTCCGGAAGAACAAGCCGTGCTGACAGTAAGGCTTGGCCCGTGGTATCCTTTGGCGATCGCGATCTGCGCTGCGGCGATATTTCCAATAAATTTCGGGACAAAGCGCGGGCTGACTTTTTTATGTGCTCCTGTGCTCAGACCATCCTGTGTCTCCGCAATGATGGACACACCGGACATCGCAGTGCCGACAATAACGCCCATGCGGTCACTTGCAACCGTGCCTTCTTCAATTCCGGCGTCGGCAAGTGCTTCGGTCGCTGCGGCATAGCCGTACTGCATAAACAGATCCATCTCGCGGCTCTGTTTTTTTGTCATAAAATCATCCGGGTTAAAATCTTTTACCTGGGCAGCAATCTGTACCGGCAGATCACTTGCGTCAAAGCGGGTAATGTGGTCGATGCCGCATTTTCCCTCTACCAGATTTTCCCAATATGTGTCAACGCCGATTCCAATCGGGGTTACGGCGCCCATTCCTGTGATTACTAATTTTTCCTGCATATCTTTTGATTCTCCTTTATTGATTTTCAATCCGGGCTGCCAGGTCTTCTAAATATTCCCAGCGTTCCATTTTTTCAAGCAAAGCCATTTCGACATTTTCTTTCTCTTCATTCAGTTCTGTCAGACGACTGTAGTTGCTGGCAGATTCTTCCATTTCTTTTTCGAGGGAAGCGATCTTTTCTTCCAGATTTTGTATATCTTTCTCAATGGTTTCATATTCGCGCTGTTCTTTATAAGAAAATTTTAATTTTTTTGGCGCATTTTTCTTCCACGTCTCTCTGGAACCGGAGTCCGGGTTGCGGCTGCTTTCCTTTTTATCGGAAATGGTACTCATCTCGGACAGTTTGTCACCGGATTTTTTCAGATAATCGGTGTAGCCGCCCTCGTATTGGGTGATCGTTCCATTTTCCTCAAACGCAAAGATGCGGCGGACGACACGATCCAGAAAATAGCGGTCATGCGATACGGTCACGACGATGCCGGCAAAGTGATCGAGATAGTCTTCGAGGATCGTCAGCGTTTCGATGTCCAGATCGTTGGTCGGCTCATCCAAAAAGAGGACGTTCGGTGCTTCCATAAGGATACGGAGCAGATACAGCCGGCGTTTTTCGCCGCCGGAAAGTTTCTCGATCAATGCGTAATGCATATTGGAAGGAAACAAAAACCGCTCCAACATCTGCGAAGCGCTGATCGTACCTGTCGGCGTATGGATGACTTCCGCTCCTTCGCGTACGTATTCAATCAGTTTCAGAGACGGGTCTAAAAACTCATTTTCCTGTGAAAAGTAACCGATCTTTACCGTCTGTCCGATGGTGATCGTGCCGGAATCCGGCGTCTCCAAACCGTTGATCAGTTTCATTAACGTGGATTTTCCGCACCCATTCGGTCCGATGATCCCGATACGGTCATTTTTCAGGAAAATATAAGAAAAATCACGTATGAGTGTGCGGTCATCATAGGATTTGCAAATCCCATTCAATTCAATGGTGGTTCGTCCAAGACGGGAGGCGACCGAGGTCATCTGTACATTTTCCTCGGTTTTCGGCGGCGTTACATCGCGGAGAGCCTCGTAGCGGGCGATATGCGCTTTCTGTTTGGTAGAACGTGCACGCGCACCCCGCATCATCCATTGGATCTCGGTTTTCAATAAACTCTGGCGTTTGCGTTCCGTCGCTGCCTCCATCTCTTTGCGCTCGGATTTGAGGGCGAGATATCCGAGGTAACTGTCTGCATAACTGTAAAGTTTTCCCTGCTCCAGTTCGACGATCCGTGTCACGACGCTGTCCAGAAAATAACGGTCGTGCGTGATCATTACAAGCGCACCGCGGTAGTTTTTCAATCGGTTTTCCAGCCATTCTGCCATCGCACTGTCTAAGTGGTTGGTCGGCTCGTCAAGGATCAGGATGTCCGCGTCGGTCAACAGGGTGCGGACAAGTGCCACACGTTTGCGTTGTCCCCCGGACAACTGTTGAATGGGTTTTGTAAATTCGGTGATGCCAAGTCTTGTCAACATATTTTTGGCATCTGGTTCCCGTTCCCAGATGCCATTGTCAGTCAGACCGGCTAAGGCAGCACTCAAAACCGTATCGGTGTCTGAAAATTCGGGTGACTGCGGAAGATAGGACAGCGTCAGCTGGTTTCCGCGGATCACGGTTCCCTCATCCGGAACGAGCATTCCGGCAATGATTTTCAAAAGGGTCGATTTCCCGGTTCCGTTGATACCGATCAGCCCCACCTTTTCCCCCTCGTTTAAGTGAAACGAGAGACCGGAAAAAAGGCGGCGGTCATGATAACTGTGAGTGATGCCTTCGGCGGTTAATAAATTCATAAATAAACTCCTGAATCGTTTTTATAAGAAGATGTATTTGCAGATGAAAAGTACAGCAAGTACATACATCAAAGGTGTGATTTTTTTCGCTTTTCCGCAAAGAAGATTGATGACTACATAGGAGACAACGCCCATTGCGATACCTTCTGCAATGCTGTACATCAAAGGCATAGCCAGCATACAAAGGTAAGCCGGGACTGCTTCTGTGAGGTCAGAGAAGTCCACTTTGATTACGGAAGATACCATCAAAAATCCGACAAAGATCAAGGCAGGAGCCGTGGCAAAACCAGGGATTGCTGTAAAGATCGGTGCGAAGAAGATGGAGATCAGGAACAAAAGTCCGGTTACTACGGATGATAATCCGGTACGTCCGCCTGCTGCTACACCGGCAGAAGATTCTACGTATGTTGTCGTTGTAGAAGTACCGATGATCGCACCGGCAGAAGTAGCGATCGCATCTGCCAGAAGTGCCTGTTTGATGCGGGGAAGTTTACCTTCGCTGTCAAGCATATCTGCTTTGGTAGCCACGCCGACCAACGTTCCCAAAGTATCGAAAATATCTACAAAAAGGAAAGATAACAGTACGACGATAAAGTTGATGATGCTAACGCCGGAAAGGTCAGCGCGGAAGCACTGTCCGAATGTCTTTCCAAGATCTGTCAGATCAACAAAAGCAAGGTTCGGGAAGAGGGAGTAAAATCCGCCTTCTACATCTACCTGGTAAACGCCGGCTGCCTGCATGATCATACCGAGGATCCAGGTGGCAATGATACCGATCAGGATCGCCCCTTTAAATCCTTTGATGTAAAGCACGATCGTAATGAACAATCCGACGATTGCAAGTACGGCACAGATTCCCTCGGTGTGGAAATTTCCAGCAAAATCTACAGTTGTAGTAAGAGTGGAATCGCTGTTTACAACAAGGTGCGCACCCTGCAGTCCAACGAAAGCGATGAAAAGTCCGATTCCGGCACTTACACCGTGTTTCAGAGTGAGAGGGATTGCGTTGAAGATGGCTTCCCGTACGTTCGTAAGGGAAAGTACGATAAATACGATACCTTCGGTGAATACAGCGAGCAGAGCTACCTGCCAGGAGTATCCCATCGAACCACATACGGTGTAAGCAAAGTATGCGTTGAGTCCCATACCGGAAGCAAGAGCAAATGGGTAATTTGCCAGAAATGCCATCGCAAGTGTACCGATAAAGGCAGCAAGTGCCGTAGCGATCAGGGCAGCATTGGTGTCCATGCCGGCTGCGGTAAGCATGCTTGGGTTGACGGCAAGAATATAAGCCATTGTCATGAATGTCGTCAGACCGGCGATGACTTCTGTTTTTACCGTTGTGTTGTTGTCTTTGAGTTTAAACAGTTTTTCTAACATAATGTCCTCCTTCTTAAATTAAGTGATTTTTATTGATAAGTCCCAGGACTTATTTTCCTTCATAAGTGATCACGGAAGCGACATCGTAGGCTGCCAGTTTGTCACGTCCGTGAAGACCGGCGAGTTCCAGAAGAAATACAATTTTTTCCACACTGCCGCCAAGTTCTTCCACTAATTTGGCGCAGGCTTCCACCGTACCGCCGGTAGCGATCAGGTCGTCTACGATGATGACTTTCTGTCCTTTGGCGATGGAATCTTTGTGAAGTTCGATCTCGGCAGTGCCGTATTCCAGCTCGTAACTTGCACTGACGGTTTCGCAAGGCAGTTTGCCTTTTTTGCGGCACGGAACAAAGCCTTTTCCGAGAGCATAGGCGATGGCAGAACCAAAGATAAATCCACGCGCATCCAGTCCGACAACGAGATCAAAATCCAGATCTTTTACTTTTTCTATCATGGCATCAATTGCCAGATGAAATCCGTCCGGATCCTGTATCACCGTGGTGATATCACGGAAAATAATTCCTTTCTCCGGAAAATCCGGAATACTTCTTACGTACTCTTCCAATTTTTTCATGATGTTTCGTCTCCTTATTCGAATCTCTGATTTATTCCTCTTCGATCGGCCGGTTGATCCCCCAGAAAAACAGGGCGACGGTTCCGGGACCGGTATGGCTTCCAATGGTCGTACCGATCGGATAGATTTCTACTTTTCCATTTAGTGCCGGAAAGCGTTCCTCGACAAGAGCTGCCACGGCAAGCGCGTCCTCCTTGCAGGCAGAGTGTGAGATATAACATTTTCCGGTGTACGATGTACCGGCGATGGCAAACTGCTCCATCTGCTCTACGATCGTACGGATCACTTTTTTCTTTGTACGTATTTTGTAACGTGGGATCAGTCGACCCATAAAATCCATATTGAGCAGAGGGCAGATATTTAAAAGTCCACCGACGAATCCGGCTGTCTTTGAGACACGCCCTCCCTTGATATAGAACGTAAGATCGGTCGAAAAGAACCAGTGGTGTACATGAAGACGGTTCTCCAGACACCATTGATACACCTCGTTGATGCTTTTTCCCTCATTGCGCAGATCTGCCAGTTTGTCCATAAGAAGACCATAACCGGAAGAAGCCGCGAGAGAATCTACGATAAGAATTTTCCGGTCCGGATATTTTTTGCTCAAAATATCTCTTGCCAGACATGCCGAATTTAACACCCCCGAAATGCCCGAAGATAAGGTGACATGCAAAATGTCCTTTCCCTGTTGTAAAAATGTTTCAAAATAAGTTTCAAATTCATTGACATTGATCTGTGATGTTTTGGTATCGGCTCCGTCTGCCATTGCCTGGTAAAATTTGTCAAAAGGTATGGATTTCCCCAGATCATCCGGATACTGCTTGCCATCAAGCTCAAAATGAAAGCAGATATAAGAAATATCCCGTTTTGTAAAATGCTGTTCGCTCAGATCCGCTGTCGAGCAGCAGCTGAGTACATAATCCGCCATAGTGTGTTCCTCCTCTTTCAAGATATGTTTATTGTAACATTTGTCACCAAGCGAAGCTTGATGACCTGCGTGTGCTTCAGCACACTTCATTGTAACATTTGTCACGCGATATTTCAACTATTAGCGGGAAAAATAACATTATCTTTTGACATGTGGAAAAAAACGGTCTATAATGGCTTTAAACTAAATTTGCAGAGAGAAAATAAAGGAGGAAAAAGCAGGATTATGAGACAGTACGATCAACGAAATTTGTCCATGGTAATGGATTTTTATGAAATGACAATGAGCAATGGGTATTTTAATACGGAGAATGCGGATACGCGGGTGGCGTTTGATGTGTTTTACCGGAAAAACCCGGACAATGGGGGATTTGCAATATTTGCCGGACTGGAGCAGATCATCGAATACATTAACGATCTTCATTTTTCCAGGGAAGATATCAGTTATCTGCGCGAACAGGGAGTGTTTGGAGAAGAATTTCTGGAATATATTGCCAATTTCCGCTTTCAGGGAGATATTTACGCCTTCCGCGAGGGAACGATCATGTATCCGGGCGAGCCGGTTATCACGGTAGTTGCGCCGCTCATCGATGCCCAGCTGGTGGAGACGGCGATCCTGCTGCAGGTCAACCACCAGTCGTTGATCGCGACAAAGGCGCGCCGTATTGTGAAAGCGGCAAGAGGACGTGCGGTCAGTGATTTTGGTGCCCGTCGTGCCCACAATATGGACGCGGCAGTGTACGGAGCGAGAGCCTGCTGCATCGGTGGCGCAGTCGGCACGGCGACTGTCCTTGCCGGAAAAATGTTTGACATCCCGATCAGCGGAACGATGGCGCACAGCTGGGTCATGTTTTACAACGATGAATTTGAGGCATTTAAAAAGTATGCTGAAAATTATCCGGACGGAACGGTGCTTCTGGTCGATACGTACGATGTGCTGGAAAGCGGCATCCCGAATGCAATCCGTGTTGCGAAAGAAGTACTGGAACCGATGGGAAAACGGCTTTTGGGAATCCGCCTTGACAGCGGCGACCTTGCCTATCTTTCGAAGAAGGCACGTAAAATGTTAGACGAGGCCGGGCTGACGGACTGTAAGATCGTGGTGTCCAACAGTCTTGATGAATTTACGATCAATTCCCTTTTGGAACAGGGTGCATGTATTGACAGTTTCGGCGTCGGTGAGCGTATGATCACATCGAAGTCAGAACCGGTATTCGGAGCGGTTTACAAGATGGCGGCAGTGGAAGAAAATGGAAAATTCGTGCCGCGTATCAAAGTGTCGGAAAACATCGAAAAAATCACAAACCCCGGCTTGAAAAAGGTACTCCGCGTCTACGATGAAAACGGACATGCCGTAGCAGATATGCTTGCCCTCCGGGAAGAAGAGATTGATTTTTCGAAACCGGTTTCTTATATTGATGAGAAAAAGCCGTGGAAGAAACGCCGTTTTGAAAACTGCACAGCCAGGGAACTTCAGGTGCCGGTTTATCTTGACGGCAAACTGGTCTATCAGACAGAATCGATCCCTGAAATTGCCAATTATGTGAAGGCACAGCTCGATCACGAGATCTGGAGTGAGGAGCAGCGTTTTGAAAATCCGCACACGCATTATATTGATATGTCCAAAAAATTGTATGATATGAAGATGGAGTTATTGAATCAGGCAAGAGGAGAAAACTAGAAAATGGAAAAAAATACCAACCCCTATTATTCCAAGTGATTACCCGGATGTGGATGTAATCCGCGTGAAAGATACGTATTATATGGTCAGCACGACAATGCATTTTATGCCCGGAGCGGTTATCCTGCGTTCGTATGACCTTGGTCACTGGGAAACCGTTTCCCATATTTATACAGAACTTGCGGACACACCTGCGTACCATCTCGAAGACGGAGAAGAAGCGTATGGACAGGGCATGTGGGCGCCCTGCATCCGCTGGCATAACGGAATTTTTTACGTTGTATTTTCTGTCAATGACATTCATAAGACGCTTGTTTATACATCGGACAAAATTGCCGGTCCATGGGAAAAGAAGGAGATAGAGGGATTTTATTATGATTGTTCTCTTCTCTTTGATGACGATGACCGCGTCTATATGGTGTCGGGAAATCGCCAGATCCGGCTGACGGAGTTAAAGGAGGATCTGAGTGCACCAAAACCGGGAGGCCTTCATCGTATGATCTTCAAGGACACAGACGAAATCGGTCTGGGATACGAGGGTTCACACATCTATAAAATTAACGGAAAATATTATGTGTTTAATATCCATTGGCCGTCGATGCGGAGCGAGTCGTGTTTTGTGTCAGATTCGCTTACCGGCGAATTTACCGGAAAGGACGTGCTGTCGGATGACATGGGTTAAATGTAGTGCGGATATGGCAGGAAGCGGTTAAACTTCCCGCCAGCTCAAATGATACGGAATGCCGTTACGAAGCGGCATTTCCAGTTTGACACCGTCGTAATACACGTCAAGGAGAAGTTCTTTTTCTTTTGGCGCATGGACGGTGATACTTGTTAGATAACCGTCATTCCAGGCGAGGTCCCAGGTCGTTTCGTGAACACCGCGAAGCCCTTGGACTTCGCCTTTTTTCCATGCCTTTGGAAGCGCAGGCAAAACGATCGTGCGCTCTTCGTTTGACTGAAGAAGCATCTCCGCCATCGCGGCCGCCGCTCCAAAGTTTCCGTCAATCTGAAATGGTGGATGATTGTCAAAAAGGTTTGGCAGCGTGGAATTTTTTAACAAAGCCAGTAAATTTTCATAACAGTGTTCGCCGTCCCAGAGGCGCGCGTACATATTGAGGATCCAGGCACGGCTCCATCCGGTGTGCCCGCCGCCGCTTTCCAGGCGGCGCTGCAACGTGATCCGGGCGGCTTTGCAAAGTTCCGGCGTACCATCCGGCGTAATCTGGTATGCCGGATGAAGCGCCCACAGATGGGAGATATGGCGGTGTCCAGGTTCGGCTTCTTCGTAATCTTCCTGCCACTCCATGATCTGCCCGTGCTTTCCGATCCGGATTTCCGGAAGTTTTTGTTCGCATTCGCGGGCAGCAGTCAAAAAGGCGGTATCTTTTTCTCCGAGAACCTCTGCGGCTTTTCGAAAATGTTCAAATAATTCATGTAAAATTTCGTTATCCATGGTAACCCCATAAGAAAGACATCCCTTTGTGCAATCTTTCATTATATATGTATTTTCCGGCGAAACGGAAGGACAGGTGACAAGTTTTCCGTCTTTTTCCACTAAAAAGTCCATAAAAAACTGTACCGATTCTTTTAGCAGCGGATACATTTTTTCCAATAATTTACTGTCATCAGTATAGGTATAATGCCGCCAGATATGTGTACACAGCCACGCGCCGCCCATTACCCAGAAGGTTGCTGGGATGTAGATGTCCTGCGGCGCGGTGTCTCCCCAGAGATCGGTATTGTGGTGGGCGGCAAAACCGCGGCAGCCATACATTTCCCCGGCGGTCTGCCGGCCGTTTGGCAGCATCCGCAGCATGTGCTCAAAGAGAGGAAGTTCGCAGTCAGCGAGGCCGCACAGCACCGCCGGCCAGTAATTCATCTCGGTATTGATATTGATCGTATATTTGCTTCCCCATGGCGCGCTCATGTCACGGTTCCAGATACCTTGTAGATTTGCCGGAAGGGAGTCGCCGCGGCTGGAGCTGATGAGGAGATATCTGCCAAAATCCATATACGTTATCAAAAGTCCGTTGTCCGGGTGATCTTCGTCCATGCGGGAAAGGCGTTCATCGGTGGAGAGCAGATCCAGTGACGTATCATAGTCCAGTGAAAGGTGCATCCGATTATAGTAGGAAGCATATTCTCGGATGTGTTCGGAACGCAGCTCTTCAAAAGAGAGCCGGGAAGCACTGTCAAGTACTCCGCGCACTTCTTTTTCCGGATCTGCGTGGCGGAATGTCGTCGCGGCGGTCAGAAAGACCGTGACATAAGACGCGTTCCGGGTTACCAGATGTTCACCGATTCCCTGTAGTTCCGACCCGTCTGTGACAAACTTCATGCCGCAGCAAAAACGTTCTTCACCGCCGCCAAGCCGTCCCGCGATCAAAAGGGTATCGTCGGTATGCGTGGTCGTCTCATAAAAGCATTCGCGCTGCAAAGAGGCGGCGAGATCCAGTTCGCCCGCCGTCGAACTGCGGAAATGAGCGATGATACAGTTTCTGGGCGCACTTGCAAATGTTTCACAGGTATATAATGTACCGGTTTCTTTGGACAAAATGCGGCTGGTGTGTATTGCCTCGGAAAGGTTGAGTTTCCGCTCAAAATGAATCCCTTCTGTTAATTTTCCACAGTAATCAAAATATACATCCCCCAGTGTCTGATAGGTGTGCTGGCTCTGCGGCGTGCCGGCAAGAGCATATTTACAGAGTTCCTCCGCTTTTTCAATCTTTCCCTCAAAGATATAGCGGCGGATCGTCTCCAGATTGGCAAGGGCATCCGGGTTATTGCGGTTTCGTTTCTGTCCAAACCAGACGGAATCTTCATTTAACTGAAAATGCTCACTCGTTCCCTCACCGAAGATCATCGCACCGAGTTTTCCGTTTCCAATCGGCAGAGCACGGTTCCAGTCGCCGTGGGAAGGTGTTGTATAAAATAATTCGCTCATAAAAATACTCCTCCTTATTTTTCCAATTCATAAGGATTCAGGACTCCAATTCGTAGATGTCATCAAAAAAGATTTTCGTACGGACAACCTGAATCCAGCGTTCTTCTAACTTTATTTTGGATAAAATGCCGGTGATACGGACATAATTGTCGTCCGAAAAATAGACGACGGTTACCATATCGCCGCATTGCATCTGTGAGAGCCGGAAATCCAACTGTTCCTTATAATCATCGCATAATTCTGCTTTTGGCACAACAATTTTTTCTTTTTTTTCCAAAGCCTCTTCGAATCCCTTTAAGGCGGCAAAGGGCATAAATTGTTTTGCCCGGTTTTCGCGGGACATCTTTTCCCTCGGTTTATTCACTTTTATGCCCTCCAATCTGTTCGTTCCGCAGTCTTGTAGTACCATGTTCCTCCAGATCCATGCCGCGCAGGATCGCATTTTTTCCATATTTCTTTCGAATGGACAGGATGGCTTTCTGCATATTTTTCCCTGTCTCTAATTTGGAAAAATCTGTAAAAATATCAAGCTGCAGAAAGGCGGCTTCGCATACATTATTATAGGTTAAAGTAAGACGGCGGATGTCAAGCGAATGATTGACAATACGTTCGTACAAAGCCTCTGCCTCGCGGATCAGACGGACAGAGGAACTGGTAAAATTCCCCAGATTTGTCGTGCCGTGAGCCGGAGCCGGCACGGTGTGGCCGCGTTTGGCGTAGCCGACATGAAGGGTAAGCGAATTCGTGACAAGGTTTTTGTCAACGAGATCCAGCGTTAAAAGATCCGCCATTTCTTTTACGATCAGAATTCCCTCCGAAAAGGAATAATCACAGGGCAGAACCTGTCCGCTGGAGATCGAATTTTTTTGCGGGCGGTAGTTTTTGATGTCGGCTATCGTCGCAGTCTCCCGTCCCCAGGCGTGGTCGATGAGCAGTTCGGCATCCACGCCGAACATATGATAGAGCATATCTTCATCGGCTTCGGCGAGATCCTTCATCGTAAAAATACCGACACGTTCCAGCTTTCTGGCAATACCGGGTCCAATCCGCCAAAAATCCTGTAGAGGACGGTGATTCCAAAGGGTCTGCCGGTAAAACTGTTCATCCAGACACCCGACAAAATCACTTGCGTGCTTGGCTGTGATATCGAGTGCGATCTTTGCCAGATACAGATTCGATCCAATGCCGCAGGTGGCGGTAATTCCGGTAGTGGAAAGAATATCCTGTAAAATCCGCTGCGCCAGGGAGCGGGCGTCGGTCTGGTACAGCGACAGGTAATCGGTGACATCTAAAAACGCTTCATCGATGGAGTAAACGTGGATGTCTTCTTTGGCAACATATTTTAAATAGATGCTGTAAATGCGCGCAGAATATTCAATATACAGTTTCATGCGCGGCGGTGCCATAATGTAAGTAACGCCGGCAGGAATCTCGAAAACACGGCAGCGGTTTTTGATCCCCAGAGCTTTCATGCTCGGTGAGATCGCGAGGCAGATCGTCTTATCCGTACGTTCAGGGTCAGCGACGGCGAGGTTGGTCGTAAGCGGGTCAAGATGCCGTTCGACACATTCGACAGAGGCATAAAACGACTTCAGGTCAATGCACAGATAAATGTGCCCGCTTCTTAATAATGAAATATCACACGACATAGTATCCCTTCTTCCAAAAACAAACAAATGTTCGATAATGTTATTATAACATAGTATTTCCAAAATGCAAGAGAAAAATTTGAAAAAATAATACATAATTCTTTTTGATTTCCACATACTACCCATAGAGCATAATTATGGAAATTATAGCAGAAATCAGGAGGTTTTTAATATGAAAGCAACAGGTATTGTGCGAAGAATCGATGAGTTGGGAAGAATTGTAATTCCGAAGGAGATCCGGCGGACGCTGCGGATCCGCGAAAGTGATCCGATGGAAATATTTACCAACCACGAAGGCGGCATTGTACTGAAAAAATATTCTCCGATCGGAGAATTGGGCGATACGGCGCAGGAATACGTGGAATCGGTCGCTAATGTAGCAAAATGCACCGTTTGCGTCGCAGACCGTGACCGCATTGTTGCGGCGTCCGGCCCACAGAGCCGCCGGTATATGGGAAAAGAGCTGGCAGACCCGATCAAAGAATGCATTCAGCAGCGTACCACAGCACTTTATGCGGATGGAAAAGGAAAAATGTGCCGCCTTATCGAGGAATCCGATCCGGAACCAAACCAGGCGGTATCGACGATTGTGTGCGAAGGAGATGCGATAGGAGCCGTTATCCTGTTGTCTGATGACAACGGCCATAAATTCAGTGAATTTGAAGAAAAAATGGCAATGTGCGGAGCGGGATTTCTGGGCCGCCAGATGGAACAATAATCGGAAAAAGGGGATTGACTTTTCCCCTAAGATGTGGTAAGAAGGCAAAAATGTCGGTTTTTCATGGGATTTACTGTAAAAAATCTTGACAAATGATGAAAAAAAGGGTATAAATAGTGTTAGTAGGTTTACAAAACATGAACGGATGTTGTAGGTTTACAAAAAAATCAAAAAAGAAATCACGAGGAGGATATAATCCATGAACAAAACAGAATTAGTTGCAGCTATGGCTGACCAGGCTGAATTGTCAAAAAAAGACGCAGAGAAAGCATTGAAAGCATTTGTTGATGTAATCACAGATGAATTGAAAGCTGGCGGAAAAGTACAGTTGGTAGGTTTTGGTTCTTTTGAAGTTGCAGAGCGTGCAGCAAGAAAAGGTATCAACCCATTGACAAAGAAAGAAATGAACGTTCCAGCTTGCAAAGCACCTAAATTCAAAGCTGGTAAAGCATTGAAAGAAGCTGTAAACGAATAATTCATACCAAATGGATATCGATACAAGGTGTCTTGCGAATCATCGCGGACACCTTGTTTTTACGTAAATAAGTCCGTCTCAAAGAAAGAAGCACTTCTGCTTGCAGGGAAAGTGCTGCTTTCTTTAGAGACACAAACCGAAATGAGCATGGAGTACGATAGTACGGAATGCGAATTTTGGTGTCAAATTGCGAAAGTGCGAAGCACGAAGCAATTTGTTGGACTTATGCGTGCAAACAACGAGACACGCATTCGTGGGAACATGTCCGTGGCTGTGCTTGCACAAAGCTGCGGGCATGTTTGCGCGAATATGTGACGACTGTCACGATGATGAGCTTCGAAGAAGCGAAGAATGCGTGTCGCGTTGTGAAGCGAGAAGCCCCAAAGGCAACGAAAACCGGAGAATCCAGCAAATCAGGTTGCCTTTCCACGCTGCAAGGTGGTAAAAAGGCAACGAAAA
>CAKRDZ010000043.1 GCA_934316845.1 uncultured Eubacterium sp. | reverse complement strand
AAATCGCATAAAATCGATAAATTTAAAGGTGTGGTAGAATTTACTTCTGCACTGGAATTTAAAATTTCAAGTTAGCTGAGTTTCCGCATTTCTTCCCGCAAGCTCACTTAACTTATCCACAGATTTAAAAAAATCGCAAAAAAATAAGGAATCTTCTCCGTTTTTAGTGTAAAATAAAGCTACCAAACAAAATTCTTACTAAAAAAAATGTATTTTTCCCGCTGGCGCATTGAGGAATATTTCCGCTGCAAAAAACAGAAATTCCAGTTTGAAAACTTTCGGGTACGAAAGCTGGCTTCAATTAACGCATTAAATTTCTACATTACTACAGCGATGGCATTTCTTGCGCTGATTTCAATGAAATCGGAAACAAATAAATTAAAAGCTGCCATTCTTTCTTTCGCAAAAGAAAGCATTCGGGGATGGTTCAAAATGAAACGTCCCCGCTACCGACAACTGCGTTTTGTCTTTCGGGAATGACCATTTTCAAACAATATGTTATCTGTCCCATAATCATGGGACTCCTTGTTGTACACATTTTTATAAAATATTTGTTTTGATTTATATTTTCTATTAATTTTCTATTTTTTTCTATTACTGTTTGTTTTTCAATGCATTTTGCGGAAACTCAAGTGTCTTAAAGTCATGCCCGATAATTATTTGTTCTGTTTTTGAACGAAGTCTGTTTCTGTTTTTCTGTTTTATCACATCCTTTTCACGATAGCTACACACAAATCCATTAATTTTTGATAAGCTTAACTAAGTGACATTGCTGCTGAGTTCTTTGCAGTTTCTCAATCAAAGCATAAGCTTTTGCATGTTAATCACCCTGACTCTGGATAGTGTCGTCCTTAAGATTGATTTCCGGTTTTGTGTGACGATCACTCCACATACCGCTCAATAATCTGCTCCACTTTCTCATCCTTTCCATATGCCCGAACCATGCTTAAAAAATCCTCTGTCGTCACAATCCGGAACTGATACGTCTGATAATATTTTTGCAGCATTTCAAAAAATGTTTTACCGCCCATCGTTTTCCACAACTCATACAAAAATAATTTGCCGCCCTCATAGACACAAGTCGAATATTCCTCCGACGATTCCTGGTAATCACTCACCTTCCCGTTGATGACCTTTGACCTCGTTGTCTGGGGAATAACGATTTTCTGAAACCACGTATCCATGTCTTTGCGGGAAGCATACTTGTCCCCCCATAATTTCTTCTGAAGTTTTTTATTGGCAAAATATGGAAATAATATATCCTCACAGAACTCACTAAATCCCTCGTCCAGCCACGGCTCTTTATACGAGTCATTTCCGACTGCCGCATAAAACCACTGATGCGCAATTTCATGCGGAACATGCGATTCCAGCGCCCCATAAGAATCCTTCTCAATACTGCGGAATTGTTTTACATCGGGCATGCCGATCATACAAAGTCCCGGATATTCCATCGCACCATCAAAGAAGCAATGCACAATCTTCAACTCCGCAAACGGATACTCCCCTATCTTTTCCGAAAATACGCGAACTGCTTCTTTGGCAAGCCGGAGTGAATATTTATAATAGCCCTGATTTTTCTTATAATTGGGAGCCAGGATGGAAATGGCCGTCTTCCCCTCGCGGGCATCCAGGCGGCTGAAATCATCCGACACAACCGCTGCAAATTCCCGTAACTTTTTGCCGGTAATCCTCGTTCCCTCTTGCGCCGGACACTCCGTGCCGGTCGCTGCAACAATATATTTCTTCGGATGCAAAAATGTAACGTCGTAATCGGCTGCCTCATTGACATACGTTTCGTCGTTATCACCTAAATACGGATTTTCGTTCCAATTTCCCTTTTGATACAGAGATATACTTGGAAAGCAAAACGAAAGCTGATACATTTCGTGCCCATCAAAGCGAACATAACCAAAACGTTTTTTCTGTTTTGGAATCTCTGTCCGAAAAGAAAATACCACATCGACAAAGCTGCGAGCCGGCACAAGAAGCCGGTTTGCATCGGATAAATAGAGAACCGAGGCATCTTCTTTTTTCGCAATCTGCAAATTCTTTTCTCCTATTTTTGCCGAAAGAATCTCCGTGTTAAACGTTGTTCCTTTTAAAATGGCTGCTGCCCAGTTCCGCACACAAATACGATTCAAATCCTCGTCCGTTGCGTTCTTAATCGTCGCGCAGACCGTTCCGGAAAGAACTTTCTTTTTTGTATCGAGCGAAACTTGCAGTTTGTACCGGCTTGCGTACGCTCTCCCCTCATTTTCAATTGTTTCCTGCCTTATTGTTTCACGATTTTGTTCTACCCTTGTCGAATCTTTGTGCAGCAAAACAAACGCTACCGCTGCCATTATCATTCCGATCAAAGCCAGCAAAATCACTGCCATAACTATTCTTTTCTTCATAATATTCCTCTTTTCTTATAAAATGTCCACACAAAACTGATACATGGACAGGCGTTTTGCCTCGTTTCTCGTTTTCGCCTTCTGCAATGCAAGCCCTTCTTCCGTCGTAACATAACCATACAATTTCGTTATCACGCGCCCTCTCCTTGCATATAATTTCCGCTCCCACTGCCCCTCTTTCTCTCCGATTTCTTCGAAGGAAATTTTCCTGCCGTTTTGGTCAAACAACACAATCTGGCTGTGCACGCCCCCGCTTTCCTTTGTAAATACGACAATCTGATAAGGAGATATAAATACATTTTTTATCGTCAAATGACTGCTTAACTTTTTATTGACCGCTATCTCCCTGCTCCCCTCCTCATAGAACGTGTACGGGATCTCAAATTCCCACAAACCGGAAACCGATTCTTCCTGACCATAAATTGTCAAAATCCGGATCTGTAACATCCCATCTTTTTTAATAACATCCGTTTTATCAAACTTCATCATGCCAATAAAAGTATGCTTATCAACACATTTTCCATCAATCAGAATATCCGAATCTTCCTGCGTCATTGGCTGGTCGAAACCGTACCGGGCTTTCACACAGATCCGTTTCCCTTCTTTTGAAAAATCCATATCTGCGCCCTGCATCTGCATCGTCACATATACCGAAAATCCATCGCAGTAAACTTCGGATGCCGTCAGTTTAATCCCCTGGCTCTCCGCACTTAAACTGCCCGTTTTTTCCGGTATGATCTTCTTTGAATCCGTATACTCGCCGGAGTAAACAGCCCCTTTCTCCACCTGCTGAAAAATGGATCCAACGATTGGAAGTTTTGCCGCCAGTGATGGATTTACCGCCAGCACACCACATATGACAGCAAACACCGCTGCGACGACTGCCAATTTTTTCCAAACACTATTTTTCTGCTGTTTTTCCGGCACATCCGGCAGCCACTGTAGCGTATCCTGAACCGTCTGCCTTACCACCTCCGGCACTTCCTCGTCTCTCCGAATCCCATCAAACCATTTTTTATATGTATCCATACTCAATCCCTCCAATTTCTCAATCGTCCGCATCATCCGATGCTTTTTTCCCGATATCATAATACTGTTCCAGCGTTTTTCTCGCTGACTGCAGTCGGCTTTTTACCGCGCTTTGCCCAATTTGCAATGCCTCCGCAATTTCCCGCACCTTAAACTGCTGTCCATAATAAAGTTCCACGACAATGCGCTGCTTTTCACTTAAACAGCCTAACATTTCACGCCACTCGATCTCTCCGTATCGTTCGGCGCAATCCGCCACTTCCGGCAAGTTGTCCGCCGCAACCATCCTTTTCTTTTGATTACAAATCGCATAACACTGGTGAATTAAAATCCGCATCATCCACGTCTTGAAATATCCGGCATGCCGCAGAGAACCCATCTTTTCCCAGCAGACAAGGATCGTCTCCTGTATCGCATCTGCGGCATCCTCGTCATTTTGCAAAATGGCAATGGCGGCTTTATACATACTCGCCTGATTCTCCTCTACCAGTTTCACAAAGGCTTCTTTATTATGTTTTTTCGCTTGTATGACAAGTTTCGTATCCATGATATGTTCCTTTCTCCCAAAGCCTTGAAATTAAGTACTACAACTATTAGATAAAATAATAACACATTTGGTCGGGTGGGGGAGAAAAAAATTTGTATTCAAAAAGGTGCAGAAAAATCTGCACCTAGTAAGCGTATTTCAAATATTCGTTTTCATTTCTTTCAATTCTTAAAGTTATATTTAAAAAATCAAAGTTAAAGAAATTTGTAAACTTCTAATATCTCACTAACCTTTTGCTCCAATTCCAGTAATAATTCAGAAAGTTTTTCACCTTGCGCATATATCATAAGCCATAATCCTTATGAATATCTGAAAACACTTGTTTGGCAGAGCGCGTTCTTCCTTCCAGCATATCCATATATCCTTTTTCGATTTCCGCGTCCAACTCTTCTGATGTTAATTCATCCATATTTACTACCGCTTTGCTCGGAATCTTCACTTCAAACGGCAGTCCTCTGTTCAAAATAATCTGCTTATAAAACATATTGATTGCATTGGATGCCGGAATGCCAAGGGTGGACAAAATGCTCTCGGCCTTCTCTTTCACTTCTGGTTCAATTCGCGCATACAAATTTGCTGTCTTTGCCGCCATTACAATCACTCCTTCCAAATATAGTATGTTCCTCTCTTATAAACATTATAGTATATTGTGTGTACAAAAGCAATACATTTTATTTTTCTTAGTTTAGCGCTTTTCACAGCTCTTTGAACAGTTTCGCTCCCTCTCTTTCGAAAATGGACTGAGATCAATAAATAACTTCTTCAAGTCACTGGTATCTTTAAATTCCTTGAACAGATATTCCAGCAGTTCTTCCTGCCTTGCCTGCCCCAGTGTCATACGATACAGCGATAAGATTTTAATCAGCCTTTCATATTTGATCTCATCCTTACTCATAGGATACATTGGCACAATTCTTTCAATTTTCACATTCTGATTTTTTCCAAAACACCAGAATGGAACGAGTTCTGACTGCCCTTTTTGCCTCTCTGCCTTTGCCGCTTTAAACATTTCTGTCCATATATCACGTTTAAATATTATCTTTCCCGGCTGTCCATATTTATCTGCGATGTTCTGCCGGATAGCCAGGCACTTAAAACGGTTGATCCGTCCTTCTCGCTGCTCCAGATCGATCGGGTTGCCGGGCAGATTCCAGTGCATGATGACACGACAGTAATTGTGAAAATCAAGTCCTTCCTGTCCGATGGAAGTAGTTGCAAGTACAAATGGACGAAGCGGCGAATTAAATGCATTTCTGATGTTTTCTTTCCGCATCACTACCTTGGAATTATCCCCGGTATCTTTTGTAAATCCAACGGCATAACTGGAACGGATCCGGCACCCCTCTCTATTTTTCGTTTCTCCGTTAATACGATTCTTAAAAGAGGTATAGGTATCTGCCACATACGTTGCCGTATGAATCCTAAGAGATTCCTTCATCATTTCATGCACCAGTTCATGCTTCTCCCCAATTGTCTGTAAACCTACAGTTTCACCAAGCATGTGTATGTATTCATCAATCATTGCCTGAAAGCAGCCATCCTTACAGTATTTCAACACATTCTGCCAGTGGGAATTATCGTCTTTGCACCTTCCATAAGTCAGATCTATAATAGCAGTAGATTCCGGCAGGTTAAAATTATTGACAAATACCTTTGCCAGAGCCGTCGCTCTACCGATGCTGTTTCCATTCGAACGGTAAATACAGACTGCCGGTGAACCAAGCACCATATTTACAAGTGTATCCATCAGATCTTCCGGTTGTTTTCCTAATTTAATCGAATCGGGATCGTTCAGATATTTTCTTAACTTGTCAATATGCGTAAGAAATCCCTTGTTTCTCTTATTTTTGGAATTTTTCTTTTCCTGCTCGGAAGTGGTATCTTCTGCGTCCTTATCCGTCTCTTTGTCCTCCATCCAATTTGCAGCATATTTCACCCCATCCATAAGCATCGGTGCCAGATAATACCATCTTTCATCCACTCTTTTGTTGGACGCAGAACCATAATTTGCGTCAATCTGAGCCAGTTTTTTCCGCAGCACAGCACGAATGGATTTTTCTATCTGCTCTAACGAATGATTTTTATTGAGTGATTCGATCGGAGAATATAATTCTGCCAATGTCTTTGACGGATACAGCAGTGCAAAGAGACTCATCCCTTTTACTTCCCCATTCGAAACATTAAAACGCAATCTTGAAACGGGATATCTTTTAGAACCATCCGAAAAATATCCTGTATTTTTCTTGTCCTGATTCTTGCTTTTATGAACGAGTTTTCCTATTGTAAGCCGTTCCGCCTCATAAGAAACCATTGCTCCGATCATTCGCGGAACCATCTCCCACGCTGAAAAGACAAGAATTTTTGAAAAATTGCTGCTGTTTTTATAAGCACCTCTCATTTCATAGTATGGTTTTGACGGAGGCACCCACATATATTTCTCTGCGCCATTCGTAAATGCCTTTTCCATCAATGTTTTCAACCGGGCATTGGTCTGTGGCAGTTCGTCATACCGATTTATCTTTGCTTTGTTAAGCCATAAAAGGTTTTGCGTCCTTTCTGCCGGGAACTCATCCGGATACTTTTTAAAATATTTTTCCACCTGCTCCTTTATCTTATAATTTCTCATAAAGGACATGAGATAAGGACAGCTTTTCACATAATCAACCGGAAGAGACTGGGTAATATCCGTATTCTCCAGCAGTTTCGCCATTTGAAGATAAGAATTTATGTCATTCTCATTAATACACAGATGATTTTTTACGCTGCTGTCATCCGTGTAATCGCCGGAATCCATCACCGAAATACGCTCCGTCCTGCTAACCCCTTGATACATAGCATTCTCTGCCTGTTCTTTCACACGGATGATAGCACTATCCCCTGCTTTTAATTCATTTAGCGCTACCGAATAATTTCTCCACACTTCGCGAAATTTTGTATCTTTTTCCGGATCATCAAACAGAAAATCCATTACCTGAAAAAACTCTGCATAATGTTCATCTAACTGATTCGGGGTTTCATCTATTTCTTCCAAGGTGGAATACAGCCTATATGGTGTTGCAGATAGGAGAAGAACTCTGGTATCATGTCCGCTCAAAAAACTATGAGATAATATTCCAATCTCACTATCATCCGATGAAAGCAAAAACTTAAATCTCTGAAACTCATCCATAATTACAAGATCCGGTTTGAGCATAGACACACTGATTCTTGCAAACATCACACGCAGTTTATTCATCACATAATAATTGGAATACGTAAGCTGTTTCTTTCGATACCGTCTCTCTTGTAAATGATTCAGCAGTATATCTCTGATCTCCGGATAATCCTCGTAATCCAAAATCTTTTGAATCACATTAGCAGGGTATTTCCCCTTAGTCGTTCTTTCACATTTTGATACTCGACATTCAAAGTACCATTTTTCTGAATCCCAGGCCTTGACAGCATCTAACATCATAAATCGTTCCAAGGATGTCTTGTTGCTTTTAAATTCCGGTATCCGCGCAAGAATAGAAAACATAAGCGCTCTCTCCTGAACACTTCCACCACCGGAAGTCATGCGGAAAGAAGTCTCCGGAGTAAGTGGAATCAGCTGAATAAACCCTTTTTTTATAAACAGATTGTTCTCCTGTTCCATTATTTTCAAATGCTGCATGGATAATCTGGTATCCGATACAGAATCTATTACATTCTTTCCCGTCACATCTAATTTGCGGATGTTCTGGTTTGCAATATTCTGATTCGAACAGATATAAACTACCTTGAACAGGTCATCTTTTTCTTCGATCCGAAGTCGTGCCGTCTTTGCTATTGTTCCTCTGGCGATCAAGGTCTTTCCCATACCAACTTCATCTGCCACCAGCACACGGTTTTGCCCCTGTCTGAAAAGGTAATCTACCCGGTCAACCGTAGCACGCTGAAAATCTTTCAGACCCTTCAATGTATTCTTTTCCACTGTATCAATATCAAACTGTAACATAATTCATTCCACCTCTTATCCTTTGATTTTTAATGTCTTACAAAATGTATCATAAAGTGAGCGGAACTCATCCGGTATAATTTCTTTATCCGTTACCATTCTGAGTATATATCCGATATCCCGCAATCTTTCCGGCTCATCTACCGAAGTTTTTAACATCTTCTCATACAGAGCGGGTAACACATTGTGCGAATTTCTGAAAAACCCGGATTCGCCTATCTGCTTTCTCTCCAACATAGAAGCAAGATAATCGTCCCCCAGTACAAAAACAATATACTCTACAAAAGAATTTTGATCCTTTACCACACTATTTACTACCGCATTTTCTCTATTTTCCGGAAACCCTGTTGTCGGTATCATAATGATCCTTCGGATCTCTGCTTCTCCCTGTTTTGCAATTACTTCGTAAAACTCTGTAAGTTGTAACGTTTCAAGATCTGTAAACTCTACCTGCTCATTTATAGCTTTCGTCTGCTTGGAAGCATAGGGCGATATGTATATATTTCCATTTTTTCCCACCCCTTCAAAATTAACCGTTATTCTGTATCTGTCCGCCTTTTCCTCCATTGGCACGATCACAGCACTTTTCTTTACACGGCACAAATCCTTGATCATCTGCTCCAGCAACGCATGGCTTTCATTTTCTGTGTCATGCTCCGGTTCCGATATCTCTGCTCTTTCAAATGGATTCTTCTCATCCTTACCACAAAAAATGTCTTCCAAAAATTTCTGTCCATTCAGATACCTACTCTTTGTCCCCAGCCATAACATCATTTCTACATTTTTGTTGACTGCCGCAAATGAGGCATTCATTGAACCAAGATAAAGATCAACATCCGAATTTTTTCTCCGCAGATAAATCTTAGCATGAATGTCCTGTTTCTGCTTCTCTGCAAATTCATCTGAAATTGCCTCTTCTCCATCTACAATGTCATCTTTAAGAACATAAACAGAAAAATTATCGATATCCGTTTTCTTTAACTTTCCAAGTTCCGAGCGTCTCGTAATCAATGTTCTTCTGCATCCCGATCCCCCTCTTTCTGCCGCATTAAAATCCGATATTATACTGCCGGAAACAAATGGCGACATAACCACTAACTCGCTAAACGTATAATTTGCACTATTTTTATTCTTGCAGAACAACGCATCCTCTTTCATAGAATACGCATTTTTTCCGATACCGAGTGGAAGGATCTGAAAATCTTCACCAAACTCTTTACTATCCAGCGAAAATGACACGGATTGTAATTCTGACATAAGAGAACGTATGAGTTTTCTCTTTTTCCCTGCATCCTGCATAGCACTCTTTACATTTCCTGTCAAATATTCCAAAAAGTCAATCATTGGTTTTGTCTTTTCCTTCTGTCGAACAGAACTGCTGCTGTCCATAGCAAAGCTGATATCCCAGCTTCTGTCAAAAGTAAGATTTCGGCTCAATACCACAAAACGATATTTCTTATCTCCCGCTTCATTCACATAGGATAACACCCATGCCTTCGGATGGAATACCGGATATCTTCCCAGCTGCCGGTCCTTTGGCAATGCCACTTCAACAACCATCTTTTCCAAAAGAATTGACAATGCATTTGGTTTAGCGGGAACCTTGATCTGCCCTGCTTCACAAAAAATCAAGATCTTATCGGAGATCTTTTGCAATGCATTGAGCATACTGATTGGATTGTGCATCAGTTTACTATCCGCTTCTTCCGATAGTCCCAGACTGATTGACACCGCAGTTAAAGTCTCCAGATCAAGAGAATATGTCGTACCTATCGCTTTGTCAAGCCGATATCCTTCCGGCGGCATCAAGATTTCACTGTAATTTGTTCTGTCCTCATTTGAATCCGGTCTAAACATCTGCGCTCACCTCCCCGGCATAAATATCATTGATGATCCTTTTGGTATCTGAGAAACGATAATCCAATGCTTCTCCTCCGATCCATACGGAAGGATCAAACTCTTTCGGTCTGTTAAGTTTCGCCCGTTTTACGCCCTTTAATTGGATTTCTCTTTTCTTTATCAATTGATCCACCATATCTATATCTTGATTTACAAATGCTTCCTGCAGTTTCATCAAAAAGAGTAATGTTGCCGGATTCTGCAGCCGCAGTTTTTCAAACACAGCTTTCAGATCTACGGTCGCATAACTACTACACTGCGTTTCCAACTGCTTCCATCTATCCAGGGCAATGACATTTTCCCCTTCCGAAAGCATCACATTATAGCGTACTCTTGCCCTATACACCAGATTGCTAAAATCACAGGCAAGATGCATCATATAGGCAAGTTCCGGTTCTACCTTTTGCGATAGATCTGCTGCCATAGAAGAAAAATCTTTATATTCATTAAGATCAATGTGATTCTTTAATATAAACTCCAGCAAGGTTCCTTTCGTAGACTTCTGAATCTTTTTATCCAAATAAAACGCCTCTTTTTTTGTCAGCTCAATCTTCAGATCATCCCGCCAGTTTTCTTCGTATATTGGCAGATCCCAAAACTGAATATTGGCAATATCTCCAGCATCTGCATCATCTTTTTCGTTTTCTTCTGCATCAACTTTCCGATTTCCAAGTCCGGCAGATACCTTCTGTTCTTTTAACCTCATAGCGAGGGCGATATACTCCGGAATAGACAACCCATAATCGCAAAAGATACCATAGGTACGTATTCCATTCCAATAAATATCAGACGGCTTTCTTGCCACCCATCCTGTCGGGAGCATTCGCTTTCCGATCACACCCTCCGCATTCGGATCCGCTTCAAGAAGCATCCTGCCGCATTCTTTTTCCTCTGCATCAATTCGATTTAATATACGGTTTGGATCTTTTCCATATTTTCCTGTAACTGCCTCTTTAAGCACATATGGTACGATCAGAAAATACTTTGCCCTGGTCTGGATGGTAGATGTCCCCGGAAAAAAATAATTGGCAAATGCATCTCGTACAATACCGATTCCCAGTTCATCAACGGCACCTTTCTCACTTAAAAGATTGATCACATCCAGTGCTTTCTGTCTATCTTCTTTTGAAAAATCTACCCAGCCTAACTTCATCTTCTCTCTCCTTGTCTATTAAACTATAAGGCATTCATTGTTTCTATATCTCCAATTATACAAATTTGCTGTCCCAAATACAGGACTTGTAACAAGATTGTGGTTTTTCCCATCCATCGTCCCCCACTCCTTCAAAAATAGGAACTGCCACACTAATCTTAGTGCGGCAGCCCCCTTATTTCAACAGAGTAACCTCCAAAATAAAAGTCTGATAAAATAACCGTCCTGCCAAGACTTATAAAATAAGGAAACTACTTGCAATACACTATTTCCTAATCTTAATCTTCCTGGTTTTAGACCATTTACCTTGAATCTTTCCATTTACAGCGCATACTCTTATCCAATAAGTTTTACCCTTTTTAAGCTTAGTCAATTTACAGGATAACTTACTTGTTTTCTTGGACTTAACTGACTTTTTAAACCTTTTATCGGTAGAGTATTGTATTTTATATAAAGCAGCGTTGTTCACTTTACCAATTACCACCAAAACCGTTTTTTTCTTTATGTTCTTTAGTTTTATTTTATTCACCTTTGCCATTTTTGCAGAGTTTGGTATTGACTCTTTTTCTGATGGTTTTATGCTTGGAGCAGCACTCGGTGATACGGTCGCTTTTGCACTTGGTACTATTGTAGGTTCTGCACCCGGCTTTGTTGTTGAACTTGTATTCGGTGCCTCTGTCGGTTTTATACTTGGCTCTATAGTTGGACTTGCACTTGGTGGTGTTGTCGGCATACTTGTTGGTGTACTGGTCGGTGCACTTGTTGGTGTACTTATTGGTGCACTCGTCGGCGTACTCGTTGGCATCGGCGTACTTGTAACGACCGGAGCCTGCTGTACCTTTACCGTAATTTCCGTCTGTGCCGTCTCGTAATTTACCGTATCAGCCGGAACAAACAGAACCGGATATTTTGTTACATTGCTGTCTGCTGTACCGGGGAGCAGACTGCCATTCAGCCATTGAAACGTTCCCGAAATAACCGTATTGTCTGAATCACTATAGACTGCGGTTCCGCCACTTAATACAGCGGCAGCGAGACTTTCTCCACTGGTAATATCTGACGCCGTCGGATGAACTGCAATGACCGGTGTTGCTTTTGTCACAGTGACAGTAATATTCCTTGTTACTGTTTCATATCTCGTGCCGTCCTCCGGGGTAAATACTGCCGTATATCCTTTATTATCAACCGTTGGAACATCTCCTGCATTCTGCCAGCTCCATGTTCCGGCAACCAGACTGCCATTTACATCCGTTACCTCACCGCCTGTCAGGTCACTGTCAAGCAGTGCTTTTGACGGATTGTAAACCCGTTCTGCCACAACCGGCACTGCTGTCACCTGCGGCACAGCTTTCTGTACGGGAATCACTGTCTGCCCCTCCGCTACAGCATACTCATCATTGTCTGGAGTAAATATCCATGCTGCATCTGCCGTTCCGACATCCGGTCTTTCCTCTGGATTTTTCCATGTAAATGTTCCTTCGACCGTTTCATTTTCATAGATCATTGATCCGGAAAGTGCGATATTGCTAAGTTTCTCACCATAAGAAAGCGTCGTTTTGCTTAACGTCGGCGCACCGACCGGAACAGGCTTGTTACTTGCTTTCACATGGATCGTCAATGTCATATCTTCATAGTTTGTTGTGCTGACTGCTATCGTAATTGTACCGATATTTCCTTCCGCATCCGTATCTACCTTTTCGATCGGCAGGCTGAGTATGCCATTCTCAATCTTTGCTCCATCGGCATCGTTGTCATAGTAATTGTTTAATTCCACAACAGGCGTACCGTAGGTAATATCACCATATTCCCGTGGAGCCGGCAATTCAGAAAGCAGTTTAGCAAGCTCAATTGTATAGGTCTTTTTATGATCATTTAACACTGCCAGATCCGCAGACTGTGGGGTTGATGCAGCCTTGTGGATACTTCTGGTTGATCCACCAAAACGCCATAAGCAAACAAATTCTTTTTCCCTCTGATTATTTTCAAAGATAAAGTTTTTGTTTAACATCTTGACCTTTAAAGTAACCGTTTTCTCATCTCCGGCCTCCGGTGTCTCATAATTTGCTTCAACAGTATAATCTGTGCCTCTTTCAAACTCTATTGGATTGTGATTCCATGTTTCATCAATAAAACTTAAATTATTTAGGAGATTCAACGGTATATCCGTTGTACCATCATATATTTTTATCAGATTACCAAGACTCACATTTGACAACACCTGCGGTTTCACCTCATACCGGATAGATTTTGTACCCGTGTAGTTTCCCTTTCCGGTAACCGTCAATGTATAGGTACCGGCATACTTGATATTTTCAATACCGGTAACCGTATGATCCGCAGCTGACAATAATTTCCCTTTATAACCTAATTCATATACCACATCAAATATACAACCACTATCTTTATCCATGGAAAATGGAGTATAGATCAGAGTATCCTCATTGGTAATTTGTAGTGTCGCATTTGCCAGATCTGCCGGATTCACTGTCACAGTGGTTTCTTTGATAACCGTATAACCACCACCGGAAGCGACGCACTTGATCGTATAGGTTCCGACATTTTCATATTCGTCATCGGAAAGTGTCAAGACAGCCTCTGTCTGACCTGACAATTCCTTACCATCCAGATACCACTTATAAGTAACGGCTGCTGCACCTTCTGTTGTATCTGCTGTGGCTGTCGCTGTAAGTTCATCACAATACGCAATATCCTTTGCAGTAATCGTCAGATTGGTAATTGGTGCGTTCACTGCCTTTACCGTACCGATACTATTTTCTTTCAGTACATTACTTCCAGTTTTTCCCAATTCTTCTTCTGTGAGCCATGCGCCATCGGTTGTCTTTTGAAATCCAACACCATCCGGCAGCAGACTGCCAAGTGCGGTACCCACAGGAAGACTGATTTCCCCATAACTGCCACCATAAATCTTTGCACTGCCGGATTCCGTATTCAATGTTACCACGGTTCCCTCTCCGGTCACGACCAGATTCGGACCACCGGCAATTATACAAGCTATGGTCTGACCATTCAGATCAATCGAACAATCTGCTCCAACAACAGAAAGATAGGCTCCATTTTCTAATGCTTTAATCTGCTTAAGTGTACCATTATGTTCATTGGCATACTCCACCGCTGCCGCAGCAGTTGTTGCGCCTATCGAACCAATTTTCCCTTCTTCGGTCGCAAAGTAATAAACTTCGCCCTCTTTGGTAGTCACGGTAATTGCAAATGAAGTAATATCCGTATTGCAGTAATCACACTTTTCATCCCCATTCGCATCGTAATGTGCGCTGCATTTCACAACAGTAACGTTATTAAGTTTGCCTCGACCAGTTGTCATCGTATGATCATATGGCACAAACGTACCATCTTCATTTTTGAAAGCATAACCGTCTGCAAGCAGAGATCCGGCATTTGTCGAGGTTACTTTATTCACCGGTGTCATAAACTCGATGCTTTCAAAAGAACCGCCATCAAATGCGATTCCATTATCATCCGGCACACCATGAAGAACCAGGCTCTTAATTTTCCCGGACATATTTTTTGTTGCTATCACCGCATTGTACTGGCACGATATATATTCAATCTCGCCCTTCCATTCTGTAAGATCCAGCTTCGAATCCTTTCTCATAACTATGCGGGATAAATTTCCTTTGCCGCTGACTTTTAACGCGCCGCCACATTCTTCACCTTTATTATCATTTCCGATATAGATAAACCCATATATACAATTCTTTCCATTCAGATTGAGCGTAATGCTTTTATCATATACCAGTACATTCGCAATCTTCTCGGTATCCCGCAGCATCATAACAGTATCGCCATCCGATGTCTGGTTCAATGCCTCAGCCAACTGCTTGTAGCATACCCCTGTCGTTGTATTTTGGGCAGTATATACAACACTGCCACATACCGTACATTCTCCATCTATAACATTGGCATCCTCATGTTGGCATTCAAATCCGCAGTCATTACACTTGCCATCTGTCCAGCCCCCTTCATGCTGGCATGTGTTATTCCCTGTTGTCTCCTCCGCCAATGCCGGTGTCGGTATCATTGACAGGCATAACACAAATACGAGAAACAGACTTAATAATCTCCTTTTGCTGTTACGTTTCATTAATAATCCTCCTTTTTTCATCCATAACATATTTTCCCTTAATGATGATTTGTTATTAGAATATCATAACACGACACCAATATCAATAGCGATATGTATTGCTTTCCCATTTTCTTTATAACATGAAAGAGGTGCCGCAATTTTGCTGACACCTCCGTATCTTTGAACGTTTTCATTGAAAATTTTTGCCTATAAAGGCTTTTCAATTGCTAAATAAGTTCTTTATCTAAATCACATTTATATCATTTTCTCCCAATCTTCTGGAAATCCAATATGTGATAACGAAATATCTTCACCATACTCTTCCATCAATGCTCTCAACTCTGTCATAATTCTGCTTTCCCACTCATTCTTATCAGGAAATAAAAATTTAAGTGTGAATATCTGCGAAAACAATTTCCTGTTAGGTTTAAACGACACATTTTTCGGCATCTTGGGCAGTGCCGGAAACGACCAGTAGTATATTGAAACGACCAGTAGTATATTCTTGAATAGTGAACACATCGATTGCGTAAATCCGTCAGACAACGCAACCAGCTTTTTAAGCATACACTTGATGTATGATATAACTCTCTTGCAATTTTTTTCTGATCCGCCGACTTCAAATCAGCATATAAATATGACAGCATTCCCATGGAAAAAACTCAATAATCACCCAGATTGGAAATTGTCCGTTATAGCTTTTCTTATGATGCTGCACCACTAATGTTCTTTTGTTTTCTTCGATACAAACACCAAGCAGCTTCTTGAATTTCTCGTCATTATGCCTTTCATTATATATATCTGCGTTTAAGTACCCTAATGCACCATATGTATGTCCACAATAATATGCTAATTGTGTTCTCAAATACAATTCTATTGTCTCAATACATTCAAATATCAAGTTTCTTATACGACCATCAAACTCATATATACGTTTTATTCTATTGAAATTGATATTTTCAAAATAGGTTCCATCTACTTTTCTAAACGGCAAGAAATATGCCGATAAACGGTAATAATTTGCCTGTTTTAAAAAGGATTCACACATTTCATCATCATCCACGATAAATCCCTTTCTCTTTATGATTCTAACCTGTTCCTCATAAGTTTTAGGCAATTTCATCATTACTGTTTGTTCATGATTACTATTCTGTTTGTAAGCCACTTCTACTTTGCTTGAGTTATTCAATCCTATTCTCCTAAAATAAAAATGTCTCCCCATGGGACACATCACATATGTGAGAGGTGCGGGGAGTCCTGTTGTTATTATTTTATGCTATTTTCAAGAAAAAAATCAACCTTTTTTTAATTTTTTACTCACATCAATATACGGTACAGTAACACCGCAAATCCGGCAGGCGCGGAACCTCCTGTCCGGGTTTCCAGAAACCAATTATTATGCGAGTCTACTCGTGTAACACTTTTTCAATGCCTAGACTTCTCACATCGAAATGACTACTACTTATCCAGACTCTTGAGTGTCGTGAATGTCTTTATATCTTATTATAACTGTGTTTCCGTTACCTGTGTTTTATGCTCTGATTTCATAAATCTACACTAATCTTCATAGGTGGTCGCAAATCAGTCGCAACTATTTTTCACATAATTCTGGTTGAGCATTATTAATTATTACACCATTTCCCACTCTGCCCCCAATGTCTATACAGAATGTTTGTTTATATTTTCTGCCAGAAGCATCTTCAAACTTAATTGTGGATGTCATTCTAAAAAAATCTTTTTCATCTTTATCATATGACATTACCATAACAAATGCTTCTCCTACCATAGCAATCGGGTCTTGAACAGCTTCATAACGACGTATTGTAAATTCCGACATATCCATTCTCTTTGCGATACACTCTAAGTCTGGTATTATACAATATGCCGCACCTCTACCTTTATTCAAAAATTCCATGCGTAAAATAGTCTGTTCCGAATTTGAATTAGAAACAACCTTAGAATTTTTAAATACAAAATAAGGTTGTTCACTAACACGAAGTTTTTCTTCCGCTTCGCACTTATCTTCTTCCCTTCGCCTTCTCTCCTCATCCAATCGTTCTTCATATTGTTTTCTTTGTTCTTCATATCTTACATCCGAAACGATTTTATCTCTCTTAGCATGATTTTTTGAAACAATATTAGAGATGATAAACGATATGACACTAAAAAGAAATGCTCCTGTCGCAACCAAAGAACTATATAGTGAAGCATAATCTTTATGTTCTATTATCCATTGTAAAAATACTTTAAACATCATCTTTCTCCTTTCCAATTCAAGTACTTAAGAAGTTAATTTCCATTTACATATGGTTCTAAAAGATTTATAAACCAAATGGACAAAACCACTATAAAATAATTTTTTGTGTTCGGAAACGCCCATAAAGGCTTTTTGGTTCAATTGCTAAACGATCCTTTACAATTCCAAAGAATTCTGATTTAACAGAAAATCATACAAGCCAATATGCACAATGCCATCTTCGTCTATCCACGGTTTTGCATGTGACTTCGATATGATAATCTTTTTGAAGAAATCTTTCGTATTTTTCAAGGGTCTTAACTCCGTTGTCATCTTATCAGGGTCGCTGACAGACAATGCCGATTGAATATAATATCTTCTCGAACCCATATTTACAACAAAATCAATTTCACACTGTTTCCTTCTTTTTTTTCCTTCATCATTTTCAATGATTTCAACAACTCCAACATCTACGGAATATCCACGAATTATAAGTTCATTATAAATGATATTTTCCATTATGTGCGTTTCTTCCTGTTGTCTGAAATTAAGCCTTGCATTACGGAGTCCTACATCTGTGCAATAATATTTCAAAGGATATTCAAAATATTTCTTACCCTTTACATCATATCTTTTTGCCTCCCTGAACAAAAACGACTCTATCAGATATTCCAAATATTTTGCAATCGTACTGGTAGACACCTTGATATTCTTTACACTCCCCAATGTATCAGCAATCTTCTTTGCATTTGTAAGTGACCCAACCGAAGAGCACAAATCATCGGTAAGTTCTGTCAACACATCAGGAAGCTTTACAATATATCGCTCGCTAATGTCTTTAAAATATACTTCTGAAAACAAATTTTTTCAGATACTTAACTTTTTCTTCATCACGTTTGAAGGATAAAAGCTGTGGCATTCCACCATAAAGAGCATACTCCTCATACACTTCTGATTTATCCCCACCGACAAAATCATAATATTCTTTAAAAGACAAAGGAAACACCTGAACTTGGTCGCCCCTTCCTCTAAACGCTGTCATTACATCTTGAGAGAGTAATTTTGAATTACTTCCCGTAACGTAAATATCCACATTACGAAGGCGCATTAACCCATTCAAAACTGTATAGAGTTTAATATCTTCCGGATTTTCAAGTTCCTTTTTTGTAATGGCATATTGCACTTCATCTATAAGGATATAGTACATTTCTTTATTTACAATTTTTGAACGAATGAATTTTGACAATTCATCCGGATTGCGGTACTGTTGGCAGGTATCATCATCAAGTGCGATGGAAATAACCTGTTCTTCTTTTACTCCGCTTGATATAAGATAATCTCGGAACAAGTAAAAAAGAAGATAACTTTTACCACATCTTCTAATTCCTGTAATGACCTTAATCAAACCGTTTTCCTTTTTATCAATCAATCTGCTTAAATAAGCATCTCTGTTTATAAGATTTAACACGATTTTACCTCCTATAATTAAAACTTACTAAACTTTTCTCGTAAATTTTAACTTTATTATACTGCTATTGTTACTTATAATCAATAGTATAATTAAAACTTACTGCATTATTCCACTAAGTTTTAATTTTCTCCTTTCCTTGCACAAACAAAAAACCCTTTCCAAAATGATCTCTCATTCTGAAAAGGGTTTTAATAATTTCCGGCACTTTACTTATCCAGACTCTTCAGCGTCGGGAGCTTTTTCGTTCCTGCCGTAAAGAGCTGTAAGATGATTTGTATTTCTTTAAATCATTACAATAATTTCTT
>CAKRDZ010000042.1 GCA_934316845.1 uncultured Eubacterium sp. | reverse complement strand
GAGTACAAATGGATTGGATTTTCATGCGAAAATCGTGGGAAAGAACTGGTAAGATCAGGAGGGGAAGCAATGACTAAAAAAGGAAAAGTTTTTGCAGTAATCTTTCTTGCCTTGCTGATTCCGATGCTTTTGAAAGCACCGGAAAGCGAGGCAAAAGTATACTGGGGAAAATGTAAAAGTAATTTAACATGGAGTTATGACAGTAAAACGAAAACTATGGTTATTGATTGTAAAGGAGACATGCCAGATGATGAACAGTTTTATGATCTGGATATGGGATGGAGAAAATATTATTTCAAAACTAAAAAAGTAATATTCAAAAAAGGAATTAGTTCTATTGGAGCAGGTGCTTTTTATAACTTTCAAAAGTTGGAAGAGGTGGTATTGCCTGAGGGATTAAGAATTATAAAATATGATGCTTTTGATGGCTGCAGGAAACTACAATTTATTAATAAGCCCTCTACCTTGGAAGTTATAGAAAAAGATGTTTTTTGGGATGTAAAAATAAAAAGCATATCTTTAAAAAATTTAAAAAAACTAGGAAGTGAATGCTTTTCAGGAGCAAAATTACAAAGTGTTGATATTCCTGCCAAATGTAAAATAGAAGATAGTGTTTTTTGGAGTTGTAAGAAACTAAAAAAAGTAACTTTTGAAAAGGGAGTAAAAAGGATTAGTTATGGGATGTTTCGTGAAACAGGTATTAAAAATATAGACATTCCTGGAAGTGTTACTCAAATAGGAACGTATGCATTTGCAAATTGTCAGTCCCTCAAAAAAGCAACCATCAATGAAGGGGTAAAAAAGATCGGCAAAGATGCGTTTAGCAATACAGCACTGGAAGAGATCACCATTCCGAGTACAGTAACGGAACTAGGCAAAAATGCATTCCGATGGGAAACTACAGAAAAGTCATCGTTGAAAAAAGTAGTTATTCGTTCCAAGAACATCAAAAAATGGGGAACGATGGTATTTGGGGCGACGAGAGATGACCTTGTGATTTACGTTCCGCAAAGCAAAAAAGCAGAATACGAGAAAATACTGCGGAGTACAAATGGATTGGATTTTCATGCGAAAATCGTGGGAAAGAACTGATAAGATCAGGAGGGAATGCAATGACTAAGATGAAAACAATTTTCGTAGTAATCTTTCTTGCCTTGCTGATTCCGGTGCTTTTGAAAGCACCGGAAAGCGAGGCGAAAGTATACCGGGGAAAATATGAAAATAATACACAATGGAGTTATGATACAAAAACAAAAACGGTTACCATTACATGTCGTGGAGAATTACCGGATGATAGCAATGGCAGTGCGGGATGGCGGGACTATTACCTAAAAGCAAAAAAAGTCATATTCAAAAAGGGAATCTCATCCATAGGGAAAGGAATATTAGAAAACTTTCAAAAGGTAGAAGAGGTAGTACTGCCGGAGGGATTAAAAACGATAAAGGATTCTGCTTTTTGGGACTGTTATAGGTTGAAAAAAATAAATATTCCTTCCACTTTGGAAAATGTGCAGGGGAGTGCATTTTCAGAAACAAGTATTGTATCTTTTTCGCTAAAGCATATAAAAAATATTGGAAGAAATTCTTTTGCAAACAGTAAGTTGCGAAAAGCTTGTATTTCTTCAAAATGTAGAATTGGCGCATATGCCTTTTATGGATGTTCACAATTAAAAAAAGCAACTATCGAAAAAGGTGTAAAAAATATAAGTGATGGTATGTTTTGCATGTCTGGTTTAAAAAGTATTACCATTCCGGGAAGTGTAACGCAAATAGGAGGAAACGCCTTTTCCTACTGCCAGAATCTCAAAAAAGCAACCATCAATGAAGGGGTAAAAAAGATCGGTAAAGATGCGTTTAGTAACACAGCGCTGGAAGAAATCACCATTCCGAGTACAGTGACGAAACTAGGCAAAAATGCATTCCGACGGGAATCTATGCAAAAGTCATCTTTGAAAAAAGTAGTTATTCGTTCCAAGAATATCAAAAAATGGGGGACGATGGTATTTGGAGCAACGAGAGATGACCTTGTTATTTACGTTCCGCAAAGCAAAAAAGCAGAATACGAGAAAATACTGCGGAGTTCAAATGGCTTGGATTTTCATGCAAAAATCGTGGGAAAGAACTGATAAGATCAGGAGGGAATGCAATGACTAAGATGAAAACAATTTTCGTAGTAATCTTTCTTACCTTGTTAATTCCGGTGCTTTTAAAAGCACCGGAAAGTGAGGCGAAAGTATACCGGGGAAAATGGAAAAATAACACAACGTGGAATTATGATACAAGAGAAAGTACTTTGATCATAAAATGTTGTGGTAAAATGATTGATGATATCGAAGACTGCGGGGAACATTCGGGGTGGCCTCGTTTTTATAAGTCAGTACAAAAAATAGTATTAGTGAAAGGAATAACATATATAGGAAGTGGTGCGTTTGAAGGCTTTTCCCATATAAAGAAAATTCAAATACCAAACGGAGTGACTCAAATTGGAAAATCAGCATTTGAAGACTGTTATAAATTGCACAAGATTTATTTTCCAGAAACCTTAAAAAGCATAGAAAATGATGCATTTAATGCGACAGCTATAGAAGAAATTTCATTGAAAAATATTGAATTTTTAGGGGAGTCATGTTTTAGTGGTTCGCAGTTAAAAAAGGTACATATTTTAAGAAAAACTAAAAAAATAGGCGCCTATGTTTTTGCGGGGTGTAAAAAATTAAAAAAGGCAACTGTTGAAAATGGTGTAAAATATATAAGTGATGGTATGTTTTGTGCAACTGCTTTAAAGAATATCACCATTCCTGGAAGTGTAATGAAGATTGGAGAAGATGCCTTTTCCTACTGCCAAAATCTCAAAAAAGCAACCATCAATGAAGGGGTAAAAAAGATCGGCAAAGATGCGTTTAGCAATACAGCACTGGAAGAGATCACCATTCCGAGTACAGTAACGGAACTAGGCAAAAATGCATTCCGATGGGAAACTACAGAAAAGTCATCGTTGAAAAAAGTAGTTATTCGTTCCAAGAACATCAAAAAATGGGGAACGATGGTATTTGGGGCGACGAGAGATGACCTTGTGATTTATGTTCCACAAAGCAAAAAAGCAGAATACGAGAAAATACTGCGGAGTTCAAATGGATTGGATTTTCATGCAAAAATCGTGGGAAAGAACTGATAAGATCAGGAGGGAAAGCAATGACTAAAAAAGGAAAGATTTTTGCAGTAATTTTTCTTGCCTTGCTGATTTCGGTGCTTTTAAAAGCACCGGAAAGCGAGGCAAAAGTATACCGGGGAAAATATGAAAATAATACACAATGGAGTTATGATACAAAAACAAAAACGGTTACCATTACATGTCGTGGAGAATTACCGGATGATAGCAATGGCAGTGCGGGATGGCGGGACTATTACCTAAAAGCAAAAAAAGTCATATTCAAAAAGGGAATCTCATCCATAGGGAAAGGAATATTAGAAAACTTTCAAAAGGTAGAAGAGGTAGTACTGCCGGAGGGATTAAAAACGATAAAGGATTCTGCTTTTTGGGACTGTTATAGGTTGAAAAAAATAAATGTTCCATCCACTTTATGTAAATTAGATGATGAGGTATTTAACAATACCGAGATTACACAGTTTTCGTTTAAACAAATAAAAAAAGTAGGAAAAAATTGTTTTGCAGGAACAAAAATAAAACAGGTTTATATTCCAGCTGAGTGTAAAATCAAATATTTTGCTTTTTGGGATTGCAAAAAACTAAAAAAGGCAACTGTTGAAAATGGTGTAAAAAAAATAAGTGATGGTATGTTTTGTGCAACTGCTTTAAAGAATATCACCATTCCTGGAAGTGTAATGAAGATTGGAGAAGATGCCTTTTCCTACTGCCAAAATCTCAAAAAAGCAACCATCAATGAAGGGGTAAAAAAGATCGGCAAAGATGCGTTTAGCAATACAGCACTGGAAGAGATCACCATTCCGAGTACAGTAACGGAACTAGGCAAAAATGCATTCCGATGGGAAACTACAGAAAAGTCATCGTTGAAAAAAGTAGTTATTCGTTCCAAGAACATCAAAAAATGGGGAACGATGGTATTTGGGGCGACGAGAGATGACCTTGTGATTTACGTTCCGCAAAGCAAAAAAGCAGAATACGAGAAAATACTGCGGAGTACAAATGGATTGGATTTTCATGCGAAAATCGTGGGAAAGAACTGGTAGAAGGCGTATTTTCTACGCGTGGATTCTTGTGTGTGGTAAAAAATATCATGGCTTTTTTGGAAAAACTATGGTAAACTGTAAGATATAGCAAAAAATGAATGAAGATAATGATTCAGGAGCAAAGAAATCACAGTGGAGGATTTTACAGAATATGGAAGACAGAATACCTGTATATATCATTGGACATAAGAATCCGGATACCGACTCGATCTGTTCGGCGATCGCGTATGCGGATCTGAAAAATAAAGTGCATGGCGGCGGTTATTATGCGGCGCGTGCGGGGCAGATCAATCAGGAGACGCAGTATGTGCTGAAGTTTTTTCAGACGCCGGCACCGCAGTACATTGAGGATGTTATGACCGAAGTGAGTGACATTGAGATTCGGAAGACAAAAGGTGTATCGGGAAAAATTTCGCTGAAAAAAGCATGGAATATGATGCGTGAACTGGATGTAGTAACCCTTCCGATCACGTCGGAAAACGATGAACTGCTTGGTTTGATCACGATTGGAGATATTGCGACGGCGTACATGGATGTGTATGACAACTGCATCCTGTCTACGGCGGGAACTTCCTATAAAAATATACTGGAGACGCTGGAAGCGACAATGGTCGTAGGCGATGAAGAAGCAACGTATGAAAAAGGCGAGGTGATCATCGCGGCGGCGAATCCGGATGTTATGGAAGATTATATCCATGAGGGCGATATGGTAATTTTAGGAAACCGCTACGAATCCCAGTTGTGTGCGATTGAGATGGGGGCAGACTGTATTATTGTCTGCATGGATGCGAAAGTGTCGCGGACAATCCAGAAAATGGCACAGGAACACGACTGCAATATCATTGTCACCCCATACGATACCTTTACGGCAGCGCGTATGATCAACCAGAGTATGCCGATCGAATATTTTATGAAGAGAAATGATCTGACGACGTTTCATCTTGCGGATAAGACGGAGGATATCAAAGGTGTTATGGGTAAAAAGCGTCACCGCGATTTCCCAATTTTGGATGAAAATGACCGCTATGTCGGCATGATCTCCCGCCGGAATCTGTTGAATCTTCGCAAAAAACAGTTGATCCTGGTCGATCATAACGAGGTTTCGCAGACCGTGGACGGTATTGAGTTTGCCCATATATTGGAAATCATTGACCACCACCGCATCGGTACATTGGAGACGCTGGAGCCGGTGCTTTTCCGCAATCAGCCACTTGGCTGTACCGCGACGATCATTTATCAGATGTATCAGGAACATGGGATTGAAATTCCGAAAAATATCGCGGGTCTTTTGATGGCAGCGATCATTTCCGATACGCTGATGTTCCGTTCGCCGACCTGTACGCCGGTGGATCAGAAGGCAGCAGAAAATCTGTCGGAAATATGCGGAGTTGAGATCGAGGAATTTGCGGTAGATATGTTTGGTGCGGGAAGTGATCTGAGTTCCAAAGAACCAAAAGAAATCTTCAATCAGGATCTCAAACGGTTTGAAGTGGGCGACATTGAATTTATCGTAAGCCAGATCAATTCGATGAACAGCATTGAACTCCAGGAAATCAAGGAAAAGATCGTGCCTTATCTGGAAGAAGTGTTTGAGGGACTTGGTGTGTCGATGGCATTTGTCATGCTTACAAATATTGTCAAAGAGAGCACCGAACTTTTGTGCTTTGGCGAGAAATCAAAAGACGTTGTTAAGGAAGCATTTCAGCTTTCCGGTGACATGAAACGCATCATATTAAAAGGACTGGTATCGAGAAAGAAACAATTGATCCCAAGTCTGGTATCCATTTTGCAGCAGTAATGAAGGAGGATTCATATGATCGAGATGAGAAGGGAAAAGCGCTGGCCGATCGAGTTAAAACTGGAGATCAGCAGTCTTTTCAAACAGGATAATGTAAAAGTGGAGGACATCAATGCGCCGATTGAAGTGTTTGATGTATCCAAAGCAGGGATTGGATTCCGTACAAAAAGTGTGCTGCCGATCGGCTATTATTTTAATGCCAGCCTAGTGCTGGGAGAAGAAGGCACATTAAACTGTGTGGTTCGTATCATCCGTCAGCAGCAGGATGGCGACGAACATATCTATGGCTGTGAGATCGTGGGGACAGCGTCCATCATGGATTACCTGTTTAACGATTATGCGGCAAGCCTTAGTAAATAAATATTTATAATTATTTAATGGAATATTAGTTGAATATTATCCTCATTTTGTTACAATAGAATTAGTATTTTATGGTAACGGAATGAGGAATTTTTTTCTTATTTCCTTGAAAGGAGCGGTTTCGCATGAAGAAAACAACAGAAAAAGCATGGGCGTTGGTTATGGCAGCAGCCCTTTGTATTACGACCATAGCCATTCCGGCGGATGCACGCATAAAAAAACCAAAGCTAAATGTGAAAAAGATGACATTGAAAACGGGGCAAAAAAAGAAATTACAGCTTAAAAATGTCAAAAAGGTAAAAAAAGTAACGTGGAAGAGTAAGAAAAAAGCAGTTGCCGCTTTGTCAAAAAAGACAAAGAAATCTGCTGTGATTACTGCGAAAAAGCCGGGTAAAACTGTGATTACCTGTCAATTTAAGTCAGGCAAAAAGACATATAAATTGAACTGCAAAGTTCTTGTTAAGAAAAATGCGGACACGGCAGTGCCGCAAAACACCGCTGAGAGCCAGAGTACGCTTCAGCCGGAACAGAGCATAGCGCCGACGGTTACGCCGGCAGCGCCAGCCCAGTCGGGAGCAGCGGCTACGAAAGAGCCGGAAAATCCGGGTGGACAGCAGACGGCAGTGCCAACAAGCACCCCAACAGCAGCGCCAACGGTTATCCCAACGAGTAACCCAACGGTAACGCCGTCAAGTACACCGACAAAAGCGCCGTCTATTCTGCCGACGGTAAAACCGTCAAGTACCCCAACAGCAGCGCCAACGGTTATCCCAACAAGTAACCCAACGGTAACGCCAGCAAGTACACCGACAAAAACGCCGTCTATTCTGCCAACGGTAAAACCGACGAGCACACCGACAGCAGCGCCAACGGTTATCCCAACAAGTAACCCAACGGTAACGCCGGCAAGTACCCCAACGAAAGTGCCGTCTATTCTGCCGACGGTAAAACCGACGAGTACCCCTGCAATAACGCCAGCGGTTATCCCGACGAGTAACCCAACGGTAACCCCAGCAAGTACACCGACAAAAGCACCTGCAACAGAAGCACCAACGGCAACCCCGGCAGTTACACCAACGACTACGCCAACTGTTGCGCCAACAGCTACGCCGACGGCAACACCAACCGTTACGCCAACGGCAACCCTGACCGTAACGCCGACGAGTACACCGGTTTCCAATGTTACACTGGAAATTGATAAAAACAGTTTTACGAACTCCAATGCGTATAGCGGTACTTGGAAGGGATCCGTATATAACATCGGTCAATTGATTACAAGCAAAGGATACAAAGTATCCGATTTTACGGAAGTTAAGATCACTGTCCAATTATTGGATGAAGAGAAAAATGTAATTGCAGATACAGCGGGAGCTTCTGTAAAATTGTCTGTGAGCGATAGTGATTGGGGAGGATTTATCGATGTAAACGGAGTGCAGAGCGATAAGCAGTTTGGTCTGCAGTTAGATACCTATCCGAGTGATGCCACAGCATTATATCTGGTAGTTCAAAATTCGACGACACAAGTGAAATACATTCGTGTAACGTCTGTAATATTTGAAAATAACGGAAAAAAAGATGCGACAGAAGTGACGACAAATTATAAATCCCTTGCAAAATTAGCAGAAAATTACGGATTTAAGTTTGGAACGAATATTTCGTCAAGTGCACTGAATAACAGTGAACTGACCAAATTGATCAAGCATCATTTCAACAGCACGACATTTAGTAATGAAATGAAAGCGTATTCGCTTTTGAATCAGTCGACGTCGGAGAAAAATTATGTAAATGAGCAGTCACCGGCAGCGATTGATTTTACGACAGCGGATAAGATGGCTGCGTATGCGCAGGAAAATGGCCTGCAGATACGTGGGCATGTGCTTACATGGGATGCGGATATGTGCGACTGGTTCTTCCGTGAAGGATATAAGAAAGACGGCGCTTTTGTAAGTGCGGAGGTAATGAAGTATCGTTTGCAGACATACATCGAACAGGTTATGACGCATTTTCAAAAGAAGTATCCGGGCGTGATCTACTGCTGGGATGTTGTAAACGAAGCGGTGGCAGATAATAACGGAGAGTTTGAAACGGGGGATACGCGCCATGTGCGTAAAGTCCGTAGCGGAAAGGCAAATCTTTTCTATGATCACATCGGAAGTGATTATGTAGAACTTTCCTTCCAGTATGCTTACGAGACACGTAAAAAACTGGGAGCCGAGGACAGCATCAAATTGTTCTACAACGATTATAATACATTTGCGACATATGGATCAAACAAACGGGATGCCATCATTGAATTGGTAAAAAGTGTAAATTCGTTTGCTTCGGATGGAGCGGACGGTCATCTGAAACTTTGTGACGGTATCGGTATGCAGAGTTATATCGGTGGATACGGACAACAGAGTGGCTGCATGAATTCAAATGATATCACTTCTATAAAAAATGCGATTGAAAAATTTGCAGCAATCGGGGTAGAAGTTCATGTGACCGAACTTGCAGTCCGAAATTATGAAAGAAGTGAAGAACGCGAGCAGGAGCATGCGGCATTTTATAAAAAATTGATGCAGACCTACGTGGATATCAACAAAGCTGCGCAGGCAGAAGGCAAGACAGGACCAATCACAAGTTTGTCCATCTGGGGCTTGTTTGATTCCCCATACCTTGCGGAGACAGATTACAGTTATAAGATGAATGGCCCGTATTGCGGACTGTTTACCGAATTGTACCAGCCAAAACAAGCATTTAAAGAAGTATATGAAGTGCTCGGTGGCGAATAGAAAAAAGATCAAAATGGAGTAACTATTCAGGACACCCCTTCCCACACATTCGCATTTCGAACACTTCGTGTTCTTTCTCGCCTTTGACAAGGCTAAAAATGCTCATATGGGGAGGGGGGCCCTATTAGGATCTAAATGTATGGAAATCAAAGCCTCTTACGTGCAAGCACGACGATTCATTGATTTCCATACATTGATCCTGAATAGTTACAAATAAAAAATATAAGAAAAGACCATATCGTGGAAAAAATTTCTGCGGTATGGTCTTTTTTTGCAATATTGGCGTTTTTAATCAGCAGAACCTCCGTAAGTGAAAAAATCGGAAAAAAAATTAGACGTTCTTACTGTAAAATAGAAACAAAGGAAAAATTTAGTAGCGGGAGGAACGCCGATATGATAGTGGCAGGCAAGATACGATGCGTGAATTGTATGAAAAAAATGAATATCGTGAGGCACAGATGTCTGTGGTGTGGATTCCGGCAGGAAACGTACCAGCCATTGCCCTATCATATGAACCCCGGCACGGTGCTTGCCAATCGATACAGCATCGGCAGAGTACTGGGTGAGGGAAATTTTGGAATTGTATATCTGGCATGGGACATGGTCTTAGAGCAAAAAACAGCCATAAAAGAATATTTTCCTAAAAATGCCATACGGAGGGATTGGATCCGCGGCGTCAATGCACATATCAAAATTGAAAACGATAAAAAATTTGCAGCCGGAAGAGAACAATTTGAGAACGAAGCGGGATATCTATCCAGATTTTCCGGATTGGACAATGTGTGCCGGGTCGTGGATTATTTTAACGAAAATGGTACAGCATATATTGTCACGCAATACATCGAAGGGATGTCATTGGAAAAGCACATGGAAAAATATGGGAAATTTGGCGAGGCACAGACCGTTTCCCTGCTTCTTCCCCTGGTGCGGTCTTTGGCAGAGATCCACAAGACGGGGCTGCTGCACCGCGACATCAATCCATCAAACATAATATATCAGGAGCAGAAAAAATTGGTATTGACAGATTTTGGATCTATGCAGATGGCGGGGCAGAAAAAGTCGCTGCAAACCCAATGTACTGCCGGATATTCACCGCATGAGCAATATCTTCCGGAGGGAAAAGAAGGACCTTGGACAGACAGTTATGCCCTATGTGCGGTAATGCATTATATGCTTACAGGGAAGGCGCCCGAAAAAGGAGTATGGGAGGATGAACCGGATATTTCTGAAAAATGCAGGAAAATTTTGGAAAAAGGTCTTTCCGGGGATGAAAAGGATCGTTATGTCAATATGTCACAATTAGAAGCGAGATTAAATTACGAGGTGATTCAATAAATTATGGGAAATGCATTTAAGAGAAAATTGAAACAAAGTCTGGCGAAAGATTTTCTCACATTTGATAAATTTATTCAGAAAAAAATGGGGGTAGCCGGCAACGCCGAAAATGCGCCACATGAAGCATATCTGGAATTCCGGCGCCGTACAGACCGGGCTGAAATTGCTTCTCGTCCCACGATGAGACGCTGGTTTGGCATCGGCGAATTTCACCGTCCAAGCCGGGAACACGTCATCCATATGTGCTTTGCGCTGCATTTATCCGCAGGGGAGGCGCAGGAATATTTGCAAAAAGGGGTGTCAGAGCCGGGATTTCAGGTAAATGATTATCAGGAATTCATTTTCATGTACGGTCTGAACAACGGATATTCTTATGAGCAATGTCTTGTTATGATGGAGCAGTTTGAACAAAATTTTGACCGGCAGATCTATTTTTCCCAGGAATCGCATACCAAAGAACTTCAATTTGAGTTTGCAAAACGGAAAAACAGTACGCAAGAAGATATTTTGTTATGGATGTCCGATCATGCCGAGTGGTTTAAGGGGTACAGCCAGACGACGTTAGAATGCCTGATTCATTTCCGCAAAGTGATCTTGGAAGCAGTGCGGAAAGAACAGGAGGAGAGGCTTCGATACATGCTGGAAGAAATTGGATATTACAAATGGCTGGCAGCTCATCCGTCGCAGACAGAGAGCCGAGAGTCGATCCGTTACTATATGAGACGGATTCACCAGCATATGAAGGAAAATGTGCTGGAACTGATGCAGGTCGTATACCAGGAAAAGGATACCAATAGTTTTATTGTACGCGAGATCTTTGAGGTGGACAAGGGAAAACAGGGAGACTGGCACAGAAATTATGGCAATACGGGGCAGATCCGCCGAATCACCAATAAATATCTGTCGGATCTGTTTTCCATCCCATTTCAACGCGAGCGGGCCAACTGGGTACTTGGCGCCATCCGCAGATTACAGCGGCTTCCCGCCGAGATGGCATGCCCTGCCGAGATCAACGAGTCACTTCAACAGTACTTCCGCTTTCCACCATTCACGACAGCCGGCGAGGCGCTGGAGCGTCTGCTGCACGAAAAGAAGGAGCAAAAGCGCCGCTGCGTTGTCATTCAGCGCAGCGACATACTGCCACTGCTCCTGCATGCGTCACAATACGACTACCGCAAAAAATATAAGGATAAACAATACAATGCGCAGGAAGCAAAAAAATATTTTGTGGAATTTGCCAACACGGTGCTTGCTGTCTGCAGCATGACACCGATCAATCCGCTCTATGAACTGGATACAGCGCTTTTAGCCTGTTTCCAGCCAGAGGAAATGTATGGCTATCCGGACATTTTGGAGGCACTGGAAAGATAAAAAACCGCAGAAATGTCCGGAAAACTGCCAAAAGTGAAAAGAACGGAAAAAAATTTGAACATAAGGGGTGTATAATGGGAGAAAATACATAAAAAGGAGTGCGATATTATGAAATTTACCAAAAAATTAGTAGTAGGCATATTATGCCTGGCGTTAGTTGTGTCTAGTCTGACATTTTCCAGTTCGAAAGTGCAGGCAAGGACTTACGGACCGGAGGAGTTTGGTCTTGGATTTTTTGTAGAGGATTATGTCGGGATTAAATTTCAAAAGATCACGAAAAAATATGTCCTTTACAAAAAAATCAAATTTAATGGTAACGACGGATATGAATATGTTTCTAACAAAGTTTACAAAAAGAAATATAGCAAAAAGATCAAGATGTATACGTTGAAGAGTGGATATTCTTGTACGTGGAAATTCATGTGCCAAGGTTTTACTTATCAGAATCTGCAAAACAAACGTACAGACCATGGAAGTACAAAACCAAAAAATGTTGAATGGATTATTCGCGGCAATAACATGCTTCAATACTATACACCGTGATGAAAGGAGAAGTGAGGAAAATGAAAAAAATAGTCGCTGTTTTGGGCTTATGTGTGTTTTGCATACTGGCCGGTGTAGTGATGGATGCGAATACACCGGAAATAAGTGCACAGACGGCCTATCAAAAATTAATGAACAAATACAAGAAATCGGGATTTCGTATGTATGTAAAATACGATGCAGAGGATTTTGGAGATCATGCAGAAGCGGGAAATCCAGGGGTGTTGTCTGCTCAAAAGATTAGAGAAGGGCGTATCAAATACATGGATCTTAATGGAGACGGGAAAAAAGAATGCATACTTGTAACGGAGGATTATATCAATTTATTTACCATGAAAGGAAATAAAGTCAAATATCTTGGTAGTATCCATATCAGTTATATGGATGGTGTGACCCATAAAGGGAAATCCAAAGAGTTTACATTTTTCCGATATGGTGGAAAAATGTTTCATTATTATACTTTCCGCATTAAAAATGCAGTCTTAACAAAGGTTTGTACGTTTGGTGACCAGGTTTTGAATTATTCGAATGGCGATCCATACCACGAATACTATTACAATGATAAGCGTACGTCAACCAAGAAATATAAATCGACTTATCGGAAATATGCAGTAGGTGAGAAAGCGTTGAACTTAAATTATTAGGAGGAATTGCTATGAAAACAAGAAAAAGCAGGAGTAAATGGATAGCAAGGGTTCTTGTTATTGTGATGCTGGTGACCTGTCTGCCGGTGTACCAGGGAAGGGAAGCAAAGGCAGAAGCAATATCATTGGCGCTGGAATATGATTTTTTGCCATTGGATACAAGAGAAAATTGTGTTGCTTTTGCAAGATATATGGTACCTTCATTACCACATGGTTTGGGATCAAAAGCGGGTAAAATAGCTATCATTAATTCATACACACCTAAAGCAGGAGTAATAGCGATTACACATGGAAATACTTCATATGGTCATGTTGCGTATGTTGAATCTGTAAATGGAGACAAAATTACAACATTGAATGGTGGCTGGGATAAGGATAAAAACCATATTGGAAGGCGGACATCAACACCGGAAGAACAAGGGGTTATTGGATATTGGTATCCGAATAATATCAACCCTCAACCCGTAGCAAATGCATCGGTCAAAGCAGTTTGGGCAGATAAATATGATACCAATATGAATGCCAAATCGTGTGTATATAATCCGCGGCGGCAACGTATAACGACAATTGGAATTCAAGTAAGAGATGGAAATAATATCATTGGAAGAAAAGAAGAAATGATGTATTCCGGTGGTCAGTACTCGACAAAGGAGAATTTCTGGTTTGATTTCAATTCGGAATTAGGACTTAAGTTACGGCCTGGACATGTTTATGGATGGCAGATGTATGCGGACGTTGGAGGAACACGGTACTATACAGACTGGATCAATGACCGCACGACAGGAACAGAAAAACCAAACAAACCGATTTTTAGTGCAGCAAAGACACATTATGCAGTAGGCGATGCAGTTACTGTATCATGGGGAGCCGATAGCTGTGCTACGGGAGGTTATTCTCTCACCCTTAAGCAAACGAAGGGAGGAACGTATAGTCAGACCTTAACAACAAATTCAGCAAACGCAACATCATTAGCATTTACACTTCCAAGTGAAGGAGAGTATGAAATAACCGGTTTTGCAAGAGGAAGTGAAAATAGTGATACTGCTGCTTTAAATAAAACAATTGTGGCACACAATCCATGCAATGTACGATTTGTTGAATATGATAAGGAAGGAAATGAAAATCTTCTTTGTGAACAAACCGTAAAATATGGTTATGCAGCGACCGCTCCAATGGGCGTTTCACGAAAAGGTCATACATTTGTAGGATGGAAGGGCGAATATAGCAGTGTGACGTCAGATCGGACTATTGTTGCCCAATTTAAGAGAAATACATATAAAGTAACCTTTTATGACAAAGATGATAACATTATTGATACCCAATCTGTTCTGTTTGAAGATGATGCAACTGCTCCAAACCCACCGGAACCGGAATCCGGATACGTGTTTGCAGGCTGGGATAATGAAGATTACAAAAATGTACAAGGCAATGTAAAAGTTAAGGCTTGTTATGTATGGAAGAATGAAAATCTTCCGGTCGTTGTTGAAATTAACAGCTGCGAATATAAAGAGGATGGATATGTTGTTAATTACAATATTAAGAACAATCCGAATAATCGAACGAAAGGTCGTGCGATATTTTCCTTAAGGACATCCACGGGCAAATTGATCAATTCGACAGAGTCCGATGCCTTTTCATTAGCAAAAGCAGAATATCGTGAAAATTTGGAAATGTATATTCCGTATGATGGAATTGCTACCAATGTGAGTTTGTATATTGTAGATCGATTTTCTTCCGGAATCCCGTATTCTCAGACAGTATCTTATGAGATAGAGCGAGAATGGAGTGATTGGAGTGCGGAAGATCCGGGGAAGGATGTAGAGGTTGAAGATAGAACAGAATATCGATATCGTAATTTGCTGACAACAACAACCCGAACATCGGTAAATGAAGGCTGGGATTTGGCTGAAAAAATACTTGATGCTGCATGGAATTTTAATTCATGGAGCGGTTGGTCAAGAACGCCTTACGAAGCCAATGAGACATCTACAACCAAACGTGAAGTTGAGGCTGCGGATGTTTCAGATAATAATGGTTATACAAGAAATACATATTATTATTGGAAAGATCCATATAAACTTGCATTTTCATATTATAATGAAGGTGGAATGATTTATTATGAATATTCTCAATGCACAAATGATAGTCAACCAAAGATGTATGTCTATGGCTCGTATAATGGACAAACAACATATCGTTTGAACAATAACAATTATGGTTATGGAGTAAACTTTAATTCGGAATTATGGTTTTTAAAGAATTCGACCAATATTCCTGCAACCACACATAAGGAGTATCGTTTTAGAGATGGAGAAAAAGGATATACTTATAAGTGGACGAAATGGGATGAATGGTCAGATTGGATGGTAGAGGCTATAAAGGCAACTTCATCTAAAGATGTGGAAACACGTAAAGCATACAGATATCGTGCTAAAATGTCCGATCTGGAAGATAATTCCGGAAAAGAGTATACGGTTAAAGGTACTGTTGATAAGGCATTGGCAGGAAAAGAAGCTTTAATACAAGTATATAAAGGGGATGAGCCATCGGATTCTAATAACGAATATGTAGGAAAAGTTACAATTAATGAAGATGGAACATTCTCGCATAAATTTGTATGTCGCCAGGAAATAAGTGAGAAAACAGGCGATTATCAAGTTATGATGGCCATAGAAGGTGGTGATAAACCATTTTATCTTGAAACAATTGAAGCACCTAAACCGCAATACAAAGTTGTTTTTAAAGATATGGATGGAAATATCATTGATACACAGACGGTGAAAAAAGGAAATAGTGCAACTGCACCAAAAGCACCGGATGTAAAAAATTATTCTTTTGTTGGCTGGGATTTTGGTGTTACCAATGTAAACGATAACATGGAAATTACTGCACAATATGTAAAGAATAAGTATAGTGTTGCATTTGTGGATTGGGAAACAAAAGAAGTGCATACAGATGTATTTGATTATGGCAGTCCGGTAACATATCCAGAGATAAAGGATTTAGAGGGATATGATTTTGTTAATTGGACAACTCCGGATGGTAAAGAAATCAATACGATTACAGAAAATACAATTCTTACTGCAAATTATAAAATAAAAACATACAAAGTAAATTTCTATGACAATAATGGAAGTTTGCTGAGTTCACAAAATGTGAAATATTCACAAGATGCAGTTGAGCCGGAAGTAGCAGAAATAGATGGCATGGTATTTGACGGATGGAACAATTATGATTTTATTAATGTGAATTCTGATGTGGATGTATATCCGATATATAAGTATACAGAAACAACAGAAAATCCTACCTGCGATACAAAATCGGGTGTTTTTACAGAAAGTAAAAAAATACATTTGTACGCATCCGAAGGTGCTAAGATATATTATACAACGGATGGTTCGATGCCAACACAGGCAAGTAAAGTATACGACGGGGAATTGCTTATTAGTCAAAATACATATTTACAGTTTATTGCCGCAGAACCAAATAAAAATACAAGCGAAGTTCAAGCAGTATCTTTCCTTGTAGCATCAGGAGAAGACGATGACGGTGCTTTGGTTGTTAAGAAAGAAAAGTATAAACTGGATCGTGGCTCGGAAGAAAAAATAACGTATTTCTTAAGTCATGAAAATCCGGACATTGGCGTGAATTTCTATAGTTTGGATGAAAATATTGCAACCGTTGATGAAGATGGAACGGTACATGCTAACAATGTTGGAACGACACAGATCTTTGTTAGTACAAAGGATAACAAGTATGCAGATTACTGCGAGATTGATGTATCTACTACCGACATTGATGTACAGTCAATTGTTTTGAATAAGACGGCAGTTGCGGGTATAGCAGATGAAACCATTCAGATGGAAGCAACGGTATATCCGGAAAATGCGACAGAACAAGGGGTAGACTGGTACACGGATGATAGCAGTATTGCTACTGTATCAGAACAAGGCGAATTAAAAATCCTTAAAAAAGGTACGACCAAACTTCGGGCATATTCGAAGAGTGGTAATTGCATTGCGGAATGTAATGTCAAAGGTGTGAGTGAATTTGATGATGCGAAACTCCAAATATCCTCTCCGTATCTTTTCTTAAATGAAAAAGATCAGGATAGGCTATATACCTATTATGATGGTGCCGACGTTTCCTGTAAATGGGAAAGTGCAAACGAAGAGGTTGTAACCGTAGATGATACGGGATTGGTAACAGCAAAAAAAGCCGGTTATTCCGTTATTGTAGCAACAGCGGAAGATGGTACAGAGATTACTTGTATGGCAATTGTTGGAAAAGAAGAAAATGGAGGAAATGGAGAGGAAACTCCGTCCGTTGAAACACCGGAAGTTTCCGGATCCCCAGCTCCGACGGCGACACCGATTGTGACTGCGTCCCCTGATCCAACAGGAACACCGGACACAACCGCTGTACCAACTCCGACAAAGACACCGGAAACGCCAGCACCGACGAAAGAACCGGAATTACCGGCAAAGACGAGTGGTCCGAATTACAGTGAAATTATTCCGCCAATTACACAGGCGCCGATAAATCCTAATGTTAATAATGGACAAAACAAGTCGGATACGAATACTTCGGCATCCAAAGTTACGAAAACCAAACGTCCATCGAGGGTGAAAGGCATTAAGATAAAGATAAAGAGCCGAAAGAAAGGGTACGTAATGTTGAAAATTTCGTGGAAGAAGAATAAAAAAGCATCTCGTACGGAAATTCAATATGCTTCCAAGGCTTCTTTTGCAAATAGTAAAAAGAAATTTGTATTGGGTCCTAGAAATTATATATCGATATTTTTGAAGGGCAAAAAAACATATTATATCCGGTTAAGATGTAAGGAAGGTACGGTGTATAGTAAATGGAGTAACGGAAAAAAACTTGTACTAAAATAGTTATAGTACAAGCCCTTAGGTAGTTGTTTCTTAATGAAACGAAAAGAGAGCTGTCTTGTGTTGCAAAATGAGGCAGCTCTTTTTGTATACCAAAAGTGAAAAGAACGGAAAAAAATTTGAACATAAGGGGTGTATAATGGGAGAAAGTTCAAAAAAATTTTAATAACAGGAGGAAAAATGTTATGAGAAAAATGATGGTAAGATTGGCAGCAGGGATGTGTGCAGCAGCGCTTTTGGCAGGTGCGCCGGCCCAAATGGCGAGCGCAAATGCTTCGAAAAGCAAGGTGCTGAAAAATTATGTAAAATTCCTGAAAGACAAAGACGAGGACAGCACAAAATACAGATATTTTGCATTGGTCGATGCAAATAAAGATGGTGTCCCGGAGTTGTTAGCAACGTCAAGTCTGAAAGGCGGAAAGGCAAAGAATGTTAGTTTTGTCAGTTATCATGTAAAAAGCGGAGAAGCAGTGTCCGCAGGAGGCTATGGTACGGATCCGTATTTGTATTATAATACAAAGCAAAAGGGAATTTTGTTTGCGACAGATTCGTATGAATATCTTAATAAATTATATGGTTCCGGTGACAAATATTATTCAAGCAACGTAAAATCAATTTATAAGAAGGGATCAAAATATATAATTTCGGAAGGTCATATGTCAGGAGAACATGGTTTTAAAAACAAAAAAGTAACCAAATCCCAGTTGAATCAATGCCGTAAAACCTGGGCATTTACAGCAAGCAGTGCTAATACAAAGAAGATTCATTTCTGCAAAGTATCAAATGCAAATCTGAATAAATTAAAGGCTGGGAAGATTGTAGTGCAGAAGTAAGGCGGAATGAGTTATGAAAAAATGGCATTCCAAATTACGAAAAATACTTTCAGCAATAACTGCAGCAGTAGTCTTGTTTGCGTCATGTTCCGGTAAAAGCAGACACTTTGGCGAAGAAATCTTCTAATATTCATCAGCATAGTTATATGTATAACGAAGAACTGTGCCTGTGTATACGACCAATACAAGAACAACTCAGGGGACAACGACAACAACTGTTCCTAAAGTAACAGGAGTTACAGTTAAAAATATAAGAGGTAAAAATATTAAGTGTTCTTGGACAAAGGTTCAAGATGCCAGTTTTTACAGTGTGCAGATTGCCCGAAACCGAAGTTTTACAAAAGGAAATAAGGGAATCAAAGTCTATGGAACAAAGTACACCAGATATTCGCTGAAAAAGAAAACGACTTACTATGTGCGAGTGCGTGCATGGCGATTCCAAAACGGAAGGTATGTGGCAGGTAAATGGAGTGGTGTAAAGAAAGTTAAGATAAAGAAATAGAACGTTGGATTCAGGTGAATCTATTTGACGGTTGTTTTGTCGTAAAGATCAAAAGTAACTATTCAGGACACCCCTCCCCGCACATTCGCATTTCGAACACTTTGTGTTCGTTCTCATCTTTGACAAGGCTAAAAATGCTCATATGGGGGAGGGAAGCCCTATTAGGATCTAAATGTATGGAAATCAAAGCCTCTTACGTGCAAGCACGACGATTTATTGATTTCCATACATTGATCCTGAATAGTTACAATCAAAAAAATGAAAAGGGAAAACAGGGAAAATTTCCTTGACATATGACAGCTAATAGTGTATCATCATTTCCAAGCAAGTAAATAATAGTAAAGTCTGATATCTATCATTCTGAATTTTCTTGCTTATCGAAACTTTTTACCCACATA
>CAKRDZ010000041.1 GCA_934316845.1 uncultured Eubacterium sp. | reverse complement strand
CTTGCTTTTTCCCTTTTCCGGGGTGCAGCACCTAATCTTTCAACGACAACTCACCACTGGACAACTTGCTTTTCCCTTTTTCCGGGGTACATTCCTTGACTTTGCAACGATAACTCACCTCTGGGCGACTTGCTTTTTCCCTTTTCCGGGGTGCAGCACCTAACTTTGCAACGATAACTCACCTCTGGGCGACTTGCTTTTTCCCTTTTCCGGGGTGCAGTACCTAACTTCACAACGATAACTCACCACTGGGCAACTTACTTTTTCCCTTTTCCGGGGTGCAGTACCTAATCTTGCAACGGCGGCAGCCGCCGAAGTATAGCCAAGGGGCATTTCCTTGCACCACTGGACAACTTGCTTTTCCTCCTCTTTCATGGTACATTTCCAATATTTAACACTATACATAATTTCAAACCGGAAACGCCAGAAATGGCAGTGGTCTTTCTCGACCACATGCCACCCAAAATCATGTCAACTCAGGCAAATTATTTATAATATATTCCTGTATATTTCCGTATTCAATCTTTCCAAAATAAGCATCAAAAAAATCACGCATATAATCAATCACTAAATTATTTTCATCTTGAAGAAATTTAAGAATGCTCGTATAATTATTGCTAATATATATTAACTCGCTAAGCTCGCTCTTCTCACCGGCGGCTTCCAATCCCTCCTTATAGTCTGTAAACCTTCGTTCGAGTTCCGATTTGTCAAGTCTAATATCAACCCAAAACAGCGTATTTGCAAACGAGAATTTTTCTCTTGTCAAAATAGCAATAGGTCTTACATCCGCAACCGTTTCCTTATCATTTAAATTCAATCCGACTTCCTCTTTAACTTCCCTGGTTATGCAGTTTTTTATATCTACAATATCGTTGCAAAAATCAGTTTGATCAAATGCTCCTCCTATAAATTTTACTCTATTCGCCAAAGATGTTGAACCTGACATTTTTCCCAACACAATATAATCGTCGCTGGTTACCAACAACGCATTTGCCGCCATAGATCTACATGAATTTTCATCTATCCCAATTGATCTACTATATAAATAATGCGCAAAATTTGTTTCTTGGACATAAACTCGAATTTTATCTTCTAAAACATTTACCGCTGCCATTGTATACAGTTTCCCATTTGTATATGATTTTCCAGCAGCCATTTCTCTCTTCCAATTTTCATTCACTTTTTCAACATATCTAACTGGTAACTCCAACTTTTTCTTTAATACCTTAAACTCAATTTCCTTATATTTATACACTTTCTTTTCTTTCACAGGCATAATCATATACGTCTTAGTTTTCGCCTCACCATCCCCTTTTTCAAATGAAATTGCTTCCTCAAGTCCTTCTTTTAAATCTTCAAATAATGAACTCATAGAAATCATCTCCTTTTCCTTGCTTCTTCTTTTAATGCTTTAACTAATTTCCTTAATACCTTTTTTCATCATCGGAAAGATTTTCCTGTTCTTACTTTCCCCAAACTAACACCTCACTAATTCCACACTACAATTCAACTTTGCTACTTGATGAAAGTGCATTTGTAATTGATGTTCGCCACCCCCCTTATCTTTACTTCTTAAAACCATGCCCTCTTAACTAAATCTGTAAAGCCCCTCTACGAATTCGTCCAGTCCACGCAATCGTTTTACCGGGCGGAGTTTAATCCCGCACACATCACAAATCTGTGAAAGTCCGGCTTCTATGACCACATTTGACACCCTTACCTCTTGTGGTGCCCCAAACTGAAAAATAAATCCAATTAGTATTTCTGCCAGCATTACCACACCATCCTCGTCCGGATGAACCATTTCAAATTTGAGCATCATACCGGAATCAGCATCACCTAACAGTGCTAATGCCATATTTGCCGGGCGGTCGTATTTTTTATCAGCCACAGGCATGCCGGGTGCAGACACATCTGCCTCTAAGACGGCACCGCATTGAGGTACATTTTTCAATTCTGAAAGGAGTTCTTCGTCATCAAGGTAAAGACTTCCAAACTGGAACATTACAAACGGAAGCGGCTCTTCTCTCCCACGCACCACATTATCTTTATCATCTAAAATGACATGAAACATATTGCCATTTTCAAAATTAATAGAAAGTCCATTCTCTTCATAATAGGTTAAGGCAAGTTCCAGATCATGCATATGTTTGCTCATCCGTAAAACCTCGTTTTTATCCAGATTATAAGGATAATACCCCGGTTCGAAAGACATAAAATATAACCATTGATTTTTGCCCCGATATTTGTACCCTAAATCTTTGATGGTTTTTCTCTGCGCATTTGACAATTCTTCACGATTTCCCCAGTAACAACTAAGGCATTTCTGGTGATACATCGCGTATTCCGAAGACAGATTCAGGCTTTCCTGCATCACAAGCATCAAAAATGTATTCAATCCCTCAAAGCCCTCGTAAACGGATACACCATAACAATCTCCACCTCTGCCAAGAATGCTAAAAAACACAGTGTCTTCTTCATTACCTCTGGTAATTCCAATAATGTCCATGTCCCAGAATTTGTCCCACGGTTTTCCCGCTTTTATTCTCGTCGCCGTCTCATACAATTTTTCCCATTCTTCTAACGCTGCTTCTTTTCGCATAAAATTAATTCCTCCTAAATCCGTATTCTTTTTTTAATTGTTCAAAAATTTCAAATGCCACGGGACAAACTGTAATTATATCCAGCATTCCAAGTAAACTTAACAATCGCTCCGGCCGATCAGTATATGGGTATTTTTTACAATTATCCGGTTTACAATCTGCTAATCTACACATACCATCTTCCCGCAAAAAATCACATGGTTTATGTTTTGTCAAATAACCTGTTCCAGATGAATTTTTCTCCAAAAAGAAATCAACGAACTGCTCCGGTGTAACCCCTAACTGTTCCGCATCTTTTTCTTTGCTTCTCTTTCAAGTTTTCTAGGCGGAATCATAGGAATGCCTCCTTTCATTTTTACGTACTCAAAATTCATATTTGTATTTTATCATGTCTCTTCATACATTGCAATGACAACGAGAATCCAACCTGCAAAAGCAGCGTTAAACATTGCAGCCTTCTTTTTCCATTGCGGTCAACCATGATACTTATTCGAAATCATCGCAGTTTTTTCACTCTTTTCCGGTTAATAATCAACTCAGAAATAAAAGTTCCCGGTTCCCATAATTCTTGGCCGTCAAGACTATATTTTGAATTAATACAAATAGCATCCATTCTCATGGAAATCCATAGACACAGTCTTTTACATCAACTTCGCCATTCTCAATCAATATTCTTCTCATAATATTCTCCTTTCTTTGCTGTTTCTTCTTTATGTGGTCAACTCATTATCCGCAACGTCTTTACCGCCAGTCTACCATCCATTCGTCCCCATCTTTTTTCGTCAACGCCACAATGTGCTTTTCACAGCGCACCATTTCCTCCCTTTGCACTTCCATTTCCACCTCATACCATTCCTTTTTTCTGGAAGTATTTGTCAAAACATTCTGTGAATAACTCGCTGCGTCACTTTCCTGAATTTTCTTTATGGCAACAATTTTTCCAGCCAGTGCATTCGGAAATAAATAGTCCCATTTTTCATATAAAGACAACTCCATCATTCCTGCCTGGCAATCTGTATTAGAATAGTAAACATACTGTCGTATCGTCTGTTCCGGCGTTCTTGCAATAGTATTTGTGTTACTGAGAAACCCTAGTAAAATACAACCTGATACAAACGCAGAACAAGCAAAAACAGAGACAGCTTTACGGGGTTCTTTTCCTGCCAGACGTTTGACTCGGACACGCAGTGCATTTTTCGAAGAAACCATCATTGTTGCGGTACAAAATACATCTTCTTTTGTTCTGATTTTGTCAACATTTACGGCATCTAATAATATTTTTCCGTACTCTGTTTTCTTCATCTGTAACGCCGCAGCGGCACGGTCGTCGCATGCCATTTCACAGTCTTCTTTCGACAAAATTGCCGCGATATATACAAGCGGATTGAACCAGTAAATAGCGATAAAAATCATTCGCAGTTTTGCCCAAAAAAGATCTTTGGCACGAATATGACACATTTCATGCTGCAAAATTGTACGGTAAATGTCCGGCTGATCAAGAATCTTCGGCATCAGATAAATTCCTATTTTCCCTTTTACCTTAAACACGCACGAAGAGCGAAGATCCGGCACATAATACAGCGGAGACGGAACATTTTCATCCTCAATCTGCACTCTGTTTTCATACAAAAATTTTTCAAATTTGAAATTGATAAAGTGTTCATATAAAAAGACGGCGACACTTCCAAGAACCCATATTACAAGCAGATACCACGGGATTCGAAGCATCGAAAACTCAAACCAGATGTCCCGCAACAACGGAATTTTTCCAAAAAGACGGGAAAATGCATTCAGCGAAAGCATGTGAATATCGCGTCCAAATAGACATTCTACCGGCAGCATGCGAATTGCCGTGAAAAGCCAAAGTGCATATACGATGCGTGGAGACAAAGCATTTCGGCACAACTTGCGGAAAGCCAGCATGAACACGATCATCAGACTGGATTCCAAAAGAATCATTGTCATTTTTCTCCCTCCCTTTCCGCCTTTTGAAGAATCTCATAAAGATCATCCAGTTCGTCCCTGCTGACCTTTTTACTGCTCAAAAAAGAGTTCACAAGCAGGCTCAGGCTTCCTTCATACACCCGGTCCAAAAACTGCTCCGTTTCTTCCAGCACCGTTTCTTTTTGCGAAATGATCGAATAATATTCTTTTGCCCTGCCATTTCTGCGGTACTCGACCGCCCCCTTTTTCTCCATTCGGCTAAGGAGTGTGATCACCGTATGCTTATCCCAGAATTTCTTTTTATTTAACTCCGCTACAATTTGTGTTATCGTCGCTTCGGGAAATTTCCAGAGAATATTCATAATCTCCCATTCTGCATTTGACAAGTGAATTTTTTCCATAAGTAATCATCCTTTCATTAGGTATACATTTGTTATTAACAATTGTATACCTAATGTAGTGCTTTGTCAAGAGAAGATTTTTGTATAAATGACGCTGTCTTGCATTCGCCCTCTGGTAACCCTTTTTTGCGCTGCCCCCGACAACTTTTCCAATATTTATTTTTTTACGGGCATTTTTGTATTTCGTATTAATTTTGCCCGTAATATTTCTCAAGTTTTTACATTTATTTCCAATTTTTACGGGCATTTTAAAGAGTTTTTGCTTTTTTGCCCGTAATTTTGTTAACTTTCTTCTATTTTTTTACAATGATTTCCAATTTTTACGGGCATTTTTATAAAATACTTCCTTTTTGCCCGTAATCGCCCGCAGCGCGCCCCTCCCGCACAATCCAGAAACCAGCAAACCGGCGCCCCTGGAAACCGCCGCAGCCACCCCATCAAAATTCTGCTATAAACCACAAAATAGTCTTGTTTCATTTTCCGCGGCATATGGTATAATGGAGATAAGTTAGGACGTCGGGGTGACATTCTCCGATGAGTACATTAAGGAGGGTTAACTATTATGGCTAGATTTACATTACCTAGAGATTTGTATCATGGAAAAGGCGCGCTGGAAGCGCTGAAAACATTTAAAGGAAAGAAAGCGATCATCTGCGTCGGCGGTGGTTCGATGAAACGTTTCGGATTTCTCGACAAAGCGGAGCAGTATCTGAAAGAAGCCGGCATGGAAGTAAAATTATTCGAAGGCATTGAGCCGGATCCCTCGGTGGAAACTGTGATGAAAGGTGCCGCTGTTATGCAGGAATTTGAACCGGACTGGATCGTAGCGATGGGCGGCGGTTCTCCGATTGATGCCGCCAAAGCGATGTGGATCAAATACGAATATCCGGACATCACTTTTGAGGATATGTGTAAAGTATTCGGTATCCCTGCGTTGAGAAACAAAGCACATTTTTGTGCCATTTCTTCCACTTCCGGTACAGCTACCGAAGTGACGGCATTCTCGATCATTACCGATTATGAAAAAGGAATCAAGTATCCGATTGCGGATTTCGAGATCACACCGGATGTTGCTATCGTAGACCCTGACCTTGCCGAGACGATGCCGCAGAAACTTGTTGCTCACACCGGTATGGACGCAATGACACACGCTATTGAGGCTTATGTTTCTACCGCAAACTGTGATTTCACAGATCCCCTTGCCCTTCATGCGATAAAAATGATCCAAAACGATTTGGTAGATTCTTACAATGGCGACATGGCAAAACGTGATTCGATGCACAATGCACAGTGCCTCGCCGGTATGGCATTCAGCAATGCCCTGCTCGGAATCGTACATTCGATGGCTCATAAAACCGGAGCTGCTTTCGCCGATTATGGCGCACATATTATCCACGGTGCCGCCAATGCCATGTATCTTCCAAAGGTAATTGCCTTTAACGCCAAAGACGAAACCGCGAAAGAGCGTTACTGCTATATCGCTGATTTCATGGGACTCGGCGGTGCTTCTGCCGATGAAAAAGTGGCAAATCTGATCGCATATCTGCGCAAGATGAACGACGATCTGAACATTCCACATTGCATCAAAAACTACGGCGCAGACAGTTATCCAACTGAAAATGGCTTTGTGCCGGAAGATGTATTTTTAGAGAGACTTCCGGAAATTGCAGCCAATGCAATTCTTGATGCCTGCACAGGCTCAAACCCAAGACAGCCAAGTCAGGAAGAGATGGAAAAACTGTTGAAATGCTGCTACTATGATACGGAAGTAGATTTTTGATTATAGAAAGTAACTATTCAGGATCAATGTATGGAAATCAATAAATCGTCGTGCTTGCACGTAAGAGACTTTGATTTCCATACATTTAGATCCTAATAGTTACTACAGAAAACAGTATTACATGAGGGACTCCGGCATAAGCACGTAGCTTGTGCCGTGAGTTCTTTTTAAAGGAGAAATTCAAGCCATGAAAATTATGACCATAAATGTAAATATTACAGGGATGCAGCGAGTCGCTACTCCAGAAAAAACCGTAACCCAGGTTCTCTTTGATGGGACTGCTGAAGGAGAATATTTTAATGGGATCATTCTCCCGGGTGGGGTTGACACACAAGTTAATGTACCGGAAAAAGGGACTTTTTCTGCCAGATATATGTTGGAAGGCAAAGATTGCGCTGGCAATATTTGTAAAATGTATATTTCGAATAATGCGATACAAAACAGTAATATCACAACACCATACATCTTAACCGACAGCGAAAATCTCCGCTGGCTAAATGAAGCGGAGCTGCGTGGCGAATTGACAATTGTTGAAAATGGAGTACAAATTGAGATTTTTCAAAGTAAATAACCATAAATTAAAAAGTCCTCCCAAAAGGCTTCGCATTGAAACCTAAGGGAGGACTTATTTTAATTTTTTATTTCTTCTGTTCTGCCAGATTGATTCGTACAAGAGATTTGCGGAGTGCCAGTTCAGCACGTCGCATATTGACATGCGCATCCAGACTCTTGATCCTTCGCTCGGCGCGCGCCTTCGCTTCCAGCGCACGTTTCATATCAATCTCCTCCGGCCATTCACACGACTGCGCGAGAATGGTTACTTTGTCTGGGAGGATCTCCAAAAAGCCTTCTAAGACAGCGGCTTCCCGAATCACATCATCCTCAGAATTTTCGGTAATCGTCAAAACACCCGGAGCGACGATCGTCGTCAATGGGATATGGTCGGCATACACACCGATGTCTCCCTCTGTCGTCGTCAATTCCACCATTTCGACCTCTCCGGTGTAAAATACACGCTCCGGAGAAATTACCTCTAATTGGAATTTTTTCATATCCGCCATAGCCATCTCCAATCCGCTCTCGCTACTTGCGTGCGATGACATCGTCGATCGTACCTGCATTCAAGAAGCAGCTCTCCGGAATGTCATCATGTTTTCCATCCAAAATCTCCTGAAATCCTCGGATTGTTTCAGAGATTGGCACATATTTACCGGGAAGACCGGTAAACTGTTCTGCCACGAAGAATGGCTGGGAAAGGAAACGCTGTACCTTACGGGCGCGGTTGACAAGGACTTTTTCATCCTCGGACAACTCGTCCATACCAAGGATTGCGATGATATCCTGCAGTTCCTTGTAACGCTGTAAGATTTCCTGTACACCACGAGCCACTTTGTAATGCTCTTCGCCGACAATCTTAGGATCCAGAATACGGGAACTGGAACCAAGCGGATCTACCGCCGGATAAATACCAAGTTCCACGATTGAACGATCCAATACGGTCGTTGCGTCAAGGTGGGCAAATGTCGTCGCAGGAGCCGGGTCCGTCAAGTCATCGGCAGGCACATAAACCGCCTGAACGGACGTAATGGAACCATTTTTCGTCGATGTAATACGTTCCTGCAAAGCACCCATTTCCGTCTGAAGGGTTGGCTGGTAACCAACGGCACTTGGCATACGTCCAAGAAGTGCGGACACCTCGGAACCTGCCTGTGTGAAACGGAAAATATTGTCAATGAACAGGAGGACATCTTTTCCTACCTGATCACGGAAATACTCTGCCATCGTAAGTCCGGTCAGGCCTACACGCATACGCGCTCCCGGCGGCTCATTCATCTGTCCGAATACCATCGTCGTCTTATCAATAACTCCGGATTCAATCATTTCATAATATAAGTCATTACCCTCACGGGTACGTTCTCCAACTCCCGTAAATACGGAATATCCACCATGCTCGGTCGCAATATTGGTAATCAATTCCTGAATCAGAACGGTCTTTCCTACACCGGCACCTCCGAAAAGTCCGATCTTTCCACCCTTCTGATAAGGACACAAAAGATCGACAACCTTAATACCTGTTTCCAGCATCTCTGCCTGTGTAGACTGCTCTTCAAATGCAGGCGCCTTTCTGTGAATTGGATGATATTCTTTTACTTTCGGTGGTTCTTTTTCATCGATCGGATCTCCGAGTACATTGAACATACGTCCCAGTGTCTCTTCGCCGACCGGCACCGAAATCGGGGCACCTGTCGCAATCGCTTCCATGCCTCGCACCAATCCATCGGTCGGTCCCATCGCGATACAGCGAACGGTATCGTCGCCCAGATGCTGTGACACTTCTACGACAAGTGTATTTCCATCTTTTGTCGGAATGTGAATGGCATCGTAAATCTCCGGAAGATCGCCTTCCTGAAAACGGATGTCAAGCACCGCTCCGATAATCTGAGTGATAACACCAGCATTTTTCGTTTTCTTCGCTTCTGCCATTGTGGTTCTTTCACTCCTTCCATTATTTGTAAATTTTTATTCGTTACTCGATTGCGGATGCACCCGCTACAATCTCCGTCAATTCCTGTGTGATCGCGGACTGTCTTGCGCGGTTGTACTGCAGACCGAGTGTATCAATCATTTCCTCTGCGTTGCTCGTCGCAGAATCCATTGCCTGCATACGCGCACCATTTTCACTGGCAACTGCCTCGACCAGTGCGCCAAAGATCAGGCTGTTCATATACATCGGAATGATGTAGCCGAGCGCCTCTTCTTCCGTCGGCTCGTAATTCATCAGCGCGCCGGATGTCGTCTCCGGCTCATCATTTGCCGCCATTGTCTCGATATCCTCCTGCGAAAAAGGAAGCATTTTAATCAGCGTAGGCACCTGTGTTACCGTATTTTTAAATACAGTGTAAGCAAGATAGATCTCATCGATTTCGCCGCTTTCCATCGCTGCCATCGCCGTCTTTCCGATCGAAACGGCATCGCCAAACAGCGGATTATTCATCACTTCCGAATAATCGCCGCGGCAGGTATAGCCATTTCGCTGCATCGTCTCCAATCCTTTTCGTCCGACCGGGAAAATAATCGTATCTTCCTTCGTAAAATCGCCCTTTGTGATCAATTTAACGACATTGGAATTGTAACCGCCGGCAAGTCCACGGTTTGAGGTGATCATGATCACACCTTTTTTCCCGGAACCTCCGGTTTTCTCCGTCAAAAGAGGATGGTTGAGATTCTGCGATTTGGCAAGCATCCCGGAAACTGTCTCATACATTTTGTCAAAATATGGTTTTGTCTCCTCGGCTCTTCCCTTGGCATGCTGCAATTTTACGGTCGAAACCAGCTTCATCGCTTTGGTGATCTGAGACGTACTCTGGATACTCTCGCGTCGCCGTTTTATATCTCTCATTGAGGCCATTTTTCAATCACCTCACCTTTCACGCTTGAAGAAACTGCTTTTTATACTCTTCAATTGCCTGAATCAGCTTTTGTTCCATTTCTTCACTAAGCACTTTGGTATCACGGATCGAAGCCGGAATTTCCGGATATTTGGTATCCACAAAGGCAAACAGACCCTTTTCAAAATCCAGAACATCTTCTACCGGAATATCAAGCAGATATTTCTTCGTTGCTGCATAAATAATGATAACCTGATACCAAACCGGCTGTGGTACATACTGACCCTGTTTCAGCACTTCACGGATTCTTTCACCCTGATCCAGCTTCTCTTTCGTATCGGCATCCAGATCCGAACCAAACTGGGAAAATGCCGCCAGCTCGCGGTACTGCGCAAGGTCGATACGGATTGAACCGGCGATCTTCTTCATCGCCTTGATCTGCGCCGAACCACCGACACGCGATACACTAAGTCCCGGATTGACCGCCGGGCGGAAACCGGAATTAAACATCTCTGTCTCCAGGTAAATCTGTCCATCTGTAATAGAAATTACGTTTGTCGGAATGTACGCCGACACGTCACCGGCCTGCGTCTCAATGATCGGCAGAGCCGTCAGGGATCCACCGCCAAGTTTGTCCGAAAGTCTCGCTGCACGCTCCAGAAGCCGGGAATGCAGGTAGAATACGTCTCCCGGATAAGCCTCACGTCCCGGTGGACGACGAAGGAGCAGTGACAGGGTACGGTAAGCCGCTGCATGTTTGCTCAGATCATCGTATACGATGAGAACGTCTTTTCCCTGCTCCATCCATTCTTCTCCGATCGCACATCCGGCATACGGAGCAATATACTGAAGTGGTGCCAGTTCACTCGCCGTAGAAGCTACGACTGTAGTATAATCCAATGCACCGTTGTCTTCGAGTGTTTTTACAATATTTGCCACTGTGGACGCTTTCTGTCCGATGGCAACATAGATACAAAGGACATCCTGATCTTTCTGATTCAGGATCGTATCAATCGCAATCGCGGTTTTACCGGTCTGACGGTCACCGATAATCAACTCACGCTGTCCTCGTCCGATCGGAACCATGGAGTCAATTGCCTTGATACCTGTCTGAAGCGGCGTATCTACGGATTTACGTGAAATAACACCACTTGCCACACGCTCTACCGGCCGTGTCTTGTCGGTATGAATCGGGCCTTTGCCGTCGATCGGCTGTCCCAGCGCATTGACAACACGTCCAAGCATCGCATCACCGACAGGAACGGTTGCGACATTTCCCGTCGTCTTTACGGTATCGCCTTCGTTGATATTGGAAGAATTTCCCAAAAGCACCGCTCCAACATTGTCTTCCTCAAGATTGAGCACCATACCGTAAATCTCATTTGGAAATTCCAGAAGTTCTCCCTGCATCGCTTTTTCCAAGCCATGAATACGGGCAATTCCGTCTGCCACCTGAATGACCGTTCCGACATCCGAAACGTCAAACTCGGTGCTATACTTTTTTATTTCATCTTTAATAACTGAACTTATCTCTTCAGGTCTTAAATTCATGTTCCTCAAACACCTTCTTTCCTTAGAAGTTACACTCTGACCTTGCTTAATTTTCTTGTCATTTCTTCCAGCTTCGTCCGGATCGTATTGTCCACGACACGGTCGTCAATGCGAATGCGGATTCCGCCAAGCAGACTCGCATCCACGTTGTAATTCATCTCCAGCGTCTCATACGAAGACGTTTCTGACAAGCGCGCTTCGATCTTTTGTTTCTGTGCATCGGAAAGTTCGGCCGGTGTCGTCACATAGACAACGCCAATCTTCTTATATTCTTTTGCTCTTTTGTCAAAATATTCCAGCACGGATTCTATTTCGCCAAAGCGTCCTTTTTTTACGAGTACCTGCAGAAAGCCCATCATAATATCCGAAACTTTTCCGCCAAATACTTCGTCCATCATCGCAAGTTCTTTTTCCCGCGTCATTTCGGGATGATTCATAATATCAATAAATGCTTCATTTTCCTGCAGGATCGAGGCGATCTCTCTGACCTCATCCCATACGGCATCCACCCGGTTTTCTTCCAGCGCCGCCTCAAACAAAGCATCTCCGTATACTTTTGATACTAATTTTGCCATGTCTCATCACCCATTTCCTTCAATGTTTCGTCAATGAGCTTCGCCTGTTTGTCCTCATCCATCGATGCAGCGACAAATTTTCCTGCCATAGCAGATGCCACATGAACGATTTCCTGTTTCATTTCATCACGAACTTTATTCTTCTCCAATTCCACCTCGTGCTCGGCTCTTGCCTTGATGGTCTGAGCCTCATCGGAAGCCTTGGCAACGATCTCTTTCTCTTTGTCGAGCGCCTTTTTACGCGCATCGCTGAGCATCTCTTCTGCCTCGTCCTCGACTTTGTCTAATTTCGCACGATATTGGGTCTCCAGTTCTTTCGCATCCTTCTCTGCCTTTGCTGCTTCTTCAAGCTGGCTGGCGATAAACTCTTTCCGTTTCTGGATCAGTTTTCTCGCCGGATTGAATAACAAATATGAAAGCAGGATAAACAATACCAACATGGCAAGCAATCCAATCGCCGTATCAAAGAGCAATTGCGGATCCAGTCCAAAAATTCGATTATCCATGTCTCTCTCCAATCTTTTTGATTATTCTGTGCTTTTTATGGAAGCAATGGATTGGCAAACAAAAGAATCATCGCAACAGCCAAACCATAAAGACCTGTTGTCTCGGCAACAGCCTGTCCAAGAAGCATGGTTGACATGATATCACCTTTTGCTCCCGGATTACGTCCTACGGCATTTGCACCATATCCGGCTGCAATACCCTGTCCAACACCGGGACCGATACCTGCGATAACTGCTAATCCTGCACCAATTGCGGATGCTGCACTAATTAAATCTGCTCCTGAAAAATTCATAATATGTTTCCTCCTTAAGATATATTTTGTTCTCTTTTACTTGGCTTCGTCCCCTGCTGCATTGGCAATAAATACCATTGTCAGCATCGCGAAAACATACGCCTGCAATGCTCCGGAAAATACGTCCATATACGCATGCAGTGCTGCCGGCCACGCAAGTGTGGCAAGTTTCGGCAATAATCCGTAAATCAACGCCATCATCATCGTACCGGAAAGTATGTTGGCAAACAAACGAAGTGACATTGAAACCGGTGTTGCAAATTCGCTGATGATATTCACCGGCAAAAATACAAATATTGGTTCAAACAGCCCTTTGATCTTACCCATTTTCTGCCATTTGAATCCCTGGTATTGAATCATTACAAACGTAATCAATGCTAACGGAAGTGTGATACCATAATCCGCGGTCGGCGGACGGAGTCCAAACAATCCGGAAAGATTACATGTAAGGATCAACATAAACAATGCTCCCACATAGTTTCGAAAACGCGGGGCAAGTTTTCCGCCCATGTTATCAAGTACCAGTTTATCCACGGTTTCCACCAGAAGCTCGATGACATTCAAAAATCCTGTCGGCGCTTTCCGGTAATCCGCCTTTTTGATAACACGGTTTGCCACGATTGCAAAGATGATCAATGCAACCATAACGATTACCAGACACACATGGCTTGTCGTGATCCAAAATGTGTAACCACCAATGTGTACCTGTTGATACCCATGGACGTAAAAATCCACTTTGTTATCCAAGCCTAAGTCTCCTTTCTCGTTTTTTCAGACAAATGTCTGTGTATAGTTTATTCCGTCAGATCCTGTTTTTCCCGGAAAATGACCGGATACAGGAGTGCCGCCGCCTTGGTGGCAAACAATCCCGCAAACACTGTAACCGGGTAGAAATACTGTCGAAAATAAAAACTCAATAATAATGTCAGCAGGCTGATCAGACTTCGTACCGATGCCTGCATACGAAGATGCCGTATGGCGTTCTTTTTTGCCATATCGAGTTCGACATCCAAAGTATTAAAGCGATGCCACATAAGCAGGCTGGAAACGAGCGTCCCCAATACTTCACCGCTTACATAGGGAAAATAGGAAAAGGGATGAACCGCAAATATGACGGCACCCACGATCAGAACCACTGCCGCAAGTCCCCACATAATACCGATCACTCTAAGGAGTATCTTTTTTGCTTCCTGCATGAATGTCCTCCTGCTCTGCCGGCGTTTCTTTCTCCTTGGAGCCGCTGCTGCCATACTGTCCCGTCAGGACAAGAAGACTGCGCATCGACGCCAGTATTCCGATCACCAGCATAATGATAACCCATATCTTTGTTCCCAGCAGCTGATCCAGATAATATCCGATGGCAAGGCTGATTCCCATACAGGTCAGCATTGCCAGACCAATCTGCAGTATCATGGAAAGGGCATGAATGACTTCCCTTCGTTCACGTTGCTTATCTCTTTTTTTCATCGCACCATTAACTCATTTCTTTTGCTTTCTTTACGCAGGCTTTCATCGCTTCGATCACGGCACTCCGGAATCCTTTTTCTTCCAGCACGCGGACCGCTTCAATCGTCGTTCCTGCCGGAGAACATACCATATCTTTCAGTTCGCCCGGATGCTTTCCGGTCTCAAGAACCATCTTGGCACTTCCCAGCACTGACTGCGCTGCCATCTCATACGCCTGCGCTCTTGGCATACCGTCTGCCACAGCGGCATCCGCCATCGCCTCGATAAACATAAATACATAAGCCGGTGAACTCCCGCTTACGCCAATTACCGTGTCAATCATGGATTCACTCACTTCATTGGCAACGCCAAAACTGGAAAATATTTCCATTGTCGTTTTTTTGTCATCCTCTGTCACATGATCGTTATAACAAACGCCTGCTGCCCCTTCGAGCACCAATGCCGGCGTATTTGGCATACTTCTTACTAATTTGATAGTCTTTCCAAATAATTTTTCTATATTCGCAATCGTCTGACCGGCTGCGATCGAAATCACAAGTTTGCCTTCCGACACTTCATTCCGAATCTCTGAAATGACCGTCTCAAATTGAAATGGTTTTACCGCAAGGATCAATACGTCTGCTTTTTTCGCCACTTCTGCATTGTCTGTCGTAACATTTACACCAAATTCATTTTGAATGTTCTGAAGAGCTTCTTCGTTTCTTCTGGAAACGAGAATGTCTTCTTTTGCATACAGGCCTTTACTCAGAATCCCTTTGAGCATTGCCTGCGCCATATTTCCACAACCAACAAATCCTAACATTTTTACCATCCATTCTGAAGCCTTCTGCTTCGTTTATTCTTCTATCATTTCCACGCGGCGGATATGTCTGTCCACGCCGGAAAAATCAGTATGTAAGAATGTGTCTACGATACGTACGGCAAGTCCCGGACCTGTCACCCGCGCGCCCAGTGCCACAATATTGGCATCGTTGTGAAGTCTCGTCGCCTCTGCACTAAAACAGTCGCCACAGACCGCTGCACGGATTCCTTTGACTTTGTTTGCCGCGATCGAGATACCGATTCCGGTTCCGCAGATCAGGATTCCTTTGTCGCACTCGCCATCGGCAATCGCGTGTGCCACTTTTTTCCCATACACCGGATAATCAACCGGATCCGCACTGTAACTTCCGTAATCTTTGTACTCATATCCATTTTCTTCCAAATACTTGATAATTTCCTGTTTCAATTCATAACCAGCCTGGTCACTTCCCAACGCAATCATAGTTTACCTCCACTGTAATTTCTTTTTTATTTTATAGAGCAGATCTTTGCACTCCGTATAGCTTGCCTCATACGCTTCCTCGTCGCCTCCAAGCGGCGGCTCGGTATCGCCTTCTTCCCCGGCAAGTTCCCGCAATGTATAGACGTTTCTCTCCAATCCATAATCTTCCAGAACTTTTACCTTCTCCGCAAAGTTCATCGTAATGATCACGGTGTCGCGCGTCACCTCTTCCGGCGAAAATGCGACGGAAACCTGTTCTTCACACGGAACTCCGTGATTGATCAGGATATCGGTTACTTTCATATTTCTCGGCTCTTCAAACAGTACGACAAGCCCTCGCGAAAGTACCTCTTTCTCTTTATCCATAAGAATGCTTTTCAGAATCCACTCATTCATCGGCCCCAGCGTAATATTGTCCTTGCTGACAAAGATCACGCGGTTGCAGCACTCATAAGGCTCGACCTGTACGAGGTTCTGCCCTGCCGCCTTTTTCAGCCGGTTCATAACCGCCTCTTCTTTTGCCGAATCAAAAAATGTCTCCGACAAGATGCGCTTTACATGCAGTTCGTCAAACCGGCGAAGGGCATCATACAAATATTTTCCCTCGGTATCTTCTTCCCTGGATCCCGCCACGACAACTTGTCCCATCGGATAACGGTCCGCAGATTCGGTCGTCGCAAGGATACCGATCTCCTCCGGCCGGTACGTGCCATTTTCCACATATGCCGCGATCTCGCGGTTAATGTGGGCGATCACATCGTCCGTATCTCCCTGATACAATGTCATCTCCGCTTTCGGCGCGTAATGCCGGTATTTCATCCCCGGTGCCTTCGGCTTCTGGTCACCGCTTACCTGCATCAATGCCGGATCCATCTGCACTTCTCCGACAATCTCCTGCAGCATCTTCTGCGTAATATATCCCGGACGCAGAATCACCGGTATCTCCTCGGTCACATCGACAATGGTGGATTCAAATCCAATTCCCACTTCTCCGCCGTCGATGATCATATCTATTTTCCCATCTAAATCTTCTTTTACATGTTTTGCCAATGTCGGGCTTGGACGTCCCGATGTATTGGCACTTGGCGCTGCAACCGGCACTCCGGCTTCTTCCAAAAACTGTAAGGCTCCCATGTGTTGCGGCATACGCACCGCAACCGTGTCCAGTCCGCCCGTCGTCTCATACGGCACACAGTCCGCCTTTTTAAATATCATCGTAAGGGGACCCGGCCAAAATGCCTCGGCTAACGTCGCCGCCGCTTCCGGAATCTCGCGCACCACCTCGTGTAATTGATCGATTTTTGCAATATGCAGTATCAATGGATTGTCCGAAGGACGCCCCTTTGCCGCATATATTTTTTGGGATGCCTGTGGATCCAGTCCATTTCCCCCAAGACCATATACCGTCTCTGTCGGAAATGCCACCAGACCGCCATCCCGGATGATCTGAGCGGCTTCTGCAAGTTGTTCCGCCTCAAATCCCTGCTCTTCATTCCATGTAATAATCTTTGTATTCATAGCGTTTTCACCGCTTTCAGTCCGAAAAATATTTGATTTTATTGTACCACAATTTCACTCGTTATACAAGAATTTTTCAATCCCCTCTGCGATTGCTTTTGCCATTTTTTGCTGATACTCCTCGGAAATTAAGAGTTTTTCTTCTTCCGGATTGGACAAAAATCCGCACTCGACAATCACAAATGGTCCGCTGGATTTTTTCAGCATATAATAACTGTCGTTTGCCTTTTCCACGCGGTGGTTTCCATCCCCGATCTCCGCTTTGATCGTCTCCTGAAGCACGTTCGCCAGCCGCTTTCCCTCCTCAGACCCCGAATAATAAAACACCTGCGCCCCCTTTGTCCCCACAGAATAACTGTTTTGGTGGATGCTCACCGTAAGTTCCGGCTTTTCCTTGTCAATGACCGCCAGTCTGGCATTGAGATCCGCCACTTTCTTTTTCTCTGTCGTCTCCCCACACAATGCCTCGTCTTTTTCTCTCGTCATCGTCACCGTGTAACCGCTCTTGGTGAGAATTTCTCTCAATTTGAGCGAAATGTTCAAATTTACATCTTTTTCCAGTGTCCCCATTGTCCCTACTTTGCCCGGATCAAAACCGCCATGCCCCGGATCGATCACAATATGCGCCTTGCTCCCCTTTGCCGTAAAATTCAGCACCGGAAGCGTACTCATCCGGATCGTCGCCGCGATCACAATGGCAAACAAAAATATCGTAACCGCCCATATTTTCCAAGTTCCTGTCTCTTTTTCTTTCATAAAATAAAACACTCCGCACATTCTTATTACTAATGTACGGAGTATCGTTTGTCCACATTCCTGTATGTTTCGATGCCAGGGTCAAAAGTTCAAAAAACGTTCGTGCTTGCACGAGGCGGCTTTTGAATTTGGGACCCGCCAAACAAATGAGGATGCAGCGATTTTCGTAGAAAATCAGCAAAATCCGAATGTTTGCAGAATTGCGGGAGCAGCCTTGCTGCGAAGCAATTCGTGGCATCGACATCCTTCAAGTTCAAAAGACATTCGTGCTTGCACGAGGCGGCTTTATTTCACATATTTTTCTATCGTCGTCCAGGTAGCCATTCGTTCAAATCCAAGTTTCCAGAAGGCAATACCTGCTACATTTTTCGCCATAACGGTTTCCATTTTTTTACTGAGCGACGTTTCCTCTTCCAGCCAGATCTTATATTTGGCACCATCCGCCTTAAATTCGGCATAATACTGACTGGTCTCGTCGTTCCATTTTGGGGTCGCGCTATTGGACTGGAGCACGCTCTCCGCCGAACTCATACCATACGCGCTGGACGATACGGAAACTCCGTCTCCGCTCTTCACTTCCTTCCATAATCTAGTATAAAATGGAAGGGCAACAACAGTTCTTTCTGCCGGAATATACTGCAGCCCCTTATCCACACCATTTTCCACAAACGGCAGGGAAGATACCGAACCACTTTCTTTGCTCCCTGCGTAATGCTCGTCGTACGCCATAAATATTACGTAGTCCGCCACTTTTCCCTGTTCTTTCCAATCATAATATGCAGTGGCATCGGTCGGCAGATAATCGTCTACTGACACCGTAATGTCATTGGCATGACAGACCAGCGTCAACTCTCTCAAAAATTCAAGATAAGCCGGCGCCACATCGCTTTTTATTTTTTCAAAATCAATATTAATACCGTCTAATTTGTAACGCATCGCTGTTGACACCAGATTATTGATCAGGCGGCTTCTCGTACTTGTCCGACCCAATATTCTTTTCAGCGAAATATTTTTGTCAAAATCATTGATCAGTCCCCACACTTTCAAGCCTTTCGCATGTGCCGCCGTCACGTATTCTTCACTCGCCAGAGAACTGAAATTCCCCTTGTTGTCGTTCAGGGAAAACCACGTCGGCGATACGACATTCAGACTTCCGGCCACCGCCACTTTGCTCTCCAGTTCCGCTGCGCCTACCGTCTGTGTCATCTGATGCCATCCCAGGCACACGGTCGTACCGATGCCTTTTTGTGTAAATGTCTCTTCCTCGCTTTGGCGTTTCCACGCAGTCTCCGTCTGTCCGGTCAAAATTTCCGCCGGTACATAACCCTCGACCCCGTCGGTTGTAAGCACCTTCTGATAGTCATTTTCAGCCCGGCTCTGCGTATCCACAATTACTTTCTGGTCTTTTTTCAGCTCCAGCAAATAATCGTATTTTTTATTCGGTCCGACGCGAAGTCTCGTCTTTTCGCTCAACTTCGCTTCCATATGCGTAGATTCAAAATCCGCATTCAAAATGACGCGATTCGGCGCCTCGCCCTTTGACGCCCATTTCAACGTGCTCTTTTCCTGCGTCATCTCATCGTAAAACGGCACGGAAATGTACATCGTATCGCCATCTACATAAAGGATCTGATCAGTCATTTCTTTATTTTCTTTTCCAATGGTATAGGTCGTCGTGTTCGGTGCCACGGTCACCAGCCCTCTCACCGGACTGACAAAGCTGAGTATCTGCTCTTTCTCATCCCAGTAAAATCTCTCATTCATCTTATCAATAACCGTGGTTAACGGCAGATACATCGTCTCGCCAATGATTTTTCCTTTTTCTTCCAGTGGAAATCCGTCGAGACAGATCAGCGCCTCGTCTTTCGCCAAATCCTTATACTGTTCTTCCATCGTCCTCTGCGTATAACTCGGCGCAAACTTCTTAAACAGAATCGCCCCTACCGCAGCCACAAAAACAAGGGCAATGACAATACCCATAATGATCCTCGCTTTGTTCTTCATAACCTTATCCTTTCCCTTTCTGTAAAGATTGTACTTCAACTTATCTTCTATTTTTTCAGTATAACAGACAAATGTGAAACTTACAAGTCAGGAATGAAAAGGTTTGTTTAATTTTTTCTTATCTCCGATTTTGGTGCGAGCAGACAAGACACAGGACACTTTCCTTGCACCTCTGGATGGCCTGCTTTTTACTGCTTTCCAGGGTGCATGACTTGACTTCATGCCGACAGTCGCCGGCTTTGTTGACGCTAGTCAACAACTTTATTGACGGCGGCGTCCTGCCGACGAGGCATAGCCGAGGGGGCATTTCCTTACACCACTGGGCGACTTGCTTTTTTCCAACTTCCGGGGTGCATGACTTGACTTCATGCCAGCAGTCGCCGGCTTTGTTGACGCTAGTCAACAACTTTATTGCCGGCGGCGTCCTGCCGACGAGGCATAGCCGAGGGGGCATTTCCTTGCACCACTGGGCGACTTGCTTTTTCCTACTTCCGGGGTGCATGACTTGACTTCATGCCAGCAGTCGCCGGCTTTGTTGACGCTAGTCAACAACTTTATTGACGGCGGCGTCCTGCCGACGAGGCATAGCCGAGGGGG
>CAKRDZ010000040.1 GCA_934316845.1 uncultured Eubacterium sp. | reverse complement strand
GCGCAACTGTCGCAATCCTACGAATATTCGGATTCCCGATCCTTGCGCTGCAAGTCTCTCCATCCTCATATTCGGCGAGTTTCAAGGTATCATCCTCTTTCGTGCAAGCACGAGAGCGATGCTTTTCGACCCTGTGAAACGGCTTGCTCCGTTGCTGGCGCAACTGTCGCAATCCTACGAATATTCGGATTCCCGATCCTTGCGCTGCAAGTCTCTCCATCCTCATATTCGGCGGGTCTCAAGGTCACAGCCCTTCCCATGCAAGCATGGACGGTCTGTGACTTTTCGACCCTGATATCATAAATATACAACATAAATGAATATTATGCAAGAGGAAATGTGGATTTTATGTTTTGTTTCTATCTTTTATTAAAATGTACTTGCGTAAATGAGTACACAGGTGTATAATAAATATGCATTTGCATAAAAGATGAATATTTATGCAAAATATTCATTAAATTATGCATAAAAGGAAATGGAGGACATATTTATGAAGAAAGTGAACGCCGTGATAGCGTGTCTGCTTGTTGTGTTCATGCTGACTGGCTGTGCAGGGGTTGAAATGAATATGCAGGTCAACGAGGATGGAACATGCAGATTTGCAGTGACGTATTGTTATCAGCAGAGTTTATATGAAAACATGAAGCGGGAGAAGCCGGCAGATTTTGAACAGGGTTCAAAAGAGATAAATGGCAAAACGTATTTAACATTTCGAAGAGAATTGACATTTTCTTCCATAGAGGAAATGAAAAGTGCACTGGAAAACAACACTGCCTACATAAATGCATTAAAGAATGGTTCTCAGGCGCCGGAGCAGTATAAAGAAGATCAGTACAGCGCACCGTTTGAGAACGTAACATTGACAAAAGATACTTTTATAGGAAAACTTCGGCAGGCGAATCTTTCTTCCACAACCCAGACAAAGCAGACCGGAAACGGAGTTACGGATATTTCTTCGATGGTAAATGGAGCGTCCGGTAATATTTCGATGGCAGAATATTATAAAATGTATGGTGTGGTTATGGATATTTCAATTTCTCTTCCACAGCCGATTCGTGAGAGTAATGGACAGATTGAAGGAAACCAGGCCAAATGGACCGTTGACAATATGCCGGCGGATGAAAAACTGATTGCAGTTTCCTCGGATCAATCCATTTTTGCAGGAGATAAAGAAGCTCCGGTTATCCGTGGAGTGAAAAATAATACAGCGATGAGAAATCCGGTTGTCGTTCATATTTCCGATAATGTGTGCGTGAAGGATGTACGGATAAATGGAAAGTCGTATTTTGTATCGGATTTTCAGATCAGCAAACAGGGAAAGTTTCAGATTAAAGCGATTGATACCAACGGAAACAGTTCCACGGTGAAATTTACGATCGATCGCTGGGGACCTAATATTTACGGGGTAAAAAATAAGAAAGTATACCGTAAAAAAGTGAAATTATCATTTTTTGACAATTGCGGTATCAAATATATTAAGGTAAATGGCAAAAAACAAAAGGCCAGAAAGAAACTTGTCATTCGTAAAAAAGGTAAAAATACTGTGATTGCCTGTGATAAAGCAGGAAATCAGTCCAAAGTTGTATTTACCATTAAGTAATAGAAAAGAGGCTAAATCATGATTAAAGTAGGTATTATCGGCTCGACCGGTTATGCGGGTCAGGAATTGGTAAGATTGTTATTGCAGCACAAAGAGGCAGAGATCGTATGGTATGGTTCACGAAGCTATGTTGATGAAAAATTCAGTGCTGTTTTTGGAAACATGTTTCAGATTGTTGAAAATGTATGTAAAGGCGATGATCTTCATGAATTGAGTAAGCAGGCGGATGTGATCTTTACGGCGACGCCGCAGGGATATCTCGCATCGGTTCTCGATGAAGAAATTTTGTCAAATTGTAAAGTGATCGATCTGAGCGCGGATTTTCGTATTAAAGATGTCGATGTATATGAAAAATGGTATGGCATCGAACATAAGAGCAAACAGTTTATCGGAGAGGCTGTATATGGACTCTGTGAGTTGAACCGGGAGAAGATCAAAGGTGCGCGCCTGATCGCAAATCCGGGATGTTATCCGACCTGTTCGACGCTTTCGATTTATCCGATGGTAAAAAATGGATATATTGATACGGATACGCTGATCATTGATGCCAAATCCGGTACAAGCGGAGCCGGCCGTGGGGCAAAGATTCCAAATCTGTATTGTGAAGTGAATGAAAATATTAAGGCATACGGGGTGGCGACACACCGCCATACACCGGAGATTGAAGAGCAGCTTGGCTATGCGGCAGGAAAGCCGGTAATGATCAACTTTACTCCGCATTTGATCCCGATGAACCGTGGTATCCTCATTACGGCATATGCCAAATTGAATCCGGGGGTAACCAAAGAGATGGTTCGCAAGGCGTATGAAGAAGCTTACAAGGATGAATATTTCGTGCGTGTATTAAATGAGGGTGTCTGCCCGGAAACACGCTGGGTAGAGGGAAGCAACTTTGTTGACGTCAGCCCGAAAGTGGATGAGCGTACCGGCCGTGTGATCATGATGGGTGCCATGGATAACATTACCAAGGGTGCGGCCGGACAGGCAGTTCAGAATATGAACCTGCTGTTTGGTCTGGATGAGGCAGAAGGCCTTCGTCTTGTGCCGGTATTCCCGTGATGATAACGAGTTAGAATTCATAAGCGGAATCATTGTATTAAATCTAAGAATATAGAAATGAGGTTAATCGTATGCAGATAATTGATGGTGGTGTCAATGCACCAAAAGGATATGAGGCGTCAGGAATAGAGGCTGGGATTAAATATGAAAACCGAAAAGATATGGCACTTGTATATTCCACGGAACCGGCAAGTGCAGCCGGAACTTTTACTACAAATGTAGTAAAGGCGGCGCCGGTGCTCTGGGATAAAGAGATTGTTGAGAGTGGACATCATGTCCGCGCGGTCGTTTTAAACAGCGGAATTGCCAATGCGGCGACCGGAAAAGAAGGAAAAGAGTACAATTATGAGATGGCATCGGAAATCGCAAAAGTGCTTGGCATCGTGCCCCAGAAAGTATTGACGGCCTCCACCGGTGTTATCGGAATGCAGCTTCGCATGGCACCGATCTGCAAGGGAGCGCCTCTTTTGAAAGATGCCCTGACAGCTGACCGCCAGGGGGCGAAAGACGCAGCCAGAGCCATTATGACGACGGATACAATTCCAAAAGAATGTGCCGTCACCTTTGAACAGGAAGGCACAACAATTACAGTTGCCGGAATGTGTAAAGGCTCCGGTATGATTCATCCGAATATGGCGACGATGCTCAGTGTCATTACGACGGACGCCAAAGTAAGCCATGAAGTGCTTCAGGGAATGCTTAGAGAGATTGTGGCAGATTCCTTTAATATGATCTCGGTAGACCGTGATACTTCCACCAATGACACCTGCGTGCTTTTGGCAAATGGAGCAGCCGGGGCAGAGGAGATCAAAAAAGATACCGATGCTTATCGGGCGCTTTATGAAGCAGTTTCTTATGTAGCAACCGATCTTGCCAAGAAAATGGCAGGCGACGGCGAAGGATGCACCCGCCTTTTGGAAGTGACCGTAAAAGGAACAAAGACCAAGCAGGATGCCGTTACGCTGAGTAAATCGGTGATTTCTTCGAACCTTGTAAAGACGGCGATTTATGGAAAAGACGCGAACTGCGGCCGTGTGCTATGTGCGCTTGGTTATGCCGGTGTAGAGTTTGATCCGGAAGTTGTAGATCTGACATTGCAGGCAGGTGGCGAAGAAATGTTATGGATTAAAAATGGTGTACTTACCGATTTTGATGAAGAAAAAGCTACCGAGATGATGGGAATGGAGAAAGTAACGCTGGTATGTGACATGAAGCAGGGCGAAGGCAGCGCGACAGCGTGGGGCTGCGATCTTACCTATGATTATATTAAGATTAATGCGGACTACCGTTCTTAAGAATGTAAAAATATGGAAAAGAGGCATGGAGAAAAAATGGACGATAAATTAAATGATGTATTGATAAAAGCGGAGACACTGATCGAGGCGCTGCCTTATATCCGCGATTTCAACAATAAAAAAGTTGTTGTAAAATACGGCGGAAGTGCGATGCTGGATGAAAAATTACAGCAGAGTGTCATCAAAGACGTGGCACTTTTGAAACTGGTTGGAATGAAGCCGATCATTGTACATGGCGGCGGAAAGGAAATCAGTAAATGGGTGCGCCTGATGGGAAAAGAACCGGAATTTGTCGAGGGACTCCGTGTGACAGACGATGACACGATGGAAGTGGCAGAGATGGTTTTAAATAAAGTAAATAAACATCTGGTGCAGATGATGGAAAAACTTGGTGTGAGAGCAGCCGGCATCAGCGGAAAAGACGGTGGAACCCTTCGCTGTGATAAAAAGACAGCAAACGGCAAAGATATCGGTTACGTCGGAGATGTGAAAGAAGTCAACTCTGAATTGATCGATACCCTTTTGGAAAATGATTTCGTACCGATCATTGCACCAATCGGACTTGGGGATGATTATAAGGCGTACAATATCAATGCGGACGATGCTGCCTGCGCAATTGCAAAATCCATGAAAGCAGAGAAACTGGTATTTATGACTGACATCGAAGGTGTTTGCAAAGATGCGGACGATCCATCGACACTGGTTTCCGTGCTGACACTGGATGAAGCGCATAAAATGATCGAGGACGGTTTTATCGGCGGCGGAATGCTTCCGAAAATACGTAACTGTATTGAAGCCGTAGAACAGGGCGTAAACCGCGTACATATTTTAGACGGAAGAAGAGAACATTGTCTCCTGCTTGAGTTCTATACGAAGAAAGGTATTGGAACGGCAATTATTGGAAATGAGACAAACTTGTACCATCATGAGACAGAGTAAAGGAGCAGACATATGAATACATTAATTGAAGAATCCGAAAAATATCTGATTCATTCCTACAATCGGTATCCGGTAGCAATGGATCATGGCGAAGACGTGTATCTGGTAGATACCGAAGGAAAAAAATATCTTGATTTTGGCGCAGGAATCGCCGTATGTGCGCTTGGTTACAGTGATGAAGAATTTAAAAACGCGCTGAAAGACCAGATTGACAAGGCGACACATTTTTCCAATTATTTCTATTCCGAGCCATTGATGCAGGCAGCAAAATGTCTGGCAGAGGCGACCGGAATGGACAAGGTATTTATGGCAAACAGCGGTACAGAGGCCAATGAAGGCGCTTTGAAGCTGGCAAGAAAGTATGCGATCATGCAGGGACACGAAGAACGCCACGAAGTCATTTCTATGAATAAGGCATTTCACGGAAGAAGTATGGGGGCATTGTCCGTAACCGGAACAGAAAAATACCGTGCACCGTTTGCACCGCTTATTTCCGGCGTTCATTTTGCCAATTACAACGATCTGGATAGTGTAAAGAACTACATTAACGACAAAACGTATGCCATTATCGTAGAGGCGGTTCAGGGCGAAGGCGGCATTTATCCGGCAGACAAAGAATTTTTGCAGGGAATCCGCGACCTTTGTACCGAGCATGATATCATGATGATCTGCGATGAAGTACAGTGTGGTATGGGAAGAACCGGAAAAATGTTTGCCTATCAGCAGTATGGCATCCGGCCGGACATCGTAACGATGGCGAAAGGAATTGGAAATGGAATCGTTGTCGGCGCTTTTGCGGCAAAGGCAGACGTGGCAAAAGCCCTTGTACCGGGAGACCACGGCACGACATTTGGAGGAAATCCTCTCGCAAGTGCGGCAGTTGTAGCAGTAAACCGCATATTTAAAGAAAAGAATATCCTTGAAAATGTCAATCGTGTCGGTGAATATCTTGGCAAGAAGTTAGAGGAGATCGCAGCCGGAAGCAAAGTGGCAAAGGAAGCTCGCGGAATGGGACTCATGAGAGGCCTTGAATGCGACGCGCCGGTCGGCGAGATCTGTGCGAAAGCATTGGACAAAGGACTTCTTCTTTTAACCGCCGGAACGAACGTCATCCGTTTTGTACCGCCATTGGTCATCAAAGAGGAACACGTAGATCAGATGGCAGAGATTTTAACGGAAGTTTTGAAAGAATTCGAGTAATTAAACTTTATTTTTTAAAGTTTTTAAACTTTTTTATTAAAAAAACAAAAAAGTACTTGATTATTGAGAATAAATATTATATAATGTCGTTAGACAAAGACGTCAAAGGGAGATGTGCCCTAAATTGCACATTTTCTTTGACGTCTTCTTTTTTTACAAACAAGTCGCCTCAGAGCAGAACTCGTTTTCTGCTTGCAGAAACAAAGAGTTCTGCTTTAGAGCGGTAAACTAACGTCAAGAATGGAGGATTACTATGAGTGGTCAATATGTAGAAGAGTCAAAACGAAAAGCGCTCGGTATGTATCACCCGAGATTTGAACATGACAATTGCGGTATCGGAGCGATTGTAAATATAAAGGGAAAGAAAACACACGATACCGTCAAGAATGCGTTGGAAATCGTAGCACATCTTGAGCATCGAGCAGGAAAAGATGGCGAAGGAAAGACAGGAGACGGAGTAGGAATCATGCTTCAGATCTCACATAAATTCTTCAAAAAGATTGCCGCCCGGATGGGAATAGAGATTGGCGAAGAAAGAGAGTATGCGGTAGGAATGTTCTTCTTCCCACAGGATGAGCTTCGCAGAAATCAGGCAAAGAAAATGTTTGAGACAATTGTAGATAAAGAAGGTCTTGAATTTCTGGGATGGAGAAAAGTGCCGATCGCACCTTCGATTTTAGGAAAAACAGCGGTAGAATGTATGCCTTACATCATGCAGTGTTTCATTAAGAAACCGGAACAGGTGGAAAAAGGACTGGAATTTGACCGCAAATTATATATTGCCCGAAGAGTATTTGAACAGTCCAATGAAAATACGTATGTGGTATCTCTTTCGAGCCGTACGATCGTATACAAAGGAATGTTTCTGGTATCCCAGCTCCGATTGTTCTTTGATGATCTGCAGGATGTGGATTATGAATCGGCGATCGCTATGGTACATTCCAGATTTAGTACGAACACACAGCCAAGCTGGCAGCGTGCTCATCCAAACCGTTTCATCGTACACAACGGAGAGATCAATACGATCCGCGGTAATGCCGATAAGATGCTTGCCCGTGAAGAGACGATGGAATCCGATCATCTGAGAGGAGAACTTCACAAAGTCCTTCCGGTTGTCAATACCGAGGGATCGGACTCCGCGATGTTAGACAATACACTGGAATTTTTGGTAATGAGTGGAATGGAACTTCCGCTTGCTGTCATGATAACCATTCCGGAGCCATGGGCAAATAATCGTTATATCAGCGAAAAGAAAAAAGACTTTTACCAATATTATGCAACCATGATGGAGCCATGGGACGGACCGGCTTCAATCCTTTTCTCCGACGGAGATATTATGGGTGCCGTGCTTGACAGAAATGGTCTTCGTCCATCAAGATACTATATTACAGATGACGATCAGTTGATTCTTTCTTCCGAGGTTGGAGTAATGCCGATCAGCGAAGAACACGTTGTCAAAAAAGACCGTCTTCGTCCCGGAAAAATGCTTCTTGTCGATACGGTCAAAGGAAAACTGATCGATGACGATGAATTAAAAGAAAAATATGCATCCAGCCAGCCATACGGAGAGTGGTTAGACACGAATCTGGTTCGCCTGAAAGATCTTACGATTCCAAATAAACGTGTGGATTCGTTTAACCATGAAGAAAGTCTCCGCCTGCGCAAGGCATTTGGGTATACGTATGAGGAAGTAAAAAATGAAATCCTTCCAATGGCAAAAAATGGAACGGAACCGATCTCTGCGATGGGACATGACACACCGCTTGCCGCACTCAGCAAACAGCCACAGCCATTGTACAACTATTTTAAACAGTTGTTTGCACAGGTAACAAACCCACCGATCGATGCGATCCGCGAGGAAGTCGTTACTTCGACGACTGTATATATCGGAGATGCCGGCAACCTGCTGGAAGAAAAAGCAGAAAACTGCCACGCTTTAAAGATTGAGAATCCGATTTTGACAAATACCGACCTTTTGAAGATCAAATCCATGAAAGTGGAGGGCTTCAAAGTCGCTGTCATTCCGATCACCTATTATAAAAACACGTCTTTGAAAAAAGCCATCGACCACTTGTATCTGGAAGCGGATCGTGCTTACAAAGAGGGAGCCAATGTGCTGATCCTGTCCGACCGCGGTGTGGATGAAAACCACGTAGCGATCCCGGCACTGCTTGCGGTATCTGCAATGCAGCAGCACCTTGTCACTACGAAAAAGAGAACTTCCCTTTCCATGATCTTAGAGAGTGCAGAACCAAGAGAAGTTCATCATTTTGCAACCCTCCTCGGATTTGGTGCGACAGCCGTCAACCCATATCTCGCACTGGATACGATCAAAACGCTCATCGACAATGGCATGCTTGACAAAGATTATTATGCAGCCGTAGACGATTACAACTCAGCAATCCTGCATGGTATCGTAAAGATTGCTTCCAAGATGGGTATTTCCACGATCCAGTCGTATCAGGGAGCAAAAATCTTCGAAGCCATCGGATTGTCAAAAGATTTTATTGATAAATATTTTACCGGAACGGTTTCAAGAATCGGTGGACTCGGTATCGAAGATATTCAGAACCAGGTAGAGATGCTTCATGATAAAGCATTTGATCCATTGGAACTCGGTACGGATATCACACTTGATAGTATTGGAAACCACAAGAGCCGCAGTGGAAAAGAAGAACATCTGTATAATCCGAAAACCATTCATTTGTTACAGGAAGCAACGAGAACCGGTAACTATCAGATGTTTAAAGAGTATTCCGATGAGATTGACAGAGAGGATCTGTATATGAACCTTCGAAGCCTTCTCACCTTTAACTTCCCGAAAAAAGGAATTCCGCTTTCCAAAGTAGAAAGTGTGGATGAGATCGTCAAACGATTTAAAACCGGTGCGATGTCTTATGGTTCCATTTCACAGGAAGCCCATGAGACACTGGCGATCGCGATGAACCATCTCCATGGAAAATCCAATAGTGGAGAAGGTGGAGAGAGTTTGGAGCGACTCACCGTCGGTAAAGACGGCGTAAACCGCTGCTCCGCGATCAAACAGGTAGCATCCGGACGTTTTGGTGTAACTTCCAGATATCTCGTAAGTGCCAAAGAGATTCAGATCAAGATGGCACAGGGAGCAAAACCGGGTGAAGGTGGACATCTTCCGGGCAAAAAAGTATATCCATGGATCGCGAAGACGAGACATTCGACACCGGGTGTGTCCCTGATCTCGCCGCCACCTCATCATGATATTTATTCGATCGAGGATTTGGCACAGTTGATCTATGATTTGAAGAATTCAAACCAGGATGCAAGAATTTCCGTGAAACTGGTATCGGAAGCAGGCGTAGGTACCGTCGCTGCCGGTGTAGCGAAAGCCGGAGCCGAAGTTGTACTGATCTCCGGATACGACGGTGGTACCGGAGCTGCTCCGGGAAGTTCCATCCACAATGCCGGACTTCCTTGGGAACTTGGTCTGGCAGAGACACATCAGACCCTTTTGATGAACGGACTTCGTTCGAAAGTAGTGATCGAGACAGACGGTAAATTGATGACCGGCCGTGATGTCATGGTAGCAGCCCTTCTTGGTGCCGAAGAATTTGGTTTTGCGACAGCACCGCTTGTTACAATGGGATGCGTTATGATGCGTGTATGTAACCTCGATACCTGTCCGGTTGGTGTGGCAACACAGAATCCGGAACTTCGTAAGCGTTTCCGAGGAAAACCGGAATACGTAGAGAACTTCATGAAGTTTATCGCAGAAGAAGTTCGTGAGTTGATGGCAAAATTTGGAGTACAGACACTGGATGAACTGGTAGGACGTACCGATCTTTTGAAGGTAAGAGATGACCTTGATATGGAACGTGCCGGCAAACTGGATCTGTCCGCGATCATCAACAACCCATTTGTGAAAGAAAAGAAAAACAAATTTAACCGTAAAGACATTTATGATTTTAAATTAAATAAAACGATTGATGAAAAAGTTTTCTTAAAGAAATTTGCTGAAAACTTAAAGAGTGGCGAACCAAAGACCATTCAGGCAAAAGTAACCAATACCGACCGCTCGCTGGGAACGATCCTTGGATCCGAGATTACAAAGCAGCTTGGTGACAATGTCGAAGAAGATACGTTTGTGATCGAATGTCAGGGAAGCGGCGGACAGAGTTTTGGAGCCTTTATTCCAAAAGGACTGACATTGCAGCTCGAAGGAGACAGCAATGATTATTTCGGAAAAGGCTTGTCCGGTGGTAAATTGATCGTATTCCCACCTTCTCATGTCCAGTATAAAGCGGAAGACAACATTGTCATCGGAAACGTGGCATTGTATGGTGCGACAAGTGGTACCGCTTACATCAATGGTGTGGCAGGCGAGCGTTTCTGTGTAAGAAACTCCGGCGTCCATGCGGTTGTTGAAGGAGTAGGCGACCACGGATGTGAATATATGACAGGTGGATGCGTGGTTATTCTCGGACCGACCGGTAAAAACTTTGCCGCCGGTATGAGTGGTGGAATCGCTTATGTTTTGGACGAAAACAGTGATCTGTATCTGAAACTGAACAAGGCACTGGTTTCCTCGGAAGCAGTTTCCAACAAATACGACGTTATGCAGTTGAAAGATATGATTGAAGCCCATGTGAAAGCAACTGGCTCAGAAAAAGGAAAAGAGATTTTGGAGAACTTCAAAGATTATCTTCCGAAGTTCAAAAAGATCATTCCACATGATTACAAAAACATGATGCAGCAGATCGCGATCATGGAAGAAAAAGGTCTCAGCAATGAGCAGGCATTGATCGAAGCATTTTATGCGACACAGAAGCAAAATGCGTAAAAATAGTTGCAATATCACTTCAAATAATTTATAATAGAAAGGGTTGAGATGAAATGGGTAAACCAACCGGATTTTTAGAATATGAACGTAAAGGAAACAAAGAGATCACACCGCTTGAGAGAATAAAGAACTTCAATGAATTTCACGTTCCGATGTCTCACGAGGAGAGAAAGGCACAGGCAGCCAGATGTATGGATTGTGGAGTCCCATTTTGCCAGTCCGGCATGATGATCGGAGGAATGGCTTCGGGATGTCCGTTGAACAATATGTGTCCGGAATGGAATGATCTTTTGTATCTGGATAATTACGAAGAAGCATTGGGAAGACTTCTGAAAACAAACAATTTTCCTGAATTTACTTCCCGCGTGTGTCCGGCACCTTGTGAAGCTGCATGTACCTGTGGCTTAAATGACAGTCCGGTCACGATCAAGGAAAATGAAAATGCGATCATCGAATACGGCTATGCCAACGGCTTGATGGAGGCAAAACCTCCGAAAGTACGGACGGGCAAAAAAGTAGCGATCATTGGCTCCGGTCCTTCGGGACTGGCAGCAGCAGATCAGCTCAACAAACGTGGACACAGCGTCACGGTGTTTGAGCGTTCCGATCGTCCGGGCGGACTTTTGATGTATGGTATTCCAAATATGAAATTGGAAAAAACTGTCATTGAAAGAAAAGTAAACGTGCTGACCGAAGAAGGCGTCGTATTTAAGACCGGTGTGAATGTCGGTGTGGATGTCAAAGCCAAACAGCTGCTGGAAGAATTTGACCGCGTGATCTTGACATGTGGTGCATCCAATCCGCGTGATATCAAAGCACCCGGCAGAGAAGCCAAAGGAATTTATTTTGCAGTGGATTATCTTACCCGTGTTACCAAACATGTGTTAAATCCGGAATTTACGGATTTTGTAGATGCCAAAGGGAAAAATGTTCTGGTTATCGGTGGAGGAGATACCGGAAACGATTGTGTCGGATCTTCCATCCGTCAGGGCGCAAAAAGTGTTGTCCAGTTAGAGATGATGCCGCAGCCGCCAAAAGAACGTACGGAGAGCAATCCGTGGCCGGAGTGGCCGAAGGTCTTAAAGACAGATTACGGCCAGCAGGAAGCGATCGCTGTGTTTGGAAAAGATCCTCGTATCTATGAGACGACGGTCAAAGAGTTTATCAAAGATGACAAGGGTGTTCTCAAACAGGTAAAATGTGTAAAACTTGCCTGGGAAAAGGACGAGAAGACAGGCCGTATGAAGATGAGCGAGATCGCCGGAAGCGAATACGTACTGGATGTGGATCTGGTATTTATTGCGGCAGGATTCCTTGGAACACAGGATTATATCGCTAAAGATTTTGAACTGAAACTGACGGAGCGTACCAATGTAGCGACGAAGCCGGGACAGTATAAAACAAGCGCTGACCGTGTGTTTGTAGCAGGAGATATGCACCGTGGACAGTCTCTTGTCGTATGGGCAATCCGCGAAGGACGCGAAGTTGCCAAAGCAGTGGATCAGGATTTGATGGGGTATTCAAACCTCGGATAATAGAGAAGGCAAATAGGAAATTAGGGGCTGGCACCGAGTACAAGAGATGTCAGTCCCTATCGTGCGAAAAAAGCGCAAAATAATAAGCAGAAATGAGGATTACTATGGCAAATTATACAAAGCAGGATATCTACCGTTTAGTAGAAGAGGAAGACGTAGAATTTATCAGACTTCAGTTTGTAGACAGTTTTGGAGCATTGAAAAATATTGCGATGACGGCGAATCATCTGGATCGGATCTTGGAAAACCGCGTCGTATTTGATGGAGCTGCCATTCAGGGATATGATACCAAAGATTTGTCAGAGTTTATCCTGGCACCGGATCTTGACACATTTACCATTTTCCCGTGGCGCCCGCAGAGAGGCCGTGTGGCACGATTTATCTGTGACGTGCTGAACCCGGATGGGACGCCATATGAGGCAGATCCGAGACGGATTTTAAAAAATGTACTTGAACAAGCAGAAAAAGAGGGATATACTTTTAACGTAGGACCGGAAAACGAATTCTTTTTATTTGATACGGATGAAGATGGGCAGCCGACGACAAATTCCAATGAAAAAGGTGGATTTTTTGACATTGGGCCGCTGGATTCCGGGGAAAATGCAAGACGTGACATGGTCCTTTCTTTAGAGGAAATGGGATTTGTCATGGAAAGTTCCTACCACTCCAATGAAGTGGCACAGCATCACATCGACTTTATGTTTGATGAGGGACTCCGCACAGCAGATAACATTATGACATTCAAACTTACGGTCCGCACAGTGGCAAAGCGCCACGGACTGCATGCGACCTTTATGCCGAAACCAAAATACGGCTTAAAGGGGTCGGCGATGAGTTTGAATATGTTTTTATGTAAAGATGGAAAAAATATATTTACCGATACTTCGGCAGAAGATGGGCTGAGTAAAGAGGCTTACCATTTTATGGCAGGAATCATACAGCACATCAAAGGATTGACATTGATCAATAATCCGATCATCAATTCCTACAAGAGACTCGTTCCCGGTTATAATGCACCGGTAGATATTACGTGGTCGCGCACCAACCGTACACCACTCATCCGCCTGACCAATGTCGGCACGATCGGATCGCGTGTGATCTTACGAAGCCCGGACGGAGCAAGTAATCCGTATCTGGTTCTGGCCGGCTGCCTTGCGGCGGGATTGGAGGGAATCCGAAAGGAACTCGAACCGCCGGTATGTATGGATGATGTATCCGAAGAAGAAAAGGTAAAATTTGACATTTTGCCGCGTAATCTGCGGGAGGCAATACGCGCCTTTGAGGAAGATGAATTTTTGCAGCAGGTGATCGGGAAGACACTTTCCCAGATCATTATCAACGAAAAAACAGAAGAATGGGAAGAATTTTCACGACAGGTAACTGCCTGGGAAGTGGAAAAATACCTTGACCGTGTCTGAAAAATTGCTTCGTTAAAAAATGTTCGTTGTAAAGACCCAACATTCGATAAGGAGGCAAAAAACCAATGCGGATTATTGTAGCATTTCCCAAATTAGAAGATGCAAAAAATCTGAGAAATGTTTTGATTCGAAACGGATTTGATGATACAATGGCATATAATAATGCGGCGCAGACGATCGGAGCAGCCAATGACTCCGATGGCGGCGTGGTAGTTTGTGGATACAAACTGCCGGATATGCATTACAGCGAATTGTATGGTTATCTTCCGAGAGAATTTTCGATGCTGCTTGTCGCCAGTCCTTCGAGGCTGGAAGATTGTATCAGCTCAGATATTGTATGTTTGTCCATGCCGATCCACAGCCGTGAATTTGTAAGTACGGTACAGATGATGACAATGGACATCGCGAGGGAACTGAAACGAAGAAAGAAAACACAGCCCAAGCGTCGTACTGCCGGGGAAGAAAAGATCATCAATAAAGCAAAAGCTCTTTTGATGGAGCGAAACCAGATGACAGAAAATGATGCACACAAATACATTCAAAAACTCAGCATGGACAGTGGAAACAATTTAGTGGAAACTGCCGAGATGATTTTGACTTTTGAATAAAAGAACATGGAGGTAATTATGAAAGCTTATTTAATTCTGGAAGACGGAACCGTGTTTACCGGGGAAAGCATCGGAAGCACAAGAGAAGTTATCAGCGAAATTGTATTTAATACGTCAATGACAGGATATCTGGAAGTACTGACCGATCCGAGTTATGCGGGACAGGCAGTCGTTATGACATATCCTCTTATTGGTAATTATGGAATCTGCCGCAAGGATATGGAGTCCAAATTGTCCAATGTAGATGGATTTATTGTACGTGAGTTATCCCGTCTGAGCAGCAATTTCCGTAATGAGCAGAGCATTCAGGATTTTCTCGTAGAACAAAACATCCCCGGTATCCAAGGCATCGATACACGCGCCCTCACGAAAATTCTTCGTGAAAAAGGTACCATGAATGGTATGATTACAACCAATGCCGATTATGATCTGGAAGAAGTAAAGAAAAAATGTAAAGAATATAGCGTTTCCGGTGTCGTTGACAAAGTGACGACAAAAGAAGCAGTTTCTTTTAAACCGGGAGATTTAGATACAGATAGCAACATTCCGGTAACAAAGAAGGTTGCTATTCTTGACGTTGGAACAAAATTTAACATCGCCCGCTGTCTTTTGAAACGCGGCTGCGAGGTGACGATTTACCCGGCAAGAACCAATCCGGAACTGATCTTAAAAGAAAATCCGGATGGTATCATGCTGACAAATGGTCCGGGAGATCCAAAAGAATGTACAGAGGTTATCGAGAACCTCAAAACACTGTATGCTTCGGAAATTCCAATTTTTGCCATTTGCCTTGGACACCAGCTCATGGCACTTGCCAATGGAGCGGACACAGAGAAAATGAAATACGGACACCGCGGTGCCAACCATCCGGTCAAGGATCTGGAGACAGGACGAGTTTACATTTCCTCCCAGAACCATGGATATGTTGTAAAAGAAGATACGATCCCTGCGGATGTGGCGGAAGTTGCTTTTATCAATGTCAACGACGGCACGGTCGAAGGCCTGCGGTATAAAAATAAAAAGATCTTTACGGTGCAGTTCCATCCGGAAGCGTGTGCCGGACCAAAAGATTCGGAAGTGTTATTTGACCGATTTATGCAGATGATGGAACAGTAGAGGAGGATTTGAACTATGCCAAAAATAGATGGAATTAAAAAAGTACTTGTGATCGGTTCCGGTCCGATCGTAATCGGACAGGCGGCAGAATTTGACTATGCGGGAACACAGGCATGTCGTTCTCTGAAAGAAGAAGGAATGGAAGTGGTATTGATCAACTCCAATCCGGCTACCATCATGACAGATAAAGATATTGCAGATAAGGTATACATCGAGCCGCTTACGGTAGAAGTGGTGGAAAACCTGATCAAAAAAGAGAAGCCGGACAGCGTACTTCCTACTTTGGGAGGACAGGCAGCGCTGAATATTGCGATGGAACTGGAAGAATGCGGATTTTTGAAAGAGCAGAATGTCCGCCTGATCGGTACAACCTCTCTGACGATCAAAAAAGCCGAAGACCGTCTCGAATTTAAAAAGACAATGGAAAAAATTGGAGAACCGATTGCTGCCAGTGAAGTCGTTGAAAATGTAGAAGATGCGGTTGCCTTTACGAATACGATCGGTTACCCTGTCGTTATCCGTCCTGCGTATACGTTAGGAGGAAGCGGTGGTGGAATCGCACACGACGAGCAGGAACTGCGCGACATTTGTGCAAACGGACTTCGTCTTTCCCGAGTGGGACAGTGTCTGATCGAGCGCTGTATCGCAGGCTGGAAAGAAATTGAGTACGAAGTGATGCGAGACAGCAACGGAAACTGTATTACGGTATGTAATATGGAAAACCTGGATCCGGTTGGTGTGCATACCGGAGACAGTATCGTCGTAGCACCGTCTCAGACATTGGCAGATAAAGAGTATCAGATGCTCCGTTCGTCTGCGTTAAATATTATTACAGAATTAAATATTACCGGTGGATGTAATGTGCAGTTTGCCCTGCATCCGGAATCTTTTGAATACTGTGTTATCGAGGTAAACCCTCGTGTCAGCCGTTCTTCCGCACTGGCATCCAAGGCGACAGGATATCCGATCGCCAAGGTGGCAGCGAAGATCGCGCTCGGCTATACTTTGGATGAGATTCCAAATGCAATCACCGGAAAGACGTATGCAAGTTTTGAGCCGGCACTGGATTATTGTGTAGTCAAGATCCCGCGCCTGCCATTTGATAAATTTATCAAAGCAAAACGTACATTGACAACCCAGATGAAAGCAACCGGAGAGGTTATGAGTATCTGTACGAACTTTGAGGGTGCTTTGATGAAAGCCATCCGTTCTCTGGAGCAGCATCTCGACAGCCTCGACACCGGAAGATATACCGACCGTTCCAAAGAGGAACTGCTGGAACGTGTACGTATCGTTGATGACCGCCGAATTTATGTTATTGCAGAGCTGATCCGCAAAGGGGCATCGTATGATGAAATCCATGATATTACAAAAATTGACAAATGGTTTATCGATAAGATTGCCATTCTGGTTGAGATGGAACAACGCCTGAAAAATGAAAAACTGACTCCGGAACTTTTGGCAGAAGCAAAGAGAATTGAATTCCCGGACAATGTAATCGCAAGATATACCGGCATGACGGAAGAAGAAGTTCGTGCAATGCGTCTTGAAAATGGCATCACGGCTTCGTTTAAGATGGTAGATACGTGTGCGGCAGAATTTGCGGCAGCGACACCATATTATTACAGCTGTTTCGGAAGCGAATGTGAAGTGGATGCGACACGTACCAAGAAAAAAGTGCTGGTACTTGGTTCCGGTCCGATCCGTATCGGACAAGGTATCGAATTTGACTTCTGTTCGGTTCACAGTGCATGGTCTCTTGAAAAGAGCGGCTATGAGACAATTATTGTAAATAACAACCCGGAGACCGTAAGTACGGACTTTGACGTGGCAAATAAATTGTATTTTGAACCATTGACACCGGAAGATGTACAAAATATCGTAGATCTTGAAAAACCGGATGGCGCCGTGGTACAGTTCGGCGGTCAGACGGCGATCAAACTGACGGAATCCCTGATGAAGATGGGTGTACCAATCTTGGGAACAAGCGCCGAAAATGTCGATGCGGCAGAAGACCGTGAATTGTTCGATGAGATTCTCGAACAGTGCGGAATCCCAAGACCAAAGGGACATACGGTATTTACGGTAGAGGAGGCATTGAAGGCAGCCAATGAACTTGGCTATCCGGTTCTTGTACGTCCATCCTACGTTCTCGGCGGACAGGGCATGCAGATTGCCATCAATGACGATGATATCCGCGAATTTATGACGATTATTAATCGTCACGTACAGGAGCATCCAATCCTTGTAGACAAATACCTGATGGGAAAAGAAGTGGAAGTCGATGCGGTCTGTGACGGCGAGGACATCTTGATCCCCGGAATCATGGAGCATATCGAGCGTGCCGGAATCCACTCCGGAGACAGTATCTCGGTATATCCGGCACAGAGCATCAAGCCGGAAGTCATTGATACGTTAGTAGATTATACGAGAAAACTGGCAAGATCCCTTCATGTCATCGGATTGATCAATATCCAGTTTATCGTAATGAATGATGAAGTGTACGTAATCGAGGTAAACCCTCGTTCTTCCCGTACCGTACCTTACATCAGTAAAGTTACCGGTATTCCGATCGTGAAACTGGCATCCCGTGTCATCCTCGGAGAGAAGATCACAGATCTTGGTTATGAGACCGGACTTGCAAAACCATCGGACTATATCGCAATCAAGATGCCGGTATTCTCCTTTGAGAAACTGCGCGGCGCCGAGATCAGCCTCGGACCGGAGATGAAATCGACCGGTGAATGCCTCGGAATCGCGAAGACATTTAATGAAGCACTTTCCAAAGCGTTTATGGGAGCCGGTATCAATCTTCCGCAGCATAAGAAGATGATCCTTACGGTAAGAGACCAGGATAAAACGGATGCTATTTCGGTAGCAAAACGTTTTAAAGCACTCGGCTATGAAATTTATGCAACACGAGGAACCCAGAAGGCATTGAAAGAAGCCGGCGTGGATGTCATCGGCGTCAATAAGATCGAGCAGGAATCTCCGACACTGATGGATCTTCTGCTTGGACATGAGATTGACCTTGTCATCGACATTCCAAAACAGGGTGAGCATTCTCACGATGGATTCCTCATCCGCCGGACCTCCATCGAAACAGGTGTTACCTGCCTGACATCTCTGGATACGGCAAATGCACTTCTGACAAGCCTTGAAAATGTCGATAAATCGGAGCTTTCTCTGGTAGATATTGCGACGATTGAAGGAAGAGGAAGAGCATAAAGAAGAACCCCTGCTTTTACAGAAATCCCCCTGCTTTCACATGTCGGGACCGTTTGCACTTAGAGAGCCCCCCTACTTTCACATATCGGGATCGTTTGCACTTAGTGAACACACGTAGCGGTGCATGAGGACAGAAAACGTCCTCTATGCACCGACGGTGTTCAAAATCCCTCATTGTGAAAGCAGGGGGTTTTATATAATGAAGGGGCGGGGGATTGATTTTAGTTATTAAAATAGAAACTAAACAATCAATTAAAGATTGAAACAAAATAGCAATAATGATATAATGAATAAGAAATATTAGGCAGATGTAATGATACAAAATGAATTAGTGATGATAATCAAATATAATAAATTATCAAAAAATAATAGATGAAATTTTGAGTGTATTGTGTTGGAAGAGGAAGTATATTTATACATAATGGAATTAAACTGATTCAATGAAAATTTTTTAAAGAAGATAAGGGATTCAACAGCATTAGATTTGAAATGAAAAAGAAGGTGAAAGTGTGTTTGTGGGTATAATTAAGATAAACAAAAATACGATGATGTTTAGACTTGATGATTATAAATTAACAATTTCAAATACAGAAGGAAAATTTACTAGCTTGGATGATATAAAAACTATTATTAATGATGGATGGATTAAGTTGGAAGATTTTTCAAAGAATGTCATATATGTATATATTGAGGAAGTTAAATATTTAAATTTGTATGAATATAAGTGTGATTTGCAATTTTATGTAGTTGACTGGTATAGAAAAGATAAAAGGTATACATTTGAATTCGATCACATATGGATTAAATCGGATTGTTTGGATTATTATTTTAGAAATGATCCTAAATATAAAAGTGATATATCCAATCTTATAAACCAATGGAATGGGAAAAAAATTAATGATGAGAGGATTGAACGTAATACGGTTGAAATGGTTGCGTTTAATCAAAAACTTTTAATTGATTTTAAAACAATGATTCAAGGAAGTGATAAGCCATTTCCATACGATGTAAGAAATGTGATGGTATTTGAGGTAAATAAGACTTCAGATCAGGAATTGTTACATAATGTCATTCAGATGGCAAAAACATTTTTTAAATTTATATCAGTGAATTCTAAAGTAGATATAATTAATCCGGTTATGATTGGATGCGGTAATGATATCAACGAATATACGACAATGTTGTATATAAAACCAGATAATGTGGAAGATAGCAATTTTAATAGATGTTTAAAATATGAGGATACTGAAAGCGGTTTGGAAAAATTGTTAACTATGATATGTCAAAATGAAATTTGTTTTAGGTCATTATTTCCTTGTAATATGAACAAGATTACATATGCGGATATTATGAACATATGTGCAGCATTTGAATTACAGTTTGATGTAAGTGTAAGACATAATTATAAATATAAAGAGCAGGAAAAAGTAAAAAAGAAAATTATAAAAATAATAGAGAACAGTAGAGAAACTGAGTTTTCAGATTCAGAAAAGATATATTTTGATGAAATAATTGAAGGAATGAAAAATGCTAAAGAAACATTAAAGAAACGCATTGATATTGTGCTCCAAGAGTTTATAGAAATATATGGAGAACAAAACATAAAGTGTGATTTTGAAGAGGACTATGTTAAAATGCCAGAGCGCATAAAAAATAGTAGAAATGCGTTAGATCATGGAAATGTTGAATATAAGTTTGAAAGAAATATGTATTGGGACGCAGAACTGTTAAGAGCAATGGTATATATGCTTATTTTAAAGACCGCTGGGGTATCAGATAAAAATAAATTATTTAATACATTAAAAAAACTATCGAAATACCCTATATAAAATGTTTAAATGATTATATGCAGTTAAGAGTGAGAGAATAATTATAAATATGTATTTACAGAATATACTTGTAGTTACTTAACAAAAATTAGAAAAATCAAGAAAGTGACAATAGAAAGGAGTGATGCTGCATGATAGACATATATACAGAAAAAAAGCCTCAAAGGACTGGATATTGCAAAATGACTTGTATTTTAATTTGAATACGGGAAATGAAGAAATGTCACAAAATGAAATGGATTTAATTCAACAGGTGGATGATGCAAAATTGACTCCGGATAAGCACATTGAAACAAAATACGGGTTAGGTACAATCCGAAATCTATCCTCTGGCTGCAAAACATTACTTAATATTGTGAAGCATCCGGATAAGGTAGTAAATGTCGAGGAATGTGGACCGAATGTGCTTAGAATCATTTTTACTATGGATAATATAAAGATTTATATGTCCAGACCAACACTTTTTGACATCCCGGATGATGTAAAAATCCGTTTTAATAATTCGGATATCGTTATTGGCGGAAGAGGTTATAATGTCTGGTGGAGTAAGGAGTATGAAAGGAGAGAAGCAGATGATTTATAAAAGTATTACATTTAAAGCAGATCCATTTTTATACGATTTACAATTTGATGATAGAATTACTCTTGTGGGAGGAGACAGTGGTACCGGTAAAACAGTGCTTTATGAAATGTTGGAAGATATCAGACTGACGGATGAATATAGTGCTATCAAATTATTTAACTACAAATCAGATGATTTCTTAGGAGCAATAAGACAGTGCAAGGATAGTTTTATTGTGGTAGATAATGCAGACAATCTGATGAATGATGAAGTCAGAAGATTTATTAATTTTGAAGTATCAAACCAGTATATGCTTTTTTTGCGAAACTGTGACGGACTCAATGTATCAGATAACAGTTTTAAAGTGTTGAAGTTTGATAATAATAGGATAACACTGGAAGAGGAGTTGTGATATGAGATATTTGTATAATGGCTCAGTTGTCAAGACAAAAATTTGATATTTTTATAATGAACTGATACGTTGACGGGTTACATGGAAAATGTGGTGCGGCATTTCCCGGATTTTTATATTATGCG
>CAKRDZ010000039.1 GCA_934316845.1 uncultured Eubacterium sp. | reverse complement strand
GGAAGTGCAGTAATGTATGGAGCTGACGGATACTAATAGGTCGAAGGCTTGACCTTGATCGGTTTGGAATGGTTTGAACAATGTGTAGTTTTGAAGGTATAATCTGGCCCAGTAGCTCAGTTGGTTAGAGCGCTGCCCTGTCACGGCAGAGGTCAAGGGTTCGAGTCCCTCCTGGGTCGTTTATCATCGTAAGATGAAAAAAAGAATATGGGATCTTAGCTCAGCTGGGAGAGCATCTGCCTTACAAGCAGAGGGTCACAGGTTCGAGCCCTGTAGGTCCCATCTTTTTGCCGACGTGGCTCAATTGGCAGAGCAGCTGATTTGTAATCAGCAGGTTACCGGTTCAAGTCCGGTCGTCGGCTTCATTAAGCCATTAATGAAAGGGGCGGATTCCCGAGTGGCCAAAGGGGGCAGACTGTAAATCTGTTAGCTACGCTTTCGAAGGTTCGAATCCTTCTCCGCCCACTACGGAATTCATTCCGTTAACATTATACCTGGTGTGGTTGGTATTACCATACGATTGATAAAATGTTATTAATTTTTGTCGCGGGGTAGAGCAGTCAGGCAGCTCGTCGGGCTCATAACCCGAAGGTCGTAGGTTCAAATCCTGCCCCCGCAATTACTCGATGCATTTAGCCCAGATAGCTCAGTTGGTAGAGCAAAGGACTGAAAATCCTTGTGTCGCTGGTTCGATTCCGGCTCTGGGCATTATGGGGCATTAGCTCAGGTGGTAGAGCACTTGACTTTTAATCAAGTTGTCCGGGGTTCGAGTCCCCGATGCCTCATTACCCGAAAAACCGTACAATTGACGAAATATCGTTGGTTGTACGGCTTTTTTATTTATGAAAATCCGCGTCATTTTGTGTCATTTTTTTAGTCGAGTAAAAGTCGAGTAAGGGAAATTTGATCAAAAAGTCGAGTAAAAGTCGAGAATACTGGATAATTTTTGGAAGAAAAAATGCCATTTATCATTCATAGATAAAATAATATTCTTTCGATATTTGAACTAGTGCAATAAAAAAAGTAAACATCATTTTTGAGCAAGTGCCAAAAGGGATTCCTGCAACACTTTTGAAAAGTTCACGTTGTGTGATTCTCCGTAGGTATTCAGCCATGCGGGAATGGTGATATTTTTTCGCACTGTTTTGGATCCGTATTTTTCAGAATAGGAATCCATGTCCAGTACAAGTAGAGAGATAAAACTGTCATCTTCTTCCAAGACAATATCTTTTTGATCGCTTGGAGTAGGGATATCGTTTCCTTCCTCAAGTTCGTCAAGGATCCAGCCACTGGCGGCATCGGTGCCATGCTCAATTGCATGAATAAGAGAATCTCCTTCGGATACACAGCCGGGGAGATCTGGGACAATAACGGTGAATCCTTCTTTTTTTTCACAAGGTGTAAAAATTGCCGGGTAAACTAGTTTCATGATATATAACCTCCAAGTACCATATATTATACACACTATACGCATAAATGGCAAGAGAAAATGCTTGACAAATTCTTGGAAAGTGAATAAAATATAGATATGTAATTAAAAACGTAAGTTTTTGCAATGGCTGGGCTAATCACCTGGCCTTAGTTTTTATACAAATTAGCTCGGATGTTACCATCCATCACTTTCACTTTAACTGGGGACAATTTGTCACCAGTTTATTTTATATGCATAAAAGTATTATTGTTGTGTAAAAAAATACAAGATGTTATAATTATAGCATAGAAATGAAAGAAATGTTTGTGTATAAAATGGATGTACTCAAACAGGTATTACAATATTGTCGGAAGGCAATAAGGCGAAAGCCAGAAAGGAGAAAAAAATGGAAACTATGACTACGGAAGAAATGCAGAGATTCCTTAATAGAGAAGCTGAAAAGGGAAGTTCTGAGTATGAAGCGCTGAAAGCATTGGTGGAAATTTTGGAATTGAGTTTCCGAAACTAAAAAGAGAGGCAGAATAAATTCAATTATTTACTAAGATATTGAATTGTTGATAACAATAGTACAATCCCCAGATTCTACCATAAGATAGGATCTGGGGATTGACTTTTGATTGAATAGAGAGAAAATATCTTTTTAATTTTATATGTTCTATGTTTCTTGCAAATATATATTTAAAACTTATCTACTCAACGCGTGTAACCGGTTACTTTTACAGAATTATCACACGATAAAGATGTCAAAGCAGGGCAATTTGTCACATCGAGTGAACTGATATTATTTTCACTACACCATAAAACATTTAAAGCAGAACAATTTGATACATCAAGAGAGTTGAGTTTATTTGACTGACACATTAAAGTTGTCAAAGCAGAGCAATTTGACACATCTAATACGCTGAGATTATTAGTGCTACATGATAAAGATGCTAAAGAAGAACACTTTGTCACATCTAATACGCTGAGATTATTAGAGCTGCAATCTAAGGATGTCAAAGCAGGACACTTTGAAATATCAAGAGAACTAAGTTTATTTTGGTTACAATCTAAGGAAACCAAAGCAGAAGATTTTGACACATCCAGAGCAGTTAAATTACTATTGCGACATTCCAAACTGGCTAAAGTAGAACATTTTGAAATATCAAGTGAACTAAAATTGTTATTGTTGCACTCTAAATCCTCTAAAGAGGAGCAATTTGAAATATCGAGCGAACTAAGATTAGTCTGGTTGCATCGTAACCACTCTAAAGAAGAGCAATTTGAAACATCGAGCGAACCAAGATTATTTTCATCACATGATAAAAATGTTAGAGCAGGGCAGTTGGAAACATCAAGTGATGTAATTTTGGTATTACTGCATGACAATTTTTTTAAGGAAGAACAATTTGAAACATCCAGTGTGCCAAGATTATTGTTGTAACAGTATAACTCCTCTAAAGCATGACAATTTGAGATATTCAACTTGCTTATACTATTATCGCGGTAATATAAGTCACAGCAAAGTAATGTTTGCAGTGTTTCAAAAGCAGAAAAATCCAGTTCACCAGAAATGTTACAGTTATACCACGAAATTCCAGTGAGTTTTCCTTCACTAGACCAAGTATAAGTATCAGCATCGTTCAAATCTGTAGGCATGGTTGCCCCATTTGCATTGAGTTTTTCTATCATTTGTGTCAAAGATTGTTCCTGCTGTGGATCCTTTGTAGCAGGCAAAGCAGTCTCCGGCGTTGCAGGTGTTGGCGATGGCTTCGCGGATGTTGCTGGTACATTTGTCTTCGTTGGATTTTGAGTAATTGTCGGGTTTTGAGTGACTACCGGATTTTGCGTAACTACAGGAGCGGTGGATGCTGTCGTCACCAGTTCCGGTGTCACAATGCGTCTTGCCCTCGCCGCTTTTACCGTCACTTTACATTTCAGTTTTTTCTTTCCGGCTTTAGCTGTGATAACAGCAGTTCCTTTTTTCTTAGCGGTTACGACACCTTTTTTGCTGACGGTCGCTGTTTTTTTCTTGTTGGAAGACCATTTTACAGTGCCTTTGTAATTTTTAACTTTGAGTTTTGCAGTCTTTCCGACCGTTAAGGACAATTTGGTTTTTGACAATTTTGGTTTCGCCGTTGCCTGGGATTCCGGGCAGTACAAAGAACTAAGAACCAGTGCTAAGGTTGTTGCCATTACAATTTGTTTTTTCATTAAAAAAACCTCCGTTTACTTTAAATTTTTTGACTACTCCGGTTATCTATTGTACACTTTTTATTTCCTACAAGTAGAATTTTACCATGTTAGTTGCCAGAAATTTTTCCGATTTTTTCACTTTTGAGAAAAAACAGGAAAAATGAAAAGAATAACAAATCCCCAGATTCTACCATAAGATAGAATCCGGGGAGTGATTTTCAATCGAATAGAGAGAAAATATTTATTAATTCTGTTCTGATGAGCCCGTGTAACCGGTTACGCTTACGGTATTATCACATGATAAATTTGTCAACGAAGGACAGTTTGAGACATCTAATGTGGTCAGTTTAACAGAGTATAGAGATTAAAAAACAGATAATACAAATATTACCTCAATGCCTTGTTTTTCCATTTTCCTCTTAAGTAGAAAATGGTTGTCATTATGGCCCCGATTAACCAAGAACACAAAAGGGAAATGAAGATACATTCTTGGCGTCCGTTTGGGAACGTTGCACTTTTGGTAAAATGAGCGATACCATAAGCAACCGGAACGCGGACTACTATTGTAGTAAACAAGGAAATCCACATCGGTGTCATTGTGTCACCTGCACCACGCATTACTCCGGATAAACTTTGTGTTACAGCCATTGCGATATATCCTGCTGCGATAATACCCATCATGCGTCGGCTTAAATCAACAAGTTCAGTTGTTGCGGTGAAAATTCCCATTAATTGCTTTCCAAAAATTAAAATTAAACTGGTTATAAAAGTTGTTGTCAGTACAGCAATAAGTGTTCCCTGTTTTGCACCTTTTGTAACACGATCGTCTTTTGCCGCTCCTATGTTTTGACCGGAATAGGTGGTCATTGCTGTTCCAAAGGAAAAATTTGGAAGCATAGCAAATCCATCTACACGCATTACAATTACATTTGCGGCGATAAACATTTCACCAAAACTATTTGTAAGAGATTGTACAATAATCATTGCCATGGAAAATACTGCCTGAGTAAGACCGGACGGTACACCAAGACGAATGATATTTTTTCCGTATTTTCCATTCCATTTTAAGTATTTTCTATTCAGATCAAATAAGTCTTTCATTTTTGATAAACGGATCAAACACAATATTGCAGAAACTGCCTGTGCAATAACGGTTGCCAGTGCTACACCATTGACACCCATTCCGAATTTTGCCACAAAAAGCAGATCTAATATAATGTTGATAACTGTCGATACCAGAAGATATACTAAAGCAGAAAAGGCATCCCCCAATCCTCTTAATACCCCACTTAAAATATTATAAAAAGCACATCCTGCAATACCTAAAAACATAATTTTCAGATACGAAGTACACCAGTCAATGATGGTGTACGGAGTTTGCAAAAGTTCCAATAGCGGACGTACAACAACCAGCGCCAAAAACATAATAAATATGCTGGAAATTGCTGTCAGTAAAATACAGTTTCCAATAGTATAGGAGAGATCTTCTCTTTGTTTTGCACCAAAATACTGTGCCACCATAATACTTGCTCCCATACTGATACCGATAAACAGAACCAGAAGCAGATTCATAATCGGTCCCGCACTTCCTACAGCCGCCAAGGCATTGTCGCCTACATATTTTCCTACTACAATGCTATCTACAGTGTTATACAACTGTTGTGCAATATTTCCAAGTAACATCGGAATTGTAAATGCAACGATTTTTTTCCATGGTGTTCCCACGGTCATATCTGTTGCTTGAAATAGTTTTTTGAATTGTTCCATTTCAATTTCCCTCTTCTTATTATGATTTTTCCCACCCTCATTTTTGTTCTTCGAGAAATTTTCTCATACGCTGAATTTTTGATCAAATCATTGAGATTTCCACCTAATCTGGCAAAATACGGTTCCATCAGCGGACGATATACTGCAACATATTCCCCATAAACTGTATTTATTAAACCTTATATAAGTAGTATAACATAGGAAAGATTATAATTCTACTAAAATAAGCGGTAGAATTACTTAGAAGCTGTAAATGGCAGACTTTATATGGACGACGTGGGAAATATGTGTTAAGATGGGTAGTAGACTAGGAGGAAATACGATGCAGAATATTATTTTTGATGTAGGCGACGTGCTTTTGGAGTACCGCTGGAAAGATATGCTGGTTCAGGATTACGGAATGACCGAAGAACGCGCAGTGCAGGTAGGAAACTCGATGTTTGACGATCCGCTTTGGATTGGTCTGGATCTCGGAAATTCATTGGAAGAAACGATTTGCAGATACGAGGAAAAATATCCGGAATATGCAAAAGAAATCCGGTGGTTTTTAACGCATGGGGAATATATGCACGTAAACCGTCCGGCAGTATGGGAAAAGGTACATGAACTAAAGAAAGCAGGATACGGAATCTATCTGCTTTCCAACTATTCTGAGGATCTCTTTACCAAGCATACAAAAGGCGCTTCTTTTTTGAATGATATTGACGGAAAAGTAGTTTCTTACCAGATTCATGCGATCAAACCGGAGCCGGAAATTTATCTGTATTTACTTAAGAAATACAATTTAAAAGCAGAAGAGTGTTTGTTTTTTGATGACCGTGCGCAAAATGTGGAAGGGGCGGAAAAACTGGGGATTCAGGCGATTCGTGTAGAGTCACAGCAACAGCTTTTAGGGGAACTGGAGAAATTATTATGTGGGAAAATATGATCGAATTAAAGCAGCAGATACAGGAAGAATATACGAGAGATAAAAAGCGTTCGGACCGTATGTCAAATACAAAACTGATCGTATTTGGCGCAGCTGTTTTTGGATTTATACTGGGGGCAGTGATCGATCCGCTGAAAATACCATGCGATATCTTCGCCGTTCTTGCGGCAGTCTGGTTTGTGATTTTATTGGCGGTTCATTCGAGGCTGTTGGAAAAATGCGAAACAGAAGAAAAGCAGTTACAGATCATAGAACAATATGAGGCAAGACGAGGCGAGGACTGGAAAAAATTTACAGAAGACGGCAGTTTATTTATCACAGAAGAAAATAAAGATCTTACGGACTTAAACATTCTCGGCAGTAACTCGTTGTTTCAATGGTTAAATATTGCGTATACGAAAAGCGGAAAACGTAAGCTGATGAGGCAGCTCACAAAGACGGAGTTTGATGAAGCGTCCTGGAAACAGATGCAGTGCGCGGTGAAAGAAATGACAGGGCAAACGGCTTTCAGCGTAAAATTTCAGGCGATATTATCGGGAATCCGGAGCATCCGGGAACAGGATTTTGAAGACAAGGAGCTGTATCCGGCAGAGTGCAAAAAGCCGGAATGGATTTCTATTGTCATCGGAAGTGTGCTGGCTCTTTCCATGATTGTCAGTCTTGTCCTTAGCCTGTTTGAAGTGATATCTTTTGGCGCCGCCGGTATTGTGCTGTTAGTCTGTCTTTGTAATCTTTGTATCTTCTCGTATTTTCACGGGAAAGAATACGAAGAAATCGGAAAATGTATTCATGCCTTTGGCAAAATGGAACGGTTGATAACTTTTGTATCGGAAGAGGAATTTAAAGGAGATATGTTGTGCCGGTGCCGGGAAAAAATAAGTCTGGGACAAAAGACCATGCACAGGATCAGCACGATAGCATCGCTTTATTATGCCAAAGAAAATATGTTTTCCAATATTCTATTTAATGTGGTATTTGTACTAAATCCACTGCTTGTCATTTTGTATCGAAATACGATGAAAGAAGGCAGTGATATCTTGTATGATACAATGGAAAGCATCGAAAAAATAGAATTGATTATGGCACTTGCGGGGATGGCTTGGAGCAAAGATACGGTCTGTATTCCGGAGAATAAAAAAGAGATTTCTTTTTCTGCAGAAGAGATGAAACATCCGCTGCTTCCGGAAGCGGAATGTATTGCCAATGATTTTTCCTGCGGAGAAGAAATTGTTATCATAACCGGTTCGAATATGAGTGGGAAGTCTTCTTTTATGCGGACGATCGGTGTGAATCTTGTCTTAATGTATGCCGGAACTTATGTAAATGCACAGCAGTTTTGTGCTCCATTTATGCGGATCTTTACGTCCATTGGTGTACAGGATGATATCAGCCGGGGGATCTCCACATTTTACGGAGAACTTCTGCGGATAAAAAAGGTGCTGGATTATGCCGGAAATACAGAGAAAAATGACATCCCTTTTATCGTATTTATCGATGAGATCTTTAAGGGAACAAATTACAATGACAGACTTTTTGGTGCCAAAGCGGTCGTGCATAAATTGGCAGAGAAACACTGCGTCACTTTTATTACGACACATGATTTTGAACTGTGCGAAGTGCCGGAAAAGAAAGTGAGCAACTATTATTTTACAGAAAATTACAACGGAGATCAGATTGTATTTGATCATAAAATCCGTTCCGGGCAGTGTAAGACTACCAATGCACGTTATCTGATGGAACGCATCGGTGTACTCTCTCCTTCAAACTGACGCATACGACGCAGCAGGTATTTGTATTTATACTGAATGGCGGCCATTTCATAGATACAGCTGTCGACCAGATCCGGGTCATTGACGTTGTCAAAATTCGAGTGGGCGATGGCTAACGATGTTTTTACCTCTTCAATCTCGCGGAGCAGTTCCTGCTTCGCCTGATAAAGGGGATCTTTTTTTCTTCTCATAATTTCCTCATTTCCCGCGTGATTACGCGCTTTTTTAATGATTCTTTTAGTAGGATTATAACCTGCTCGCAAAAAAAAATGCAATTTTTTAAAAAAAGTTGTTGACAAAAATCGACTCATCGTGCTAGTATATGAATCACAACAAATCGAGGGGGTGACAACATCGAAAATCAACCGCTGATTTTCCTTGTGTTGTTACCGGCTGCGCTCTGCGATTTATACTGTTATCGAGTTCCTCATATATTAATTATTATGGGACTTGGCCTAAGTTTATACCATAATTTTGTGACCTATGGACCGGCTGGGGCAGTATATTTTTTAGCAGGATGCATCCTTCCTCTTATCGTCTGTAGTTTCTTTTATTTGCTTCGGATGTTCGGAGCTGCAGATATCAAATTAATTTCCATTATTTGTAGTTACTATAGTTTTGCGTTTGGTGCCCGTGTGACGTTTTATGCGTTACTGGCTGGTGCTTTATTTTCTACACTCAAGATTCTCAGGGAGCGGAATTTATTTCGCAGATTCCTATATTTTTCAAGTTACATAAGGCAGGTTTACAGAGAAAAAAAGCTGATTCCATACTATGCGTCAGAAAATTGGGAAAAAGAGGCAGTAATTCCTTTTTCGGTCTGCATTTTATTTGGATACTGTATTTGTCTCTGCATTTACTAGAGGGAAGGGTGATACATGAACAGAATTTGTTATATCTATCTTAGGGATAGAGAGTATGCGGTACGTTTTTTAACGTATTTCCGGCAGAAACTGCCAAAATATATGGAAATTAAAATGATATCAGAAAAAGGGGAAGCAATGGAAATTGCCGAAGGTTCCATTGTGATCTCAGACGATAAGATGGTTCTGGAAGAAATTGGAAAAAACGGAATTTTTCTTTCAGAAAGTCCGGTAACAGACAGTGAAAATGAAATCTTTAAGTACCAAAAGAGAACGGCTATCTGGAAGAGTTTTTGTAAGATAGTGGGACAAACGGGGGATGAGGAGCAGAAAACAGTGAGAAAGAAAGGGATCTGCTGTGTTTTTTCGCCGGAAGGCGGAGAGGAAAAAACGCGTCTTGCCTTACAGGAAGCGATGGAAAGTGCGCAGCAGGCAAAGGTGCTTTATATAAGCATGTGCGGCGTACCGGTATTTTTTCCGGAGGAATTGACGGAGACACCGTCGTTGTCACATCGGGGACTGGCAGAGTGGATCCTGGCAGTACAAAATGAAAAAAACAATGAAGCACTGGAAAAACTTGTATATTTGCACGGCAAAATATCTATTCTTGCGCCGGTGGCACATTACAAGGATCTGCTTGATTTTACCAAAGAGGAAATCGAAAACATGATGGAGGGGCTTCAAAAGCAGACGTTGTTTGACCGTGTGATACTGGAAGTCGGACAATTTTTTGAATATACGTTTGATCTTCTGGATTATGCGGATGAAATTATAATGCCGCTGGAAGATGGTTTTTTAGCAGCAATCCGCAGGCATGTTTTAAGGGAATATTGTTTTGCGGAAAAAAGGGAATCTATATGGGAAAGGATTACGTTTTGTGAGGTAACCTGTCCGAAGATTAAGAATCTGAGAGAGATGAAATCTTTCTTACAAACAGGGGGTGTAGACGATGGAGAAACAGATTAAGCAAAGGATATGTGAAAGGGTGTTGCAGCAGGTTCCGACCGGTGTGGACGTAGATGAACAGTATCTTACGGATGTTATCGACCAGGTGATCACGGAGATGGGGCAGGAGCAGTATATGCGCTTTCGCGATCGAAGAAAAATGCGCCGCGAGATATTTAATTCCATGCGAAAGTTAGATGTGCTGCAGGAATTAATTGAGGATGAAGACGTTACGGAAATTATGATCAATGGGCCGCAGCATATTTTTGTTGAAAAAGAAGGCAGTTTATATGAAACCGGTCTGACGTTTGATTCGGAAGAGCGGCTGAGTGACATTGCACAGCAGATCGCGTCAGAGGGAAACCGCATTGTAAATGAATCGACCCCAATATTAGATGTACGATTGGAAGATGGTTCGCGTGTCAATATTGTAATGCCGCCTATTGCATTAGAGGGGCCGGTTATCACGATCCGTAAATTCCCCAAAGATCCGCTCACGATGGAGAAACTTGTGGCGATGGGGGCGGTCACGCCGGAGGCAGACAGATTTCTGAAAGCACTTGTAGAAGCGAGATATAATATTTTTATTTCGGGGGGAACCGGAGCAGGAAAGACTACGTTTTTAAACATATTGTCAAATTATATTCCGGTGTCGGAGAGAATTATTACGATTGAAGATTCGGCAGAACTTCAGATTCGAAATGTGGAAAATATTGTAAGAATGGAAGCGCGGAATGCCAATGTGGAAGGGAAAAATCAGGTGACGATCCGGGATCTGATCCGAAGTGCTTTGAGGATGCGGCCGGACAGAATAATTGTCGGTGAGATCCGCGATGCGACAGCGATCGATATGCTTACGGCTATGAACACCGGACACGATGGAAGTTTGTCAACGGGACACGCCAATAGTCCGAAGGATATGCTAAACCGGCTGGAGACACTTGTATTGATGGGAATGGATATTCCCCTTCCTGCCATCCGGCAGCAGATTTCTTCCGCCATTGATATTATTGTTCATTTGGGGCGGCTTCGTGACAGATCACGTAAGGTGCTTGCTATCTGCGAGATAGGAGAGGTGGAACAGGGGGAGATACAAATTTTTCCAATATTTTCCTTTGAGGAAGAAGGAGAAGAAAATGGAAGGATAAAAGGAACTTTGAAACGAACCAGCCATATCCTTCGTTCTATGGATAAATGTAAGAAAGCCGGGGTGAAATTAGAATGATTTCCTACACAGATTATTGCTTTTCCAAACGGGAAAAAGTACGCTATGGAGCCATTGGAATGGGGATAGGAAGTATGACAGCCGTATTGTTTTTTAATCATATTTTTGCGGTTATCCTACTGGCTTTTGCAGGCGGATATTTGTTTTTAAAATATTATTGCCGTGTTTTGGCAAAGAGGCAGCAGGAGATACTCGTGCTGCAGTTCAAAGACGCAATGGAAAGTATGATATCGGCGTTATCCGCAGGATATTCATTGGAAAATTCTGTATTTGAAGCGCAGAAAGATCTGGCGCTTATGTATCAAAAAGAGGATCTGATCATGAAAGAATTTGATTATTTTGTTACGCAGGTCAGACTTCATGTTCCGGTTGAAAAATTAATGATGGATCTCGGAGAAAGAAGTGGTATGGAAGATATAAAAGTTTTCAGTGAGATTTTAATTACCGCGAGAAAAACGGGTGGAAATCTTGTAAAAATTATGAAACGGACAGCAGAGAATATCAGCCAAAAAATTGAGACAAAAAGGGAAATTGAAACGGTGATTGCCGGCAAGAAAATGGAAGCAGGATGTATGAATTTAATACCGATTGGGATTATTTTATATCTGCGGATATGTTCACCGGGCTTTCTTAATCCGCTTTATGGAAATCTTCCCGGCATAATGATCATGACCGTTTCGCTTGCTGTCTATATATTTGCCTTTTGGTGGAGTCGAAAGATCACGGATATATCAGTCTAGAAATGAGGGATGCCATATGATGGAAAAACTTGAAAATTATATCTGGTCAGTAGTAAAAAAACTTCGTATTCAGTCGTGGTTTTGGAAGATGACAGAACATTTTCCGGGTACGAAAACCATGATAACGTCGTTGTATCGTAAGCAGGAACAGGAAGAACAGCTTCAAAAGATCTGGTGTAAACGAATTGGATTTATTTTGATTTTTCTGCTGACGGCATTTCTGTTTCTTCTGATACCGGGGGAAGAAGAAAAGGAAGAAACGACGATATGTGATGAAAGTACAATCTTGCGTGAGGATACAGGAAAAGAGGTTTCCTTTGACTTTATTACACAGGTTCAGGGAGAGGATAAAAAAGAGACGATTACATTGTATCTGGACGACAGAGAGTTTACTCCGGAAGAATTTCTTCAGCTGGATAAGTTATGTCTTACTTATCTGAATGAGAATTTAAAGGGAAATAATCAGTCGCTGGAAAAGGTAAATTCTTCCTTGAATTTTGTGGCAGAAGTTCCTCAAACGGGGATTGAAATCTCATGGATACTTCCTGAAAACTATATTCGGGAAGAGGGAAGTTTAAATTATATGGAAATTCCAAAGGAAGGAGTGAAAACGAGTGTAGTGGCGCAGGCAAAATGGCGTAATTGGGAAAAGGAATACACATTTCCCCTTACGATTGAGAGTAATAATCTTCCGCCGGGGGAGTGGGCGGTCTATCAGATTAAAGCCGCGATACTGGAAAAAGTGGAACAGCAAAATGCGCAAAAACAGATAGCACTTCCTACAAAAATTGGAGATTACAGCGTCCGCTACGAAGAAAGCGAAAAAGAAAAATCCCCACCGGTATATCTTTTGGTGTTTTTAATTATTTTTTTCTTTCCCATTATTTGGAAAAAGGAAGAAAGAAAAAAGATAGAACACCGTCAACAGCAGCTTCAATTGGATTATCCGGAATTTATCAATAAGAGTATGTTATTGTTTAATGCCGGATTAACAATCCGGGGGTGTTTCAAAAGACTGGGGGAGGAATATCAACGCAATCTGCAGAAAGGGGGTGAGCGCCGTTATGTATATGAAGAGGTCTTGACAGCCTACCAGGAAATGACCAATGGCGCATCCGAAGCAGCAGCCATGGAGCATTTCGGAAAAAGATGTCGACAGCTTAGCTATTTGCGATACGCTTCTATTATCAATCAAAATATGAAAAAAGGGACAGAAGGCTTTATTGCATTATTGGAAACTGAGGCATCTGATGCGTTTGAAAAGCGCAAAGAATTAAGCAGGCAGATGGGAGAAACAGCGGGCACAAAATTGCTTCTCCCAATGATGCTTATGTTTGGTATTGTAATAGCAATTATTATAATGCCGGCTTTTATGGCCATGTAACCGTAAACCAAGATTATGAAAGAAATGAGGGATAACATGAGATATGTAATGCAGTTTATGAAAGAGGAAGATGGAATCGGAATTGTGGAATTGATATTGATTCTGGTGATTTTGATTGCGTTAGTACTTTTGTTTAAGAATAAGATCACAGCTGTAATTGACGATGCCTGGAAGTCATTTGATAAAGACAGCAAAAGTATTATAAATGGAAAAGAAGGCTGATGGCAGTATAACAATTTTTCTGACACTGACATTTCTTGTAATGATTGCCCTTGGATGTGGGATGGTGGAACTTGCAAGAGGAAGCGTATGCAAAAATCAGGCACAGCGGCTGCTTCGCGTCGGCACAGAAAGTTTGTTAGCAGAGTACAGTGAACCAATGTACAAAGAATATCGTCTGTTTTTTTTAGAGGATGCCGGTAAGTCGTATGAGGATACCATTAAATTTTATATTAACAAAAATCTGGAACAACCAAAAAGTTTATTACCGATAACGGATCTATTCGGTGGTACTTTAGAGGAAGTTAATGTACCGGATAAGACATATGTTACGGAAGATGGCGGGCAGCCAATGCTTGACCAGATCTGTGAATATATGAAACGAGAAGGGATATCGCAGATTTTTGATAACATCAAGGGGAACAAGGCGGCATTGGATTCTATGGAAGCAACGGCAAATGAAATTGAAAAAGACACGGCGGAACAGAAAGAAAAAGCAAAGGAGGGAATGGAACTCGTACAATGGATGGAAATGATAGATGGTGTTTGTGTAAAAAATGGAAATGTCAAAGAAAAAACGATATTTGCCAAGATGTTTTTTCATGGGAAAAAACAGGCACAGACATTTCATATTTCAGACCAGAACATATGGGAAAAAATGGAAAACAAAGTAGTTTCAATTGATGAAATGTTAAAGGATATTTCGAGCAAAGAGCAGGAAAGAAAAAAATATTTGAAAATGTTTCAGCAATTGGAAAACCTGTGCAGCCGGCTTGTAAGTGAAGCCGAACAGAATATGGAAATGTGTAAGTCTGTTCCCGGCAGAGATACGCTTGCAGAAGAGTTGAAAATAAACCAATCCATTTTATCCCAAAGCAGTACGCTGCTATCCCAGACCTGGAGTGAAGAGAGTGACAAGGAAATGCAGGCATTGTGGGCAGAGTATAAGATGCCATCCATGTGCTTTGATTACAACGGGATGGAAGAAGACGGCGGTGGAGAAAATCCGCTGGATTCCTTTTCCAAAGCAATGTCAGAGGGTGTGCTTAAAATGGTAATGGAAGACTACAGTAAGGTGTCTGAACAAACCGTAGAAAATCCGGATCATTATCTGCAGCTCATACAGGAGCAGGAAAAGGAAAAAAGAAGTGACCCTGTAAAAACGCTGACAGATGAGGAAAATGTTGATTTTCAAAACAGTGCACAGAAAATGGGCAGTTTTGCAGCTACGGAAGTATGTCTTCTGGCCTATTTAAAAAAATTCTTTTCCAATGTGACGGAAACGGCAGGATCAGATAATGTGCTCCGGTATGAATGGGAGTATTTAATCTGTGCTGAAAGAAGTGATAAGGAAAATCTTTCCGGTGTCATTGAACGAATCGTCTTACTCCGAACGGCGGCAAATGCTTCTGCGTTATTTGTCTCTGCAAAAAGCCGTGAAACAACACATGCAGCTGCACTCGCGGTGGTTGGCTTCACAGCAATAGAGCCCTTGATACGGTTTATGCAGACGCTATTTACGGTATTGTGGGGAATGGCGGAAGCGGTAGTTGATACGGCAGCAATCCTGCAGGGAAAAGAGGTTCCTTTCGTCAAGACAGCAGATAAGTTTTCTGTAGATTTTACGGAATTGTTTGCTTTTACGCACGACTTGGTCATGCAGAAGGCCAGGCAGTACAAGAAGGCAGATAAGCGGTCTTTTGGGTACGAGGAATATTTAAGTTTTTTTCTGCTGGCGATGGATCGAAGCACAGTATGTGCAAGAATGATGGATCTGATGGAGTGGAAGATACAGAAAAAGTATGTTCCCGGATTCCGGCTGGGTTTATGTACAAGCCGGTTTAATGTGACAGCAAAATTTGTCTATCCGTGGAAACTCCCGTTCCGAAGGTTACCGGAGGTGGATTTTACGGTAGAGACAAGCCAACAGGCAGAGTATTGAAAAATTATCGAGGCGAGAAAGGGTATTCTATTAAAAAATAAATTAACATATCTACACATATCTAACCAAAAGGGAAATTGCCTACCATACAATAGAGTACCCTTTCTCGCCTCGAGTCCTTAAAGGAAAGGAGGAAGCAAATGCAGAAACAAAAAAGTGAGCCGTGCTTCAACGGTTCGATCACCGTTGAGGCGGCACTGGTTGTTCCTTTGTTTATTTTTGCGATCATAGGTATTATATACATAAATCAATTGCTGTATCGTCAGGAACAGGTTCAATGTGCTTTGGAAACAGCGGCAAAGCAGACGTCATTGGAATATGCTTTGTCAGGAAAGAAACTGGCTGTAAATCCGGCTGTTATGATGGCAAAGATAAACGCGTCTGTTTCCGGACGCAGCGATGCAAATGCGTCAATCATAGGCATTACAAAGTCAAAGATTTATGAGGATACCGACCAGATGGAATTTGTCGCAGGTTATACGATCACATCTCCCATTCCGGTTTTTATGAAACGTATTTTTTGTTTCAATGAAAAATATTACGGGAGAGCGTTTACCGGCGTACTGACACGTATGACTTCAAGTGAACAAAAAGAAGATCAGATGGTTTATGTTACAAAAACGGGAAAGGTCTATCATGAAACTCTGACCTGCCATCATCTGAAATTAGGCTTGCAGCAGGTTTTTATAAAAGAACTGGAAAAGCGGAGAAGTGAAGATGGACACATCTATTATCCCTGCGAAAAGTGCTGTGCGGGAAAGGAATTGCCGGATAGTCAGGTCGTTGTTATCTGTAACTATGGAAGCCGGTATCATGTACAAAAAAATTGCCAAAAAATAAGCCGCAGTATAAGAGAAATTCCGATTTCGCAGGTGGAAGGAAGAACACCCTGTAAGACTTGTGTAAAGGGAAAGGAGATGAGCAGCGGGTGAAACTAATAGAAGCTGTATTATGGATCTGGTTATTGGTTTTATCTGTAATTGACATAAAAAAGAAATGTTTTGACAGGAAAATTTTGTTAATTTCAACAATTGCTTTTGGCCTGATAATGATAACGGTATGTATACTTAATGTAAAAGATTGGAAAATGATTCTCGGTGGTACGATAATGGGGGCAGTATTTCTGTTGGCAAGTGTTATTACACGTCAAAGTATAGGGACAGGAGACGGCTATATTTTGACAGTATGCGGTATGGTTACAGGGCTGTATCAGATGGTAGTACTTGTAATCCTTTCGCTTGGATCTGCCTCGCTTTATGGAGTGGCTTTATGCCTTCGCAAAAAGGCGGGACGGCATACAAAAATACCATTTGTTCCGTTTATCTGTCTTGGATATGGGGTGATTTTAATATGCAGTTTAATGATAAAGTAAAAGGGTCTTTTACCCTCGAAGCGACTTTTGTTGTAACAATAATTTTATGGATTGTTTTTTCGCTTTGCTATCTGTCACTTTTATCCCATGATCAGGTGGTTTTATATTCAAGCGGCCAGAAATGTCTGCGGGAAAATTATCCGGAGGAACAGAGCAGAGAAGTTATGCAGAAGCAGTTATTTATTTTAAAGATTAACAAAGTTGTCTGCAAAGAAAATGTGTTGAAAAAGAAAATGACCGTTACGGCAGAGATTGTTATGACAGCACCTTTTCTGAGTAAGCAGGCAGAGTATCGTGACGAGATGGAGATAGAAAACTGGACTTGCAGCAAACGGATGTGGGATGCTGAGATAATAAAAAAGGAGTGAATTTTACCATGCAAATAGATATCATATCAGATCTCAAAGAACGAAAAATACAGATTAAGACAGAGGAAAGAAAGAGCGGATATGGTACAGAACTTTTGTATTATGCTGAGGTGGATGGGATCGTAGGACCGGCAGAATTAAGCGTAGACGGAGAAGTGCATTACATTTTTTCCTTTGGTGAAAAGATAACAATGAGTGAATATTTAAAAAAGGAAAAATTGGATGAAAAAAAGATCGTGCAGTTGTACCGGAGTTTATTAAAAAGAATGAAAGAAATAGAAGAATACTTTTTAGTTCCGGAGAATCTTATATTATGCGCCGATTACATTTTTATGGATCCGCTTGATGAGCTGCATCTGGCTTATATGGATGGATATGCGGCGGATGTGGCAGATGAACTGGCTAAAATTACGGAAGAAATTATGAATGTAATGGATCATAACTGCCGGTCTTTGACATTTCTTGTATATGGAATACATAAAGTATGTCGGGAAGAGCATTTTACATTAAATAAATTAGAACATTATTTGGAACAATATCATTACGAAGAAACGGAAAAGGTTTCTGCTCCCTGTCCTGCGCCGGAAAGAGTAAAAAAAGAAAAAATACAAAAGAAAAAGGGGAAAAAAACAGAATGGTTTCTTGTCGGAGTGGTGTGTATCGGTGCTGCCTGGTATATGGGCTGGATGGACGGGGTATTAATATCCGGTGCGTGGTATAAGATCGTAGGGATCTGCTGTACGATCGCGCTGTTATACTGCATTTGTAACTTGTGTATCAAAAAAGAAAAAATTACAGAATATGGAAGTTTACATAATGAAGTACAATTGTATTTGAAGCCGATGAATCCCAGTGACCCTTATATCCAGATTGATCATAGTCCCTTTTATATCGGAGCGGATGAAAGACATGTAGAAGGAAGTATTCTGCAAAAGGATGTGAGTGAGGTTCATGCTAAGATTGTAATGGAAGAAAACGATATCTATATAATTGACCAGGAAAGTGAAGAAGGCACATCCATTAATAAAGAGAAATTAATCCCATGGGAGTGCCACCGTCTGTCAGATGGTGATATTGTAGATATTTCTTCTCACTGCTATCAGGCAGTAGTTTCCGAGTGCTCATAAGACATATGAGCCAGATAGGAGGACTGGAAATAAGAATTATCTGCCAGTGAAATATCGGTAGTATGTTTCTTAACATGAGATACAAATTGCTGCAAATTGGAAAAATCTTCCGATAGTTCAGCCAGTCCATTGAGGCAGCTGTTTCCAACACAATGGATACGCTCCGGTCGAATGCTGCAAAACATACCTAATAAAGATGCTTTTTCCAGCGAGATAGAATATCCCAGTCCGCCCGCCAGATAGAGGGAGTCAACCTTATCCGGGGAAATGCCGGCTTCGTGGCAGAGGGTGTCGATCCCGGCTGCGATAGCCGCAATCGCCAGCTGCATCTGGCGTACATCATTTATACTAAAAGAAATTACCGTTTCTTTTGAACGGGCAAGAAGTATTCCATTTTTTGGAAATTTCTCGGTTAGAGTGCCATCTGCATGGATGTAATGCTGGGAAAGCAGTTCGGCAAGTGTACTGATCGCACCACTTCCGCAGATGCCGGCAGGAAGTTTGTTTGCAATGGTCTGGATCCGTGGCACAACACCGCGCAGTGAAACATCCGAGATGGCGCCGGGAATTGCCGGGCAGCCATGCGATAGTCCATTGCCCTCTAACGCAGGACCGGCAGCGGTACTTGCTGTAAACAGATGGTTTTGGTGACAAAGTACCAGTTCGCCGTTGGTGCCGAGGTCTGCTAAAAGACAGGTGTCTTTCCGGGTGTTAAAGGACAGGGATAAAAGTCCGGAGGTAATATCACCGCCAATAAAAGCGGAAAGCCATGGAAGGATAAAAACGTCTACTTTATTATACGTAAAAGAAAATGTTGTGTACCCCGATGGAGTAAAAGGAAAACCGGTCATTCCCTGCAAAGATAGATTCAGCAGTAAGTGGATCATAGTTGTATTACCGCCGATCAGGCATTGCCGGAGCGAAACATCCGGAAACTGTAAAAAAAAGGAAGATGCATGTTCTTCAAGACAAGATACGATCCGATGGTGAAGCAAGTGGTGTTCATGATCCGAGACATCATAATTAATCCGGCTGATGACATCTGCTCCGTATGGAATCTGCGGGTTTGGAAAAACTTCAGTAAAAAATGTGGTCTTTTTGGTCGAATGATAATAAACCATTGCGATTGTAGTAGTTCCAATGTCGATGAGTAAAGAGTCCGGAAAAACGGACAAATCTGCCTTTTGCATCAGACCCAGACCTTCTATCTTTTGATTTACGGCGGAGTCACGAAGACAGACCGTAAGGGGTTCCTTGGGAATTAGTGCGCAGGGAAAGTCATATTGTGTGCCACCGCATACATTTGCACCATGGCAGTTGCACGGTAAAGAAAAGCCCTGTTTTTCCAAAAGATCCAGGACCGTTAAGGTGTTGCTTGAATTGGCTTCAATGTGAATCTGCATAGCAAAAATTTTCCTTTCCGTGCTTCTTTGACACATACGTTGTATTATGCTATTATAGTACCATAAAATGCAGATTGGGTCAAAGCAGATTTATAAGTACAATGTAGAAGGGAGTGCTTTATGGACAGGAAAGAAACAGTAGTGAGGGAACAGCAGCCACTTCCCATTGTTACCATCTTATTGGTTTTAATAAATGTAGTTGTATTTTTGTATACAGAATGGAAAGGTTCTTCCCTGGATGCCGGGTTTATGATTGATATGGGTGCCATGTATGAACCGGCATTTCTTGAGGGGCATGAGTATTACCGCATTATTACACACTTTTTTCTGCATTTTGGATTGGAACATTTAGCCAATAATATGATTTCTCTTTTGGTGCTTGGATATACATTAGAACAGGAAATTGGCAGGATACGATATTTGTTTTTGTATATGGCATCCGGTGTTATTGCCGGTTTCGTGTCCGTTTATGTGAATCTGTATCTTGGTGAGAATGTTGTTTCGTGCGGGGCATCTGGTGCAATTTATGGATTAATGGGTGCGCTGCTCATGTTACTGATTAAAAATCGTAAGCGGATTGTCCGCGGTGATATTATGCGGTTTGGAGTATATCTGCTGCTCAGCTTATACTCCGGAATGCAGGATACAGGAATTGATAATACGGCACATATCAGTGGTGTTGTCGCCGGATTTATCCTGTGTGGCATCATATATCGACGGAAAAACCAAACAGAAGTAAGAATTGGAGGGTATTAATGCAGGTTAATATTTATTATGGAGGAAGAGGGTTGATCGATGACCCTACATTATATACAATCGAAAAGATTGCACAGGTTTTGGATGAATTGCGTGTTACTGTGGAACGATATAATTTGTATGAAGAAAAGAGTGGAATATCGGTTCTGCCGAAAACACTAAAAAATGCGGATGGTATTATCCTGGCAGCCTCTGTGGAATGGTATGGCATTGGTGGATATCTGCAGCAGTTTCTGGATGCCTGCTGGCTGTATGGCGATAAGGAGAAGATCAAACATATCTATATGCTTCCGGTTGTCATGGCAACCACATACGGAGAAAGAGAAGCGCAGGCAGGTCTGATCCGCGCCTGGGAAATGCTGGGTGGATGTCCGTGCGAGGGCATTTGTGCCTATGTGGATAACCATGTAGAATTTGAGACAAATTCAGATTATGGGTTAATGATAGAAAAATGTGCAGAAAATTTTTACCGCGCGATATCAAAACAGATCATTGCTTTTCCAAACAGCAGTTCGCAGGTAAAGAAAACGGTACTGCGAAGCACAAGAATGTCGCTTACTCCACAGGAAAGCGAGCAGTTATCCGCGTATGTGTCCGATGATAACTATGTAAAAAAACAAAAAGAAGATATCGAGGAACTGGCAAGTTTATTCAAAGATATGCTTGGGGAAGAAGAGGAAAAGGATAACGATCCATACATCAAAAAACTGAAAAAGCATTTTGTACCAAAAGAGGGAGTGACGGCATCGTTCCGGCTTGATCTGACAGATGTTGGAAAAAGCCTGGTCGTTGACGTAAAAGGAGAAAACCTGGATTGTCATTATGGAAATATGGATAGTCCGGATGTTACTGCCAAAGTGACAACAGCTGTTTTGGAACAGATCGTAAATGGAGAAAAACCATTTCAAAATGCGTTTATGTCCGGTGAGTTGTCTGCGCAGGGGAATTTTAAAGCACTTCGAAATTTTGACACAATCTTCCATTTTTCTTAAAAGGAGATTTGGAGATAACAATATAAATGGTTGCGTAACAACGCAAAAGAATGGAGGCAATTATGGCAGACAATTGTATTTTTTGTAAAATTATAGCGGGAGAAATTCCATCAACTACGGTATATGAAGACGATGATTTCAAGGCAATCCTGGATGTGAATCCGGCAGCCAGAGGTCATGTGATCATTCTTCCAAAGAAACATGCGGATAATGTATTTGAATTGGAAGAGGCACAGGCGGAGAAAGTTTTTCCGGTTGCCAAGAAGATTGCGGCAGCATTGAAAAAGACATATCAGTGTGATGGTGTGAATATCCTTCAAAATAATGGAGAGGCAGCAGGCCAGACGGTATTCCATCTTCACGTTCATGTGATCCCAAGATATTATGATGATACGGTGAATGTCAAGTGGGAACAGGGAGAGACACCTGATCTTGAGGCAGTTGCTGCAGAAATTAAGAAGAATTTGTAAGGAAAAGGGGGACGAGATGTTGAAACGGATCATATTGACTGGCGGAGGGACAGCAGGTCATGTTACACCTAATATTGCGTTGATCCCTGAATTGCAAAAGAGGGGATATGAGATTCATTATGTTGGATCGAAAGATGGTATCGAAAAAAAACTGATGGAAGATTTTGATATCCCTTATTACGGGATTTCTTCCGGAAAACTGCGCCGTTATTTTGATGTGAAGAATTTTACGGATCCCGCGAGAATCCTGAAGGGTTATGCTGAGGCTGGAAAGATCATTAAAAAAGTGAAGCCGCATGTCATATTTTCAAAAGGCGGTTTTGTAACGGTGCCTGTTGTGTTTGCGGCAAAACGCAAAAAAGTTCCGTGCGTACTTCATGAATCGGATATATCACCCGGATTGGCGAACCGTCTTTGTATCCCTTCGGCCGCTGCTGTATGTGCGAATTTTCCGGAGACGCTGTCGCATCTGCCGGAAGAAAAATCCTATCTTACCGGCTCTCCGATCCGAAAGGAACTGTTTTCCGGAAATCGTCTGAAAGGCTTGGATTTTTGTGGATTTTCTGTAGAAAAACCGGTAATTCTGGTGATTGGCGGAAGCCTTGGTTCCGTGCGCGTCAACGAGGCAGTAAGAGACATTCTGCCACAGTTGTTGGAAAAGTATCAGATCATCCATCTCTGCGGAAAAGATAAAGTGGATGAGAAGCTGAAAGACACAAAAGGATATGTGCAGTTTGAGTATATCCAGAAGGAACTGTGTGATCTTTTGGATGCAGCCGATATTGTGGTTTCAAGAGCCGGCGCAAATGCGATTTGTGAGCTTTTGGCACTGCATAAGCCGAATATCCTGATTCCGTTGTCGTTGGAGGCAAGCCGCGGCGATCAGATCTTAAATGCAAATTCATTTGAAAAACAAGGATTTAGTTATGTGATCAAAGAAGAAGATCTGACAAGTGAGAGACTGCTCAAGGCTATTTCGGAGGTGTTTGAAAACCGTGCTTCTTATGTCAAGGCGATGGACGAAAGCAACCAGCACGATGCCGTGAAAAAGGTTGTCGATATTATCGACGAAGTGGCGATAAAGGAATAAAAAAGTAGAAAATTTGAACGAGGTGTCGAAACCGGTCGAACGATTTTGGCATCTCTTTTGCATATCCTCTATACTTTTTAAAATGTTCTCTGGTATAATGGAGGGCAAAAGAAGAAAGGAAGGGAATATGTATGAGTTATATGATAAGTGCGGTCATAGGGGCAGCAGTTTTTGGGGGTGTGATACGAACCATGCTTTCATTTACGTATTTGAAAGTCCGGAAAGAGGCAGAGAGTATGGGAAAATCCACACATCCTTTGATGAAAACGCTGATGAAACGGTTTCATACCAGTTATCAATTAAAACTCAGGATTCAAAATGTAGACATTTATGTGGAAAAGTATCTTAGAAGTTATAAAAAGGCAGGAATCTCACTGGGAGCATGGGAAACATGGAGTGAAGTATTTTTTGCAGTCAGCGTGCTCGGATGTATCGCGGTGAATGCGTATCTGATCTGGACAAATGCATCGGTACATTGGAAAAATGGTGCAGAATGGGGCAAAATGACGGTGTTCTGCAGTACGTTGATCCCTTGTGTGGTGCTTTACCTGCAGGATATGATTTTAAACATACCGGAGCATCGAAAACAGGTTAAAGTGGAAATTGTAGATTATCTGGAAAATGTGTGCCAGCCAAGACTGGAAAATGATATGTTCCATAAAAAAGAAATGGAGGAATATCAAAAGGAATATTTTGACCAGGAAAGAAAGCAGTTAGATCAACTGCTGCAGCCCGAACAGATTCGTTTTACCAAAGAAGAGCAGCAGGTGATCGAAGAAGTATTGCGGGAATACATGGTGTAGTTGACCGGAACGAAAAAAGGAATCACTTTTCTGTGAACAGAGAGTGATTCCTTTTCTTAAACATATTTTTGTTTTTAATTAGCTTTCAATAGCACCTGTTGGGCAAGCTGCAGCACAAGAACCGCAATCCATACATGCGTCTGGATCGATTTCGAAATGTGCATCTCCTTCAGAGATAGCTCCTGCTGGGCAATCAGCAGCACAAGAACCACAACTGATGCAAGCGTCTGTAATTGTGTATGCCATAATCGTTATCCTCCTTTTTATCCTATAGGCTACCCTCATTTTAATACAAAATGGTTAAAATGACAAGAGGAATATGAAAAAAATTTTCAATACCTAAAATGAAAAAGTAAATTCCACCCCTTGCTGTCACAATAGAATTCAGTTTTGCACAATCGACATTTACTTTTTC
>CAKRDZ010000038.1 GCA_934316845.1 uncultured Eubacterium sp. | reverse complement strand
TTTTCTGAGAAATTTGCTAAATCCCGTTTAATTTCATATCCTAATCTGTTATAATTAATCATGCAAAAACACTCCTTTGTTTTATTTATTTTGTCGTGATTTAATTATAACATTAGTGCAGTGTTTTTGCTTTTTTATTTTGCAGATGATTTAGTTTCTGAAAAAAATGGGGAAACTCAAAAAATCTCCCCATTGACGAACAACTAAAAATATGATACATTAATATTGATATTAGCAGATGCTTGATCCACGCTTGTTAGGGAAAATTTATTCCTGACAGGCGTTTTTTAGTTGGAGGAAGGAGAAAACAGATGAATTATAAGTATATGCGGATACAAGGAAGAGAAGATTCTTATATTACGAAGTATCCCAAGGGGATTTTTAGTCTATGTTGGAATCTTGTAAATGATGGAGTGATGGAACAGAACGAAAATGATTTGTTTATAAGTATTGATGAATGGTTTAAATGCAACCTGCCGGAACCGGAACCATGCGTGAAGCGTGAAAAAGTTATTACATTTTTTAAATGTGATTCTGCAAAAGAAATGTACGAGAAACTGAAACCGGTAATGGAATTATTGGATAAATACAATAAGGCGTATGATGTTGTCTACACGAATTTTGTTGGGACAATTGTTTATGAAGATGAATGGCAGATTGCGGTCAAAGTAAATGATGGAGAAATGATTTATTAAGGGAAAGGGGCTAAACAATGATATTTAGAGCAAGCAACGGAGCAGAAATTCTGGATAAAATAGAGATTGATGAAGAGGAAGCGTTAGTTCAATATCCTTCTATTAATCATGCGTTGGTTATTGTAAAATGCGAGGATGATTATTTGCTTGGATATCATAATTGGAGAGATGACTGGGAGACTTTTGGCGGTTTGCGGGAAGAGGGGGAAAGTATTAGGGAATGTATCGTTAGAGAAACCGAGGAAGAACTTGGACTGAAAAATGTAAACTTTGAGTATTTAGGAATTGTTCATTATAATATGCCGCCTGGTTATTGGAATAAAGAGTGGCATGAGGAGTACGGCGGTTTGTATGGATTTGTTATTGAAAAAGAAATGCTTGAAATAATTGACCAATGCAGAAAAGATAAGGATGAAATCGGAGAAATTGCATTCCTGTCAGAATTAAAAAAGCGAAGAGAGAAAATAGATGAAATAAATGAAGTGTTGCTAAGATATTTCTAGCGGAAGTTATTCTTTGCTGCTTGAACCTGTGAAGCGGGTATGTTATACTGTAAAACAAGAAGAAAACCAAAAATTGGTAGAGGATAGAAAAACATAAACAGGGAGGGCGATGTGAAATCGATTATAGCAATCCTCTTGTTGGTCTTGGCTGCCATGGCAAGAGACAAAAATTGGAATTTGATAAAAATACTGCTTTTTTTTGCAGCCATTGGTCTTTTTGTCAGTCATGCCATTGATATTTGGGTAAATAATTTTGGCGCGCTGATGTGAAGGGGAGAGGAAGAATCAATGAAATGCAGAGCAAAAAAACTTTGTTTCAGGTTGATGGGAAATAAAATAGTGACATGATTTTGATTGTTTGTTATAATTAAGAAAAAAGGAGCGTGAAGAGTATGAGTACATTAGAAGCAACAGTATCTATGTTAGAGACATTGCCGGAAGAAGAAATCAATGCGATATACGAAGTAACGAAGAGATTTTTTATAAATAGAACCGGTAACAATCCTTTTCAACCGAAAACAGAAGATGAAATTATTCAAGAACTTGATATTGCAAGGGAACATGCAGAGGCGGGAATGGTTACGGATGCAAAAGAAGTTTCAAGTGAGTTGAGGGAAAAGTATGGATTATAGGGTTGTTGTATCTCAAGACGCGAAAGACGATTTAGAGAAGTATGTATCTTATTTGACGTTAGAAAAATGTAATATGCAAGCAGCTGTCAATTTGCTTGACGATTACGACAAAACGATTGATAAACTTTCTTTGGTAGCGGGAAATCTGAAATTCTGTGATAATACGAGATTAAAAGATAGAGGATATAAACGGATTAATTTTTTGAATCACAAATATTTTATGTTGTTTCGTGTGGAGGATAAAACAGCGTATGTCGACCGCATTTATCATTTTTTGCAAGATTATGAAAATAAGATATTATAGAAGATGTATTTTTTGATCTTGTAAAAATCATATACGAAAATGTCCGGATAGGACTTGAAAATGTAAAAATCTGGAAAAGAAAGGACGATTAATGAAGAAAGGCGAAAATACCAGTGACATAGAAATTATCGAATATTATGATATTCAAGAAGATGAACTTTACCAAAATAGAAATATTACGCCGACAAGTGCTTATGCCATCATAGAAGTTCAGGGAAAGTTTCTGATAGGGTATAATAGTTACCGTGAGCAATGGGAATTTCCGGCTGGAAAAATAGAATCCGGCGAATCGGCGATGGAAGCAGCAAGAAGAGAATTGTACGAGGAGACGCATCAAATTGTAGATGAACTTACGTTTTGCGGCTTGTTTAAAATTTATGATAAGACGAAAAAAGAATACCGGTTTCGTGCGGTATATAAGGGGGAGGCAGAGTCATTAACCGAATTTGTTCCGTGGGAAAATGATGAAATGCTGGGCATTCGGCTGTGGGATTTTGGCGATCCGAGTATATATGTTGATCCGGTTGATACAAAGATGATAGAAATGCTAATGCGAAAAAATCACTTATGAAAAATTGGAAATAGATATAACAAAGTCACAAGAGGAGAAGGTTTATGAAGAAAATAGTAAAGGACGTGTTAAATGAATAAAATTAACGATTTAAAAAAGGTTTTGAAAAAAAGTACACCGGAGGGGATCAATGGTGCCAGAAAAAGTTTATACCAGAGATTGTGCGGGGACAAATATTGTTACTATAATGACATTGTTTTATTTTTTGACTTTGTAAATTATAAGACACCGGAACTGCTGACTATGAATATAGGAATTCCGATTGATAAATTAGGGATAGACAGCAGGGATTTAGGTGGCGTTGAAACGTATGTGGAGGATTATTTCTTTCGGGAGATCGCGGCTGTTATTAAATTGTTTGAACGGGATAATGTGATAGAGGATTCGCAGAAAGAATATGTGCAGGCGAAGCTGTACATACAGGAATGTGACAGCAGGATCGTAAAGAGGACGTGTTCTTATCTGCAGGAGGACTATGTCTATGTGAAATGTCATTGTAAGATGCCGTTGAATGGTCTGAATGCGGTGGCAGGAAAGAAAGCGCTGCGGATGATTACGGATCTGTTGAAAGAGCTGGATCAATGGATGGAAAATTTTAATCTCAATCCCTATGAAGAGGGAAGAAAAGTATATGTCAACCAGTTGAAGATCCGGGAAATTTTAAAGGAGAGGAAAGCCGTCTGTTTTATATGGGATGGAAGCATTTTTCCGAGAGACAGCGAAGGAAAAATAGAAGAAAATGCCACTCCTTTTTACTCGCCGGAGGGGATGCGGGAGGTTCTTAAATTAGGTGAGAACGAAACCGTCACGGGAATGCTTATAAACCGTGGAATTACGGCGGTGACAGGCGGCGCGTATTCGGGAAAAACGACGCTGTTGGAAGCCATTCAATCCGGGATTTACAATCATGTTAGTGGAGACGGACGGGAGTATGTCATAACGGACGAGAGCGCCGTAAAAGTTTGCGCAGAGGATGGAAGGCCTGTAAATAATCTGGACATTTCTCCGTTTTTTCAGGAAGAAGTAAATGGCAGCAGCCTGCAGCAATTCAGCGCGCAGCATACGAGCGGAAGTACGTCGCAGGCAGTAAATATTATCGAGGCATTGTACGCAGAAAGCAAAGTGCTTCTGGTAGATGAGGATAGATCTGCCGCTAATTTTATGCACCGTGACGAGGTGATGCGTGACATAATAGAGAGGGAGCCGATCATACCTTTTACTGACCGGATACAGGAAATTTCAACCCGGATGGGAGTGTCTTTGGTTCTGGTGATCGGCGGAACGAGCCAGTATTTTGGATATGCAGATAGCGTGATCTTGATGGATCATTTCAAAGCGTCAGACATAACAGAAAAGATAAAGAAATTTGAATTTGCGGATACGAGTAAATCGACATTGGCGGATTGGACGTATTTCAGAAAGATAGTGACAAAATTTGACAAAGAAATCTTGTTTCAAGGTGTCTGTACAAAAGACCGGTCGGCAGTATTTTTTGACGACTATGTGTCAGAACTTACCAACACGGGAAATCCGTTTTCGCAGGCGCAATTGAATCTGCTGGCGAAAGTGGCAGGAAAGGTTTTGGAAATCGAAGACAGGGGCGATCTGAAAGAAGATGTTGACCGCATACTTTCCCAGGCAGGGCACGGAGAAAGTTTCAGACAGGGAGATTTTGAACAGATCCGGCGGGTGGATGTGCTTATGTGCCTGTTCCGGATGAGCGGACTTGAATTTGCCAATGCACAATAGAATTTGACATTTTTTCATAATTCCGGGAACTTTTTTGCGACTTAAAGTATCATAATATTTAGAAGAGAAAATGAGTCATGCACGGAGGGAGAAATGGATGAATCAACAAAAGCCGAATCGGATAGCAAAAATTTCATTACTGTTAATTGTAGTTATTTTTGCCGGATTTATTTTGGGTGAAATATGGCTTCCTTCCGATCGGCCAAAGATAAAAAGCAGCTGTAAGACCTACTCTGGCAAATGGGAACGTGTCTGGCAGGATGGAACGTACGAAACGGTAGAAATACCGGGAGAATGTGCCGCGGAAAGAAACGAAGTGGTGACGTTACAGACGGTTTTGCCGGAGAAAATAAAAGCCGGACAGTATTTGTGCTTCCGGAGTGCCAAGCAGGATATGCGCTTTTATGTGGATGGAAAATTAAGACAGCAGTATTCTACAAAGGAAAACCGTATTTTTGGAAAAATGAGTGCGGTCGTTTATGTCTTTGTGGAACTCGGTGTGGAAGATGAAGGAAAGACGATGCGTGTGGAGACGCAGACGGATTCGTCGTATTCCGGTATATTTTACGAAGTGTACATCGGTACGCCGATGGGGGTATGGAACAAATTATTTAAGAGTTTCGGCATGGAACTGATTGTGGCATTTATTACATTGGTTTTGAGTATTATTGCCATCGGAGCAAGCGTTGCATTCCGACTGTGCTATCATAAGAGAATGCCGCTTGAATATCTCGGTTTTGGTATCTTGATTGCGGCGATGTGGCTTATCACGAACTCGGTATTTCGGCAGTTGATGTTTCCGAATATATCGCTTGTAAACGATATGACGTTTCTGATGATCATGCTGCTTGCCCTGCCTTATCTTTTTTATATGAATGCCATTCAGAACGGAAGATATGAGAGAGGGTATGATACACTGGAAAAAATTGTCATGCTTAATTTTGTTGTCTGTGCCGGATTACATATGACAGGCATTTGCGATTATACGGATACCATCGGATATATATCTGCGTTCTGCGTGGTATGTATTTTCTGGATTTTTATTACTATTTTCCTGGACATTAAAAAGAAACGGATGCGGGAGTATACGTTTGTTGCCATTGGAATTTTCAGTGCTTGTCTCGCAGCGGTATTTCAGATATTTTTCTATTTTCAGCGGTCCAATTTATTCAATGGAGTTATTCTGGCGCTGGGATTAATTATCCTGCTGCTGTGTTCGACGATCAATACGATTCAGGAAATTGTGATGATGGATCGGGAAAAACAGCAGGCAATGTCGGCAAGCGAGGCAAAAGGGCGGTTCCTTGCCAATATGTCGCATGAGATCCGGACGCCGATCCACGCGGTACTCGGAATGGACGAGATGATCCTGCGCGAGAGCGGGGAGGAAAGGATCCGGGAATATGCGTTGGATATAAGAAATGCCGGTCAGACATTATTGGCTTTGATTAATGATATTCTGGATATTTCTAAGATCGAATCCGGGAAATTGGAAATTCTTCCTGTGGAATATGATGTCAGCAGTCTGATTTTCGACATTGTGAATATGATGAAAATGAAAGCGCAGGATAAAAATCTGGAGTTTGTGCTTCATGTGGATGAGCGGATTCCGTGCCGTCTTTTTGGCGATGATGTGCGGATTCGCCAGATCCTTGTAAATTTGCTGAGTAATGCGGTCAAATATACGGAGCAGGGAAGTGTCACATGGGAAGTGGCCTTTGAGGAAACTTCGCAGGAAGCGGATGATACGATCGAATTAATATTTCGTGTGCGTGATACCGGGATTGGAATCCGGGAAGAAGATCTGGAGCAGTTGTTTACGGCATTTGAACGGCTTGACGAAAAGCGAAACCGGAAGATTGAAGGAACCGGTTTGGGGATGAGCATCACAACGCAGCTTCTTGAAATGATGGGAAGCCAATTGGAAGTGGAAAGTGAGTATGGAAAAGGCTCCTTATTTTCTTTTCGATTGAAACAGGCTGTGATCAATCCGGAACCGGTGGGAAATATTGGAAAAAGAATTGCCGGCCGCGCAGCGCAGTATGAATATCAGACCATGTTTACAGCGCCGGAGGCACGGGTTTTGCTGGTGGATGACAATGCTGTAAACCGGCGCGTGTTTGTCCAGCTGCTAAAGGAAACGAAAGTGCAGGTGGAAGAGGCGTCCGGTGGAGAACAGTGCCTCGAATGCGTGGAAAAAAATACATACGATATGATCTTCTTAGATCATATGATGCCCGGATTGGATGGAATAGAAACGCTGCAGGAAATGCGCCGCAGGGAAAACGGCGGCAAAGAAGTTCCGGTTATCGCTTTGACAGCAAATGCTGTGACGGGGGCAAGAGAAATGTATTTGGAGGCGGGTTTTGCCGACTTTCTTGCCAAGCCGGTCAAACCGGAAAAATTAGAAAAAATGTTAATGGAGATGCTTCCGCCGGAAAAAGTAAAACTGCCAAAAAATGTAAATGACAGCAGTGGCAGCACGCAGAGAGAAGAAGAGGAAGTGATTCCGGAAGTAGATGGAATCAATTGGGACTTTGCCCGGCTGTACTGCAAAGATAAAAAAATCTGGCAAGATACGCTTCGCCGGTTTGCGGTTACGATGGAGCAGGAGGCGCAAAAACTGGAAAAAATATATGAACAATTGTGCCGGTTACCGGAAGAAGCGGAGCAAAGTGCGCAGGCATTTCGGACTTATTGTGTGCAGGTGCATTCGATGAAAGGGACGGCAGCTATGGCAGGAGCCGTGTCGCTGTCCGGAGTGGCAGAGATGCTTGAATCTGCAGCAAAGGAAAAAAATGGAAAAAACGTGCGGGATATCACGCCGCATTTTATCGAAGAATGGCGCAAAATGAAGAGCCGTCTGCTTCCGTTATTTGCGGACGGTGAGACGGCAGAAAAAAATGTTTTGGAAAGCGAGACGATGCGGACATTGCTGGGCATTATGAAGAGCGCGGTGGAGCAGATGGACGTTGACCGGTCAGACGAGATCCTGCAGCAATTAAATCAAGTTTCTCTGCCGTCGGAAGAAATGCAGCAGGCGTTGGCGGCATTGTGCGCCGCGGTTATGGATTTGGAACAAAACGATGTCATTATCTGGTGTGACAGATTGGAGGAATTATATGAAGAATATATTGATCATCGGTAATTCGGAAGAGGTAAGAAAGAAACTGCGTGACTGTTTGCAGGAGATATTTCAAGTCTATATGTGTCCTCTCAAACAGGAAGATGTAAAAACAATGATAGAGGTTATCAAACCACAGCTTTTGCTGTTATGCGAACTAGGGACAGGGGAGGAAGAACTGGAAAATTTTTCCTGGCTCTGCGAAAATGTTCCGGGTTGTCCGATACTTGGTGTTGCCAATGAGCAGGATTGGCGGAGGTGCCGCAAACATTATCAGAGCGGGCAGTTTCACCTTTTGATCCGCCCGGTGTCAAAGCAGAAATTACGGGAAACCTGCCAGGATTTAATAGGCAGAAACCAGGGGAAAATGCCGCAGGAAATAGGGGCAGCAGCCGGAAATGGAAAGAAAAAAATACTGCTTGTGGATGACAGCGGAGTTATGCTTCGCAGATTGAAAGGGATGCTCGAACGAAGTTATGATATCAGCATGGCAAAATCCGGGGAACAGGCACTGAAGATGATGGCGAAAGAACTTCCCGACCTCGTACTGCTGGATTATGAGATGGAGGGCATGAATGGCAAGGAAACTTACGAACGAATGAAAAAGGATGACAAAATGAAAAAAATTCCAGTCATTTTTCTTACCGGAAATGGCGAACGGAAAGCCATTTACTCGATATTAGCGACAAGACCCGCCGGCTATATTTTAAAACCACCGGAAGAGGCAAAAATTCTGGACAAGATCCGAGAAGTTTTGTTGAAAGACAAGTGGGAGATTCCATGATAAGAGTTGTTCATTCAAAATCGCTGCGTTAGTAACAAAAACTAAGGCAGCGATTTGTTTTTCATTATGCGTAATTTTGGATGAGCCAGCGTACGCGTTCTTGCGTGGATGAGGCAAGAGAAAGGTAATAAATCATAGGTTCTGCACTGCCTCCTTTCCATTGTGCCGCGTTCGCTTTGGCAGCTTTTTCTTTTTTCCGGATCCATGAAATCTGTGATTTTTTTAACTTTTTTTTGCGGGATGCAGACAAACTTTTGAATATTTTAGAATATACATAATTCAGCTCTTTGTCCCATGCCGAATATTGATTGCTCGCATCGCGGTTCATTTCATACTGGGTGCCATCGCACGGATACTTCTTTTTACATTTTTTTACAAGTTTCTTGTATCGTTTCATAAGAGTGGCTGACTGATCCGCTTTCGCAGAAACGGTACAAGTGGTGTCAGAAAACGAGGAACAGGCGGCAATTGCGACCAATACGAGGGCAATAAGGGAAACAGCTAATTTTTTCATAATAATCCTCCAATCTTTTTGGTAGAAATTCATTATTATATAATCTCAATCTGGCACATTTTCATGGCTTCCAGGGCGTTGGCATGTGACTCAGGGGTGACTCCTGCACAGCAGGAAGCGTCGACACTTATTGGAATCTCCGGCAATGCGGTTTTTAGGGAAAGAGCATTGGAAATAACACAAATATCCGTGCACAACCCCACCAATTCAACGGCATCACCCTGAATCAGACCGGGTGTCCGGGCGATGGCACCGGCCCAGTCAAATCCAAATGAAATCTTGTCGATGATAAGATCGGTAGCGCGGACGTCCAGCTTTTCTGTAATCTCCCAGCCCGCAGTGCCTTTGATACAGTGTGGAACCGGAAGATTTTTTCCCTCCTGGGTTTCCAGATAATTGTCAAAATGTGTATCCCGTGTAAAGATGATCCGGTCACCGTTGTTACGGTAATTGGAAATTTTTTCCTGCACTTTAGGTACAATCGCAGCTGCTTCTTTCGTACCAAGTGATCCATCAATAAAATCATTTTGCATGTCTACGACGATTAATGTTTTCATAAGAATCCTCCTTTTTGCAAACGCGCCAAACAGCCTGGTGCCATTTGACGCGTTCTATATCTTCTCAGCAACTACTGCTGACCATATTTTTTCAAAATCTTCTGAATTCTTTCGGATGGATCTAACAGGTTTGCGATGGAAGCATCGTGATTCAATGTGTTGATGAGCAGAGCGATGTATTTGCTCATATCAACGTTGATGTAGTATTCTTTCGAAAGAAGTTCTGCCGGCTGGTAGACAAGGTTTGTTGTCATTACGCGGTAGATAAGTCCGCTTTCAAATGCCTTGTCAAATTTTTCCAAGCCGTTTGTGAAAAGACCAAAGGTTGCAGCGACAAAGATACGGTTTGCTTTGCGGCGCTTCAATTCGGTAGCAACGTCGATCATACTTTCTCCGGAAGAGATCATATCGTCGATGATGACTACGTCTTTTCCCTCTACGTCAGCACCGAGGAACTCGTGAGCGACGATCGGGTTGCGGCCTTCTACGATCTTCGTGTAGTCGCGGCGTTTGTAGAACATACCCATATCCACTCCGGCAACACCGGCAAAGTAGATCGCACGGCCGGTAGCACCTTCATCCGGGCTGATGATCATCAGATTCTTTGGATTCATCTGGATATCCGGAACGTTTTTCAGCATTGCTTTGATAAACTGGTACGTCGGCTGGATCGTTTCAAATGTGTTAAGAGGAATGGCGTTCTGGACACGAGGGTCGTGTGCGTCAAAGGTGATGATGCTTTCTACGCCCATGTTCGTCAATTCCTGAAGTGCCAGAGCACAGTCGAGAGATTCACGGGAGCTGCGCTTATGCTGGCGTCCTTCGTATAAAAATGGCATGATAACAGTGATTCGTCTGGCTTTTCCGCTGACTGCAGCGATGATACGTTTCAGATCCTGATAATGATCGTCAGGTGACATGTGGTTGACTTGTCCACAAACCTTGTAAGTGAGGCTGTGATTACATACATCCAATAAAATGTACAAATCTTTACCACGGACGGATTCATTTAAGAGACCTTTGGATTCGCCGGAACCAAAGCGCGGGCAAACGGCGTCGATCAGATAAGAATCCTTCTTATAACTTGTAAAGTGAATGGATTCTTCGTCGTTGCGGCTTTCATTTCTCCATGATGCTACATAATTGTCTACCTTTTCTCCGATAGCGCGGCTGCTTTCCAGGGCGATGATGCCCAGATCTCCGTAAGGGATAATGTCTGCAAAATTGTCTTGACTCATTACTGTCTCCTCCAAAAATAATTGTGATTGGTTAATGTTATATATCTAAAGCCGGCAGATTATTGCTGTCTGGCTTCGATGACTTTTTTAAGGCGAATGTCTTCGCCGGTTACTTTAAGTAGCGTGTAGCCGCTTGTAAGGCGCGAGAAGATGCGTTCACTGTATTGTTCTCTCAGATCATCAAACGAAAGATTCGTAGAGATGATGGTCGACTTTTTATGAACCAGTCTGCTGTCGATCACCTGATATAACTGCGAAGTGGTAAAACTGTTGGTCAGTTCCGTCCCCAGATCGTCCAGGATAAGCAGGTCACAGTTCATGATATAAGAAACCGTGGTGCTTTTTTCGAGCGAACTTAACTCACGGTCAAACTTGTTCTTCTCTAAAATATCAAAAAGACCGATAGAAGTCAAGTACACAACCGTATAAGATTGCGATAAAAGTTCTTTTGCGATGCAGTGTGTCAAAAAGGTTTTTCCGACACCGGTGTTGCCGTACAGCAGGAGATTTTGCCCGCAATCCCCGAAATTATCGCAAAAATCGTGCGCGGTCATAAGGATGCGCCGGATGTTGTCACGAGGGGTAAGACCGGTACTTTCCTCAATATAATCATCCGGATAATAGGTAATATCAAAATGAGAAAAATTTTCAATATCAAGTATTTCTTTTAAATTGGATTGTTCATAAAGGTATTCGACAATCCGTTTTTGAAAGCAGTGGCATTTTCTGTCGCCGATGTAGCCGGTATCGTGGCAGTCGGGGCAGGTGTAGACCGGCTCCAGATAATTTTCCGGATAGCCGTACTGCGTAAGCAGTTCCTTTTTCTCTCTGGAGATCTGCTCTGTCTTTTTGGTAAGTTCCCGCATACTTCCGTGAGAACCCTCTAACGCAGCGCGTGCAGCCAACACAGACGTTTCCCGCATTTGATCTTCTAATTGGCGGTATGCCGGGATCTTTTCGCGGATCTCTTTCTGCCGCATCAGATGAATGCGGTTGTTTTTCAATTGTGTTTTATCATAATCGGAGTATAAAAAACTGAATTGCTCATTTAATAACTGCATAATTTCCCCTTTTCTTTATGGCTGCAATAACTGTTTTTCCAAATTGTCATAATCGGACCGGCTGTATTCTCTCTGTGGAAAATTTTGAAACTGGTTCTTTTTACCGGCGTCTTTTTTCTTCCCTGCCGCCTGTTTCTTCTGATGGAAGGACTTGTCGCATTTTTTGATGTCTTCAAGCGTCTTTACGCCTTTTTTGTGCCAGTCTGCAAGGATGCTGGCGGTATAATTGAGGTTGGTGTCCCCGGACTGCAGTACGGTACGGTTACAGGCCTCTGCGAGGATGTCATCCGTAAAGTGAAATTCAGCAAAACGGTCAATGACTGCGCGCTCTGCCGGAGCAAGCGGACGCTTGATGCCGAGAGCCGTTGCGACAACTTTGTAAGTGCCATGAAACTGATTGGTTTCGTCCCGCGCTTCCTGCGGAGTGCGGATTCCTTTTTTTGCCCAGTCCAGAGCAATCGCTTCAATATAACGTGAACTGCGCTTGTCCCTTGCCAGAGCAGTTTCATATAAAGTAAGGATCAGATCACGCGAAAAGCCAAGATCGGACATCAGATACAGGATCAGCTGCATGTGTGCATCCGACATGGTAGTTCCCAAAAGCGTTTCCACGGAATTCAGGCAGGAACTGATCTCAAGGTCTTTTTTCAGTGCTTCTGCCATAAGCGGCGTGTAATTCTGGCGCGGCGGAAGTTCACGTATCGGTGCGGCATCACTGCCGGCAGGTGCCGGGTTCGCCGGTCTGGCCGGAGCGGTCTTTGGCTTTTCGGGCGCAATTGCAATGGCAGCTGCAGGTGTCTGTGCCGGAAGTTTTGGCGCAGATTCAACCGTGGCTGCGGTTTCCGGAGCAGAAGGTTCCAAAGGCAAAAGGCACAGGTGCGTGATCTCGCCGTCTTTTTCTTCAATGTCCAAAAGCCCCTGCTTTTTCCAGTAGCGCAGGGCGCGAAGAATGTCGGCTTCTGTATTTGAAAGCATGTCTGCCATCATTTCAATCGTCAAAACGGGGGTCGCGCTTCCCATCTGTCGTAAAAGATACAGATAAACCTTTACAAAACTTCCGTTTGCATCCGGCATATAAGTATCGATAAACGCATTTGGTATGTAAGTATATTGTTGTGAAAACTGCGTTGTCAGTGAAAAACTCATCGGTCTGTTCTGCCCCCTTTTTGATGTAACTGTCCCATACTTTTTCGATGGGACACCTTGCATTATATGATAAAATTTGCAATCTGTAAATAGCTAAAAAAATGTACCATTTTAGTAGAAAAAGACCTGTGGATAATGTGGATAATGTGGATAACTTTGTGGAAAAAATCTCTTGACAACAGAAAAAATATTGTTCACATACCAATTTTCGGGGTTTTGCAAAAAATAACTGGTAAAAAAAGTTATTCACAAAAAAACAAAGTGAAAAAAATATCCACAGCCATTGTTTTCTACTCAATGTTGATAAGGCTGTGGATAATGTGGATAAGTTAGCACTTGACGAGGTCTTCTCCGACTTCTACAATGTTTCCGGCTCCCATAGTTATTAACAAGTCATCGTGCATTAAATTTTTTTTCAAAAAGTTTTTTATGCTCTCAAAATCTCCCAGATACGTCACATCTGTTCCAAGTTTTTCCAGCCGGTCAGCGATGTCCTTCGAGGAGATGTCGCCGGGATCTTTTTCACGCGCGGCGTAAATGTCTGCCAGTACGACGTGGTCTGCCAGCGAAAGAGCGTCGGCAAAATCGTCTAAAAAGTTTTTGGTGCGCGAATACGTATGCGGCTGGAAGGCCACATACAGTGAACGATGTGGATAATTTTTGGCAGAAGCCAGTGTGGCACGGATCTCCGTCGGATGATGTGCATAATCATCGATCACCGTTGCCCCCCGGAACGTTCCTTTATATTCAAAACGGCGCTCCGTTCCTTTGTATTTGGAAAGGCCGGACTGAATCGTCTCTGCCGGAATCTCAAAGAGAGAAGCCAGAGCAAGAGAAGCCAGCGTATTGGAGATATTGTGCTTTCCGACGATGTTCAATTTGTAATGAGCACCCGGTACACCGGATCTTACAACCGTAAATTCGCCGCAGCCAAGCTCATCATAAGAAATGTCCGCTGCCGTAAAATCAGCAGAAGCATCGTCTAAGGAGTACGTCAGCACACGGCAGGCAAGCCCGTCTGTGATCTCTTTATAGTTGTTAATGTCTGCATTGATGATCAATGTTCCATTGGCCGGGATAAGTTCCGCAAAACGGCGGAAACTGTGTCTTACGTTGGCAAGGTCATGGAAGAAGTCAAGGTGTTCTGCTTCTATATTTAAAATAATTCCGATCGTAGGGAAAAATTTCAAAAAGCTGTTGGTGTACTCGCAGGCTTCAGTAATAAAAGTATCCGATTTTCCGACGCGGATATTTCCGCCGATTGCCGGCAGGATGCCGCCGACCGAGATTGTCGGATCCATCCCTGCTTCCATAAGGATGTGTGAGGTGATGGAAGTCGTCGAAGTTTTTCCGTGCGTACCGGATACCGCGATGGCAGTCGAATAATTTTTCATGACCTGGCCGACCATCGAAGCACGTTCCATCATCGGAAGTCCCAGCTCTTTCGCGCGTACAAATTCCGGATTGTCTTCGGAAATGGCTGCCGTATAGACGACAAAGTCAATGTCCTGTGTTATATTTTCAGCTGCTTGTTCATATATTACTTTTATCCCAAGGGTTTCAAGGTGTCTGGTAATTTTAGAGGCAGTCCGGTCGGAACCGGTGATCGTAAATCCCATCGTGTGTAAAAGTTCCGCAAAACCACTCATGCTGATACCGCCGATACCGATAAAATGCGCATTTCCCGGGTGACTAAAATCGATTTTATACATTCTGATAACCATCCTTTTCTTATATTTAATGCAGCTGTTCAGAACGGATGTCTGGATGGAGCTGCAAAAATAACTACAATCTAATATATCTATTGTAAAACGAAGAGGTGAAAAAAACAAGAAGAAAACGGCAGGATTGGTAAATTGTGCATTTTACACAAAAAAAATAAATTTTACAAAAAATATTTGTGAAAAGTATTCACATTTTACTTTATATATGTTATAATGTGTTTATGTTTCACGAGACCTGTTAAAAATCACGATTTGACAGGCATAATTACAACAGGGGGTGATCTGATGATCAAGAAAGAGATGATAGCTATGCTGCTGGCGGGAGGCCAGGGTTCACGACTTGGAGTACTTACGGCAAATGTAGCAAAACCTGCTGTTGCTTTTGGGGGAAAGTATCGTATCATTGATTTTCCGTTGAGTAACTGTATTAACTCCGGAGTAGATACTGTTGGGGTGCTTACACAATATCAGCCATTGAAACTGAATACGCATATCGGAATCGGTATTCCGTGGGATCTTGACAGAAATGTCGGAGGCATATCAATTTTACCACCGTATGAAAAAAGTACAAGTAGTGAATGGTACACAGGTACAGCCAATGCGATTTTTCAGAACTTAAAGTATATGGAGCAGTATAATCCGGACTACGTTCTGATTCTTGGCGGCGATCACATTTACAAAATGGATTATCAAGTAATGTTGGATTTTCACAAATCAAACAATGCAGATGTAACACTGGCGACAATTCCTGTTCCGATGGAAGAGGCAAGCCGTTTTGGGGTTTGTGTTACAGATGACAACAAACAGATTGTGGAATTTCAGGAAAAACCGGAACAACCAAAAAGCAACCTGGCATCCATGGGAATTTATATTTTCTCCTGGCCGGTGCTTCGCGAAGCACTGATCACACTGCGTGACCAGCCGGGATGTGACTTTGGTAAACACATCATACCATACTGCCATGAAAGAGGTGACCGTATCTTTGCATACGAGTTTAACGGCTATTGGAAAGATGTAGGAACATTGGGATCGTATTGGGAGTCGAATATGGAACTGATCGACCTGATCCCGGTATTTAATCTGTATGAAGAATTTTGGAAAATTTATACAAAAAATGAGTGGCTTCGTCCACAGTACATTGCAAATTCAGCTGTTATTGACAAGGCGATTATGGGAGACGGCTGTGAAGTGTATGGCGAGGTGCATAATTCCGTTATCGGTTCCAATGTGGTGATTGAAGAGGGGGCGGTGGTTCGTGATTCCATCGTTATGAGTTCGACGCATATTGGAAAGAATACGGTATTGAATAAAACCATTGTCGCAGAAAATACAGCCATTGGAGCGAATTGTGTATTGGGCGAAGGCGAAGATGGCGTTGTAAACCAGGTAAAACCGGATGTCTATGCATTCAATCTGGTAACCGTCGGTGATGACACCGTGATTCCGGACGGAGTGACAATTGGTAAAAATACTGCCATATCAGGGGTGACAACAAGTGAGGATTATCCAAACAATACGCTGGAAGCCGGCGGAACTTTGATAAAGGCAGGTGACATCATATGAGAGCAATCGGAATTATTTTAGCAGGTGGTGAAAGCCCACGGATGCGGGATCTGACCAAGAAAAGAGCAACATCCGCGATGCCAATTGCAGGGGGTTATCGCAGTATTGATTTTGCACTGAGCAGTATGGCAAATTCCCACATCAGTAAAGTGGCGGTTTTTACACAATATAATTCAAAATCACTCAACCAGCATTTGAATTCTTCAAAATGGTGGGATTTTGGACGTAAACAAGGGGGATTGTTTGTATTTACTCCGACGCAGACCCAGGATAACAGTTACTGGTATCGTGGAACGGCGGATGCGATCGCGCAGAACATTGATTTTTTGAAAGCAAGTCATGAACCATATGTTGTAATCGCTTCCGGAGACTGCGTGTATAAACTTGACTTAAACAAAGTGCTGGAGTATCATGTACAGAAAAATGCAGACATCACAATTGTGACAAAGGATCTCGGGGAGAGGGATGACCCAAGTCGTTTTGGTGTTGTCTCTGTGGATGAATCGGGACTTGTGACGGAATTTGAGGAAAAACCGATCGTGACGTCAAAGACAACGGTGTCCACAGGTATTTATGTAGTTCGTAGAAGACAATTGATTGAGATGATAGAGCGTGCGGGAAGCGAAGGATGTTTTGATTTGGTAAAAGATATTTTTGTGCGTTACCGTGGCTTGAAGAAGATTTATGCGTACCAGATGAATTCCTACTGGAGCAATATTACGACAGTGGATTCCTATTTTAAGACAAATATGGATTTCCTGAACCGTGATATCCGCGATTATTTCTTCGCACAATATCCGACAATTGCCTCTAAGATAGAGGATCTGCCGCCGGCCAAATACAATGCCGGATCCAAAGTGAAAAACAGTTTGGTTTCGAGCGGATGTATTATTAACGGCGAAGTATCCGATTCTATCTTATTTAAGGAAGTATATGTAGGAAACAATACGGTGATTCGCAATTCGATCATATTGAACGATGTTTATATCGGAGACAATACGTATATTGAGAATTGTATCGTGGAGAGTCATGATACGATCCGTGCAAATTCCAATTATGTAGGGGATCCGGAAGACATCAAGATTGTGCTGGAGACGAATGCCCGTTATGTATTGTAATCTGCAACGTAACTATTCAGGATCTAATGTGAGGGATGGGGTGTCCTGAATAGTTACGCTGCGGAAAATGAATGAAAAAGCAGAAGAGAGGATATGGGTATGCAGGTAACAGACGTTCGTATTCGGGTCATTGATAAAGATTCGAAAATGAAAGCGGTAGCATCTGTGACATTCGACGATTGTTTCGTCGTTCATGATATTAAAGTGATTGAAGGTGAAAAAGGATATTTCATCGCGATGCCAAGTAAGAGAACACCAGACGAGCAGTTCCGCGATGTCGCTCATCCAATCAATCCTCAGATGCGAGCAGAACTGGAAGATGCGATTCTTGCGCGCTTCAGAGAAGTATTGCAGGAACAGGCAGAAAATTGAATTTACGCGTGTAAGCGATGCAGCACGCAATGGTATAAGACGGGTCATAACTGTGTTTGTAGTTGTGACCGTTTTTTTTTCGCCGTTTCCGGTTTTTCACAAAACCCTTGCCGACAAGCTGTGAAATTGGTATAATAAAAAGATAATGTACACTTGGAGGCGCGTATGAAACTGATTGTAGGATTAGGAAACCCAGGCAGACAGTATGCCGGGACAAGACATAATATTGGATTTGGAGTCATAGCAAGACTTTCGGATGAATATCATATTCCATTAAACAGCAAAGAGCATAAAGCCGTGTGCGGCAAGGGATTTATCGAAGGTGAAAAAGTAATACTGGCGCAGCCGCAGACATTTATGAATCTGAGTGGCGAAAGCGTGCGGAGTATCGCGGATTACTATAAGATTGAGCCGGAAGATATTGTCGTGGCGTACGATGATATCGATCTGGAAGTGGGACAGATCCGCGTGCGGAGAAAGGGAAGTGCCGGCGGGCACAATGGCATCAAAAATATCATTTCCCACCTCGGAACCAACGAATTTCCGCGGGTCAAAGTGGGCGTGGGAGCGAAGCCGCAGGGCGGTGATCTTGTGAATCATGTGCTGGGACATTTTTCCAAAGAGGACGAAAAGAAGATGAGTGAAGTGTTAGATGAAGCCGTCGCCGCCGTGGAAACGATTGTGACACAGGATGTCGATGTGGCGATGAACCGCTTTAATGCGAAAAAGAAATAGGAAAATTTTGGAAAGGAAAGAGAGATTTGGAGACGTTATTTGCCCCTCTTGGGGAACTGGAAGAATATGACCAGCTCATACGCGGGATAAAAAAGGGTGAATTTCCGGTTCAGCTGATCGGATGTATGGATACCCAGGAGAGCCATATGATCTATGGGACAGGGCGCGATAAGAGGATCCGGCTTGTCATCACACACAATGAAGTGAGAGCCAAAGAACTTGTGGAAGATCTGAAACTTTACGACCACGACGTCATGTATTATCCGGCGAAAGATTTTATCTTTTACAGTGCGGATGTGCACGGGCAGGCGATCGTGAAAGAGCGGCTGAAAGTCATCAAGCGGCTGCTGGAAAAGGAACCGCTTACCGTCGTAACGACATTAGACGGTGGGATGGATTACTGCCTGCCGTTTGAACGATATCGGGAAAACCGGATTCATGTGGCGGTGGAAGAAATTCTGAATCTGGAAGAATTTAAGAAAAATCTTATCGCGATCGGGTACGAAAATACCGGGCAAGTGCAAAAAGAGGGCGAGTTTTCGGTACGCGGTGGAATCATTGACGTATTTCCGCTGACTGAGGAATGTCCGTATCGTATCGAACTGTGGGGCGACGAAATAGACGGGATCCGGCGGATCGACGTAGAGAGCCAGCGTTCGGTCGAGATCGTTTCCGAGATCGAGATTTATCCGGCAACGGAAATTTTTCTGGAAGAAGACCGCATCCTAGAGGGGATGCACCGCATGGACGAGGAAATGCAGACCTGCGTGCGTCAGTTTGAAGAAGAGGGAAAGCAGGAAGAAGCGTCGCGGCTCCGCCAGAGCGTGGCAAATTTCCGAGAGACATACGAAGTCTATCACGGACTTGTCAATCTGGAAAGTTATGTCAGCTATTTTACAAAAAATGTCAGTTCGTTTTTTGACTATTTTAAGGGAGAAGATGTCTGCGTTTATCTTGATGAACCGGCGCGCTGCATCGAAAAGGGCGAAGCGGTTGAGTATGAATTCCGCGAGAGTATGGTAAGCCGGCTGGAAAAGGGCTATATTCTGCCGGGGCAGATGGAAGTTCTGTTTTCGCTGCCGGTACTTTTAAAAAAATTGTCCGAGCTGCCGCTTATCCTTATGACGGCGCTCGATATGAAAGTAAAGGAATTTAATGTCGCACATAAATACAATTTTCAGACGCAGGCAGCCCCTTCGTACAATAACAATTTTTCGCTGCTTGCCAAGGATATCCTGCGGCTGCGGAAAAACGGATACCGCGTGCTGGTACTGTCCGCGTCGGGAACGCGTGCAGAGCGTCTTTGCCAGGATCTTCAGGATTACGAGATCCCAGCATTTTACAGCAGAGATCTGTCGCACGAACTGCTTCCGGGCGAGGTCATGATCAGTAAAGGGACGCTGCGGAAAGGATTTGAGTATCCGAATCTGCGCTTTGTTGTCATGACCGAGGGTGACATCTTTGGCGGCGTAAAGAAGAAGCGGAAAAAACGTGTCAAACGTTATGAAGGAGCGGCGATCCACAGTTTTAACGACTTAAAGATCGGAGATTACGTCGTTCATGAAAATCACGGACTTGGGGTCTATGAGGGAATCGAAAAGATTGAAGTCGATCATATTACGAAAGATTATCTGAAAGTGGCTTACGCAGGCGGGAGCAACCTGTATATCCCGGCGACTTCTCTGGAAGTGCTGCAAAAATACGCGGGAAGTGACGCGGCGAAGGTACCGAAGTTAAATAAACTCAATTCGCCGGAGTGGAAAAAGACGAAAACCCGTGTCAAAGGTGCCGTCAAGGAGATCGCGCAGGAACTTGTTGATCTGTATGCAAAACGGCAGGCAAAGCAGGGTCACGCATTTGAAAAAGATACGGTATGGCAGCGTGAATTTGAAGAAATGTTTCCATACGAGGAGACGGAAGACCAGCTGCGCGCAATCGAAGATACGAAAAAAGACATGGAGAGCGTCAAGGCAATGGACCGCCTGATCTGCGGAGATGTCGGCTATGGAAAGACGGAGATTGCAATCCGCGCCGCCTTTAAGGCTGTTTTGGATGGCAAGCAGGTGGCCGTCCTTGTGCCGACGACGATCCTTGCCGGCCAGCATTACAATACCTTTGTGCAGAGAATGCGCGATTACAGCGTCGAAGTGGGGATGCTTTCCCGTCTGCGGACGCCAAAAGAAAATAAGCAGACGGTGGAAAAACTGCGGAAAGGCGCGATCGACATTGTCATCGGGACACACCGGCTTCTGGCAAAAGATGTTGTCTACAAGGATCTCGGACTTTTGATCGTCGATGAGGAACAGCGTTTTGGCGTGACACATAAAGAAAAATTGAAACAGCTGAAAAATGACATTGATGTCCTGACCCTTACGGCGACGCCGATTCCGCGGACACTTCACATGAGTCTTGTCGGAATCCGCGATATGAGTGTGCTGGAAGAGCCGCCGGTCGATCGTATGCCGATTCAGACATTTGTTATGGAGAAAAATGACGAGATCGTGCGCGAGGCGATTCTTCGTGAACTTGGACGCGGCGGGCAGGTTTACTATGTGTACAACCGCGTCGCCAACATGGATATTATCGCCGGAGAAGTGCAGAAACTTGTACCGGAGGCGGTTGTCGCTTATGCGCACGGTCAGATGAATGAGCGCGAACTGGAGCGGACTATGTTTGCCTTTGTCAATGGCGAGATTGATGTCCTCGTCTCGACGACAATCGTGGAAACGGGGTTAGACATCCCTAACGTCAATACGATCATTATTGATGAAGCTGATAAATTAGGACTTTCCCAGCTTTATCAGCTGCGCGGGCGTGTCGGGCGTTCCAACCGGACGGCGTATGCATTTTTGATGTATAAGCGCGACAAGATGTTAAAAGAAGTAGCAGAAAAACGCCTTGCCGCAATAAAAGAGTTTACAGAACTTGGTTCAGGGTTTAAAATATCTATGAGAGACCTTGAGATCCGTGGCGCGGGAAACCTGTTGGGAGCCAGACAGCACGGACATATGGAGGCGGTTGGATACGATCTGTACTGCAAGATGCTCAACGAAGCCGTCAAGCGCCTCAAAGGGGAAAAGGTTGAAAATGACGAGTTTGAGACAAATATTGATCTGAAAATGGATGCGTTTATCCCGGCAGATTATATTCCGAATGAATTCCAGAAACTGGATGTGTACAAACGCATTGCGGAAATTGAGACGGAGCCGGAGAGAGACGATATGATGGATGAACTGATCGACCGTTTTGGCGAGCCGCCGCAGAGTGTATGCAATCTTCTGGAGATCGCGCTGTTGAAAGCGAAAGCGCACGATGCTTACATTACGGCGGTTGTGGAAAAGGCGAACCAGATACGGATCACGATGTTTCCGCAGGCAAAGGTGGCGACGGACAAAATCCCGGATCTGCTTGCGGCATATCAGGGAAAACTGCGGTTTGTACCGGAGACAACGCCGTATTTTGTATATCAGCAGAGCGGAGAGCCATTGCTCCGTCAATTGTCAGAACTTGTAAATGAGATGCAGAAGATCAAGGAGGAAGAAGATGAATAGAGTTGGAAAAAAGATTCTTTGCGGATGTCTTGCTGTGAGCCTGGTGCTCACGAGTGCCGGATGTTCTAAAAAGACGGGAACGACAGAAGAACAGACGACAAGTGTAGAAAAGGCGGCGAAAGTAAACAATGGAGAACTAAAGGGAGATTCGGTTGCGGTCGCTGTTGGCAAACAGGGCGTGACTTACGATGAATATCTGGTTTACAGCTGGTTTTTGAAGAATCAGTACGATTCCATGCTTAGTTCTGACGTCTGGAATATCTCGGTTGACGACCGCACGATCGGTCAGACGGCGATCGAAGATATCGTGCGTCTCATCATTCAGATCAAGGTGATGAATAAGGCGGCGGAAGGCCAGGGCGTTACGCTTGGTGTTGATGAAAAAGAAGACATTGATTATAAGGCGGATCAGTATATCGCGACGATTCCGGAAGATGTCCAGAAGGCAAATGGAATCACGACGGAGACGATGCACCGCATTTTTGAGGAAAATCTTGTGGCAAGAAAAATGTACGATGTCGTGACCGGCTCGACGCAGGTTTCGATCGATGCGGCGGCGACACAGGCGGCAAAAGTGCTTTTGTGCTATCTGCCGGCGACCGATGCAAACCGTGAGGAAGTCCGTGCACAGGCAGCAGGATATGCGCAGGAACTGGCATCGTATCAGGGAAATTTCTATTCGTTTGTCAAGGAAAAGACGGGAAGTGCGCCGGAAGAGGTGATATTGGGAAGTCTTGACAGCCGTACCAATCTGACCGCTAATGTCCTTGCCTTGAAAAAGGATGCGACAAGCGGTGTCATTGAAGAATCGGATGGTTTTTATATCGCCTACTGCCTGAAAGCAAATACGAAAAACCTGAATCAGGCATACGTAGAGCAGGAAGTGGAAAAACAGCAAAAAGACGCATTCCGCACAGCGTATGAAAAATGGGCGGAAGACTATGAAGTGCGTGTGAGCAAGTCATTGCTTGCCAAATAAAAGGAGAATAAGTATGAGAGCAAGTGGAATATTACTTCCGATATCAAGTATCCCGTCTCCTCACGGAATCGGGTGCTTTGACCGAAATGCGTACCGTTTTGTCGATACTCTCGTGAGCTGTGGACAAAAATACTGGCAAATTCTTCCAATGGGACCGACGGGATACGGCGACTCCCCGTACCAGTCATTTTCGACATTTGCCGGAAATCCGTATTATATTTCGCTGGAAACTCTGGCAGAAGAGGGACTTTTGACAGCAGAAGAGATTGCGGCGGCAGATCTTGAAGACGATGGAAATTATGTAAATTATGAAAAGCAGTACAATCAGCGCTTCCCGCTTTTGCGCAAGGCATTTGACCGAAGTAATATCGCGGAAAATGAGGAATTTCAGGCGTTTGTTGCGGAACAGCAGGAATGGCTGCCGGATTACTGTCTGTTTATGGCGATCAAGGACACCCGCAAGGGTGCCAGTTTTCTTACGTGGGAGGAAGAATTGAAGCGCCGCGACGAGGCAGCGGTTGAGCGGTGCCGGGAAACGTACAAAAACGAGATCGGTTTTTATATGTTTTTGCAATATCAGTTTGACAAACAATGGAAACAATTGAAAAAGTACGCCAATGACAAGGGCGTGCAGATCATCGGAGATATTCCAATCTATGTGGCACTTGACAGCGCGGATACGTGGGCGCATCCGGAGTTGTTCCAGTTTACGGAAGATCTGGAGCCGATCGCGGTAGCCGGCTGTCCGCCGGATGCCTTTTCAGAGACAGGCCAGCTGTGGGGAAATCCATTATACCGCTGGCAGTACCACGAATCGACGGATTTTCACTGGTGGATCTCACGTATCCGCAATTGCTTTAAATGGTATGACATGGTGCGGATCGACCATTTCCGCGGCTTTGATGAATATTATGCCATCCCGTACGGCGAGGAAACCGCAGTGAACGGCGCCTGGGAAAAAGGGCCGGGAATCCATCTTTTTGACAAGATCAATGAAGTGCTCGGCGAGCAGCAGATCATCGCGGAGGATCTCGGCTTTCTGACAGACAGCGTCCGGCATCTCCTGGCAGCCACCGGCTATCCGGGAATGAAGGTGCTTCAGTTTGCTTTTGATTCGCGCGAGGAAAGCGACTACATGCCACACAATTACAATTCGAACTGCGTGGTTTATACTGGAACGCACGACAATCAGACAACGTTTGACTGGTGGAAGGAATTGTCAAAAGAAGACCGCGGCGTGGTTCTCCGTTACCTGAACCTGCCTTACGGCGGCAGATTTGTCGGCCGTAAAAAGCTGACGTGGCAGCTGATCACGCTGGCGCAGCGAAGTGTCGCGAAACTTTGCGTCATTCCGGCGCAGGACTACCTCTGCCTTCCGGGCACGGCGCGCATTAACACGCCTTCGACCCTTGGCTACAACTGGCAGTGGCGCATGAAGAAGGATGCCTTTGATAAGGAACTGTGCGAGAAGATCCGCCGGATGACGAAATTGTATGGAAGATAGGAAAGGGAACGGAGTTTGGTTTGAAATTGAGTTTGGTTTGACGGGGCGCCGCAGGCGCCCCGTTTTTTGTGGAATCTGGGCGCCTGGCGCCTTGCTGGTTGGAGAAGGGCAACGCAAAAAGGGAAATCAAGCAAGTTAGGTTGCTTTTACCGCCGGCAAGAAGCTCGAAAGGCAACAAAAAAAGAGGAAGTCGCGGAATTATGTTGCCTTTCCGCGCCCGGACGAGGCGAAAAGGCAACGTAAAAAGGGAAATCAAGCAAGTTAGGTTGCCTTTACCGCTGGCAAGAAGCTCAAAAGGCAACGTGAAAAGAGGAAGTCGCGGAATTATGTTGCCTTTCCGCGCTGTGATGAGGCGAAAAGGCAACGTAAAAAGGGAAATCAAGCAAGTCAGGTTGCCTTTACCGCTGCCAAGAAGCTTAAAAGGCAACGTAAATTAGGGAAGTCGCGGAATTATGTTGCCTTTCCGCGCCAGGACGAGGCGAAAAGGCAACGTAAAAAGGGAAATCAAGCAAGTTAGGTTGCCTTTACCGCTGGCAAGAAGCTTAAAAGGCAACGTAAAAAGAGGAAGTCGCCAAAATCTGTTGCCTTTCCGCGCTGTGACAAGGCGAAAAGGCAACGTAAAAAGGGGAAGTCGCCAAAATTTGTTGCCTTTCCGCGCTGTGATGAGGCGAAAAGGAAAATCGAGCAAAATCCGTTGCCTTTCCGCGCCAGGACAAGGCGAAAAGGCAACGTAAAAAGGGGAAGTCGCGGAATCATGTTGCCTTTCCGCGTCAGGACGAGGCGAAAAGGCAACGTAAAAAGGGAAATCAAGCAAGTTAGGTTGCCTTTAACGCCGGCAAGAAGCTCAAAAGGCAACGTAAATTAGGGAAGTCGCGGAATTATGTTGCCTTTCCGCGCCAGGACGAGGCGAAAAGGCAACGTAAAAAGGGAAATCAAGCAAAATCCGTTGCCTTTCCGCGCCAGGACAAGGCGAAAAGGCAACGTAAAAAGGGGAAGTCGCGGAATCATGTTGCCTTTCCGCGTCAGGACGAGGCGAAAAGGCAACGCGAAAAGGAAAATCGAGCAAAATCCGTTGCCTTTCCGCGCTGTGATGAGGCGAAAAGGCAACACAAAAAGGGAAAACCGGCAAAATCGGTTGCCTTTCCCGTGTCCCACAAAAATCAACGAGGAAAAATGCTAACTTGAAATTTTAAATTCCAGTGCAGAAGTAAATTCTACCACACCTTTAAATTTATCGATTTTATGCGATTT
>CAKRDZ010000037.1 GCA_934316845.1 uncultured Eubacterium sp. | reverse complement strand
TCGGTGCGCAGCCAATGTTATTGCTTACAAATTTGGATTTGTCTGAAAAGAAAAAACTGTGTATGATTGCAACAAAATTTACGGGTAATGTCTTTGCAATCAATCCGTAATTTAAATCTGTTTGCAACACTTGTCACCGGCTATATAGGTATAATGAGCTGCGAAAAAGATGATACAATTTTTATGCTGGAATTAAAGGAATGTTCCAAGCGTATTTTTGATGTACCAAAATTTATTTTTTATGGATTAGGTTATGCCATTGAGCGTGTCCTTGCCAGAACACACTCAGGCATAAAAGGATTCCTTTTGAAAAAAGAGCAATCACAACAACTGACACTGGCTGAATGCTTTGCTGGATTGGGTTTCAAGTGATAGCGGTTTGAAAAATGGGGAAACTCAAATAAATCTTTTTACCACCCATCATTTCACTTTCTTCTTCGCCCATTTTGCCACACCAGCCGCCGATGAATTCGTAAGATCTGCTCCGCTTTGCACCTTTGCGCCCTTCGCAGATGCTCTTACCCCTTTCATGCTTCCGGAGATGCCACTGCCTCCACTGGTGCAAAATGGTACAATCTTTTTCCCTTTCAGATTATATTTTTCCAAAAAGGTACGGATGATCTTTGGCTCTTTGCCCCACCAGATTGGGTATCCGACAAAAATCACATCAGAACTGCGGATATTTTTCACTGTGCCTTTTACTTTCGGACGAACACTTTCCGTATTCTGTTCCTTATTGGCTCGACAGTTATTATTGTCATAATTCAGATCTGCCTCCGTATACGGATCTTCAGCTTTAATCTCATAAAGTTTGCCTTTTGTCGCCTTCTTAATCTTTAATGCTGCACTTTTTGTCGTTCCGGTCGCAGAAAAATAAGCCACCAAAACCTTCTTCTGTTTCGCCTGTACATTGCTGTTTGCCATTGGAAATACCATGCCGGCAAGCAAGGCAGCTACCAATACGACATTCATCCATAGGATACTTTTTTGTTCATTTTGTCCACGCTCCAATCTTAAAATATAATCTGTATACATCAAGCTTCTCATTTGTCTTTTAAATTTACTCTTTCTTTAATAATCGCAATTACTCCGATTCCTAACCAACATGCAATACTCAATATTTTGTACTGCTCAAAAAAATGATTTATTACTATACCACTAACGCCCAAAACAAACAAAGCAATGTTGCATATTGTCTTTAGCTTCATTCTAAAATCACCTCACAAACTTTCACAATCTATATTCTTAAATGAATCTCTCACCCTCTGCTTTGTCTACATCAAAACCTTCCACCTGACAAAAATTAATACAATTTCTGTAAGCATTGTACATTTTGATTTCATATGGTTCTATTCCCTATCTGAAACTGTATACCTGCACTGCTATGCTAACCGCCTCAATTGCAAGCCCTAAGATTAAAAGAATACTTCCATATATTTTTTTGTTTTTCTTCTTAATCAGCACTGCCCCAATAATCGAAATAAAAATTGGCACTATATACCGCAAACAGAATAGAAAAACCATCATAACCAGCATCAAAAATGTAAAAAGCATTTCTTCCATTATCTTATCTCCCCTCTCACTTGTCTAGAACACATTCCAAATCGCATTATATACACTCACATATTTCCCGTTTCAGCTAACATTTTCCCTTTATATCTACAATACACGATACACTTCCCCCTGTCAACATCAATGTTCTCAACGTCGCGTTTTTGCTATTTTTTTGTTCTGAACGTTAACTTTTACATTTACCTTCCCAAGTTTCCACACTTTCTTTCATGTCTAACACCTATAATGTATCTCCTGTAATGCCTGCGAGGTATATGCTTTCATTTTTTGTATCAATTGGTACATTTTTGTTGACTTTTAAATACAATTGTGCTACTATTTTATTGAGGTGATATGAATGAGTCAACACTACAATCAAAATCACTCCAGAGAAGAAATTGAAACCGTTTTAAATGAAATAAAAAATTGCGTTTCATCCGGTAAATACATTATCTCCCAAAATGATAAACGTCAAGAGAATATTGATTTTATAAATGAATATAATATTCGTACCGAAAAACAAAAATCCATACTTATGCAGATAAAAGTGGAGGATTTTTGTCATACCCTGCAAAATACTAATATAGGGTTTGAATATGAAGTTTTATATGTTTTTGTTCCACAAGTTAAACTGTATAATTCAGATGGTGATTTGGAAACCATTGACATTTATACGAAATTCAATATAATTGATATTCCAAATGGCCGCCGAACCATTGTAATATCGTTTCATAAGCGAAACAAACCTATTACATATTTATTTCGATAATTTATAAGGAGGATTTAAAATGGCTGAGAATCTTGTATTTTGCGAAAACTGCAGAAATGATGTTTCCTATACGATTTCACCGGTCGCACTGACTGGCACTATTAAAGGGATCCAATATCAATATAAGGGAAAAGAAGCACATTGTATAAACTGTAATTCTCCGGTATATGTTCCGGAGATAAACGACGACAACCTTAAAGCCCTTTATGAACAATACCGTATAAAAAATGATATCATCCCTCTTGAGCACATTGTAGCCATTCCTGAAAAATATGCGATTGGAAAACGCCCTCTTTCCCGTCTTTTAGGCTGGGGCGAACAAACATTTTCACGCTATTATGACGGAGATATTCCTACCAGACAATATTCTGACGAATTAACAAAAATTTACAGTAGTCCTGAGTACTATTCAATGCTGTTAGAAAAAGGAAAGGGAAATCTGAAATCCATTTCCACTTATAAAAAAAGCAAAAAAGCAGTGGATGCATTACTCCGGTTAACAATGGATTCATCAACGGATCATTCAAAAATCATTTATGCAATAAAATATATACTGAACCAATGTGAAGACATCACCCCACTGGCTCTCCAAAAAGCCTTATACTACATTCAGGGTTTTTATAGTGCATTTTACGGTGCTTTTCTATTTCCCGAAGATTGTGAAGCCTGGGTTCACGGTCCCGTTTACAAAGATATCTACTTTAAATACCGCGATTATCATTTTGATCCTATCGCTCCTTGCGAAAAATTTGACAGTGATCTGTTGAATTCTCAGGAACGCGCCATATTAGACAGCGTTATCAAAAACCTTTGCTGCTATAGCGGAAAAGTTTTAGAAGAATTCACTCACAACGAAACTCCCTGGATATCTGCGCGAGAAAATATACCTTCTTCCTCCCGCTCAAATTGTATTATTACACAGCAATCGATTCATGATTACTTTTGCGCGGTAAAAGAAAAATACAATATGGTTTCGCCATCCGATATCCGCGCCTATGCGCAGGAAATGTTCCTCCGCCTGTAATTCCCCATCCCCACACAAAGCCCCCGGCACACCGGCAGTCCTTACTATAACTGCCATGCCGGGGGCTTTTCTCACATCAATAACGCCAAGTTTTCCTACTTCTTATACGCCGGGGACTGGATGATAAACTTCACTTCACTGTCCACACCCTGCTGTTTCTCAGAGAATGAAGTATAATCTTTCGACAGATCCCCAAGTGCCTGCAAACGGTCTTTTAATGAGACAAAATCATCTTCATAGGTATCCTTGATCTTCTGAATTCCTTTTTCATCGAATTTCTTCACACCGCTCGCAAGAGAACCGGTGCCTTTCTCCAATGCAGTAAATCCTTTGGCAAAGGCACTGGCGGCCTTATTCATCTGACCGCTTCCTTTGACAAGCTGCCCGGTAGCATCTGCCAGACCTTTTCCACCTTTTACAAGACTCTTGGATACCTTTTTGATCTTCTTGGAAGCACTCAAAAGTTTCTTGCTGTTTTGGGAAAGTTTTCCACTTCCGTCCTTCAATGCCTTTGCACTTGTCACAAGACTGGCAAGACCTTTGCTTATCTCGCCATCCGCATTCGTAAGCGCCGAAGAACTCTCTGCCAGTTTCTGTACCCCGCTGGTATACCGGGCTACGCCGCCGCTTACCTGGTCTGCGCCTTTCTTCCATGCCCCATCGCTCTTTGTCGCATCCTTCAGCGCCGTAACAGTTTTCTCCTGCTGCGCTGCCACCTTTTCAAGTTCTGACACCGAGGCAAGGATCGCCTGTTTCTGCGTTTCATCAGTACAGGAATCTGCCTGTGCTTTCAGATTCGCGATGATCTTACCGTATTCATCGTAACTTTTTTCCAGCGTCTCCAGATTTGTATTCATCGCCGTGATCTGTGCCGCTACACCTTTCGCGCCGTCTACCAGCGCATTTACCGTATCTTTGTCTGCCAATTTATCAACCGCAAAAGTATAACCGGTTAAACCGTCCGAAAATTTCTTATATGTTTCCGGCAGATCTTTGACACCGGTATAAAAAGCACTAAGTCCTGCAGAAACTTTGTCACTTCCCTGTACATAAGCCGTCACGCCATCCGCAAGTCCGTTCACACCCTGCGTGTATTGTTTTATGCCTTTGTACAATGTATTGCTTCCTTTATTCAGCGTCTTCGTTCCTTTGCTCATCTTCGTAATCGCTTTGGCAAACGTTTCAAATTTGTCACCAAACTTCGTTACGGCTTCATCTACTTTTTTCGTTCCTTTTACCAGTTTCCCGGAAGCATCACACAGGTCATCAATTCCGTCTTCCAAATCTTGTAAATCCTCATTATCCTCCAGATCAAGTTCGGAAAAAATGTCCGCACTCGCAACCGTCACTGCCTGATCCATCTCAAAATCTTTGACATCGGCTGTGATCTCAAATTCCGACTTTAATTTGTCCTTGATATCGCCGTCTTTCAAATCAAGACTCTCTGCCATACCCGGAAATCCGATTCCAAGAACGATCTGATTGTCGCCCTGTTCCATTACCTTGGCATCTTTCGCTTCTACATTCGTAAATTTATCCGACGGAAGAACCATCATGGTCGCCATTATAAACGGCGTGTACAATGTCTCTTTCTTCCCATTGATACTCTTTTTCCGGGTAGAATGGTTTATGTATTTCACGCGGATCGTAAGTTTTCCGCTTTTCCCAACGAGATCCTTGCCGGCAATTTCTTTTCCATCCAAAAGATAGGTAATCTTCACATCTACCGGAAGTTTTGTATCCTTGTCCGCTTTTTCTTCTTTTGTCACATTTTCTTTTCCTTCCTGCTTCAAAAGATCGGATACCGTCACTTCCTTCACACTTCCATCTTCTGCCAGTTCCACATATACCGTTTCTTCCTGCGAAATCGGCTTTGCCTCCGCATATCCGATATTTCCTACCAGCAAACTTGTCACAAGCACTCCGGAGAGAACTGTTTTTCCTACATATTTCCATTTTCTATTTCGATTCATTGCTTCTGCCCCTTTCTATTCAACATTCTTCAATGCTTCATCCATCGGAATCTTCTTAATTCTCCGGAACTGCACGAGTGCTACCAGCGCATACGCACCAAGTACCATAAGTACCATGACCGGATAAACCTGCGGTGAATAATAAATACTGATCCATCCATTGTAATTGATCATGAGTGCCTGGTAAATCTCCAGCATCGTAACCGAGGATAAAAACAAACTGATAATGATCGAGAACAGCACAAACCATGTCGTCGTGATCAGGTAAAGCCGCCCGATCTCTCCATTTTCATAGCCTAAGATCTTAACCATCGAGATTGCCGTCGTATTTCGCTCCAATATAAGTTTCGTAAGAAGATAAATGATCAATACCGCAAGTGCAACGGCAAACCATTTAATCATCTCAAACATACCTCCCATCGACACATTCATCTGACGGGAAAGTTTTGTCATATCATCCTCTGTAATACAGGAGCTGATATATTTTTCATCAATATCGGTCAATTTTTCTTTGGAAAAATATCCGGTGAAATATTCCTGTTTTCCGGGAGTGGAAAGCCGCTTCAAAAGCAATGCCGGATCACTGAATCCCTGGTCAAACAAATCGACTTTCATTTCAAACGTTTCATTAAACTGATCGATCGGCATAAATACGGCAATACCGGCAGCGTAAGGAATAATCTTCGTGATCTTTACACGATATTGTTTCCCTTCATATTTTTCTTTTAGGGTAATCGTGTCGCCAGCCTGCACACCATATTTTTCGTGAAATGAATCCGACACAGCAACTCCTTCTTTCGGAAGTTCCTGTGTAAAATATTTGCTGTCATTTACAATTCCATAGATACTGATATCTTCATTCCGGGTCTTTCCCTCATAATTTAACGACGTCATGGCATATTTTTCCGCATCCGGATTTGTCGTATCTACCTGTGTTTTCAATACATACTGGTACGGCGCAATCATCGCATCCAGCACCTTATCCTGGTATTTTGCCAGAAGCGGCTGCATCATCATACCAAACAGAAGCAGTACCGACGCAAAAAATATACCGATAAACATCATCAGATAACTGGATAAATTCTGCAACACAATACGGATACGAAATCTCGTAAAAAATTTGAAATGCGGCAGACGAAGCGCCTTCTTTTTTTTCTTTGTTGACAAATCTCTTCGTATAAATTTAAGCGGTGACAGACGCAGTTTCTTGATCAGCGTAATCGCATTTACCACAAGCATTAATACGATAGGAATAACCGTCGTCGTCACAAAAGCTTCTGCATTCCAAATGGTTACATACGTCGGCAGGCTGTAACTTTCATAATAAAGATCCGCCACCGTATCTTTAAATATCGTGTATCCAAGTACATTTCCCAGTAAAGCAGAGATCAACGTTACCATAACCGGTACTGCAAGGTAATGTCTTAAAAGTTCTCCCCTCGTATACCCCGAAGCACGAAGGGTACCGATTACCGTCGCTTCTCTTATGATCGTATGTTTGATCGTAATCGAAAAGATAAACGCAATGATTGCGATCAGGATATACAAAAGCCCGATCATCATCGCACGGTCACCACCCATGTCTTCCCCCGTAAAACAAATCGCTTGGTTTGCATATTCCGGAATAAAATTCTTAATTGTCAGATTTTTATTATAGGCCTTTTTAGCAATTGCCGTCATAAAATCTTCTGCTTTGTCATTCTTTTCTTTCTCTGTCTGCGGTTTATCCGCATAAACCCAGTCGTATTGAAAATGTTCTTTGTCCTCCGAAAGAGTTTCATACCCTTCTTTTGACATAACAGCCACACCAAACTTAACGGCATCAAACATGAAATCATTATTGTCTGAGTATAATGCGCTATAGTCAGACAAAGCCACCAGACCACAGATGTCATATTCTTTTCCGTCTAACGTGATCTTATCACCAATTTCCCAGTTATTGTTATCTGCATGCATACGGTCAATCGCTACCTGATTTTTCTTCTTTGGCATCGTTCCTTCCATCAAACAGATTTTATTCACCTCTTCACGTGTCTTAAAAACACGCATCGTTCCCTGAGAATTATCTTTTTTCAAAACCGAGGCTGCTTCTTTGTAAAAGTCTTTATAAAAAGTTACCTTCTCCTCTTCTTCCACCTCGTCCATCATTGTGTCATCTGCTTCTTCCTCAAACTCCACATGTCCGTCTTCGATGTTATATTTTTCAAAACTCTCATCATATGATATGATCATACTGTTGCCTGCTACAAGGAACCCGGAGATAAATCCGATCGTCAATGTCATAAACAAAAATATGACAATATACTTTGGAAATTCTCCGATCAATTCTCTCGGCAGGCGTTTTATCAATGGATTTTTCATCAGCCTGCCCTCCTACCAGTCAAGATCTACTGCGGAAATCTTCTTCTCATTGCAGTAGTTCTTTCGAATCTGTCCGTCGCGCAGCTGTACGACACGGTCCGCCATATATTTGATGGCATCGTTATGTGTTACCATTATGACCGTATTCCCGTATTTGTGATTCACTTCTTCGATCAGATTCAAAATATCTTTGGACGTATTATAATCCAATGCTCCGGTCGGCTCATCGCACAAAAGAATATCCGGATTTTTTACAATCGCACGTCCGATCGCGGTACGCTGCTGCTGTCCGCCGGAAAGCTGGTTTGGCAGTTTATGACGATGTTCATATAATCCCAGCGTCTTTAACAGATCGTCAATCTCCAGCGGTTTTTCACTTAAATAAGCTCCTACCTCAATATTCTCTTTTACATTAAGGTTTGGGATCAGATTATACATCTGAAATATGTAACCAAGATGTCTTCTGCGATAACGGGTCAATGTCTTTTCCGTCATATCTCTCATCTTCTCTCCTTCGATGGCTACGTAACCATCATCCGGTGAATCAATGCCTCCAATGATGTTAAGAAGCGTAGATTTTCCGGAGCCGGAAGGGCCAAGAAGAACACAGATTTCCCCTTTGTTTGCTGTAAATTCTATTCCTTTTAACACCTCTGTCCGGTTGTTTCCGTTTCCAAAACTCTTTTTTAGATCATGAATCTCTAAAAACATCTCTAAATCCTCCTAAAATATATGCGTAAACGTTTAAGTTAGTTTTTACTAACTAATAGTATCATACCTCTTTTTGGGAAAAAAAGATAGACCTCTTATTGATAATGTTTCTCAATAAGAGGTCTTTGCCTTGTCATTATTTTTCTTCTACCAGATTATTCAGCCAGATTCCCTTTACCAGCAAGATATATCCGAGTATAGATTTTAACACATCCACTCCGCTCACGATCAGATACAACGGAAAGATTGGGATCGCAGTAAACCTTGAAAGACAGTATGCCAGGGGAATCGTGATACACCAGATAAAACAACTGTCAAACAAAAATGTAATGATCGTCTTTCCGCCGGAACGGATTGTAAAATACGTCGCATGCAAAAAGGCATTGACCGGCATATACAGGGCAAGGATCCGGATAAACCCGGCTGCCAGATGCCGTATCTCATCCGTCGTCTCATAGATTCTTGGGAAAAACGGCGAGGTTCCTGCCAGAGCAAGTGCAATTATGAGACACAGTGTCGTCGAGCAGAAAATGATCCGGTAAGCGGTATATTTTGCCTCTTTCATCTTTCCCGCCCCCAGTAACTGGCCGACCAAAATGGCAACACTGTTTCCGATCGATAAAAATACGACATTAAACATATTGTTCAGCGTATTGGATATGTTCATTCCTGCCACGACATCCAGTCCGCGGACGGAATAACACTGCATGAGCATTGCCATACCGGACGCCCACAAGCCTTCATTTACCAAAAGCGGTGTTCCCTTGATGGCAATTTCTTTTGCCAGGTCTGCCGGTATTTTCATCGAGCGGTACAGTCCTTTGGCATAAGGATTTCTGTCCTTCTTCGTATGCACCCAGCCTACCACGATAACCATTTCCACGATTCTCGCCGCCACCGTTCCAATCGCCGCTCCTTTGGCTCCAAGTACCGGCATTCCGAATTTTCCAAAGATGAGCACGTAATTGATACAAAAGTTCACAACAACGGAAAGGATCCCGGCTTTCATAGGAAGCAACGTCTCTCCGGTTTCCTTTAACGTCCCGGCATACGCCTGAACGACTGCAAACGGAATAAAACTGACCATAACAATGTGCAGATAATCCAATCCATGCTGCAGCGTAAGCGCGGCATTGGTCGTTCCATTTTCCGTATGAAGGTACAGCCGGATCAGCTGTTCTCCCATACTTCCCATCAATATCAGTCCGATCAGGGTAAGCGCTCCGCACAAAAGCAATTTAAACCGCATCGTGTAACGGATTCCCTCTTCGTTTCTCTGCCCGAAAAACTGCGCCGTATAAATTCCCGGCCCCGACACTGCTCCAAAAATAAATAAATTATAGACAAAGACCAGCTGATTTGCAATTGCTACGCCGGTCATCTGCTCGGTTCCCATCTGCCCTACCATCACATTGTCAAGCATACTGGCAAAATTTGTAATTGCCATCTGTATCATCATTGGCACCGCTATCGCAAATAATCTGCGGTAAAATCTGCGGTCGCCGATTAATTTTTCTCTCATTTCTCTATTCCTCATTTTTCATAATCTAATTTGCCGTCCGAAAGTCCACTCCTTCCGACGTCCATATTTCGTTGTTCTGATCCACCAGGATCAATGACAGATCATTTTCCTTTGCATAGGAAATCGCCTTTTCTTTTCCCATCACAAACAGCGAAGTGGCTAACGCATCTCCCTGTTCTCCGCGGTCACAGATCACCGTAACACTCAAAAGATCGCTTTCTGCCGGTGCCCCGGTTCGCGGATCCATAATATGGTGGTAACGCTTTCCGTCCTTTTCAAAATACCGCTGGTACGATCCCGACGTAATCACCGCCTTTTCGTCCACTTCCAGCGTTCCCAGTACACTCTGTGCATCCGACGGGTCGGTAATTCCGATCGTAAACCGGCTTCCATCTTCTTTTTTCCCGAATGTCTGCACATTGCCGCCTAATGACACAACGCCGGCGACAGCTCCTTCTTTCTGAAACAATTCTACCAGTTTTTGGGAAAGATAGCCTTTGGCAATTCCACCAAGGTCAATCTCCATTCCCTTTTTCAAGGTAACCGTGTTATCGTCTCCCAGCGTGATCCCGGAAGCATCCACATACGAAAGCAGCTTCTTCCGTTCGCTTTCATCCGGGATTTTATAATCCTGCGTCGTAAATCCCCAGGCACGGACAATCGGATAAATTGAGATATCAAATAAGCCACCGGTTTTCTCGGTCATTTCTTTGCTGATGCGGATCAGATCATACGTCTCATCCGATACTCTTACCGGTTTCCCCTCTGCCCGGTTGCATTTACTGATATCACTGTCCTCAATATTGACAGAAAAATGCTGCTCATACTGTGTGATCAGTTTTCTGCCGGCACTTAACACCTTTTCCGTATCTTTGGCATACACCGTCAGATCCATCACCGTATCCATGGCAAAAATCTCATCTTTCCCTACCGAACCCTCGTCATTTGGCTGCTCTGCCGTCCGTTTCTGAATGACATCTGCCACCCCGACCGCTGCGACAGCACACAGTACGACGACCGCAAGGATCCATATTTTCTTATGTTTATTCTGATTTTTCACAGTTATTTCTTCCTTCCTTCTCTGCCTGCTGCCTTGAAAAGACGCAGCCACAGTAATTTTGACGGTAAAGATCATATTCTTTCGACAATTCTATGCTTCGTTTATAGCCATTCTTTTTCTTAAAGTCGGACGGAAGATAGGGAATGTTATACTCCTTCGCCAGTCTCTCTCCGATCTCCATCAGTTTTCCTGCATTCTTATGTGGACTGATTGACAATGTCGTGCAGAAATAATCCGCACCATAGCGAACTGCCTCTTTTGCTGTCTCACGAAGCCGCAGTTCATAACACAAAAAACAGCGTTTCCCACATTCCGGCTCCTTCTCGTAGCCTTTTGCCATCTCAAAAAAGGGGTCACTGTCGTAACCGGCTTCTACGATATCGATCTTTCCGGGATACTCTTTCTCTGAAATGAGCCGGATCAATTCCTGCTTTCTCTTTTCATACTCGTCTTTTTCCGTAATATTCGGATTATAAAAAAACAGCACCAGATGAAAATGTGCCGAAAGATACTCCGTCACATAACTGCTGCACGGCGCACAGCAGCAATGCAGAAATAAAGTTTTCTTTGGCTCATTGTCAATTTTTACCAATAACTGATCCAGCTCTTTTTGATAATTTCTCTGATTCACGTTTGTTCTCCTATCTATCCTTCCTGCAGTCCGATGACTGCACAGAGATTTCCGCGCTTTCCCCCGGTAAAACGATGCGAAAACAACAGATCGGGATGGCAGTTCGTACATAGTCCGCTCACCTGTATATGCTCTTGCAGGCATCCAGCATGAAGCAGGATCTGCCGGTTTGCCTCCCACAGATCAAGCATCGCATGCCCGTTTCCCTTATCCTCGTAAAATCCTGTCATCCACGGAAAGGCTTTGTGAAACTCTGCGATGACATCATCGCTCACTTCGTAACATTTCCGGCAGATCGACGGTCCGATCACAGCAAGAATATCCTCCGGTCTGGAACCAAACTCTTCATGCATCCGTTCTACCATCTTCTGTCCCATCGCGCCGACGGTTCCCCGCCATCCGGAATGGGCATTTCCCACTGCTTTCCTGACCGGATCATAAAAGATAAGAGGCACGCAGTCCGCAAAAAATGTCATCAGCATCACGCCCGGCTCATCGGTTACCAGTCCGTCGATCTCACGAATTCTGCGATTTGGATAACGGTAAACATCACCGGTATCTTCTTTTCCCACGCGCAGAATATCGGTTTTATGCACCTGCTGGGTCAATACCAGATCTTCTGTCCGGTATCCGACCGCGGCAGCCAGACGTTCATGATTTTCTTTTACATCGGCTTCGTTATCTCCGCGCGTAAAACTGATATTCATAGAACTCCATTCTCCCTTGCTCACACCGCCAAGACGCGTTGAAAAGCCGTGGATCACGGGTTGATTTTCAAATATTTCAAATTGAAGAAAGGGCACTCCCTTTTTTTCCACTACATTAAGTCCCTTTATTGATTCTAACATCTATTTATTTTCTCCTGTTTTCAAATTCCTGTTGCATAACTTAAATCAAATCTAGTATACTACAATTATATAAAAAAAGACAGAGTAAATTTGAAAGGAGTTTTATCATGCCTTCATTTTATGCACATAACCGTTTTGGAAAAGAGGTCTGCAAAGAACTTCCAAAAGAAATACGTCAGATCATACAGGAATATCCTTCCGCCTACAAAGCGGGACTGCAGGGACCGGACTTTTTGTTCTTCTACCGTCCGTTTCTTCCCTGCCGCGTCAATACATTGGGACATGCCCAGCATAAACAGCCCTTTCTTCCTTTTCTGGAAACCGTTCGTTCCTCCATCCGAAAAAAAGGACGTCATTGCCCGGAGTATGCCTATCTCCTTGGATTTATCTGTCATTTTATGCTTGACAGCGAAGCACATACGTACGTCAATGAAAAGGCAAAAGAAAAAGGCTTTAACCACCTTGTCATGGAAATGGAATTTGACCGCTATCTGATAAAAAAAGATGGCATCCAGCCATTTTTATACCCTCTCTGGCGCCACATCCGCTGGGATAAGCAGACGCTTCAGGCTGTCTATGGAGTTTACCGCCATTTTGACCTGACACCACGCGACGTCAAAAAATCGTTACAGTCTATGGCGTTTTACAAATGGCTTGTAACAACCGGCAAGACGTTACGCCGTCTGCTCCTGCGCTCCCTTATGCTCCTCTCCCTGCACTATCGCAAACTCGAAGGACATATGATGGATCTCATTCCAAAAGCCTCTGCCAGAGAGACAAATCCGGTTCTTTCCAAAATTTACCAGGGCACACTTGCTCCCTGCAGAGACATTATCATTGATTTTGACAAAACTTTTCTTGACGGGAAACCATTAAATCCACGGTTTCAAACGACCTTTCAAAAACGGGAGTGACTGGCTTTGTCCGCGATTGTCTTAATCCTCACTACCATCTCTTCAATGGCTTCCACGCCGGCACAGTTTTCCTGTGTCGCGGCCGCCACATGTTCAATGGCTCCGTAGTTATTTTTGGTGCTTTCATTCACCTGGTTCATGCCGTTTGCCACCTCTGCACTCTGCCTGCGGATCACTTCAACGGTTTTATCCATCTCTAAGATCTGTTCTGACATCTGATTGTTGGAAGAGGTAATTACCGCCGTCGAATTACCAACTTCGCGGATGCTTTCCATCCCTCTTTCGGTAAGCGTTACACTTTGCTCCATTACCCCTACTGCCTCTTCCGTGTGGTGAACCGTTTCTGTGACGATCTTTCCAATATTTTCCACCGCCGTCTTTGTCTGCTCTGCCAGGCTCTGAATCTCCCCGGCTACCACAGCAAAACCTTTTCCATGTTCGCCGGCTCTTGCTGCCTCAATCGCCGCATTCAATGCCAGGATATTGGTCTGATTGGAAATTCCGGTGATTACCTGAATGATGCTAAGAATCTCTTTGGACTCCTCACCAAGCTTCCAGATTATCTCTTTACACTCACTCGTACTTACATGGATCTGCTCCATACTTGCCGTCGCATCGTCCATTTTTTTCTGGTTTTCTTTGGTACGGCTGTTATTCTGCTGTGCCAGTTCAGAAACCCTGCCATTCATCTCACCCAGTTTTTCCAGACTGCCGTTGATATCCTGCGTTCTCTCATTGACTTCCGTAATTTCACTGGTATTCTGACTAAAACTTTCCAGCACACCACTCGTCTCCTCCGCGATCTGCCCATTGGCCTCCATCGAGCTTTTGGTAATCGTAGACAATTCCTGCACCATTTTCCTCAGTTCTTCGGATGTCTGCTGCGATTTTTGCTGTAATTCCTTCATCTCACGGATCATCTGTTCCTGCTGCTCTGCATTCATTACATTGGAAAGCAGTGCCGCAGTCCGCCTGCACAGCATGGTAAAGATTGCCGCAACCGCGATCAAAGTCATTGCTCTTGGTGCGATTCCGTACAAAAACAGTTTAAACATATTGGTAAAATTCTTATCGGGAAGTATTTCAAATACAAAACATACCACCTGTGCCGCAGAAACTCCCACAACCGATACGATCGTTGTGATGATATTTATTTTTTTCGAAAAATACAAACTGGAAATCGCAATGGCATAAATATATATGATCACCACATGATAACTCAGTGTCGCCGTTGCAATCGTAACAAACAACACAGAACACCCAATAAGCATATATTTCACATAGCTGTTTTGTTTTTTCAATGCACAGACTACAATTGTAGGCAGCCACAAAAACAAGGATCCGGCAACATAGGCAACGGTCATGACTTTCATATCTACGACAAAAATGCCCGCCACATTTAATAGGTAAATCAGCGTAAATATGAAAAACGTTATCCGCATAACTTTCGCTGCCGCCTTATTTGCTTCTTTTTCATTTTGTATTAACACACCTGCTCTTTTCTCCATACGTATCTCTCCTTCTCGCATAAAAAGCATCATTTCGTTCTTCCCTTGTATTGTAAACATTTTTACGCAAAAGAAATAGTATTAATCTTTAGCAGATTGTGTCAATTCTTTATATGATTTTTCAGCACATACTGTCTGCGTATGCGTTCCTCCGGCTGTGTGTCAACGAAATACAAAAATACTACAAACACCCATTCCAGCGGTTTCATCAAAAAATATACCGCATCTGCCCGCAATGGCGTTGTAATATGTCTGGAAACCGGATATCCATACCGGTCATAAAAATTTCTTACCGCCTTGTGAATTTTGGGAATTTTTTCCTGTATCCATTCTTCAAACGCATTGGCAATACACAATTGACGGTTTACCACGATCGTCTGTCCCCTTCTTGTCCCATACCGGAGCGGCTTCACGATCTTTTTATGACCGCCTGCTGCCACCGTACACAGATAATGCCCGCTCGACTCCATCGGAGGAGGCGGCGTCTGCTGCGAAAATGTCCAGTCCGCTGTGTCCGTAAAGGCTTTGACCGGCGCATCTGCCCCCTGTCCGGCCAGGATAAACAAGATTTCAAATACGGCAATGATAAAAAACAAACAGGCAAATACAAGCACAGGATACCGTTCAAAGCATCTTATCCTGCAGTACAGCCATGCCATTTTTGTACTCTCCGCATTTTTTCGTCTCGCCTGATAAAGGTTTATCTGCTCCTTCATATGATTTTTGACCGCCGAAACAGAAAGCACAAAGAGGTTGAATTGATACAGATATAAAAACATATTGACAAATCCGTCGCTGTGACTCTTCATCTGGTTTCCGATCTGAATTGCAAAAACAATAGAAATAACATTAAATATCACTACAAAAGCAATTAAAAACGCGGCAAAAAGCGGTGGCTGCCGGTCTGCCTGCACACTATACAAAATGAGTAGTGCAATGAGTCCCAATATAACCGGAACTGCTACCGTCCAGCCATATTGCGACGAGATACTATAATGTGTTTCATAGACATAAACGGCTTCCTTCCAGTCCCCTGACGGCTGAAAACCGGCTTCGTATAAAAAGTAATACAAAAAGCCACCGATCCAGATTGTCAGCCATGCAATAATTCTCTTATATTTTGGCTTTTTTGCAAAGAAATTGTAAATGTTCCAGATGGTAAGCACTCCCGGAATTACTCCTATAACAATCCAAAAAAGGATTAGATACATCGTGTCTTGTATACTATAGTACAATAAAATCCCCTCTTTCTCTATCTGATTCATAAATTGAAAAAAGGGATGGGCGGAAATCCGTCCATCCCTCCCGCAAGCGGGTCCCTCCTTACCGCAATACTTACCGCAATGCCTAGAATAACTGTCCCGGAAGTTTTAATTTTTCCTTGGGTGGAAACATTTTATCAAACTCCCCGGCCGCTTTCTCATCGACGAAATATCCTTTCGGCGATGTGTATTCTCCGGTAATACCGTCGAGATATCCCGGAATCAGCTCCCTGCATAAAAAGAAAGAAGCATCTTCTCCCTCCGGCAGTCCATGATAGCGTATTCCAAACTCACTTGCCGGCCGGAAACCGCTTTTTCCGTAAAAGTCTATGTTTCCTTCAAAGCAAAGTGCTCCGCATCCAAGTTCTGCTGCCCTTTCAAGAGAATGATCAAGTAAATATTTTCCATATCCCATCCTCTTAAACTCTGGGAGGATACCGATCGGTCCCATTGTCATAATCGGAATTTCTCTGCCATCATCAGACTGGATCACAGCACGCATAAACATATTCTGGCCAATGATTTTTCCATCTTTTTCCAGTACCAGATCAAGTTCCGGCACAAAATCCGGATCTTTTCTCAATTCATGCAATACAAAATGCTCCCGGCATCCCGGACGATATACATTCCAGAATGACTCTCTTACCAGGTTTTCTACTTCGCGATATTCCGTTTCGTTTTCCAAACGAATGTTTAAGTTGTTTTTATTCATTATTTATTCTCCGTTCTACTTTTGTCGGCTTAAAGCCGGCGTCCGTCGGACGTCGCCTGCCTCCTGAAAATTGTCAACTACAATTGCCTTTCCGGCGGGAGGTCTGTGTGAGATCGTGTCAGCGCAAACCTCCCGGTCAGCCCACAATCTCCAAGGTGTTGTTCTTCTTCAAACAGCAATATCTCCTTTAATAATATAATGTGCGGTTATCCGCATTTTTTATAATAAGAGAACAAAATGTCCCCTTACTTATTAAGTATAGCACAACAGCTTTACGACGGCAACTGTTGTTTGCGGCTGATAATTGCCTCATAAAACTCCGGATATTTCTTTTTCAGATTGATCGGACGCCCCTCTGTATCCACAAAGCAGTGTTCGGAATGTGCCACACACACGCAGGTGCCATCTGCCTTTTCCATCTCATACAAAAGTTTTAACCGGACTCCTTTGCACTCTTCCACCGAGACAACAATGCATATTTCATCGGCAAATGTGGTCGTATTTTTATACTTACAGCTGACTTCCGTCACCGGCGAGATCACCCCGATTTCCTCCAGTTTGTCATAATCCCAGCCAATCTGTTTCAGAAAATCCACCCGCGCTTCCTCCATCCAGCGGATGTAATTGGAATGATGGGTAATTCCCATTTTGTCCGTTTCATAATATTGAACCGTGTGGTTGTAACCTTTATGTAAATCCATTTTATGCCTCCAGATAATTTATTACATCCAGAAGTGTAGTAAGCACCACTTCCGAACGTTCCCGCATTTCCTCATTGGCCGGAAGAAGATCCGGCACCATGATGGTACGGAGTCCGCCACTTTGCGACGCACGGATGCCATTGTAAGAATCTTCGATACCAAAAGCACGCTCCGGCTTTACGCCCAGTTCTTCACAGGCTTTCAGAAAAATATCCGGTGCCGGTTTGCTTCGCTCTACCATATCACCACAGATCACAACATCAAAATAGGGAAGGATCTTCGCATCCCTTAACTGACTCATCACCGTCTCTTTTCTTGTAGAGGACGCCAAAGCAATTTTCTTTCCTTTGTCTTTTAAATACGTAAGCAGCTCTACGACCCCTTGTTTCATCGGAAGTCTTCCGCCGTCGTATTTTTCATGATACATTGCCGATGCCTCTTTGGCATACATATCATATGGGAAATCTTCCCCATACGCCTCCTGCATAATTTCTTTCGTGCGCACTTTTGTTGTGCCGGTGCACGCAAGAAGGGACTCTTCAATATTTTCAATGTTATATTTTTCAGCAAGTTCCAGCCAGCAGTCGATCGTCGCACGCTCCGAATCAAAGATCACGCCATCCATATCAAACACAACCGCATCATACGAAAAATCAAACATCGTCACGCTGCAGTTCTTTACGCCATAGGCCGCATATTCTTCGTTTGTCATATCTCCAAAATACGAACGGATCACACGCGATATGCCGTTGTGCGCAACCAGAATATAATTTTTATCTTTTGCCTTTAATTCATCGAGCAGATTGTAAATGCGCTGCGCCAGCTGAAACATCGATTCGCCCTTTCCGTAGCGCGTTAAAAATTCCTTTTTTGCCTCATGAAACTCTTTGGAATTTCGTGGAGAAGCCCCTTCCCACACACCAAAGTTCTGCTCCACTAACCTCGGTTCGACCTGCAATGGGATTCCGGTCATTTCCGCGATATGCTGTGCCGTCTGTTTTGCGCGCAAAAGGGGCGAACACAGGATAAGATCCGCAGAAATCCCGCTCTCCACAATATTTTTTCCGGTTTCCTCCGCCTGCTTATGTCCTTTTTCCGTCAACGGCACATCGGTCTGACCGCAAATCTGATCGGTAACATTCCACTCACTCTCTCCATGACGAACAAAATATATTTTTCCCATAATGTTTCCTTCCTTTCTATAACACCGCAAGAATCAATGTGCCTGCCACGATACATAATAGTCCAAGAGCTGCCTTTTTGGTAAGTTTCTCGTGAAATACGATCCACGAGAAGGCAATCGTTACCAATATGCTCAGTTTATCAATCGGCACGACCACACTCGCCGGTCCTTCCTGTAATGCCCGGTAATAGCACATCCACGAAGCACCGGTAGCAAGCCCTGACAACAGTATAAACAACAGTTCTTTTCCTTCGATTTGTTTTACTGATTTTCGTTTTCCGGCCGCAAATACCATCATCCATGCCATCAAAAGTACCACGGTTGTACGGATCGCCGTACCCAGATTGGAATCAATATTTTCAATTCCTATTTTTCCGAGAATTGCCGTCAAACTTGCAAATACCGCGGAAAGAACCGCATAAATAAACCAGTCCTTTTTCTCCGTTTTTGTTTCCGTCGTTTCCTTTTTCGTGATCATGAGCATGGTTCCCAGACCGATCAAAACAATGGATATCACTTTTCCAACCGTCATTCCCTCATGCAGAAAGATAAGCGCCAGTAAAATAGTCAGCACCGTACTCGATTTATCAATCGGCACCACTTTATTGACATCCCCTTTTTGCAGTGCGTGAAAATAGCACAGCCAGGAAGCCCCGGTGGCAAGTCCAGATAACATCAGAAACAGAAATGTCTTTCCGCCGATCTGCGTAATCTGTCCTCCGGTTCCGGTAATCAATACCATCAGCCAGGAAAAGACAAGTACCACGATCGTCCGGATCGCTGTCCCGACATCGGAATCCGTTTTCTTAATTCCGCACTTTGCTAAAATTGCCGTTATTCCGGCAAAAAACGACGAACCAACGGCATATAACATCCACATTTTTAACACCTCGATTGTTTTTCTTATGTGCTCATTATATCATCCAAACAGGAACAATATAATTTTCTCTATCAATCGCCGACAATTCGGGTTTCATGCAAACAACAGCTCCTTTTGACCGTTTTGCCGATGATTTATCAAGTAATTTAAATACTTTGATAAGTTCTGATCCCGGATTGGCTGATTTTTTAATCTCAATGGGATTGAGCACGCCATCATGTTCCAAAATAATATCAATTTCTCTTGCGTCCTTATCTCGGTAATAATACATATACGGGTCTTTTCCACAATTAAGATAGGTTTTTCTAATTTCTGCAACCACATAATTTTCAAGGATTGCCCCATTCATTGCTCCGCTTTGTAACGTCTCCGCGCTGCTCCATTTTGTCAGATAACACACCAGCCCTGTATCATAAAAATACAATTTAGGAGTTTTTACCAGTCGTTTCAACATATTATTTGAATACGGATGCAAATAAAAAATAAGTCCCAATGTTTCCAATACACCCAGCCAGCTCTTCGCCTGTTTCTGATTGATATCTGCATCTCTGGCAATTTCCGCAATATTCAGGATCTGCCCACATCTTGCGGCAACCGCTGTAATAAAATGCAGAAATTTAAGAGAATCTATTGCATCTGTCAATTCTCTTACATCCCGTTCAATATATGTTGTCAGGTAACTGCTGTAAAAGATCTGGCTGTTACTGTTTTTTTCACTGACGATAGCCGGCATAGAACCTCGAAAGATCCGGTCAAATATCACACCGGTATCCGCCTCTGTTCTTTCTTTCCGTCTTACAGACAATTTTTCTATATCCAGAGTAAATGGCTGCATCTCTCCACCACAGATTTCTGCCTGAGACAACGAGGTAAGTGATAATACGGCAACTCTGCCTGCCAAGGATTCCTGGATCCCGCTCATCAGTTTAAACACCTGTGAACCGGCAAGCCAAAAATCCCCCGCATTATGATATTTATCGACATGTATTTTTATATAAACAAATAATTCCGGAGCATACTGAACCTCGTCGATCAATATCGGCGGCTTATGCAGCTGTAAAAACATTTCCGGATCCGTCTTTGCCAGATTTCTCTCATTCAGGTCATCTAACGATACGTAATTTCTGTCCGTGCCTTCCATCAGTTTTTGCAGCATCGTAGTTTTTCCTACCTGCCTTGGGCCTGTCACCAGCACAACCGGATATTCCTTGGTAACTTCTAAAACAACTTTTTCCAGATTTCTTGCTATATATCTCACGCTGATCACCTCGGCTATTTTTTACTTTAATTACATTTTAGCCGACTTTCCCCCAAAAATCAACCCCTGTACATCTTCCTGTTATTATTTTTTCAAAAATTTTTTATAAGAAAGATCAATGGCAAATGCCCCAAGGGGCGCTGTAAGCACGATAGCCAGCACGGAAACTGCCAGCACGGTTTCTCCACACGCAAATCCCAGCGAAAGCGGAATGCCACCGATCGCCGCCTGCACCGTCGCTTTCGGTGTATATGCCAGCATGGTAAACAGCCTTTCCTTTCCCTTGATCCCGGTGCCAAGCAGACACACCAGCACGCCGAGCATTCGAAACAGCAAAGCTCCCACGATAACGATGAGTGCTGTTATTCCTACCTTACCAACATATCCAATATTTACCGTCGCGCCTACTAATACAAATAAGAACACCTCTGCTGCCGCCCATAATTTCCCATATTTAGCAGAAAGTCTTTTTGCCACAACTTCTCTTTTTCTCTGCAAACCGATTCCGATAAACATGACCGCGATCAACGCAGAAAATGTAATTGGTGTCACAAGATGATCTTCCATCACGACAAGCAGAAAGGATATGCTGAGAATAATAAGCACTTTCGAAGTATCCCGCATATGTACTTTCTGAAAGAAACAGGCCAGTAATACGCCGATCCCCAGCCCTATGGCAATTCCTAAAAGGATCGACACCGGGATATTGATAAAGCGGATCACAGAAACACCCGTCCCCTGCATCATTCCGGTAAATGTCGAAAATAATACGATGACATAGACATCATCGACCGAAGCCCCTGCCAAGATCAGCTGCGGGATCCCTTCTTTCACGCCATAGCCTTCATCCATGAGTTTTACCATTCTCGGCACGACGACCGCCGGGGAAACCGCTGCAAGAACAGCCCCCATAACTGCTGCCTCCAATATCGATAAGCCCATCAGTTTCGGAGCCAGCAGTAACATTCCGAACAATTCAAAACTCGCCGGCACAAAACACATAAGAACCGCCGGTCTTCCTATCTTTTTCAGACCTGACAGATCAAGCCCAAGTCCTGCTCTTGTCAATATGATGATCAGTGCTATCTTTCGCAGTTCCGCCGAAATTCCAAGGATGTTTGGATCCAGCAGATCCAACACATACGGCCCAAGAACAATTCCCGTCGCTAACATCCCTAACAATCCGGGAAGTTTCATTTTCCGGCAGAGCCATCCCATCGACATTCCCACTAACAGAATCAACGCAATACTTAATAACATATCATTTCCTCCTTTAACCGCAGAAAAAGCTGACACCTTCTGCGTATAATTAAATCGCAGAAGTCATCAGCTTTTATAAGCGGTTTAAGTATCTAGCTGCTTAGGGAGAACTTCATTCCCTTATTCTGTAAAAACTATAGCATATCCAATCCGGTCTGTCAAGGACAAGTCAGCTTGCGTTCGTAATATCAAAATCCTGAATGACGGAAGCATTTGTGACACTCACTTCCTCTTCCGCAATTATTGTGGCATCTGCTTTAGACACCTGCACACTATAATCACCCGATTCGAGATAAAACACATAATTACCTTCCTCATCCACAGCACACGATGTCAAATAACTGGTTTCTTCTTTTCGATACAAATTAATCCATGTGCTGCGGTCTGCACTTTCTCCATTAATTTTACAGTTTCCTGTCAGCTTATACACGTTCATATTCATGACAATCTCGTCGGTGTCCTCTTTTACCGTAATCGTCTTACCCTGCACACTTGGCATACCTTCGTAAGTTTCAAATTGGTATGTGCCCAGAGGCAGCGCCATCGCTATTGAAAAATCTACGGAGTCTTCGTCCCCATACAGATTATACTGTTGACTGCTTTCCTGGTTTATCAACGTGACTTGCTGTGTAAGAGGAATCAGCTGATCCTGCGCATCGTACATTTTTATCTTTATGTATTTCACTGGCATCGTTAAATCCTGTACAACATCGGAATCCGTAACCGTAATCTCTGCGATCTTATTTTCGCCGTAGTAAAACTGATAGGTACCCGGTAAAGCGGAAAAACTGTAGCCGGATGTTCCCTCACTCCATCTTGTCAGCGAAAGATTTTTATACACCTTATCATCTTTCTTAACCACGATATCGTAGTTATATACATTTTTCGGGATCTGAACCCCTTTCATATCAAGCAGTTCGCCTTTGCATGTATAGCTAACATAATCTTTTTCCATGTCACCAATCGTTACCTTAATAGTATCAATAACCGTTCCGTCTTTTTGCACTTTATAAGTACCCGGTTTAAGATAAACCTTGTAGCTTCCATATGCTGCGAATGGCTCCTCATACACTTCGGGATCCTCTGTATTTACAAATTTATAATATCCGGAACCTTTTCCGAAAACCATTCCGAGTTCCATCGTAATATCGTGAGTCTCACTCTTCGTTACGGTTATCGTTTCGATCAGCGTGTTATAGGATGTCACGTTATAGGTTCCCTTTTCCAAATAATACCAATACCTAATCTCTGTCCCACTATAATCGCTACCACTGGTAATTGTTTTTTGCTCCTCTGATTGAAAGTGAATTCCCGGAACATCTGTCGACTGAGCAGCGCCCTCCCGGGTCACTTTTCCCGCAATCTTATAAAGCGGAAGTGACTCATTCCACTGTAAATCCTCGTCTTCTACCGTAAACGGTTTTCCCAGTTCAAATTGATAAGTTCCTTTAATCAACTCCTTGGAGAAATATCCCTCTGAATCGGTCTTAACTGTTTCCTTTGATCCACCTTCCTGCTCCAGCATTATGCTTACATCTGAAATCGGAACCCCATCTGCCGTTGTCAGTTTTCCGGATACCTGATACGTTCTTTGTCTTTGCACCAGTTTATATTCCTGCGTAAGTTCCTGCCCATCCACCGTCACGACAATATCAAACGTATAATATCCCAAATCCTCTTTATTTTCATAAAAAGATTCTTCATGCCATACCACATTTCGTATCTCATTGTCCTTATAGTAGGCATTATTATAAACCGTACGATAAATCTTCAGCTCTTCCGAAAGGTTTCCAAAAATATCTTTTAACGATTTTCCTTTTTCCAATTTCGGCTCATAGACGAAACACCATTCATTGGATACCATATCACCGGTTACTTCGCCTTTTGTTGAGGTAAACACATCCACATTAAAATAACGCTCTGATTTTTTGTAGCCATAAAAATACCCGGAACCAATTTCCAAATTCCCTTTTTTAAAAGATTGATTTATAAAGAATGCATACCCTTGATTCCACCTCCGTATCTCCACATCTATCGTAACCGTTTCTTCCTCATAAACACCAACGATTGAAACTTTCTTCGCCTCTGCAATCTTCGATATGTCAATTTCTTTATCTTTAAAATAATAAGTTTCACCACCATAAGCTACATTTCGTTCCAACTCATAGGTCTTGTCATCCGCCTGCAGCGATAATAACGTCAGACCATTGCTCAAATCGACATGTTTCTCCGCAGGCTCCGGAATGCCGAGCATCATCTTGATCGTTTCCGTATATTCTTTGCCGTCCTGCTCCACCGTCAGCGCAAACGAATAATAAGGATCTTCTCCTTCTTTCTCATTCCAGACAATATCTGAAATTCCTTTCACTTCCGCTTTTTTTCCATAACAATACACCGTGAAAGAACATTTTGACACATCCGGTACAACATCCTTTAATGACGCTGCCCCTTCCTGCGTTACATAAATATTGGTATACGCCAAAGAATAGGAAGTAACCTCTTTGTCAAACGTAACAGAACTGATCACAAATGGCTCCGACTCCGCATAAAGTCCCTCAAAATGGTTCTCCGGTTTTATCGTCGGTTCCGGTGTAGAACTTGATGGTGGCAATGAAGGTGTTATCGTCTCCAGTGGTGTCGCAGAAGGCACATTTGTCGGTTCTACCGTCGGACTGGCTGACTGCGTTGGCTCCGGTGTCGGCTTTTCTGTTGGTTTTATCGTTGGTTCTATTGTTGAAACCGGTGGCGTCATTGTCTCCGACGGAGTTGCGGAAGGTACATCTGTCGGTTTTACCGTCGGAACAGACGTCTGCGATGGTTCCGGGGTAGAACTTGCCGGAACCAAAGATGGTACTATTGTCGCAGGCACCGGAGTCGTATCCTCTCCCGGTGTCGGTTCCGGTGTTGCCACAGAAGGCGCACTTGTCGATGGTATCACCGGATCAGATGTCTGCAGCGGTTTTTCTGTCGGCTGTACCACTGGCACTTCCGTACTTGTATCTTCGTCGTCCTGATCCTCATCGTCCTCCCAATCCTCATCACTGGATTTATCCAATTTCTTTACCGTAACTTTGCAGATATATTTTTTCTTTCCAATTTTAGCATGTACTCTGGCTTTCCCTGCCTTTTTCCCCTTGATTGTAACACCGGTCTTTTTCTTTTTGCTTAATGTAATAATATTCTTACCGGATGCAACGACCCATTTTACTTTTTTCTTGTTATTTTTTAACTGAATTCTGACAGACTCTCCCACTGTCACAGTTACCGCTTTTTTACTTAGTTTCACCTTCTTTTTTGCTGCAAAGGCACCCTGCGGGATCACAGAAACTGCCATGACAAAAACAAGAAAAAGAACAAAACCTTTTTTTATCTTCTTCATACTATATACCTCCGTTTTTTTATTCTGAATTTTTAATAATTTTAGATATATTTTATACGAGGTTTGCTTTTATGTCAAGAAAATAAAAGGGTTTGCCCGGATAACTTTTCACTTCTTTCATGACTTGCTTCTACTTCCAATATTCTAATAGTTTTTCGTCAATAACTGCTATTTTTTCTTTTCCCTTGATATTCTTATAAAAAGCAAGTTTTTCAACTTCTTCTTTATCGGTTCTGTACTTTTCTATAATTTCAAGATATCTCTTTGGCAGCGTAACTCCGTATAAACCACCATACTCATAATGCCAATCGGGGTTAAACTATCCCGGTGCCATTTTCAAATACATCAAGCCTAAATATTCATATTCAACATCTGATAAACCGATTTCTTCATGGCATTCGCGGATAATACATTCTTTTAATGTTTCCTTATCTTCTCTGCAGCCACCAAAAATCTCCCATTCCTGACGCCATTTATTCCACCCCATAAGATAATCATCTTCTATTTTTACAACCGCTAAACAATGCGTGATCGGTTCATATTGCCCTTCCGCATTTGTTTCGTCAACAGGAATAAAATCAAGAAATTCATTTCCTCTATTATCCACAACTATCATAGAAATTTCTCCTTTTCTTTTTAAAGTCTTCTCTCATTCGCCCCATACTTAACTCGAACAAGATTTTTGAATATTTAATCTGAATTCCTCTTCCGCTTGCTTTATTCTTGCTTGAATTGCCTCAACAGAAGGTAGTTGTTCCTCAATTTCCTTTATTCTTACATTATCATAGGTAGCAACTCCCATTGGTGTCTCTATTCCCCGAAATGCCCATTGAACTTCCGTTTGGTTCATGTCTTTACAAATAAGAAGCCCTATTGTTGGATTGTCTGATTTTGTCTTAATCAATTCATCCACAGCATTTACGTAAAAATTCAATTTTCCGGCAAATTCCGGATCAAATGAAACCACTTTTAATTCAACAACAACATAGCATTTTAATTTTATATGATAGAAAAGCATATCTATCCATCTTGTCTTTCCTGCAACTATTATTTCTTTCTGTCTTCCCACAAATGCAAAACCCGTACCCAACTCTAATAGGAATTGCGTAATATTTTTTTCCAGTGCATCTTCTAAATCCGCTTCTTGATATTCTGATGGCAATTCAATAAATCCTAAATCATATGTTTCTTTTGTAATTTCCTTAGCTAACTTACTTTGTGAAATAGTTAAATGTTCATCAAAATTGGTTATTGCTATTCCCTTTTTATGATAATAATCTGCCTTGATGTAATTTAATAACGCATTTCGACTCCATCCCTCTGTAATGGTCCCCCTAATATAAAACATTGCTTCATCTACATTTTTGCATTTTGTAATTATTTGCACATGATGTCCCCATGGAACAAACGCAAATATTGCCGGAAAATCTATTTCTCCAACAAGCTGTTGGATTTTTTGAATAGCATCTCCATTATATTGTTTTAATTGATTGATACAAAAATCATCTAAATTTTCTACAACAAGTTGTTGGAGATTCTCCGAATAGAACAAATACCATTTTTTCATATTCCAAAGATTTGTTGTACTAAACCCCTTTGCTGTTGGAAATTCATTTTGAAGATCTAAACTAACTTGCTCAACAACACCTGTCCCCCACTTCTCATCGGCTTTTCTTGTAACTAAATCCTTTCCCAATAACCAATTAAACATTAACTGTTCTGCATTCACTTTAACCGCCGCTCTCACTTGTGTATGCCTATATCTTTCTTTTAATTCAAACATCCATTGTACATATTCTGTATCCAAATGGACATTATGTGACTTCACTACAATCGGTGTATCTTCCACTTCATTCCCTCCATATATTTTTCAAAAATCTATATCCAATATTATAAATCATCCATTAATATCGAATATTTCTAAAAAGTTCAATACATTTATTATAACATCATTTCTAATTTTTTTGCATTGCTTTTAATCAATTCTCTCCTTTTCTTTATAATGCCAGTCTACTCTTCCCGCCACTCTTTTAGTGCCGCCGAAAGTCTTCTGTCAATATCCTTTCTGGTCGCTTCACATTCATTCGGATATTCTTTTGCCGCTCTGAAAATAAATCGCAGTACAAATTTAAGTCCTACTGGAAGTGCCTTACGAAGCAGGGATTCCGGCAAAACAAAATGCGTTCCATGTTCATACACAAGCGGTACATAGTCGCACGTATGAGGACGCTCTTTCAGTCGCTGATCCATTCGACGGATATATTTTCCTGCTTCCCAGAATGAATCATCATCCGCACCGATCAAAAACAGCTTCCCTTTTATGTTCTCAACCTTGATCATCTCCTCTTCCGTGTGCTCTCTCGCTTTTTCAGAATCAATAAACAGGCAGGTGCTGCGTTCAATATCCCCTGAACCTTTTGTCTCTTCCTCAACTTTCTGCCAGTAAACCGGATGTTCGTACACAAATGGCATATAAGGAAGCGGTTCTCCTTTCCAGGAAAGAGTAGACGCACCGGGAATCGGCCATTCCTTACATCCATCTTTATTTCCCTGTTCAAATCCCTGCCATACAAAATCACTGGCAGTAAGTCCAAACGTCAGCGTAATATCCGGGAAAAGAGACGCCGCAACGATAGCATCTGTACCCGCCGTACTCATTCCCATAATTCCTACTTTACGGTTTCCATTGTCCTTCAGCCATTTAATAGCCGTCTCAATTCTTTCCAATGGATAATTTACATGACTGTAATTTTTCTTTCCGGGAGACATACAAAGAACATTGACTCCATTTTTATGTAACCATTTTGCACCGCACTTCGCCATAAAATCATTGGGATCATCTCCAAACACCCCAATAACAACACAATCTGAACCCTTTGGATTTTCATAATATGTTCCGTAAAAACCATCTTTTTCGGTTTCAAAAAATAACTTCTTCATAGTTATAATCCGCCTTTCTGCTTCGCGAAAGTCACCAATAGAATCATGAAAATATTAGTTTCTCTCGCT
>CAKRDZ010000036.1 GCA_934316845.1 uncultured Eubacterium sp. | reverse complement strand
CCGCAACTCACCACTGTAATAACTTGTTTTTCCTGCTTTCCGGGGTGCATGACCCAACCTTGCATCAGCATCTCACCACTGTAATGACTTGCTTTTCCAACTTCCGGGGTGCATGACCCAACCTTGCATCAGCATCTCACCTCTGGACGACTTGCTTTTTCCAACTTCCGGGGTGCATGACCCCATCTCGCATCCGCAACTCACCACTGTAATAACTTGTTTTTCCTGCTTTCCGGGGTGCATGACCCAACCTTGCATCAGCATCTCACCTCTGGACGACTTGCTTTTTCCTGCTTTCCGGGGTGCATGACCCAACCTTGCATCAGCATCTCACCTCTGGACGATTTGCTTTTTTCCAACTTCCGGGGTGCATCGCCTGATCTCGCGGCGGCGACTCACCACTGTAATAACTTGTTTTTCCTGCTTTCCGGAGTGCATGACCCCATCTCGCATCCGCGACTCACCACTGTAATGACTTGCTTTTCCTTTTTCCGGGGTGCATCGCCTAATCTCGCGGCGGCAACTCACCACTGTAATGACTTGCTTTTCCTTTTTCCGGGGTGTCGGGAAAACAAGTAGCCATTTCCAATATTTCCCTCTTTCCAAGTTGCTTTTCCAGCTTCTCTCCCACACTAAAGGCAACCTGCGTCACCTGATCTTCCCCTTTACGTTGCCTTTCGCCGCATCCACCGCTTCACAACCTGCCCTTCTCCGGGAAGCCCTCTTAGTTCTATGAGGGACCATAGGTTTTCGTGAGGGATTTAGAACGCCGCCGGTGCATCGAGGGCGTACTTTGCCCTCATGCACCGCTGCGTGCGTTCTCTAAGCGCGAGCGGATCCCGATACGAAAATCTATGGTCCCGATTATTCGAAGGTAATACTCGCATACGCATCGACTGTCCCATACCCCCACTCCCGGCTCGGATACTCCCCGCCGCGTGGGGAGGCTCCGCGGATCAGCAGTTCGGGCACGATATTTCCATTGAGTTCAAAGACATCAAACTGCTGTAAAAAGAGGGCGGCGATGCCGGTCGTGACAGCGGCTGCCACACTGGTTCCGGTCATCGTGCCATATTGTTTGCGGGGGTAAGGGCCAAAGATCTCGACACCGGGCGCCGTGACGTCCGGCTTGATAATACCGTTTGGAGTGAAGCCCCGGCTTGCCTGTGCGTAAAAGGCCTGATTTACCGGGTTGTAGGCTGAGATTGTAATTGCATTTCTGGCGTTTCCGGGTTCGCAAATTGTCGTGTCGGGATTCGGGCGGGTGAACACCGTTTCGCCTTCCAAAAATTGGGTGATAGGAAGCCACATATGATATCTTGGATTGTCCTGTCTGGAGTTGACAATTATTTTCCACACCCCCGGTTTGGTGTCCTCAAAGCGGAATATTACGACTTGATCTCTCGTCTGCCCCTGCACACGGCCACTGCGAATTTCAAGATTCGTATTTTCAATCGGAAATCGTTTCTGGCGCTGCAGACCATCCTCTGCGCGGGTTAGTCCAAGAGAACTTCCGCCCGGTGAAATTACATCAAATGACACACTTCCCGGCGTCTGCCACCACAGTTCACAGACAAAACCGAGACTTGCCTTTTGTACGTCGATCTGAATTTCCTCTTCTTTTTTGGTGATTTCATAATGATGTCCGGCAGATCCTTCATTTCCGGCGCACGCGACGATACAGGCGCCTGCCATGTTATTGATATCGATCATCTGACAGAGGGGGGACGCGCCGTCGTGATTGCCAAGATTACTTCCCATCCCGACGCAGATTGCGACCGGTCTCCCCAGAGAATACGCCACCTGCAAGATATACATGATGCCGGTCATGATGTCATTTTCCTGATAACACGGGACTTTGGACGGTACGCGGTAATATTCACGGTAACTGGTTTTCGCCTCTTTGCACTTTACAACAACCATCTGGGAAAGAGGAGCAACGCCGGAAAATTCCCGGCCGGGAATCTGATTTCCTGCCGCGACACCTGCCAGAAATGTGCCGTGCCCGATTTCATCCCGCGTCGGCAGATAGGACGACGGCTGTTCCTGTTTTAATGCGGCATTGATCTCGGATTCGGAAAACACACGCCCATAATCAAACTGCGACGGTTCGCCTTCCCGGATGGTCTGATCCCAGATGGAATGAAGGCGCGTCGTACCATCAGCATTGAGAAATGCTTCGTGCGTAAAATCGATGCCGGTATCAACAATGCCTATAATCACTCCCTGTCCATAAAGATCCAAATAAGGCTGCCTGCGTATCTGCATCACGCCGGCAGCCTCCAATGCTTCATATCCCATAAGCCCATATACGTGTGGCACAGCGCCATAGCCAAATTGATTGATCGTCTGACTGTCAATCCTGCTTTCCTCGCGGTAGACAATCGTTCCACCGCTGCTGATCCGGCTGTAGCACGTGGGCTGGTATCTCTCCAACAACGTCTCTTCGCGGATATACGAAGAGACGATATAATCTAAAACCTGTTCCGAATAAATCGCTTCTGTACAAGTCACAAGTCTGCCTCCCGGCTTTTTTACCAAGTATATGCGGGAGCCGTTCATTGTATTAGTTGAAAAAACTCATTGTCTGAAGCAGTTCATCCGAAATCTCGTCCAATTCGGACGCATATTGCGATAATTTCTTAATATTTTCATTCATTTCCACGACAGAAGCACTGGTCTGTTCGGTGGATGCCGCATTCTGCTGTGAGATTGCCGACAGAGATGTAATCACCTCATTTACCTTATCGGCTGCCTCATGACATACATTGGCACTTTGGAAGACAGCATGAATATTGCTTTGTGTCAATTCGATCTTGTCCGAAACTTCGGCAAATTTGCTCTTTGTTTCATCCAGTTTTGACTGCTGTTCTTTTGTCTCCACATCCAGAACACCCATCGTGCTGACCATTTCCGCAGACTCTCCCAGAAGATTGTCCACAATCTCCTCAATGGTGATCGTCGATGCCTGCGATTCATCCGCAAGCTGCTTGATCTGATCCGCCACGACAGCAAACCCTTTTCCGGCTTCGCCTGCTCTCGCCGCCTCAATACTTGCATTCAGACTGAGAAGATTGGTTTCTTCCGCGATCTGCGCGATAAGCTGTGTACACTCTTTGATCTGCTGTACAGACGCATTGGTCTTTTCAATCTGCTCTGCAACGTTATGTATCGCGCCTTTTGTCGTGTCATTTCGGTGTTCAAGCTCTGTCATAATGACACCGGCATTGTTCCCTGCCTCATACATCTCGCGCGAAAGCTGATCCATCGCCTGAATCTTTTCATTCATCTTCGCGATCATCTCATCCATCACTTCAATTTGATCGGCCGCACTCTGCGTTCCCTCTGCCTGCGCAACCGCACCATCCGAAATATTGCGGATCGCATTTGCCATTTCATCCGAACTTTCCTTACTGTCACCGGAACTCTGTTTGATAACTTTTCCGGTTTCCACGATCGCATGGGAACTTTTCTTAATCTCTTCCACGATCTGCTTCATCACATCGCGGACTTTCTCCAGACTTTCTGCAAGTATGCCAATCTCATCGCGGCAGCGAAGGGCTTTTTTGTTCACCTCAAAGTCCACATCTCCCTGTGAAAATTTTACAAGATTTTCCTTTAGGGCAATGATCGGGCGCAGAATTGCTTTCGTCGCTCCCCAGCAGACAAATACTGCGACCACCAACATCACGGCAACGGCTATCATAAGCTGCAGCGAAATTCTCTCAAGAATCGCATCCATATTGTGACTGGTATCTTTCAGCTGCGAACGCATATCATCCACATAATTTCCCGTCGTAATGACCCAGTTCCACGGCTTAAATTCTTCCGAATATGCCACTTTTGGCGCTATCGTCTTTCCATCGGATTTTGTAAAATAAAATTCATTGAATCCGCCGCCTTTTTCTGCGGTCTTCATGATATTCTGAAGAATATAAACGCCATTCTGGTCTTTTATTTCTTTTCGATTATCGCCTTCCTGCTCTGTAAGGATTGGATGCATGACCAAAGTATAGTCGGTCGAATCAATCCAAAAATAACCGTCATTTACTCCATCTTTATCATAATCAACGCCGTACCGCATATTGCGAACCGCCTCCAGCGCCTGCTCTTTTGCTTCCTCTTCTGTAATTTTACCAGATTCTGACAATTTATAGTAGTGTGAAATTAAAGAAATTACTGCTTGAACCTGAGTTTTAATCTCATTGTTATACCCATCGTTCATTGCACCATCATAATTTTGTATTCCATTTTCATTCATCTTGTCAACACCCATCAATCCGATGAATGCAGTGATAAACACAGAAACGATCATAATGCTCATGCAAGTCAGCATCAATATTCCACGGGTTCCAAGTTTCCTCTTTTTCATAGTATTTCCTCCTTGAACCCACCCAAGTCATATTGCTTATTCTGTTTTCTGTTACTGTTCTATTATAATCTTTTTCTTTTAAAAAAGCAATGTTTTTCACAACATCTTCTTTCTCTTGAAATAAAAGATCAATAGCAGCACAACGAGCACACTGGCAAAAATCACACCCGGATATCCACTCCGTAATTCCGGCATATTTTGAAAATTCATGCCATACCATCCTGTGATGAGTGTAAGCGGGAAGAAAATGGTCGATATTACGGTCAAAAACTGCATATTCGCATTCTGCCTGGCATCGACATAACCCTGATAGGCGTCCCGGACCTGTCCGGCGTATTCGAGAAGGTGCACCGTCTTTGACATAAGCCGGTCGGCGCGGTCCGTCACCGTACCAAAAAATTTTGTCTGCTTTTTTGCAAAAAATCCATTTTCATTTGTCTCCAATTCCCGTCCGAGATCCATGAGTTCATCGTAATAGCTGCGGAGTGTCAGAAGTTCTTTGCGGACAGGTGAAAAGCCGCTGAGAAAATGACCGGCGTGCCCTTCCGAGATACGTTCTTCCATCTCCATCAGCCGTTTTTCATACTGAACCAGCAATTCCAGATCCCGGTGGATAAATTCGGTAATGTAATAATAGAGAAATTTTTCCTTCGTCATCTCCCGGTTCATTTTCTTGCGCTGAATACGCCGGATCAGACGATAGGAAAAATCACTGTTATCCACAAGCACGATATTTTTCGCATTAACAAAGAATAGTATGGCATACCGTTTTCCAAGAAGATCCAGTAGTTTCGGAATATAAAAAGAACCAATCATGCACTCCTGCTGATTTTCCACTTTACAGAATCCAATTTCGGAAAGCTGCACTTCCCCCTCGTAGCGCATCTGCGCCTGCTCCAAAGCCGCCTTTGCTCCCGCCTCTGTCGTCACAAAAATCCGGGAAGGCATGTCCTCCCCGAATTCCGGTAAATCTGTTTTTTTCTGTTCCTGCAGGCACGCTCCCAGCGTGAATATCATACTGCTGCCGCCTCCAATTCCAATTTCATTTCTTCCATCTGTTCTTCTTCCAGTTTGACAAATACGACGCCATCCATCGTCTCTTCGGCAATATCCGCACATCGATCCGCGATGCGGTCAATGTTATTGGTGACAAATAAAAATCCTGCGGTCTGCTCCGACTGCTGCTCCGTAAGCATTCCGCTCGAAAACAACTTCGTAATGTAGATGGAAATGCACTCCTGGAGTTCTTTTACGGTCTGGTACGCATTGTCATACTGCTGTCTCGCGTAACTTCCACCCACGCCGCTGATGCTGTCTTTCAATGCGCTGACCATCATTTCGCTGTAGTTTGCCAGCCGTTTCATTTCCTTTTGGAGATATAAACTGTACAAATTTTGCAAAAAACGGAACAATAAATAGGAAGAAAATACTTCCGCTTATATTAAATATACTGTGCGCGATCGCCGTTCTTTTAGCGTTTTTCGACTGTCCAATCGATGCTAATAGAGCAGTAATAGTCGTTCCGATGTTGTCGCCAAGCAGGATCGGGATCGCTCCGGTGAGTCCTATTACACTTGTCACGCCATCCGGCATCGGCTGTGACGCAAAATTTTGAAGCACCGCGATCGTCGCCGAACTGCTCTGCAGCACCGCCGTAACAAGAGCACCGGCCAGCGCACCCATCAGCGGATTTTTTGTCAAAAAACCAAGAACTTTTTTCATCTTTTCCCCGGCGGCCTTCTGCAACGCATCGCTCATGGAATTCATTCCAAACAGAAACATCGCAAGTCCGCCCACCAAACCAAATATAATTTTTGCTGTCTCGTTCATAAATATTTTCCTCTTTTCTCCTTCATTTTCTTTTACCTTAGCACCGCTTTGTATAATCTAATTCTTGTTTTTGTAAAAGTTACGTAAAATTTGGGAGAAATCCTGTATCACTGACAAAAACTATATTTGTCTCCCCTAGAATTATAATAAGAGAAAAAGCCTTGATAGCCCCTTCCGTTTATGATATACTTTGTAACATTAATATCAAGCAGATACGAAAGGGTACTAATTAATATGAAAGATGAAGGGAAAAAAGTTAAATTAACTGTGGATGAGCAGATAGCCGATATGAAAAGAAAAGGGGTTACATTCAAATTATGTACAGAGCAGGAAGCAAAAAGATTTTTGAATTATAACAATTATTATTTTAAATTAAAATCATATGCACGTAATTATAACGTAAACCCGCAAACGAAACAATATTATAATTTAGATTTTGCCTATCTCATTGAATTATCAAAATTGGATCTGTTTATACGAAAAATCATTTTAGAATTGTCACTTGATGTTGAACATTATTTAAAAGTGCGTTTAATGAAAGATTTAAGTAATAATCCAAAAGAAGATGGATATAATATAACCGAATTATTCTTACGCTATCATCCCAACGCAAAGGATGATATTCGTCGAAAAGCGCATAAATATTCATTTTGTTCTGATTTAGCCGAAAAACATCTTAACGAAAATAGGGAACCGGAAAAATTGGCATTATGGAATATTGTTGAATTAATGTCTTTTGGAAATTTTATAGAATTATATGAACTTTATTATCAAACATATGATTCATTCAATTATACCGTATATTTAAAATCTATCAAATTTATTAGAAATGCCGCTGCACATAATAGTTGCATTTTGAGTACTATGCGAAAACCCAACAGTCAAAAACAATTTCGTAAAACGAAACAATTAGCCAATATTATGGGTAAAATCCCGGAATTAAGAAATATAGAAGACAGGGATGCCAAGATGAAAAATCCTACCATTCATGATTTTGTAACACTGTTATTTGTGTATAATGACATCATGAAAGTTTCTGCTACAAAAGAGGCCAGAAATGTGAAGATGCAAAAAATCAAAGTAGATTTTTGTGATGAAAAGGGAAGAATTCAAAAACATCGTCAATATTTTGAAAAAAATCCCTATCTCACATCAACCTATAAATTTGTCTGTCATATAATTGAATATATAAATAAACAGAATCACAATCCAAAGCATATAAATTTCTTAAACTAACTATTGACATGGGGTTTACTAATTGATATAATATTCATCACAGAACAAAAATCGTTTGAGGTTTTTACTAGGGCGGTGCGTGCACTAAACTAGATTTGAGCTTTTGTAAAAAGATTCAATAGAGAGCATTTACATACTTTCTATTGAATCTTTTTTTATTCTTTCTTACAGCACTTCTTTGATTGCAGCCATCAGCTCATCATATGTTTCATAGGCCGGAAGCTGTGGATATTCTGCTTTGATCGCGTCGGTGCTCTTAAACAAAAATCCCGCTTTGCTTGCCAGGATCATTCCGATATCATTGTGGCTGTCTCCACTTGCGATCGTATCGTAGCCGATGGACTGGAGTGCCTTTACGGTCGTCAGTTTCGACTGCTCGCAGCGCATTTTAAAGCCGGTGATCTCGCCATCTTCTGCTACCACAAGTTCATTGCAGAAGATTGTCGGATAGCCGAGCTTTTTCATAAGAGGTCCGGCAAACTGGGAAAATGTGTCGCTGATAATGATTACCTGTGTCATGCTGCGAAGTTCGTCCAGGAACTCTTTTGCTCCGGGCATCGGATCAATCGTCGCGATTGTCTCCTGAATCTCTTTCAAGCCAAGTCCATGCTCTTTCAAAATTCCAAGTCTGAAATTCATCAGTTTATCATAATCCGGTTCATCTCTCGTCGTTTTTTTCAATTCCGGGATTCCTGTTGCCTCGCTAAATGCAATCCAGATCTCCGGCACCAAAACTCCTTCTAAGTCCAAACATACGATTTCCATCTTTCCGTTACCTCCGTACTTTCCATTTTTTCAAATATATAGTAATCCGGCCAGATTTACTGACCACAATATCACTATTATAAAATATCCCGCGTGCTTTGACAAGCACATATGTGATTTTCCTGCACTTTTTTGTAGAAAATCAGGGAAAAACGAGACATTTACCACTGGTTTTGTAATTCTTCCAGCTTGCTGCGATAATACTGATAATGCTCTGACAAAATCTTGTCGGCGTTCCACGGCTTTTTGTGTCCCACGTAGTGAATGACGGCCGGATCTTCGCGGCGGAGGTCGGCGTACAGTTCCTCACTGTAACGGTTTCCGCTTTGCAGCTGTTCTGCGACGCAGGTCATAAAGTTCCAGCGGATATCGAGTGAAAACACTCTGCCATCAAACAGCATATTGAGGACGTCCTGATCGCTGAACGTATATTTGTGCCGGGCAAGCATCTCGTAAATCTGCGGCATCGTAATCCTCTGCCTTGCCTTTTCCAGATCCAGCAAAAGGACGCCGGAGTTAAAATAATCCTCCGGATGCTGCATTCCCAGTCCGTCTGTCCGGTAGTTATCCACATTGTAAGGATAATCATCGAGATACACCGCACGCCTCGTCTTTGAAAGCACCCGGAAATCCTCCGAACGCACTGCCGCTACTTCCTTCTCTCCGAGTTCTGTGTCAAACAATCTGCCTACATCCTCCAGAAAGATCATATCACAGTCGAGATACAACATTTTTCCATAATTTGTAAACATTTTGTCAAATAAGTACAGACGGTAATTGATCGCCGCTGTATAATACGCATTGGCCGTTTTCGGAAAATGGCCGCGCACCGGCGCAATATCGATAAAGCGGATCCGCACGCCTTGTTCGCCTTCTGCCAGGCGCAGCGTCCGTTGTTTCGCCTCGTCAGAAAAATTTTCGTACAGTATCAAAATGTCATATAACCGCATTTTATCCCGGTTACACAGGAGCGAATACAGGGCGGTGCGGAGTGGCTCCGCATACCCTTCATCGCTTACAAAGCAGATATTTACAGGCGTTCCAAACGCCGTTTGAAGTGGATAGTCTTCCATCATTTCTCCTTTTCGTATGTTGTAATCTTTTGTTTTCCACCGATTCCACGCTTTTTCAGCCATTTTTTGTAGGCCTTTTCTTTCGCTTTTGGCACTTTGATAACAGCTTTTTTATGAATCTTGGCAAATGCTTTTGCACCAACTGTCTTCGCCTTTAAACTGGTGGATTTGATCATAACTAATTTCAGATTCGGACAATTGTAAAATGCTTTTGCCCCTATTTTCTCAATCTCCGCTCCGATCAAAACCGTTTTCAGATTTTCATTGCCGGCAAATGCCTTTTTCGCGATTGATGTGACTTTATAGTTTACTCCGTCAACTTTAACCGTCTTCGGAATCACAACCGTTTTTGCTTTGCTGTTTTTGGCAATTTTTGTCAATTTAATTTCTGCTGTCTTGCCGGAAGTGTTGGTTACTTTATAGGTATCGCCTTTTTTTGACTTGATCTTCGTTCCCACTGCCTCCGGTACCTTTGTGGCTGCCGGTGCTTTGGTCGTGCCCGGTGCGATGACCGTCGGTGCCTTCGAAGGACTTGCCGCACTGCCCGGCTTCTCTGTTGCCGCTGGAGCAGACGTCGGTTTGTCATCCGGTTTCCCTGCCGGTGCTTCCGTCGGTTTTACGGTTGGTTTTACGGTTGGCACAGCGGTCGGTTTCACCGTTGGTTTTGTCGTCGGCACTGCGGTTGGTTTCGCAGTCGGTGCCACTGTTGGTTTCGCCGTTGGTGTGGTCGGCTGCTTTGTTACCGCCGGGGTCGCCGTTGGTGTGGTCGGCTGCTTCGTCACCGCCGGGGTTGCCGTCGGTGTGGTCGGCTGCTTTGTTACCGCCGGGGTCGCCGTCGGTGTGGTCGGCTGCTTCGTTACCGCCGGGGTTGCCGTCGGTGCTGTCGGTCTGTTCGTTGCCGCCGGGCTTGCACTCGGTGCTGTCGGCTGCTTCGTTACTGCCGGACTCACAATCGGACTTGCCGTTGGCGTCACAGCTGGTGCCACCGTCGGCGTTGGGGTCGGTGCAGCTTTAATCGTATAGGTTACTTCGATCACTGCGTCTCCCATTGTCACCGATGCTTTGATCGTTCCAATGCCAGTCAGATCTGTCGTCGTTTTGCCGTCTCTTGTGTACACAATTTCCGCCGGCACTTCTTCCCCTTCCCACGTATCGCTATATGCCTGATCAAGTACTGCTTTATGTTCTTTTCCATCATACACGGCATCTTCCGCCGTCAATGTCATCGTTACCGTGTGCGAAGGATCTGCTTTACATATGCCTGTCAGCACGTTGTTTTCAGCAGTATAGTCCACTTCATGAGATGGTGTAGTGTGCAATGCACTATTCGAATATCTCGTCTTGGAACATCCGTCATAGCCTTTATATACTGTCGCATGGGTTGCATCTGCCACCGGAGCTTCATCCGGCTCTCCGTCATTGTCAATGTTCTGATACCAGACCTGGCTTCCGTCTGTCACGCCCTGATTTAAGAGGCTGCACACTTCGCCGGACGCAAACTGCTCTTTCGTCCTGGCAGCAACATCACCGGTCTCCACCTCTGCACCTGCCTCATAATACGAATTTTCGATCGTACTCTGTGGCAATTCATGCGCGATCGGATAGGTCTCTCCGTCTCCCTCAAACGTGATGTCTTTGACATAACTTCCCTTGATCGTACCAAAATTTCCTCCCGCCAGAGCACCCCACTCACACTGTCTGTCGTATATAGGAACCTGTCCTGTATTACTATCTGTTTCTTTTGCATACGTAGCGATCGATGCTCCATTCACAGAACAGTTTTCAATCACCCCGTAATTTGCTTTACAGAAAATACCACTTCTGCCGAGGTTGTAGTCGTAGTCAGGACTTTTCATCGTTATATTTTTAAAGTGAATATTTTTTATCGTTCCATAATTTTGGGTTGTAACGAAATAGAACTGCGGTACTGCTGCATTCGAAATCGTATGCCCATTTCCGTCAATCGTACCATAACAGTTACTATCATAAATAGGATACAATATTTCGTCCTCAGAAAGATCAATGTCTGCACACAAAAGAAGATTCATATAAGGCTTATCCATATAAAAGATTCTAGTAAAAAATTCAAGATCTTCTTTTGACTGGATTTTTACAAACCACTTTCCATCCTTTTGCTCGGATGACAGAGTTTGGTACTCCGTATTTTCCCGAATCGGCTCCCCCGGATACACAACCCTGTAATAGTAATCTCCTCTTGACTCTTCCTTATAATAATATAAAGTCCCCTCCGGCAGCACCGCTCCGGTAAATTGTTCTCCGTCCAGCGTCGCCGTAGGCTGTTTGTTTTTCAGGATCAGTTCTTCGTCCTCGTGTATTGTAAGTCCATCATATAGTTCATTCGCATTGTTATAATATTCATAACGATTTTCCCCGTCATAATAGGTATTTTGAATCGCAAACCCATCTGCCACCGTAACGGCTTTTTTCGTATTCTCCTCCGGGAAGTTCAAAGTGACCTGATGTGTACTTATTGGTGTAGTCTCGTCTTTTACCATCTGATCTGCACCCGTCTCTTCGTCGTTCGAATAATCGTATTTATACATTGTGCCATCTGTGAATTCGATTAAATTAGAAGAATATGTAAGTGGCGTATGTAAAGATCCGTCTTCGGTTGTCCGCACATCTTTTACCGGCAGCCCATTGATCTTTGCCACTTCTGCGTCTCCCGGAAGCCCGGTTATCTCAAACAGCTTTACATTGTTTCCATAGGTATCGTAAACGGTTCCGAGTTTCAGTTTATTCCCTTCCAGTTCAAACACCCCTCCGCTGACGCGTACATGATCTGCTGCCAGCACCGTCGCAGCCGTATTACTATTTTCATTTACCTTTATCTTTCCGCCGCTCACCGTTATACTGGAGACTGCGTCAAATACCTTCATCTCTCTATAATTAGCTCCTCTAAAGGGAATATTACATGTCCCCCCTGTCATCACAATATCGTTCGCTGTTAAAAACAAGTAATTTTGATCCAGCTTTGTGATCGTTCCTCCGGTCATTGTAAACCGGTCTATACACGAGAGGTCTCCTTCAATTACAAGATTTCCTCCTTCCACGGTTACACTTCCGTGCTGACGTACTCCGGCTCTTCGTCCCGAAATTGCATCATACGCGCCTTTCAGTGTCAAAGTCGCATCACTTTCTTTCAATACCAGTTCCCCGGCCACCTCAATGACCTTGCTGCTAGATTCTTGCTGCCCGATCCCGGTAAGACTGGTATCGTCCTTTACATACACGTTTGCCTTTCCTGCGATATCAAGAATAGGGAAAAATGGATCATTATATCGATGGGAACTTGTATCAATCTCCATACAATATTTGTCATCATTTTGAATGACCGCCCCGTCAAAGATGATGTTTGCTTCGACTCCCTCTGCCACCACGATATGGGTGTCGATCAGCGCACCATTGATCTCATTGTTTCCTTTGATGATATAATTTCCATTTTTTGTAATATTGATCTCAATGACTTTCTCCGTGATTTCTTCCCCAAAACAATCCACGACCATTTTGTCGGTCAAAAGTGAAGCATCTGACAGATTGTAGGTAATGGCATTTTCGGTTGGCATCGAAAGCGCCTTCATTTCCTCCAGTGTCGTCTGTCCTTTCGCATACGCATCGGTGTAAGTCACAAATGGAATGCTTGTAAGCATTGTGGCCGACAAGGTTGCAATGCAGATGACTTTCTTTGCCTGTCTGCGAATCTTTCTGTTGTTAAAATACTTTTTGCGTCTCATAGTTTCCCTCCATGTCTTCTTTCCATACTATTTCTATCTTCCGGTCACTTCCCTGTCATCTTTTGTCTGCCACCGATTCCGCGCTTTTTCAGCCATTTTTTGTATGTCTTTTCCTTTGCTTTTGGCACTTCCACAACCGCTTTTTTGTGAATCTTTGCAAATGCTTTTGCGCCGACTGTTTTCGCTGTTAATTGCGTGGTTTTGATGGTAACTTTCTTCAAATTCACACATTTATAAAATGCTTTTGCCCCTATGTTCTCAATCTCCGCTCCGATCACAACCGTTTTCAAGTTTTTATTGCCGGCAAATGCCTTTTTCGCAATGGATGTGACCTTATAATTCACGCCGTCAACTTTTACCGTCTTCGGAATGACAACGGTTTTTGCTTTCTTTTTCGCGGCGCTCTTTGTCAGTTTGACTTCCGGTGTCTTGCCGGAAGTATCCATTACTTTGTAAGTGTCGCCTTTTTTTGACTTTATTTTCGTTCCCTCTGCCTCCGGTGCCTTTGTAGCTGCCGGCGCTTTGGTTTCGCCCGGTGCGATGACCGTCGGAGCCTGCGAAGGACTTGCCGCGCTGCCCGGTTTCTCTGTGGCCGCAGGAGACGTTGGTTTGCTGTCTGGTTTATCTGCCGGTGCTTCCGTTGGTTTTGCCGTCGGTTTGGTCGTCGGTGCGGTGGTCGGTTTTGTCGTTGGCGCTGCGGTTGGCTTCGCAGTTGGTTTTGCCGTTGGCTTTGCTGTCGGTACAGCCGTCGGTTTCACAGTTGGTTTTGCCGTTGGTACAGCCGTCGGTTTGGTCGTCGGCGCTGTGGTTGGCTTTGCCGTTGGTGTCGTCGGTTTCTTTGTTACGACAGGCGTCGCCGTCGGCTGCTTTGTGGCTGCCGGTGTTCCCGTCGGTGTGGTCGGCTGCTTTGTGACTGCCGGTGTTGCCGTCGGTACGGTCGGTTGATTTGTAACAGACGGACTTGCGGCAGGTGTCGCAGACGGAGCCGGGGTCGGTGCTGCTTTGATCGTATACATCACTTCGGCCACTGCGTCTCCCATTGTCACAGATGCCTTGATCGTTCCTGCGCTCGTCAGATCGGTCGTCGGTTTGCCATCTCTCGTGTAGACGATTTCCGCGTCGGCTTCTGCCTCGCCCCAGTTATCACTGTATGTCTTATTTAATACGGCTTTGTGCTCTTTTCCATCGTACTCGGCATCTTCTGCCGTCAATGTCATCGTTACCGTGTGTGAAGGATCTGCTTTACATACCCCTGTCAGCTCGTTATCTTCAACCGTATAGTCCACTGTTTCATGGGATAGAGTATCCGGCAGTTTGGTATTGGAATATGCCTTTATACATCCCTGATAGCCGCTGTATACCGTGCCATGCGAACGATCCGGCACCGGAACCGCATCTTTTTCTGCGTCATTGTCAATGTTCTGATACCAGATCTGACTTCCGTCTGTCACGCCCCGGTTTAAGAGGCTGCACACTTCGCCGGACGCAAACTGCGCTGCTGTCTTTGCGATCTCTCCGGACTCCACTTCTGCCTGATAATACACATTTTCCAGTTTACTCTGTGAAAAATCCTGTGCAATCGGATAGCTGACTCCATCTCCGCTAAATGTGACGCCACTTGCAAAACATCCGCGGATCGTACCGAAGTTTGCACCGGCAAGAGCACCGTATACATTCAGTCCTTTGACCAATTCTTTCGTTGGTCCACTGTACTGAATCTCCCCTAACGTTTCAATCTCACAAGTTTCAACCGAACAATTTTCGATGGTTCCATAGTTATTTCCACAGATAATACCGCTTCGCGACCAATTCGAATCAGGTTCCTGAATGCGAATATTATTAAAATGCACATTTTTGATCACACCATAGTTTCGTTCGGGAAGCACATATAACTTTGTGCATTTCATATTTTTAATTACATGACCATCTCCGTCAAAGATACCATAATACTCTGGGTTACCATAGTTAGAAATCAGGCTTTCTGCATCTTTGCCTTCAAAATCCAAGTCATTCACTAACACAACATTTAACGAATTATTGTTATAAATCTGGTTTCGGATCCACCACATCTTATCCGGGCTTCCAAACTCCACAAACCATTTGCCCTCTCTTTTTTGGGATGGGATGGTTACCAGTCGTGTATCCTCCTTCATAACATCTCCCGGATAAGCCAAGCCAATACAATCTGTCCATTCATCGCTATTATCCGGAAGTATTCCATATATCGATCCTTCGGGAACCACATTTCCCTTAATCTTGGTTCCATTTATGGTCACGGTAACCGTCTTTTTCTTAAGCGTCAGTTCTGTATTGCTTTCGCCTATGATAAACGGATTTGTATCCGTAACCACTGCGTCGTTTGCATCCAGGCACTCATAGAAATCCACTCCGTCAAAATACTGCCCCTGTATCTTGAAACCATCGGCAAGTTTAACGGTTTTCTCCGTCGTGCTGCCATCTTCATTGGTAACGTTCAGTGTAACATCGTATACTTTCGTTTCCGTATCCGGCACCATTGATTTGGTGCCCGCTGCATATTTATATCGATAAGTTTCACCGTTTTCCAGTTCAATAATATTGCACGCGTCTGGCAGCGGTATATTCTCCAGTTTTCCTTCGGATGTCGTAGTTAAATCCGCTGCCGGCACTCCGTTAATCGCTTTCACATTGGCATTTTCCGGCAGATTTTCAAGAGTAAACGAATCCAGCTTGTTTGCATAGGCATCGAGAGCATCATAAATATATATGCTTTCATCACGCTGTATCGTCCCCCCTATGATACGGACTTTGTCAGTATCGAACGCACGACAGGAGCCACTATTCTCTTCTCCCCGGAGCAGGTTCAGACGTCCGCCGGAAACCGTGATGCTGTCATACACCCCTATCACCCCTAAAGACGTCGCCTCCTCTTGTGTGTGTTTCCATACCCCCCCGGAAATATTGATGTCATTCGCCAAAATAACCTGACCTTCATCCACTTTAGACGTAATCGCTCCTCCGGTCATTGTAAATTGATCTACATTATAGATTCTTCCGGTAAAATCCAGTTTTCCCCCTTCTATTGTTACGTTTCCCCACTTTCCTTTTTTATATCCACAGATTACCTGGTTCTGCGAATATACGCCCTCACCACTTCCCGTGGCAAGTTTCAGACTTCCCATACCTTCCTGCAGGGTCATCTCTCCGGTTACACAGATCACCGGATTTTTATCCACAGCCGCAGAAGTAAGGGAAGAATCTTTTTCTACATAAAGATTCGCTTTTCCTTCAATGTCCAAAATCGGAAACAACTGACTGTACGAAACGGATCCACATCCATCTACATCATCACCATACCGGTCATCATTTTTTATTGTGGCACCATCGAAAATGATGTTTGCTTCGACTCCCTCTGCCACCACGATATGGGTATCGATCAGCGCACCATTGATCTCATTGCTTCCCGTAATCTTATAATTTCCATTTTTTGTAATATTGACCTCGATGACTTTTACCATCGTCTCCCTTCCAAAATAATCCACGATTGTTTTGTCCGTTATAAGCGATGCATCCGACAGATTGTAGGTAGTAGCATCTTCCGTCAGTATCGAAAGTGCTTTCATTTCCTCCAGTGTCGTTTGTCCTTTCGCATACGCATCGGTATACGATACAAATGGAATGCTTGTAAGCATTGTGGCTGCCAATGTTGCAATGCAGATGACTTTTTTTGCCTGTCTGCGAATCTTTCTGTTGTTAAAATAATTTTGTCGTCTCATAATTTTCCTCCAAGTCTTTATTTCATACTATTTCTATCTTTCATCATTTACCCGTAATCTTCTGTTTTCCACCGATTCCACGCTTTTTCAGCCATTTTTTGTATGCCGCTTTCTTCGCTTTTGGCACTTTGACAACGGCTTTTTTGTGAATCTTGGCAAATGCTTTTGCGCCGACTCTCTTCGCCGTTAAACCGGTGGATTTGATCGTAATCGCTTTGAGGTTCGGACAATTGTAAAATGCTTTTGCCCCTATTTTCTCGATCTCTGCTCCGATCACAACCCTTTTCAGGTTCTTATTGCCGGCAAATGCCTTTTTTGCAATGGATGTGACTTTATAATTTACTCCGTCAACTTTTACCGTCTTCGGAATGACAACGGTTTTTGCTTTCTTTTTCGCGGCGCTCTTTGTCAGTTTGACTTCCGGTGTCTTGCCGGAAGTATCCATTACTTTGTAAGTGTCGCCTTTTTTTGACTTTATTTTTGTTCCCACTGCCTCCGGTGCCTTTGTAGCTGCCGGTGCTTTGGTTTCGCCCGGTGCGATGACCGCCGGTGCTTTCGAAGGACTTGCCGCGCTGCCCGGCTTCTCTGTTGCCGCAGGAGACGTTGGTTTGTCACCCGGTTTGACTGCCGGCACTTCCGTTGGTTTTGCCGTCGGTTTGGTCGTCGGTGCGGTGGTCGGTTTTGTCGTTGGCGCTGCGGTTGGTTTTGCGGTCGGTTTGGTCGTTGGTACAGCCGTCGGTTTCACGGTTGGTTTTGCCGTTGGTACAGCCGTCGGTTTGATCGTCGGCGCTGTGGTTGGCTTTGCCGTCGGTTTTATGATCGGTTTTGCCGTCGGAACTGTCGGCTGCTTTGTTACTGCCGGAGTCGCCGTCGGGGCTGCCGGCTGCTTTGTTACAGACGGGGTCGCTGTCGGTGCGGTCGGCTGCTTCGTTGCTGCCGGTGTTGCCGTCGATACGGTCGGTTGATTTGTAGCAGACGGACTTGCGGCAGGTGTCGCAGACGGAGCCGGGGTCGGCACGGCTTTGATCGTATACATCACTTCGGCCGCTGCGTCGCCCATTGTCACAGATGCTTTGATCGTTCCTGCGCTTGTCAGATCGGTCGTCGGTTTGCCGTCTCTCGTATAGACAATTTTCGCATCAACGTCTGTCTCTGCTTCCTTCCACGTATCGCTGTACGTCTTATTTAATACGGCTTTGTGTTCTTTTCCATCATATGTCGCATCTTCTGCCGTCAATGTCATCGTTACTGTATGCGAAGAATCATCCGTACATACGCCGGTCAGTACATTTCCCTCTGCCGTATAATTCAGTTTATGCCGTGGTGTATCCGGCAGTCTGGTATTGGAATATCCCATCGTCTTACAGCCCTGATACCCATAATAAACGGTTCCGTGGGAAGTATCTGCCACAGGAGCGGCATCCTGCTCTGTGTCATTGTCGATATTCTGATACCAGATCTGGCTTCCGTCCGTCACGCCCTTGTTTAACCGGCTGCACACTTCGCCGGAAGCAAACTGCTCTGCCGTCTTTGCGGCATCTCCGGACTCCACCTCTGCCTCATAATATGTATTTTCGATCGTACTATACGGAAGTTCGTGGGCAAGCGGCCAGGTCACTCCCGCTCCATCAAAAGTAATATCGCTGGCAAAACATCCCCGGATCGTACCAAAATTTCCACCGACGAGAGCGCCGTATTCCATTACTTTACCATAATTAGAATTTTCCTTTTGCGCCACGGTTTCAATCACAGCACTTTCCACCGAACAATTTTCAACGATTCCATAATTGTCTCCACAGACAATCCCCTGACGAGTATGCTTACCACCATAGCATTTATCTGATATATTCTTAACGTGTACGTTTTTAATTGTGCCAAAATTTTGCGGTGTGATAACCTCATAACCCGTATCGGACCTTGTCACATTTGAAATGGTATGGTTATTTCCATCGAAAATGCCATAATACTTCGTCCATCCAAGCAAACCAGGGAGGTAGGTGTCCACCTTATTATAATCAAAATCTGCATCCAGAAGAACATTGATCGTGTTATCTATTTGCATCATGTTCTGAATCTGTATTACATCCTTTTCCGATTGCAATTTCACATACCACTCGCCATTTTTTTGAACGGATGGCACTCGCTCCAATACAATATTGTTCCCTGACGGTATCGGATCTCCCGGATAAAATATACCGTAAACATAATCATCCTTTTCCCACATATACATGCTGTCTGACGGCACCATCTCTCCGGCAAATGGTTTCCCGTCCAAAGTTACCGTGCTGCTCTTTTTTAGTGTGAGTTCCAAGCTACTTTCAATGCGAATCTCCGAAAGCTGCTCCCCGTTGTCATCAACATACGTATAATAATTTTTGCCGTCATAGTATTCTGACTTCATCGTAAAACCGTCAACTGCCTGAATCTCTTTTTTCCCGATCGGCGTACCATCTTCTTCTGTCAATTTTAATGTGACAGCGTGAACAACCGGTGAATTTTCCGTATCTGCCACCATCGTTCCTTTTTGATTTTCACTGTCATACTCATAATTGAATTTATACAGCGTACCATTTTTCATCTTAATCAAATTGGAACAACACGGAAGTGCGGCATTCTTCCATTCTCCGTCCGATGTCGTCTGTATCCCCTCGACCGGGTAACCATTGATCTCTGCCACATCTGCATTTTTCGGAAGGCCTGTCAGATCAAACAACTTTGTCTCATTTCCATACGCATCCAACGTATCCTCAAGCACAAATCCATCACCCAATTTAAGATTTCCACCGATAATATGTGTACTCGGAGAAGAAAATGCCACGACATCCCAAGGAGTTGTTTGAAGCCATCTTATCTGGATATTTCCTCCACTAACTTGTATATTTCTGTATGCCTCAAATAAGCTTTGCTTACCATACCATGCATCAAAGTTTTGATCCCAGATTCCTCCGGCAATGGTAATGTCATTTGCTAACACCACCGTACTCGCATCTGCGTACCGGCATGTTGATGTAATTGTTCCCCCGGTCATTATAAACTTGTCGATAGACTTGATGTATCCCGTCATATCAAGGTTTCCACCCTCGACCGTCAGGCTGCCAGCCGGCTGTATCGTACCAGTCATATTACCACAAATTACCATTTTGCCTTCACCTGGGTTGTTCTCTTCTGCCCCCGGTATAAGTTTCAAGACCGTCTCGCTGTCTTTTACCGTCATTTCCCCGGTCACACGAATAACCGGGTTTTCCTCTGCCCCCGCAGACATCAGTTCTGAATCTGACTCGACGTAAATATTGGCATTTCCAAAAATATCCATAACCGGAAATATCGGATTATATATGATACTTGTCGTTTTTGAACGCACCGCATACTTGGTTTGATTCTTTATCCTCGCCCCATCAAAGGTGATATTTGCCTCGACTCCCTCTGCCACTGTGATATGAGTGTCGATCAGCTCACCATTGATCTCATTGCTTCCTTTGATCACATAATTACCATCTTTTGTAATATTGATCTCGATGACTTTTACCGTCATTTTCTCGCCATAGTAATCCATAAACGTTTTATTCGTTATAAGGGATGCTGCATTTGACAGATCATACGTAGTCACGTTTTCCTCTGGCATCGTAAGCGCCTTCATTTCCCCGGCCTTCGTCTGTCCTTTCGCATGCGCATCGGTATACGTCGCAAATGGAATACTCGTAACCAGCGTCGCCGCCAATGCCACGATGCTGATCACTTTCTTTGCCCGTCTGCGAATCTTTCTGTTGCTAAAATAATTTTGTCGTCTCATAGTTTCCCTCCAAGTCTCATTTCCATACCTTTTCGCCTTTTAATGTTTTTCCTTTAAATTTATCATATTTTTATACTTTTTTCAATCTTTTTGCAGAATTGTCAACATGACTACAGAATTGTTGCTTTGAAAAATAAGAAAAGGAAAAAAATAAATTACTATCGTTCAAAACAACGAATTAAATCGCTGTAGCCCAATAAACATAAGGGATACAGCGATTTTTCATTCTAACAACTGTCAAAGACGGGATTATAAAATATCTATGTGGTTTTTGTAAGCCTGTTTCCTAGTATTTTTGGAATATCTGCTGTTTTATCGCGCCTCGTTTTTTCAGCCATTCCTTGTATTTTTTCAACTTTTCCGAAGGAATAAGATAACTGGCTCTGTTGTTAATCTTTCCAAACGCGTTTTTGCCTACGCTCTTCTTGCTGAGCGTCGTCGTCTGAAAAGTAACCTTACGGAGATTTTTGCATCCATAAAAAGCTTTGGTTTCGATCTTCGTAATATTTTTGCCAATCACTACTTCTTTCAAGGATTTATTGTTACGGAATGCCTTCTTGCCAATCGAAGTAACCTTATACTCCACTCCATCGATCGTAACCGTCTTGGGAATGATTACCTTTTTCTTCGTTTTATCACTGCTGCCGGTATATTTAATCGTCGGAGTTTTTTTCGACGCAGATGTTACCATATATTTATTACCATTTTTTTTCAATTTCGACCCTTTTGGCTCGCTCTTCGGATTGGCACTTGCCTGCGGCTGTTTTGGCTGCTCGGATGCCGGAGCTGGCGTCGATGCGGATGATGGTGCCTGTGTCGCGGCAGCTTTGTTACCCTCTGACGGATCAGCCGAAGGGACGCTTCCCGGATTCGTGCCTGCCGGCGTTGTTGTCGGACCTGCCGATGGCACGGCGGTTGGTTTTGCGGTCGGTTTGGTCGTCGGTTTACCCGTTGGCTTTGCAGTCGGTACAGCCGTCGGTTTCACGGTTGGTTTTGCCGTTGGTACAGCCGTCGGTTTGGTCGTCGGCGCTGTGGTTGGCTTTGCCGTCGGTTTTATGATCGGTTTTGCCGTCGGAACTGTCGGCTGCTTTGTGGCTGCCGGTGTTCCCGTCGGTGCGGTCGGCTGCTTTGTGGCTGCCGGAGTCGCCGTCGGTGCGGTCGGCTGCTTTGTTACTGCCGGAGTCGCCGTCGGGGCTGTCGGCTGCTTTGTTACTGCCGGAGTCGCCGTCGGGGCTGTCGGCTGCTTTGTTACCACAGGAGTTGCCGTCGGGGCCGCTGACGGACTTGCCATCGGAGTCGCCGTCGGTGCTGCTTTAATCGTATATGTCACTTCGGCCGTTGCGTCGCCCATTGTCACAGATGCTTTGATCGTACCAGGACCGGTAAGGTCTTCCGTCGGATTTTCACCGCGTGTATAAACGATCTTATACGGCACTTCCTCCTCGCCCCATTCGTCACTACATTCGACACCTACCGTAGCCGGATGTGCTTTCCCGTCATAAGTAACGTCATTTGCACTCACAGTCAGTTGTACATTGTGTGAAGAGTCGTTCTTACAGATTCCTGTGATCGTATTCCCTTCTGCTGTATATTTAACTTCATGAGACGGTGTAGTCGTTTGAAGTTCGGCATTCGAATATACTTTCACACATCCCTGATAACCGGCATATACGGTTCCGTGGGACGGATCCGCTACCGGTGCCGCATCTCTCTCTCCGTCGTTGTCGATGTTCTGGCGCCAATACTGGCTTCCGTCTGTCACTCCGTGATTGAGAAGACTGCACACTTCTCCGGAAGCAAACTGCTCTGTCGTCTTCGCATTTTCCTCTCCTGCTTTCTCGGAAAGATAATACGTATTCTCTAACTTGCTTCCCGCAAAAGACTTACAGATCGGATAGGTCTCGCCATCTCCGTTAAACGTGATATCTTTTGCAAAACTATCTTTAATCGTACCATAGTTTCCGCCGACTAACGCACTATGAACCCGTAATTTAATGCTCTGTTCATCATCGTCGTCCGTCCTTTTTTTCGTTTCTACCGTAGAACTTTCCACGGAACAGTTCTCGATGGTTCCATAATTACGGGCACAGAGAATACCGGATTGGAAGTCCGCCGAATACTCATTCGAAGGAATCGATGCATTCTTGATATGAACATTTTTAATCGTACCATAATTTTTTAATGTCAAAACACTCGAATAATAATTGTTTTTCGCATTGGTGATACCATGTCCGTTTCCATCAAAAGTACCATAATATTCTCTGCTATCATCATCCAGTAAACAAGAACTGTCTTCTCCGCTAAAATCAAGATCTGTCTCCAAAAGAATGTTTAATGTATTGTCACGCCAAAGATTCTCATTTAACAAATCAAGGTCAGCTCTCTTCTCTATTTTGACAAACCATTTGCCTTTTTTTTGAACTGCTTTTAGAAAAGAAGTATAACTCGTCCCTTGCTGCACCGTATCTCCCGGATAGGCGATAAATTTATCTTCCTCCTTGTCCTCTGCCATATAGAATGCGTCGGTCGGCAGTACATCGTCTGTCCATACTGTGCCATCCACAGTTACCTCTTCTTTTACTTCATGTAACGTAATACTGACATCTTCTGTGATTTTCTGCGGTGTTTCTGTGGTTTCATATTCATAATACTTCTGTCCGTCAAAGTATCGCTTTCCAAATTCAAATCCATCTGCTACTGCTACTATAATTTCCCGACCTCCAGATTCTCCTTCGTCCCGGAGTGTTACTTTGTGAGTAACCGGCGTGTCATTTTTTACCATACTTCCTTTCTGTGTTTCTTCATCCCACTGATAAGTATAGGTGTAGTTTTCTCCATTATCCAGTGTGATCACATTATTTCCGTATTCCAAAAGGCACTTCAGGCTTCCATCATCTGCTGTCTGCAGTCCGGTTACCGGCTGCCCGTTGATTCTCTCCACTTTGGTATTTGGCTGAAGTCCATCCACGGTAAAAAGGTTGATACTATTATCATACACATCTGTCACGTCCTCCAGCTTAAACTGTGTTTCATCGTATGAAATCACACTATTCTGAATCACCATATTTATCGTTTTCTTCCCGTATGAAGTACTCACGATAGGAATCGCCTCGCTCGAATTTTCCAGTTGGGCTTTTATGTTTGCACCATCGATGTACAAACTATCCTTGCAATACAGCATACTACTAACATAGGCTTTTTCCGCATCGTTGGTAAGCGATAGGTTTCCTCCCAGTATGGCGATATTCTCGGCATAAACATTGAATTGATCGGCGTAGGGCAAATATACATTTCCATCTGTCATCGTAAATTTATCCACATATACAATCCCTCCATATGCAGTGAAATCTCCCCCTTCCACTGTCACAGATCCAAGGCGGCGGTTTTCTCCCTCTTTCGATCCTAAAACTGCATAACCACACACTTCTTCATCTTCTTCTGTTTGCAAATTATTTTTGTAGTTTCCACTCATCAAGGTAAGGCGGCCGGTACCTTCTTTGATTGTGAGGTCACCAAGCACCTGAGCCACGTAATTATATTCCGTATCCGGCGACGTAAGACAGGAATCCTCTTTCACATACAGATTCGCCGTTCCTTCGATATCCAGTACCGGGAAAAGCTGATTCGTATATACATTACCACAACTATCTGAACTTGAAGCATACGTCTGATTGTTTTGGACCTTAGCCCCATCGAAGATAATATTTGCCTCGACTCCTTTTTCCACTTTGATATGGGTATCTACAAATGCACCATTGATCTCATTGGAGCCTTTAATGATGTAATTGCCGTTTTTTGTAATATTGATTTCTATTACCTTCGTCGTGAGTTCATCCCCATACACATCCACAAATGTCTTCTCAGTCCGAAGCGAAGCATCGGAAAGATCATAGGTCACTGCATTTTCTGTCGGCAGGGAGATTGCCTGCAATTCCTCCATCGTTGTCTGTCCTTTCGCATATGCCTGCGTGTAAGGAATCATCGGGATACTGCTCAGCACCGTCGCCGATAACGTCGCGATGCAGATTACTTTCTTTGCTTGTCTGTAAAATTTCTTTCTCATTCTTTTCCTCCTTTTTAATACTAATGATCACTCAAGATTCCGAGAAATCATATGCTTAATTCCATTTTCCATTTTTTCTCCTTATATACGGGAAAGTTATCCACAGGAACCAATAATATCATTTATCAGTTACCTATTTCCTTTTAGCGTTTTGTTCTTGAGTTTATCATATTTTTATACTTTTTTCAATCTTTTTGCAGAATTGTTATTGTGACAACAGAATTGTCAATTTCAAAATGGGTCTTGCGCTACCGTGTGATTACTGTTAAAATATGGTTATTACGTGCACAAGGAGGATGTTTTTATTATGGGGCAGAGAATACGGTATAACTTTAACTTATTGTTGCTTTTGACTGCAGGCATTCTGGCAATGGTTTTTTCGAACGAATGTGCGCAGGCAAAAGTGAAAACAACAATTAAAAACGGGGTCTGCATTGTCTCCGGAAAAGGTGCCATGACGGACGACTACGGTTATAATAAAGAAATCAAAAAGGTCATTATTAAAGACGGAGTAACTTCTCTCCCGGAAGAGGCCTTTACTAAGTGCAGAAATCTAAAAGAGGTTTCGATCGCAGACAGCGTAAAAAAAATCGGTGCTTATGCCTTTATGGGTACGGATCTTCACAAAATCACGATACCAAATTCGGTGAAAAAAATGGGGGACGGCGTTTTAAATTACTGCAAAAATCTGGAAAAGATTAAAATGCCGGGGAATGTAAAACTGGGATACAGTGACGAAATCTACCGGCGGATTCAATACGACCTTGGCTCCCCGGTCAAAACCATACAATTGACAAGCAGTCTGAATCTCAATACGTTTACTTACCTGGCTGCGGAAAATGTCATCGTTTCCAAAAAGGATCCCCGGTACACTTCAATCGATGGCCTCATCTATACGAAAGATGGGAAAAGTCTTGTGCGCATCCCCTCTCACCGCAAAACAGCGGTGATTGCCGAAGGATGTACGGAATTTTGCACCAATGCCATCGAATGGTGTGCCATCGATTCTAATAAGGGCTATACCGGATGTCAGAAATTAAAATCTGTCGTACTGCCAAAAAGCATCCAGACCATTGATGTCCGGAAATTTGCCGGTGATCTCCAGCCTGTTCCTTTTTACGATGCCTCTCAATCCACCGCTTTTTACGATGCCGCTGCCACAGGAAAGAAATATCTTTCCTTTACGCTTCAAAATAAGGACATGACATGGGAGCAGATTTCTTTTCTTCATAACAAATTTAACACGCCATATCTGAAACTCTATAAACAGGTTCCCGGCGCGTTCGGACCGGGATCTGAGCAGGGTTTCGTAACTTCAAAAGACGGAACGGCGTTATTAAAATACATTGGAAAAGAAAACGATGTCCACATTCCACAGGGAATCACACAAATCGGCGAAGGCGCTTTTTCCGGCGCACCGCTCACGGAAGTCACCATTCCCAAAAGCGTGATAATCATTGATTCTGATGCTTTTCTAAACTGTAAAAAGCTGGCAAAAGTAACTTTTGAGGGTACCCCGTCTGCCATCGCATGCAGCGCCTTTACGGAAAGGTCTGCACTTATCGAGCCAGGCAGCATCGCGATACAATACACATGGGCAGTTCCCTGCAACATAAAAGGCAGCCGCAGCTATTATACCATTTCTTTTTACTGTCTTCCCCTGGAAGGTGCCGACGGATATGAATTACAGATATCTACCGCAGAAAATTTTGCTAAGAACAAAACGAAGACATTTAACGTAAAAAAAGATGGCAAACGGGTCTGCAGACGTATCCCCAACTACCTTTCAAATATGCTGTATTACCGGGTTCGTCCTTACAAACTTATGGGGCAGACAAAATTTTACGGACAATGGACACACAACCGCTTCGATCCTTGGAGTTTATTTGACAAAATACAATAACAACGGAGGATGAACTATGATGAATCAACGAAAACGTTCTATCTTATTTTTACTTTTCACCGCGGGGCTTTTTGCCGGCGTGCTCTTTTGCACCGAAACCACCCAGGCAAAAGTGAAAACAACGATTAAAAACGGGGTCTGTACGGTATCCGGAAAAGGTGCCATGACCAAGCCGAAAAGTTATAATCAGAAGATTAAGAAAGTAGTAATTCAAAATGGGGTGACTTCTCTCCCGGTAGAAGCCTTTGCGGGCTGCCTGAAACTAAAAGAGGTTTCCATCGCCGACAGTGTAAAAAGCATCGGAGCATGCGCCTTTATGCAGACGGATCTCCGCGAGATCACGATACCAAATTCGGTAAAAAAGCTCGGAAACAGCGTTTTAAGTTCCTGCAAAAAATTGACAAAGATCAAGATGCCGGGAAATGTAAAAATAATCTATGGAAGCGACCAGTATTATCCTGTCTTTCAATTTGACGTTGATTCTCCGGTCAAAACCATTGAATTGACAAGCAGTCTCAATCTGGAAATATTTATGTATCTGTCGGCAGAAAATATTGTGGTATCCAAAAACGACCCCAAATACACTTCGATCGACGGCCTTCTCTACACAAAGGATGGAAAAAGCCTCGTCCGCATCCCGAATCTCCGCAAAAAAGCAGTGATTGCCGATGGCTGCGAAGAATTTTGCACCACAGCTGTAGAATGGGCAGGCGACGATGATGGCGATCCTTATATGGGATGCAAAGACCTCAAAACGATCGCTCTGCCGGAAAGCATCCAGACCATTAACACGAAAAAACATTTGACCCGCTGGGGAACCTCTTCTTACGCAGAAGATCACTACACGGATAAAACGGATTATATTTCCTTTACCATTGCAAATAAAAATATGCCGTGGGAGCAGGTTTCTCTTCTTCATAAAAAATTTAATACGCCGTATGAAACTCTTCAAAAAGAAGTGCCTGCCGTATTTGGACCGGGCGCAGAGCAGGGCTTTATAACCTCAAAAGACGGAACGGTGCTATTAAAATACGTCGGAAAAGACGACAATGTATGTATTCCTCAGGGGATTACAAAGATTGAAAAAAATGCCTTTGCCAATTGTAAGAAACTTACAAAAGTCACCATTCCTGATAGCGTAGCATCTGTCGCCGGTTTTACGCATTGTAAAAAGTTGGAAAGAGTGGTTCTCGGTAAAAATGTCCGGGCCATCGGCGAATCTGCTTTTTCCGGCACATCGCTTACCGAGATTACGATTCCGAAACGTGTAAACACGATTGACCAGGATGCTTTTTCAAAATGTAAGAATTTAAAGAAGATCACTTTCAAGGGCACTCCGTCTGACATTTCGCCTTATGCCTTTGACGGAACCGCCGTTGTCACGGAACCGGGCAGCATCAAGACACAATACACCTGGGCTGTCCTTGACCGCTTAAAGAGTACCCGCAAAAAGTCTGTCTTCAACGGTACATTTCACTGTCTCCGTTTAAAAAGCGCAGACGGATACGAACTGCAAATATCTTCCACCAAAAAGTTTACAAAAAAAACGACCAAGACTTTCGCTGTCAAAAAGAACGGAAAACGAGTATGCAGAGATCTAAAACTTCCCAATGACCTATATCTCCGAATCCGTCCGTACAAACTTACGGGCGGCGTGAAATCCTATGGAAAATGGACATATGCAGACTACGATCCCTGGAGTTATACCGACGAATCCTGACAAAAAAAGAGAGGCTGCGCTTCTTTGCACAGCCCCTCTCTTTTTGTAATGTTATCGGATGATTTCAAAATATGGAAGCACATTGGAAATGTACGTATTCAGAATGTCTATAAATTCTTTTGCCTGCTTTTCGTCCTGAATCTCACCATATTCAATGGTATACGTATATCCACCCCGGCTGTCTACGTAGATCATCATGTCGTTTTTCTTTTCTACCTGCTCCGGAGAATATTGTCCTTTGATCTTATGGATTGTGAAAAATGGCATCTTCACACCGTTCTTCTTTGCCATAAATATCGCGTAGGATTCTTTCTGTTTGAAGTCGGCATTTTTGACATTTTTCTTTTCTTTCACGCTAATGAGTTTCGCAACCTCCTTTGGAAGTGCTACGCTGCAATTGGCAGCTTTGCTGCTGAGTTTTGTGCGCGCTGCCAGCTTCACATCCGGGTTGAGCACTACAGTCTGACCACCAAATGTCACGCTGACAACGTCTTTTGGCTCGATGACTTTCTTGAATCCGATCCGGCGGTACCCCGGATTTGTCTCATCTCCCCAATCTTCATTGACATCGTCGCAGAAACGGCTGTCTTCGCGGGTTCCGTCAGCAAACTGTACGACAACGCGCTGTGTTTTTTCCAATTTATTCCATTCTTTTTCTGGCATGTGTACTTTTCCGCTCTTTGTGATCTGGTAGTCTACAGTCACGGAAAGCGGCGAGATCCGGATATCTTTCCACGTTGCTTTGGCATCCAGCAGCGAGATGTTTTTGTTTACTTCTTTTGTCGTGACATCTGCCTCGGTATGGAATGTCCAGTTCAAGTTCCAGCTTCCCTTTTTGACGGTGACAAATTTTCCCTTTGCATTTTTATATCCTGCATTTTTCAACGTCATCTCAATGTTCTTGCCATTGATATCAACGTCGTTTCCGTCTTTATTGATGCCGCTCACCAGCAAAGTAAATGTTGTAGTATCGCCGTCTACACCGCTGACTTTCGGTTCTGCAAAAGTGTAATCGTATGTCTCTCCCTTGTCGCCTTTGACGGAAAGACTGACATCCTGAAATTCAAGTTCGCCCGGCACATCCGGCAGATTTTTTGCCTTCAATACGGCGTAAAGTCTTGTGTGGTCGCCGATCACCTGACTTGTCGAAATTGTCGTTCCGTTGTCTGCCGCCGTTGCCTGCGGTGTACTGATCAGTTTTTCCGCATTTTTTGTCTCCTCTTGTGTCTGTATACCAAAGAAGTTGCGGATGCTGCTGTCCAATCCCAGCGCTGCCGCCGCCTTCGTCCCTGCTGTTCCCACAAGAACGACTACCAATGCTGCCGCTGCGACCTTGCCTGCCATCTTCCAGCGATTGCTCTTTTTCTGAACATTTTCGCTGTCCTTCTCCTGCTCGATCTTTTCCATTGTCTTCGCAAGAATTCTCTTCTTTTCTAACTCTGTCATTGCAGATCCCTCCTGTTCTGCTTTTTTGTTTTCCTCCCCAAGGCCCTGTAACATGTTTTCTAAATCACGCATAATGTCCTCCTTTCGCCGCGATACTTCATGCGGTCTTAACCCCTTTCTGCAAAAGCTGTTTTTTCAAATGTTCCCGGCCCCGCGCCAGCCTTCCCTCCACGGATTTTACAGAAAGCGTCAATTTCTGTGCAATTTCCCGGATGGAATTCTGCTCATAATACCGGTAGATAAATATCTCGCGGTCCGGGCTTTTCATTGCATCGATCATTCCAAACAGCATCTCTCTTTCACTCTGCTGCACGACCGCTTTTTCAACATCCTCTGCCGAAGCTATCTCCGGCACAACATCAATATCTTCCGCCGGCTTATGCTTCGCCAATGTTCTCTTCTTGTCAAGTGCCGTCTTGCGGGCAATTCCATACAGGTATATCTTCAAACCTTTTCCATTTTTGATGACTACCTTGTCTCTGGACTTCCACAATCCGACGAACGCATCGGAAACCGCTTCCTCCACATCCTGTATCGGATATCCTGCAAGTATCGACTTGCATATACTTTTCACAGCGCCCCCGTATTGTTCTATTGCAATTTCAATCCCTTGTGCGGCTTCTGCTTTTATTAGTTGTAATAATTGTTCTTCCGGCATCCTGCACGCCTCCTTTATCTTCTTTCTGAAAGACCTTTCACTTACCTATTCGTATATTATACCGAAAATCCCTCGGATGTGGGAAAAATTTTTGCGGGGGTTTGGGCTTTTGCAGCGTGGGGGACTTTTGCTGCCAACGGGGGCTTGGGCGACAGGGGACGCTGGCTTTGGGGCGGGATGGGCGAGATGGGCGCTCCGCACACGTCATAAACTTGCTTTTTCTTTTTGACGTGTGCTTTGGTTCTCTGACGCGGGCGAGATGGGCGCTCCGCACACGTCGCAGACTTGCTTTTTCTTTTTTGGCGTGTACTTTGGTTCTCTGACACGGGCGAGATGGGCGCTCCGCACACGTCATAAACTTGCTTTTTCTTTTTGGCGTGTGTTTTGGTTCTCTGGCGCGGGCGGGGCGGGCGCTCCGCACACGTCGCAGACTTGCTTTTTCTTTTTTGGCGTGTACTTTTGTTCTCTGGCGCGGGCGAGATGGCCGCTCCGCACACGTCATAAACTTGCTTTTTCT
>CAKRDZ010000035.1 GCA_934316845.1 uncultured Eubacterium sp. | reverse complement strand
GAATCCAGCAAATCAGGTTGCCTTTCCACGCTGCAAGGTGGTAAAAAGGCAACGAAAACCGGAGAATCCAGCAAATCCGGTTGCCTTTCGAGCTGGCGAGAAGCCCCAAAGGCAACGAAAACCGGAGAATCCAGCAAATCAGGTTGCCTTTCGAGCTGGCGAGAAGCGCAAAAGGCAACGAAAACCGGAGAATCCAGCAAATCAGGTTGCCTTTCCACGCTGCAAGGTGGTAAAAAGGCAACGAAAACCGGAGAATCCAGCAAATCAGGTTGCCTTTCAAGCTGGCGAGAAGCCCAAAAGGCAACGAAAACCGGAGAATCCAGCAAATCCGGTTGCCTTTCAAGCTGGCAAAAAGCCAAAAAGGCAACGAAAACCGGAGAATCCAGCAAATCCGGTTGCCTTTCCACGCTGCAAGGTGGTAAAAAGGCAACGAAAACCGGAGAATCCAGCAAATCCGGTTGCCTTTCCACGCTGCAAGGTGGCAAAAAGGCAACGTAAACCGGAGAATCCAGCAAATCAGGTTGCCTTTCAAGCTGGCGAGAAGCCCAAAAGGCAACGTAATTTCTTAAATTCTCTAGAATAGGCTGCCTATCCCATAATCATAAAAAGGAGGAAATCAACATGCGTCTGGATAAATATTTAAAAGTATCCCGTCTGATCAAACGCCGCCCGGTGGCAAATGAAGCCTGTGATGCCGGCAGAATACTTGTCAATGACAAAGTGGCAAAGGCGTCTTTGAATGTCAAGCCGGGAGATGTGATTGAGATTCAGTTCGGAGATAAGACGACAAAAGTAGAAATTCTTCGCGTCGAAGAGACATATAAAAAAGACGAAGCGAAAGAATTATACCGGTATTTGTAAGAAATATGCCTGCCATCGCCGCAGGCATATTTTTTTGGCTGTCTGCATAGGATGAGAAGAAAAGAGAGAAAGGATAAGCAGGATGGAAAATCAGGAAAATCGGAAAAACTCTCAGTTTGATACTCACCATTTCGTGCTGAAAGAACGTAAAAATGCTGCCATTACGGGGGTTAAGGAAGTTCTTTCCTTTGACAGCGGGGAGGTGCAGCTCGATACGGTCCGGGGGCATCTGGCGATAAAAGGGAAGGATCTGCATGTCCGCCGGCTTACGCTCGAACGCGGCGAGGTAGACATTGACGGTACGGTGGATGAATTCAAATATTCAGATGCGCATACGGCAGAGGATGCAAAAAGTTTCCTGGGGAGATTGTTTCAGTAGCCTATGGAGATGATCCGGGGGCAGATGGTGTTTTTGGCAGGTTCGGTGGTGAGCGGGTTTGCCGTTATGGGATGCTATGAATTGGTGCGTGTGCTGCGGAGCGTATTCCGGCTTAAACGTCTGGGAAAATTTATATTTGACACGATTTATTTCAGTATTGCGGCGGTATTGGTGTTTCAGATGGTCTTTCTTTGCAATCATGGGACACTCCGCATTTTCTTTGGAGCGGCATTTGTATTGGGAGCGATTGCCTATCATAAGATATTTGGGACAGCCGTTTCCAGGGGTGTGATCTGGCTGTTATCGGGAATGTGCCGAAAAATAATACAACCGTGTGTTCGAAAATGTAAAAGATTGCTAAAAAAATTCAAAAAAAGTGAAAAAAAACCTTGATATTTACCACGAATCGTCTTATAATAAAAACACATTAGTCTACAGGGTTAGAAAAATAGTACAGTTGTAGAACAAACGAACGGATTGAGAAAAGAAAAGTAAGTAAAGTTATTAAAATGTGGGCGTATTCGCTCCAGAACGGAGAATTGAATGAAGAAAAGGAAAAAGAAGCCAAACCGCACCGGATTGTATCTGGTCATGACGGTTGTTCTTTTGTTCTGTGCAACGCTGGGAATCCATAGCATTTCTCTTCGTGCTACCTGTAGTTCCCTCCAAGAGCAGAAAACGGAGTTGGAAGCGAAGAAAAGTGATCTGGAAAAAGAAGCAAAAAGCATCGAAGAACAGAAGAAGTACATGGAAACAAACGAATACATCGAGCAGATAGCCAGAGAAAAATTTGGCCTGGTCTATGATGATGAGATCGTATTCAAAGCAAAGTGAGAATCGTGTCGAAAAGTTTTTTTGGCACGGTTCTTTTTTTGACAACATTCGAGCCGCTCTTTCGTTATACTTAACGTTACGAATGAATGCATAGGAAAGGAGCGAGCGGTGAGATGAATGGCGCTGTGTCGAAAAAACGTTGGTTGATGGAGATTGGAATCGGATTTATGCTGGGGAGAGTCTGGATTTTTTCAATGAATCCATTTGGATTGGCATATTTGTGTGCGTCCGTGGTATATCCGGGAGGAAGAAGTCTGGTATTTCTCTCAGTTCTGGCAGGCTTTGTCAGCCAGGCAAAGGGATTGGATTTTCTGCATTATATTATGATGACGGGGTTACTTTGGTTTGTGCAGAAAATCATGAAAAAGGTAGATGGAAAAGAAGGAAGCTGCCTGGCGGTAGCGGCAATTGGAGGCATTCTAAATGTGGCACTTGCGCTTACCACCGGATTTCTGCAACATGGTACTACAGGTGTAGTATATACGGCAGTGTTAGAAAGCATATGTATTGTAGCAATGGCAAATGTGATGCAGTGGGGGCTTCGTTTCCTTTTGTATGAAGACTGGGAGCGCGTACTCAGCAACGAAGAGATGATCAGCGTCCTTATGCTGGCCGCTTTGAGTATCTATGGGATGCCGAGGGTGTTCGACGGCGTATTGTCGCTGGTTGAGACATTTAGTTATTTGATGGTGCTGTTTGCCGGATACCGGTACGGGGCGGCGATGGGCGCCATGGCGGGGGCGGCCGGGGGAATCTTGTCTGTTGCCGGCGGAGGCGATATGATATTGATCGGAGTGTATTGTGTGCTTGGAATTACCGTAGGCGTCTTCCGGGAGATCGGGAGGGTCGTCAGCGCCCTTACTTTCGTGGCTGCGGGGGTAGTATTTGCGTATGTTATCCGCGATGAAGTGCTTGGAATCGTCGAACTGCGCGGCATGGTATCAGCAGTGATCGTATTTCTGGCCTTTCCGCGGTCGGTTGTGCGCACGATTGAGACGGATTTTATGAAAGAACAGGAGAATCCGTTTGCTAAAGCGGATCTTATGAGCCTTGCCAATGAGAAGATTGATGGATTTTCCACGGCTTTTTTGCGGCTGGCGAAGTCCTTTCGGGATTTTACAAGATGCGAAGAACATATTTCAGGAGAAGAGATGGAATTGATCTTTGACGAACTGGCAGAAAAAATATGCCGGGATTGTGAAAAATGTAACGATTGCTGGGAGATGCATTATGAAGAGACGTATGACAATATCCACAATATCCTCGCCGCCGCGTGCGAACAAGGGGTAGTGGAGTGCGGACAGGTTGACGATACCTTTTTAAACCGGTGCATTCATCTGGAAGAATATGCGGAAAAATTAAATGAGCGGCTGGCGCTTGCGCGGATGAATCTGAGCTGGCGCAATAAAATGGCAGAAAGCCGCGAAGCGATGGCTTCCCAGATGTATGAGATCGCGTATGCCCTGCGTGGGTTTACGCAGGAATTGAACCACACGGCGGATGTGCCGCAGGATGTTAAGAAAAAGGTGCTGTATGTCCTGCGCTCTCTGGGCGTGCAGGTGAAAAATCTTTCTTTTAAAAAAGACGGAAAGGGCAATCTGGAAGTAAGTTTTCTGGCAAAGACCCGCGGAAATGCGTGCATTACCAAAAAAGACGTGGCACTTGCCCTGGAATCGGTTCTTTCAACGAGGATGACAGCCGGGCGGTATGTGAAAAATGTGATCTCCAAAGAATATGAGGTGACAACCTTTGTGCAGGATGTCAATTATAAGGCGCTGACAGGACTTGCCAGGGCGACAAAAAGCGGCGAGACGGTTTCCGGAGATAATTTTTCTTTTATGGAATTGCGGACCGGAGAACTCATTATGATGCTGTCGGATGGCATGGGAAGTGGGACGAGAGCGTGCCGGGACAGCCAGAATCTGGTGGATGTGTTGGAAAGTCTGGTCGAGGCAGGATTTCGCAAAGAGTCCGCAATCCGGCTGATCAATACACTTTTTGTCATGTCTTATGCAGGAAAAACGTTTACAACACTTGACATGACGGCCATAGACCTTTATAGTGGAAGTTGTGAGATAGTAAAAAATGGTGCGGCTGCCACATTTATCAAAAAGAAGGATGGCGTGAAGACCATTTTTTCAAGTACGCTGCCGGTCGGCGTGGAAATGAATGCAGATCCGGAGACCGTGATCCAGGATCTGGAAGAAGGGGATTTTATCGTAATGGTGTCAGATGGCGTTGTCGATGCGTTCCCAGGGGATGAAAAAGAATTTTATGTAGAAAATATTTTAGAGAACTTACAGACCAATAATCCGTCTGAGATGGCGAGAAAAGTGCTGATGGAAGCACTGGCGCGCAATGCCAGACAGCCGTTTGACGATATGAGTGTACTCGTGGCGGGAATTTGGAAAAAATAAGGCAGAATAATATGGAGGAATGAATGTTAAAGGATAAGGTACTAAAGTTTAATGAGCGCAATAAACTATTTGGAAAAGGCGACCGTATCGTCGTGGGAGTGTCCGGAGGAATGGATTCGGTGTGCCTGCTGGACATTTTGAATCAATGCAAAGAAGAATATGATCTTTCTCTTCTTGTCGTACACGTAAATCATTGTCTGCGCGGAGAAGAAGCAGACCGCGACGAGGCATTTGTAAAAGCGCTGGCGGAAAAAATGGGGCTTGAATTCTACAGTGAGCGTGTGGATATACTACAAGTGTCAAAAGAACGCAAAATGACGGAGGAAGAGGCCGGACGTTATATGCGGTATCAGATCATGCAGCACGTCTGTATGATGAAAGGGTATCAGAAGATCGCTATCGCCCACAACCAGGACGATGTGGCAGAGACCGTGCTTTTCCAGATGTTCCGGGGAAGCGGACCGAGAGGATTGTCCGGTATCTTTGCCAAGCGGGAGTATATTATAAGACCGATTTTATTTGCGTCACGCGCCGAGATTGCAGAGTATGTCAAGACGCATGGACTGGAATGCTGTACGGATGCAACCAACGAAATGGAAGAATATTCGCGCAATAAGATCCGGCTGCGCGTATTTCCTTATGTCGAAAAGGAGATCAACAACCGCGCCAAAGAGCATGTGGCAAAAGCGGCGCAAAAGATAGCGCTGCAAAATTCTTACATCGAAAAACAGGCGAAAAAACGTTATATGAAACTGGTGCATGCGGACCGCGGAGAATATTATTATTCTTGTGAAGAATTTAACAAACTCGATATTGTGATCCAGATCGAGATTATCCGGCTGATCTTGAAAAATTTCCGGGATTCTGTGAAGGATATTACCGAGCAGCATTATAAGATGATCATTTCGCTGACAAAAAAAGAGGCGGGCAAGCTGGTGTGTCTTCCGGGAAATATCTGCGTAGAACGGCGGTATCAGTATGTATGGTTTAAAAATCAGATCGCGGATGTGAGGATCGCTACAAAAGAATTGTGCGAATTTCCGTACGATGGAGTGGTGGAAATCCACCGGGAGCGGGTGCGTCTGTGCATGGATGTTGTAGAACGTGAAAAACTACCCGAAGAAATTCCACAAAAAGACTATACGAAATGGTTTAATTATGATAACATTAAGGATGGTATTGAATTGCGTAATCCGGAAGAAGGAGATTTCTTTGTGATGGATAAGCAGGGAAACAGAAAGAAGCTTTCGCGGTATTATATCGATGAAAAGATACCACTGAGTGAGCGCAAGCGGGAAATCGTGCTGGCAGATGGAAGTCATGTGCTGTGGGCGGTTCCGGGACGCATAAGTGATGCATATAAAATAACAGAAGACACAAAAAAGGTACTAGTGGTTGTCTTGACGAAATGTTAAAAAGAATAGTGAGGTAAAAGGAAAACCATGAAAGAAGAAGTTAAGGTAATGATTTCGGAAGAAGAGATTACAGAGAAAGTGAAAGAGATTGCTGCGCAGATCAATAAAGATTATGCGGGCAAAGAAGTTTTTTTGCTTTGCATTCTGAAAGGAAGCGTGTATTTTACCTGTGAATTGTCCAAATATCTGACGATGCCGGTAAAAATGGGCTTCATGAAGGCGTCCAGTTACGGCGACGGTCTGACGAGTTCCGGTGTGGTGCGCATTGATCAGGATGAAGAGATAAATGTAAAAGGAAAACATGTGATTGTGATCGAAGATATCGTGGATTCCGGAAGAACACTCGCCTTTTTGATGCATATGCTGGCCAAAAGAGAGCCGGCAAGCCTGCGTCTTTGTTCTTTCCTGGATAAACCGTCGGGCAGAGTGTCTGACGTCAGCCCGGATTACAGCGGTTTTACAATTCCGGATAAATTTGTGGTTGGTTTTGGCATGGATTATGCCCAGAGATACCGCAATCTGCCATTTATTGGCGAACTTATTTTCAAGGAGGGTGAAGAATGAAAAGCGTAAAAGGCTATGGCTTTTTTATCGTTTTGCTCGTAGTGATCGGAATCGCGTATCTGTGCAACAATTACATTATGGATTACGACCGCGATTCCTACTCAGTAACGCAGTTCAAACAGGATCTGCAGGATAAAAAGATAAAGAAAGTAACGATTGAACAGAATGCGGAAGTGCCGACAGGACAGCTGGTCATTCAATATGAAAAAGGGACAAAACAGCTGTACGTATCCGATGTAAATGCGATGATCTCCTATCTGGACGACCAGAATTTTACCGAGTATCATCTGAGCGATGTGGCGCGTACGCCATGGTATGTTGAAATTCTGCCGTATGTGATCGGCTTTGTATTATTTTTCGTGCTGTTTAGCATGATGATGCCAAACGCCGGCGGCGGTGGCAATAAAATGGCAAATTTTGGAAAGAGCCGTGCAACCCTTACGATGCCGGATGACAAAGTAAAAACGTTTGCGGATGTTGCAGGACTGGTAGAAGAAAAAGAGCAGTTAGAAGAGATCGTGGACTTTTTGTCCGCTCCTTCCAAATATACAAAACTGGGTGCCAGAATTCCGAAAGGAGTTTTGATGGTAGGCCCTCCGGGAACCGGTAAAACCCTTTTGGCAAAAGCTGTTGCCGGAGAAGCAGGCGTTCCGTTTTTCAGCATTTCCGGATCCGATTTTGTCGAAATGTTTGTCGGAGTCGGAGCTTCCCGTGTCCGTGACTTATTTGAAGAGGCAAAGAAAAAAGCGCCATGTATCGTATTTATCGATGAGATTGATGCTGTGGCAAGACGCCGTGGAAGCGGACTTGGCGGTGGACATGACGAGCGCGAGCAGACATTGAACCAGATGCTTGTTGAGATGGATGGATTTGGCGTCAACGAAGGAATTATCGTTATGGCGGCGACAAACCGTGTCGATATCCTTGATCCGGCAATCCTTCGTCCGGGACGTTTTGACCGCAAAGTTACCGTAGGACGTCCGGATGTGCGCGGACGCGAGGAAATTTTGAAAGTGCACGCGAAAGACAAACCATTGGCAGAAGATGTAAATCTTGAAGATGTGGCGCGTACAACGGCAGGATTTGTCGGTGCAGATCTGGAGAACCTCTTAAATGAGGCAGCCATTGCGGCGGCGCGCGATAACCGTGCTTTTATTGTAGAAGAAGATATTAAGAAATCCTTTATCAAGGTAGGAATCGGTGCGGAGAAAAAGAGCCGTATCATTTCCGAAAAAGATAAGAAAATCACAGCTTACCACGAGGCGGGGCATGCGATCCTGTTCCATGTACTTCCGGATGTCGGACCGGTTTATACGGTTTCGATCATACCGACCGGTCAGGGGGCAGCAGGTTATACGATGCCATTGCCGGAACGTGATGAGATGCATATGACAAAAGGGAAAATGCTTCAGGACATCACCGTATGCCTGGGCGGACGTATCGCCGAAGGAATTATCTTTGACGATGTGACGACCGGTGCCGTACAGGATATCAAGCAGGCGACAGAAGCTGCAAGAGATATGGTCACCAAATATGGATTTTCGGATAAACTCGGCATGATCAATTATGACACGTCAGACGACGAAGTATTTATCGGACGTGACATCGGTCATACGAAGAGTTACAGCGAGTCTACATCGAAAGTCATCGATGATGAAGTGAAATCGATCATTGACCGCTGTCATGAGCAGGCGACAAAGATTTTGATGGATCACAAAGATATTTTGGATCGTCTGGCAGCACTCTTGATTGAGAAAGAACGTATCACAAGAGAAGAGTTTGAGGCACTGTTTGAGCAAAATGACGAGAAAATCGCTTCTGACGAAGCGTAAATTGTTGAATTTGCGAATTGCGGGAAGGTGTTTGGGCAAAAGTAACAAAAAGATTTTTAAAAAAATGTAATGTTTGTGCACACTGATTTAGAAGAACATGCTATACTTCATATCGTAAACCCCAATACATTATATAGTTTTTGCTACACCCCATAAGTAACAAAAATACCTTCTCCCAAAAGGACAGCCATCGTGAAGCTGTCCTTTTGACTTATTTAAAAAGAAAAAAGAGAGAGGAATGGTATGAAAATGGGAGAATTACGTAGAGACGCAATTTTTAGTTCCGGCACAGAACCTTTTGTGACCCCATTGGAACCGGAAGCAAACGGCGTGGTAACCCTTCGCTGCCGTACGGCAAAGGGGAATGTAGATGAGGTTAATCTGATTCACGAAGAAGCTTCCAGTAAAATGTACAAAGAATACTCAGACGAGTTATTTGATTATTATTCTGTAGAGATGAAACTGGAAGAAGTTCCATTTTCCTATTATTTCCAAATAAAAAAAGACAATACAGTTATTTATTTTAATAAACAAGGCGATGTGGATGTGCCCAATCCACAGTATTCGTACTGCCTGTATCCGGGATTTCATACGCCGGACTGGGCAAAAGGCGCGGTTATGTACCAGATCTACACGGATCGTTTCTGCAATGGTGATAAGACAAACGATGTTGTAGACGATGAGTACTGCTATATCGGCGACCATGTACATCAGGTAAAAGAATGGGAAAGATACCCGGCATCGATGGATGTGCGAGAGTTTTACGGGGGTGATCTGCAGGGCGTGCTTGACAAACTGGATTATCTGCAGGAACTCGGTGTCGAGGTGATCTACCTCAATCCGATCTTTGTGTCGCCGTCCAACCACAAATACGACACGCAGGACTACGATCATATCGATCCGCATCTGACTGTGATCACAGAAGATGGGGGAGAGGCGCTGGCTGAGGGCGACAATGACAACAGCCACGCGACAAAATACTGCAAACGCGTGGTGGATATGAAAAATCTGGAGGCGTCCAATGCCTTTTTTGCCAATTTTATGGAGGAAGTGCATAAGAGGGGCATGCGCGTAATTATGGACGGCGTATTTAACCACTGTGGCTCGTTTAATAAATGGCTCGACCGTGAGCAGCTCTACGAAAAAGATGCGTCGTATGAAAAAGGAGCGTTTGTCAGCGAAGACAGTCCATATCACAACTTTTTCAAATTTTATCCGGATGGAAGCTGGCCGTATAACACGCACTACGACGGCTGGTGGGGACATGATACGCTGCCAAAACTGAATTACGAAGGTTCTGACAAGTTATTTGAATATATTATGCGGATTGCCAAAAAATGGGTTTCTGCGCCGTACAATGTCGATGGCTGGCGCCTTGACGTGGCAGCAGATCTCGGACATTCCCCGGAATACAACCACAAATTCTGGAAGGCGTTCCGCAGTGCAGTAAAAGAGGCGAATCCGGAGGCGATCATTCTGGCGGAACATTATGGAGATCCGTCGTCATGGCTTTCCGGCGACCAGTGGGATACCGTCATGAATTACGATGCGTTTATGGAGCCGGTAAGCTGGTTCCTTACGGGCGTCGATAAACACAGCGATGTCTGCAAACCGGAGTGGAAAGGCGACAGCGGCATGTTTTATGCCCACATGACGGAATATGGTGCCAAACTCGGCATGCAGTCCTATATGGTGGCGATGAACGAATTGTCAAACCACGACCACAGCCGTTTTCTGACTCGTACCAACGGAAGAGTTGGCAGGGTGGCATCCGCAGGCTCGGAAGCCGCTGCATTTGGAGTTAAAAAGCCGGTCATGATGGCAGGCGTTATGATCCAAATGACGTGGCCGGGCGCGCCGACGGTGTATTACGGCGATGAAGTGGGTGTGTGCGGATGGACGGATCCGGACAACCGGCGTACCTTCCCGTGGGGAAAAGAAGACAAAGAACTGTTTGAATTTCACAAAGAAATGATCCGCATTCACAAAGATTATGAGGTGCTTCGTACGGGGGCGCTCATCTATCTCATCAGCGAGGCAGGGATGATTGGCTATGGCCGTTTTGCCGCCGACGAATGTGTCTGTGTGCTGATTCAGACGACAGAGGAAAAAAAGACGGTTCGCGTGCCGGTATGGCGGTTAGGAATGACCGACGGAAGTTTCATGGCATCGATGATGTCATGCGGTACAGAAGGTTTTTCAATCGAAGCAAAGCTGCATGAAGTGAAAGAAGGCTGTATCGAAGTAGAAGTGATGCCGGAGGGCGGCATCGTGTTGAAATCTGTAGAAAAAGCATATTGATCAGTAAAGAGGGAGAATGCTATGCGTTATTACCGACAGATAAGTATTTTGGTGATCGTAAGCCTGCTTTTTGGCCTGTTTTCTTTTGAAGACCGGGCGAAGGCAGAACAAAATACGGAAGGAAAGAAAACATATACTTATACGACCCTGCCGTTAGATGAGAATCTGACGGACGAGCAGGGTCTTGTATACGAGCTTGACAAGTCGTATGGATATGCTGCGGTAAAGAGTCAGAAGATTCTGGACCGGACGGAGATTCATATCCCGGATCGTGTTATCAGCGATGGAGTTGTATATGTTGTGAGTAATGTAGCGGTATCCGCGTTTAACAGCTGCGATATGGTAAAGACACTGTACCTGCCGGAAACGATCAAAAAATTTAATCTGACTTCGTTAAATGATTCTGGCTGTGAAACGGTGTACTGTGCGCGGGGGACGGTGAATCTGTACTATACAAAGCCTGTCTGGGGCGATGATATGGCGGTAAATAACTCGATCAAAGAGATCGTTGTGCCGGAAGAAAACCCGTATATGACGAATTATAACGGAATCGTATTGGACAAAGAGAAAACCGAAGTGATCGTGAGTCCGATGCAGAAAAAGAATTTTAGCGCATTTACATTGCCGGATACCGTTTGCAAGGTGGATGATTATGCATTTTTCCGCAGTAAGATATCTGCGCTGGATACGTCGAATTTATATTATGTCGGGTATGCAGCATTTAGCAAAAGCAAGGTTCAGCCTACGGATCTGCGAAGAGCCGTAATGATTGATGAAAGAGCCTTTTACGATTGCAGTAACATTGATACGTTAAAGGTGTGGGAAGGCGTCCAATATAAGGAACAGAGACCGGCTGTGGAAATCTGGCAGCCATCAGAGGGAGAGAGTGCATCGGACATGCATACAGACGTTGTCCATACATTAGATGGCGATAATCGGGATGAATGCGGCGTGTACTACAGTCTGAAAAAAGATGGAACGGCTGCGGCGGCAACGTCTGACGGGGAAGCAGATACAACAGAAACAGTGATTATCCCGGATTATGTGGAAAAAGAGGGACAAAAATATGTGGTTACCTCACTGCCGATGAATGCAATCGGAGAAGATACGTGTAATCTGCAGATCGGCAAGAGACTTCGTGAGATAAATGCGGTATCTGGGATGCCGGAGTTGGAAGGTATCACGGTCGATGAGGCAAATGCGTTCTTTGAGGTAGAGGACAGTGCCCTTTACAGCCGCAATAAGCAGAGTATTTACCGATATTTTGGAGACGCGGCAGGGACGTTTGAACTTCCGAAAACAGTTTGGCAGATTGGAGCGCATGCTTTTTGGAAATCCGCGATAAGCGAGCTGGATTCCTGGGATAATGTTATTGAAATTGGGTATTATGCCTTTCAGGAATCGAAAATAAAGCATGTTTTTGCTCCGAGAGTAATAGAAATCGGAAAAGACGCTTTCCGAAGCTGTTATTCGCTGGAATCCGCCGTGTTTGATTATGCCAATGTCGGACTGACGGCATTTGCCTCTTGTGTGAAGTTAAAATGTATCTATGCCAATATGTTGCTCAGTACAGAGGTTGGACAGGAAACGCTACTGGAGCAGACGCACTCCCTGCAGTGTGTATACATTGGCGAGCAGAGAAATCGTGCTTTCTTAAAAAAGAATGATTCGGACAACCTGGAGTTTGTGTATCTGGGCGGCACACTGCCGCTGCAGCTTACGGTTTCTTCTCTGCAAGACTTGTATGTGACAAAGCCGAACCAGTTTACCCTTTCGATACCAACGGAAAAAGCACAAAATCTGGTCGTACATATGACAGCCTCTACAGGAAGTTACGTAGAGACAAATGCAAAACGTGCAGGGGCAGCGGTGCAGATCGAAAGCGATCATGAACATACGCTGGAAACGATTGTGTTATATGACGCGGCAGAATTGAAAATAACAGCTGAAAAATGTTCAGAATGCGGGTGTTTGGAAAATGTTCTGGCAGAAGACAGCGAGGGCAGACAGTTAGGCAGCACTCTGGAGATAAGCAAAGCGGATGATCTGAAAACACAGGAACCGACGACAGTACCGACAGGCACACCTGCCGCTACAGAGCCTGCGGGAACGCCGACAGCTTCGCCGGATGTGACGGTGGCACCATCGCCATCGGTATCGCCAACCGGAGTGCCGGTCACGCTGCCAACCACATCACCGACCGCAGTGCCGTCCGGAGCGCCGGACATATCGCCGACGGTGCCGGAGACACCGAATCCATCGCAAACACCAGAGCCGTCTTCAATCGAAAGTCCGGAGACAAGCAGAAAACCGACAGAAACGCCGACGGGAACGCCGGACGTAACAGTGGCGCCATCACCATCGGCATTGCCGACCGGTTTGCCGGTCACGCTGCCAACCACATCACCGACTACATTGCCAACCGGTTCGCCGAAAGTGCCGGAGACACCGAATCCATCGCAGACACCAGAGCCGTCTCCGATCGAAAGCCCGGAGGCGAGCGGAAATCCGACAAAAAGGCCGGATGTAACGATGATACCATCGCCATCGGCAAATCCGTCATCAGTGCTGACCATTTTGCCGGAAGTGCCAGAGACACCAAATCCGTCGCAAACCCCACTTCCACAATCGTCGGAAATCCCGTCAATTGTGCCGTCGGATGTCCCAAAAGCAACAAAGCAGCCGGGAGACCAGATAAATTTAACGAAAAAAATCGTTATTAAATATATCAAACGGCCGACGATAGCAGTCAAAAAGAAAAAGGACGGCAAAATATCGTATCTTGAAATAGTAGTAAAGAAGTATAAGGGAAAATATATTGATCTATATTATACAAATACGGGAAAACGTTTCAAGAAAATAACAAAGAAAAAACTGTCGATCAAGAAGTTTAAAGGCAGATTTAAAATTCGGCTATTGACAAAAAATTCCAAAATTGGTGTAAAGGCAAGAACCTGGATGACAGTAAAGAAAAAGAAACGATACAGCAAATGGTCTGTCATAAAATGGATCCGGATCTAGTTCCGGATGCTCTCAATAAAAAAGACACTCGCACCGAAACTACGCGTCAGTGCGAATGTCTTTTTTGTATAAACGGTTCTTATGAATGGCTTAGGCATCTGCCTGTCCACTTTTCCAGTCATTTAACTTTTGTACTGCAGCATCGATGGTTTTCTGGCAGATTTCAGGGAGTTCACCGCCCCAGGCATCGGCTGCCTGATCGAATCCCTTTTTGATTGCAGCGATTAATTCGTCTGCTTTTGCAGAATCCCCGCCGCTCAATGCTTTTGCCATGTCAACCAGTCGGTCGCTTGTTTTGGCAACGCCCCAGTAACCGTCATCGGCAACATCTTTTTGTGCCTGTGCTACAGTAGCCGGGTCAACATCGATCTTTCCATCTTTGATATCTGTGAAGAGATCTTTCAATGTTGTATATTTCTTTGCCTGTTTGCTGAGAAGCTGATCGACAAGATTCTGCAGCTGCTGATTCTTGCTGCTAAGCTCCCCTTTCATTTGTTTGATCACATTTTGATAATCCGTTACTTTGGAAGAACTGCCTGTCTTGTTTTCAGAAGCATCAGACGGTTCGTACACTACACCGGTATTGTCGGTGGTTTTTGTCTCTACCGCTTTCTTTTCTGCCGTCTTTTTGGCTGTTGACGGATAGGTAGTCGGCTGAGATGATGAAATTCCATTTACACTCATGATGATTCCCTCCTTGGTCATGTTCTCTTATCCTTTATATCGGCGAAAAAAAAGAAAACTTAATATTGCTATTCAGAAAAGATAATTGTAAGATAGAAGAGAAAGGATGAGGCCGATGATAAAGAAAATTATATTGTTTACAAAGGGAATCGAGACACTGTGGTATTTTTCCGAACAATTGGGAAAGACGCTGGAAATATTAGGGTATGAAGTGTTTTATTTTGACCAGTGCAAAGAATACCGGAGTCTGAGTGACCTGATCTGGTTTTGCGAACCGAAAGTGACAGCGGCGATCAGTTTTAATTTTGACGGCTGCTGCGGAGAGGATTATTTTATTGATTCCGAGGGGGTGTCATTTTTTGATGCACGCGAGGTGACATTTATCAATATCGTGGTAGATCATCCCTTTTATTATCATAAATTTGCGCCGTATCTGCCTAAAAAATACATTCAGATTTCGATCGACAGAGAACACGAGGCTTATCTGAAACGCTTTTTCCCGGAGATCCGCAGGGGGCCGTTTCTGCCGCTTGGCGGGACAAGTCTGTGGACCGGAAAGACACTTCCGGGCTGGGACGAACGGCCAATCGACATTGTATTTACCGGAAATTACAATCCGCCGGAGATTTTTCATGAGGCGATTCACCGCCATGGGGAGGAATATGCGGCATTTTACATGGACATTATCGAAGATCTGATCAGGCACCCCTGGAAATCCATGGATGCCACGATGATCGAGCATATGCTCCGCGATGTTGAAGATGTGAGCGAAGACGGAATGAAAGAGGCACTGCCGAATATGATATTTATCGATCTGTATGTGCGGCATTATATGCGCGGCCAGGTCGTTAAGACGCTTGTCGATGCCGGGTACGAAGTATATTGTTTTGGCGCCGGCTGGGACAAACTTGAATGTGAACACCCGGAAAATATCAGGAAAGGGGACGTGCTGGATTCCCTCGGCTGCCTGCAGCAGATCAGCCGGGCGAAGATCTCGCTTAATGTCATGCCTTGGTTTAAAGATGGCGCGCATGACCGCATTTTTAACTCCATGCTCAATGGTGCGGTCTGCCTGAGCGACGGGTCAAAATATCTGGATGAGATCCTCAAAGATGGTGTGGATTACCGGCTTTACGACCTCGCTGATCTTGAAAAACTTCCGCAGACAGTTGGAGACATTTTGTCGGATCGGGACGAATGGGAGAGTATGCAGAAAAAAGCCTATGCACTTGCGTCGAAAAAGCACACCTGGGCGGACCGTGCACGGAGGATTCATCAAGAAATTCTTTGCAAGATACCGTGATATGTGTTATAATGAAGAGAAATATGCAGATGCACACGCAGGGCATCCGGCATTGCTTAGAACTTGATATTTAGCAAGAATGGAGATAGAGTATGGCAAAAAACAGAAAGCAGAAAAAACCAAAGAAACATCCAAAGTTTTGGCTGGGTTTCAAAATATTTATTTTGCTGATCCTTGTGGCGATTTTGGTCGGAGGTATTGTATTTTATTTTAAATACGGCAGAGATATTTTTGCGATGCAGGATGAAGCAGTCCAGATGGTAAGCGCTTCCACGGAAGAGACTTTCCGTGATTCGGAGACGACCATTGCCTACAATGCGAAAGGCAAACAGATTGCGGTATTGAAAGGCGACAAGGACTCATATTATGTTCCGATCAGCGAGATCCCGCAGTATGTAAAGGACGCGTTTATCGTAACAGAGGATAAAAAATTTTACCAGCACAATGGTGTCGATGCAGAGGCTAATATCCGTGCGTTTTTAGCGCTGATCCAGCACAACGGTGAGATTACGCAGGGAGCCAGTACGATCACGCAGCAGCTTGCCCGTGGAGTCTTTTTGAACCAGAACAAGACTTACGAACGTAAGATCAAAGAGATTTTTGTTGCGCTTGAGATAGAGAAAAAATATACAAAAGACCAGATTTTGGAATTTTATCTGAACAGTATTTATTTTGCCAACGGATATTATGGCATTGAGGCAGCAGCGAAAGGATATTTCAGTTCAAACTGTAAGGATCTGAGTTTGTCACAGCTCTGCTTCCTTTGCTCCATCCCAAATAATCCGAGCCTTTACGATCCGTTGAAACATATGGATAACACTTTGAAGCGCCGTGACCGTGTCCTGAAACAGATGCTGGATGACAAGGTTATCACGCAGGAAGAATACGATGTGGCGGTCGGAGAAAAGATTGAACTTAACATTACCGAGCCGGTCAAACGAAATTATATCCAGACATTTGTGACATACTGTGCAACAAGGAAAATTATGGAAAAAAATAAGTTTGAATTTCAGTATAGTTTTGACTCGACGAAAGAACAGGAATCCTATCAGGATGATTACGATGAAGCTTATGCGGCAGCACAGAAAGAACTTTTAAATAATGGTTACCGCATCTACACGTCGATCGACCTGAAAAAACAAAAGGCATTGCAAAGCGCGATTAACACCAATCTTGAATCGTTTAAAGAAAAAGGAACCAACGGAATCTATAAGATGCAGGGAGCTGCGGTTTGTATTGATAACAAAAACGGACGTGTTGTGGCGATCGTCGGCGGACGAAGCCAGAAGACCAGCGGATACACACTGAACCGCGCGTATCAGTCATTCCGCCAGCCGGGTAGTAGTATCAAACCTTTGATTGACTACACTCCATCGCTGGAGCGCAATTACACCCCGGATTCTACAGTAAATGACCACAAGTTTTCCGGTGGCCCGTCCAATGCGAGCGGCAGGTATTATGGATATGTATCGCTTCGTTTTGCACTTGAACAGTCGTTGAATACGGTTGCCTGGCAGCTGTTTGAAGAACTTACACCAAAGGTAGGTCTTCAATATCTTTTGAATATGCATTTCAGTAAGATTGTGAAAAAGGATTATATCAATGCCGCTTCGATCGGTGGTCTGACCTATGGATGCAGTGCCCTTGAAATGGCATCCGGATTCGCAACACTGGAAAATGATGGAAAATTCCGTGAACCGACCTGTATTATAAAAATTCTGGATTCAGACGGAAATACGATCTGTGACGACAGCGTGAAAGAAACCTACATCTATGATTCAAAGGCAGCCAATACAATGGTTGACATGATGGAAGGCGTATTTACGCGTGGTACAGCGCGTGGACTCAGTCTGGATACCGGCATCGTATGTGCCGGAAAGACAGGTACGACGAACGACCACAAGGACGGCTGGTTCTGTGGATTTACGCCATATTATACAACAGCGGTATGGATTGGCTGTGACACGCCGACCGTGATCAGCGATCTTTCGGGATCGACCTATCCGGGACGTACGTGGAATACGTTTATGAATGAGATTCATCAGGATCTGGAAAATAAAGTATTCCCATTTGAGGAAAACGATGAAAATGATACGTCTTCCTCGGATACTTCAAAAAATTACTCTTCCCAGCAGGGATACAGTTCTTCGAACCGTGCGACAGCGAAGCCGAAGGCGACAAAGAAGCCGAAAGATAAAAAACCGGCGATCGTGGAAGAACCGGATGATCTTTACCCGGATGAGGAAGATGACAGCAGTACCGGTGGTGATACTACGCAGGATGGCACCACGACCGACAATAATACCGGTGGAGGAACTGCCGATGGAGCCGGCGCCGGCGCGGATGCTTCCGAAGGGGGCAGCACGAGCAACGACGATACGGCATATGCACCGGATGATACGACGTATCAGGATGAAAATAATACACCACAGCAGTGATGGCAGAGGATATTAAATAAAAAATCGGATTACAGGTTGTAGTGTAATCCGATTTTTTGCCATTTATGGGAAATAAGGTGAAATATCCAATTTCATGCTCAAAAAATCAAGAAATGGCAGTCCGCCTATGATATATTAGGGACAAGAAAACGATTCAGCTGATGATTTTCTGAAAAGGAGCGCAGAAGAGGGCGTTCCGGAAGGAGGCGGTCTATGAAAAATTTTTATGTATTAACGGATGCATTGGAATATATTGAAACCAATATTTGCGAGGAAGTTGACAGTCAGGCAGTTGCTGATTATTGCGGCGTGTCGCTGTCAAGTCTGCAAAAGTTGTTTCGGCTGGCACTGCACCGAAGCGTGAAGGATTATATTTTGCGGCGCAGAATTAGTCTGGCGGCGAAAGATATTCTGGATACGGACATGAAAATGATAGACATTGCTTACAAATATCAGTTTGGGTCGCCGGAAAACTTTGTCCGTGCGTTTAAGAAAATATGGAAAATTACTCCTACGGAGTACAAAAAAACATGGCGGTTTTCTGAGATATGTCCCAGACTGGATTATCAATATCAGGAAGGAGCAGATGAAGATATGGCAGCAAAAAGAATAGATATCAGTGAAGCTTATGGTGAAATTTGCAGAATGAAAGGAACCTATGTGATTTGTTTTGATATTGTGGGGCTTATGCCAATCAATGATATTTCAAGGGAGGCGGGAGATCTGGCGATTTTGGAATCCTTAAAACGAATCGAGCAGGTCTGTACAGAAAATATGTTACAGCTTCGCATTGGTGGGGATGAATTTGCCTTGATAACAGGAAGTGAGAATGAAAACGAGGTAAAAAATATCATCGAAAAGGTTCTTGCGCACAATGGAGAAAAAATTCTGTGGAATAATAAAGAAATTTCATTGAGTCTCCGGGCGGGGCTTTGCAAAGTGCCGGATGGAAACTTGCGCTACAACGAGTTTTTTGAGGAAATGCATGAGACCATCAATAGCGTGCGAAAAAAAGGAAAATTAAGTTAAAAAGGCAATAAGCAAACAGGGCAGCTGCACCAACCTCGGTGCGGCTGCCCTGCATGCTTGTAACAGAACAAATAATGGATGATGCAAATACTGCGCACAATGAAAATTTGTGGCGTAAGGTGTTGTATTTAAACTGCTTGCAATTTATAGCTATATCTTTTATAATGGAAATTGTTACCAGTATGGGCGGTATCTGTATTCACAAAGAAGGAGAAGATGAATGAAAGACGATAATCAAAATGATGACAAGGGATTAGCAATTTCTATGGCAATGACGATAACCTGCTATCCCGTTTTTTTTGCACTGACTTTTGTGGGAATATTTTTCCCGAAAGAAGTTACTTCTATTATTTTTCCATGGATCCCCATAATATGGCAAGTGATATCCTGCTGTTTTGCGGCAGCTTACTTGGAGCGCAATCCGGATAAAAAGAAACAGGGCGGAATGGGGCTGGCGTTGGCATTTTTGGTTCTTATAATCAGTGCAGCGGCGTTATTGTGAAAGTGGGGGAGGCGAAAGCAAAACTCCTTGCTATAGAAGTAAATATATGGTAGAATTAATAAAACTGATGTGACGGAATTTTCAAGCGATCCGGAGGTGAGGGAAATGGAAATTCATGGAAGCTATTTATTACTTTATGGAGTGGGAATTGTGCTGATGATTGTAAATATCATACAGAGCATCTGCCGCCCGAAAGGGAAATTTTTTAATCCACCGCAGATGGAAGAAAAAAGAGATGATAAAACAGTCTTCAGAATGCGATTGCTTTATGCGGTTTCGCAGGGCATTTTATTGATTGCGTTTGTATTCTGTGCGTTTAATTTTCAGAATTATGTGGTCGCCATTATCGGATTGACGGTGGGAAATATACTGCCGATTGTTTTGGTGATGCTGTATGATTCATTTTTAAACATGCAGGAAAAAAAGCAGATTGAAATCTGAATAGAGTTTACGGTCGGGGTCAAAGTTTTTGACCCTGATATTTTCAATACAGCAGGAGAGGAAAATTAAATATGAAAAAAAGATACCATATTTTATTGACGGCGGTATGCTTTTGCCTAAGTCTATTGACGGCAGTATTGATCGGTGTTTCCGCATCGGCAGAAAGTGAGAAGTCAAAAGCAGACTCAAAATGGGAGACACAGAGATCAATTACAATTTCTTCCAATGGTGTAAAGTATTATGCCTATTTGTCAAAGGATAAAAAGGAAAGCTGGATCTACGAAATAGATCCGGTCAAGAAAGTAAAAAAACTGGTGATTCCGAAAAAAATAAAGACTGCATCGGTAACCCGCATCGGCTTTGGAGCGGAATTATATGCTGACGGTTCGGACTATTTTGTCAGTGTATTTGGGGATTCCTTAGAGCCTTGGCATGACCTTTATGGAACACATTTAAAAAAGAAAAATGCGATTACGGAGATTGTATTTCCAAAAACGGTGAAGGATATTGAGATAGGGGCGTTTTCCGGCATGAAGCGGTTAGAAAAGGTTCATATACCGGACAAAGTGAAGACGATTCCGAGGTATTCTTTTTCCGCGTGTGACTCTTTGAAGGAAGTTAAATTTCCTAAAAATTTACGTGAAATCGATACCAATGCGTTTGCTGTGAGTTTTCAGATCAAGAGTCTTTCTATTTCAAAAGGCGCTAAAAAATATACGGTTGATAACGATATTTTGATCGATAAAACAAAAAAGTGCATGGTGTGGGTCGCTTCCGGAAAGAAGAATGTAACCATTCCGGATCGCGTGACAAGTATAGCGGATTATGCATTTCAAGCATCGCGGGCAAAGACCGTTCATATTCCTAAATCCATAAAGGACATTGGGAAAGAAGCATTGACCGCCAAAAAGATCCGGAATGTCAGTCTGGATGGAGCCAATCCTGTGTATGCGATGAAGAATCATTGTATTTATACGAAAAAGGACGGGACACTTGTGGCAGTTCTGGTGAAAGGGATGAAAATACAAATTCCGAACAGTGTAAAAATTATGGGAGAGAATGTTTCTGTCATGGGTAAGCTGGAGGCAGATGACGATGAAATTGTTGATGATGAAAAACGGTTTTCTGTGCACATTCCTTCTTCTGTGAAAAAAGTGATTGAACGCTGGATGTTTTTTGATCTTTCCGTCGAGGTCTATTTTCATGGAAAGAAGCCGCCCAAAATAGAGAGTAAATATTCCGGAAGTGAATATACGGCGCTTCCAATTAATAACAGCGTTTATGTGCCAAAGGGGACAAAAAAAACGTATATTAAATGGGCAAAAGACCGTGACGGATTGACCTGGGAAGATCTGCATGTGTTTGCTGAGTAACAAATAGATAAAACAAATTCTTAAATACGGAGGAGAAAATTATGAGACAAAAAAACAGATATTTTATTTTGGTGACAGCAGTATGTTTCTGCCTTTGCCTGTTGATGGCAGTATCCACCGGCACTTCTGTGTCGGCAGCCGGTGGAAAAAACAAATTGAAAACAAAGTGGCAGATTGATAAGAAGATTGTTATTTCCAAAAAAGATGTAAAATATTATGCCTGCTTGTCAAAAAATAAAAAGGAAAGCTGGATTTACAAGATACAACTGAAGAAAAAGGTAAAAAAATTACAGATCCCGAAGACGATAAAGCGTGCTCCGGTAACACGGATTGGTTTTGGAAAGGAATTATATGGAAAGGGATCCGAATGGGAGTGCTATAAGAATGTATTTGGTGATCGATTGGAGCCTTGGCATGGATGGTACGGAACGGATTCCGTGAGAAAAAATGCCATTACAGAAATGACACTTCCTAAGACGTTAAAGGTGATAGAGTCCGCAAGTTTTTGCGGTATGCAGCAGCTGGAAAATATTAAAATTCCGGATAAAGTGCAGAAAATCAACCGCTATTCACTGGCGGCATGTCCGGCGCTGCGAAGCGTTTCATTTCCGGCAAATATGAGTCAAATAGACTGCTATGCATTTGACAAAACCACGAATGTCTGGGCACTTTCGATAAAAGAAAATGCAAAAAAATACAGCGTATTTGATGGCTTTTTATTAACGAAGTCAGGCACACATCTGGTTTGGACAGCCTCGGCAAAGGAAAATGTGGTGATCCCTAATACCGTGACAAGCATTGGTCAAAATGCGCTTTTGGCTTCGCAGGCAAACCGTCTTACGATTCCCAATACGGTGACTAAAATCGGAAACGAAGCGTTATCTGCTTCAAAACTGCAGAGTGTTGTGCTGCAGCCCGGAAATGAAAAATATGAAATGCAGGATAACTGTCTCTATACGAAAGAGGAAAAGATGCTTGTGGGCGTGTTGATAACCGGGTTAAAAATCCAGATTTCCGATAAGGTCAAGATCATGGGCGAGTATGTTTCGGTTATGGGCAGCATGGAATTGGAAGACGATAACGATACGAGCATTGAGGCGAAGGAGGGATTTTCTGTGCATATTCCGGCATCCGTAGAAAAAGTGATAGACCACTGGATGTTTTTTGGAAGCAAGGCAGAGGTTTATTTTTACGGAAAGAAACCACCGGTGATCCAAAGCAAAGTCAAAGGATCCGTGTACACGGCACTTCCTACATGGAATAAAGTTTATGTTCCAAAAGGAACGGAAAATACCTACATTAAATGGGCAAAAGACCGTGATGGTCTGACCTGGAATGATTTGCAGGAGTTTTGAGGATAGGAGAACTATAATAATTTTAATATACAAGAGGTAAAATAATACAGATAGGAATAATCACATGACTTTGTAGAAAGGGTTGGATTAAATGGATATTAAACAGCTAATTGGCGAAGCAACAGAATATGATAAAAAGGAAAAACTGGAAGCAAAGCGTCCTAAAAGCTGGTGTAAGAGCATCAGTGCCTTTGCTAACAGTTTTGGCGGTGTGCTTGTATTTGGTGTGACAAATAATGATGAATTTATAGGAATGCCAGAGGCGGAAAAAGATGCGGAACTTATTAGTGAGCATATTAAAACATATTTGAATCCAATTCCTGAATTTGTACTTAGTTTTAAAAAAGTAGATGACAGGAAATTTATTTTGGTAAAGGTAAATTCGGGAGAACAAACACCATATTATTACCAAGGAAATGGACAATTGATTGCATATGTTCGGGTGGAAAACGAAAGTGTGCCGGCAGAACCATCGAAACTTCGAGAACTTGTATTGAAGGGGAGTGGACAGACATACGATGCGTTGAAATCTAAATATGACTTTTCTAATATGGCATTTACAAAACTGAAATCTGTTTATAAGCAGAGAACGGGAAATTCCTTTGAAGAATCTGATTATGAATCTTTTGGTCTGATAGATGAGAATGGCAACTTAACTAACGCAGGTGCGCTTTTGGCTGACGAATCGCCGGTAAGGCATTCAAGATTATTTTGCACTAGATGGAATGGTTTGAACAAAGCATCTGGAGTGATGGATGCGCTAGATGATAAAGAGTATTTCGGTGGATTGGTTACTTTACTGCAATCAGGAATTGAATTTGTAATAAACAACTCCAGAAAGGCATGGAAAAAAGTTCAGGATGGAAGAGTTGAGATGCCGGATTATCCACAACGTGCAGTTATGGAAGGAATTGTAAACGCATTAATCCACAGAAACTATATGGAAGTTGGAAGTGAAGTACACATTGATATGTTTGATGATCGAATTGAGATATATTCACCTGGAGGTATGGTAGGTGGCATATCGTTAAAAGATAAAGATATTATGAAAATACCTTCAAAAAGAAGAAATCCGGTGTTGGCAGATATTTTTAACCGTTTAAAATATATGGAGCGACGAGGCAGTGGTTTTAAGAAAATTATGATGGATTATCAGGATCAACCGAATTATTCAGAGGAAAAGAAACCTTTATTCGAAGCAGATAATGATGATTTTCTTCTTACACTTTTTAATATGAATTATGAAATGGGGGATAACCGTGTCGGTCAAGGTGTCGGTCAAGATGTCGGTCAAGGTGTCGGTCAAGGTGTCGGTCAAGATGTCGGTCAAACAAAGTATTTAGGTAAAATTATTCAACTGATACGAGAGAATAATAAAATTACAAAGGCAACTATCGCAAAAGAACTTGGAGTAAGTGAAAAGACGATAGAACGGGAGATGAAAAAGACAAATAAAATCGTCTATATTGGCAGTGGATATAGTGGACATTGGGAAATAAAAGAATAAGTTTTACTTAAAATTAGAAAAAAGGAGGTATCCCCATATGCTGGAATTATGGGACGTATACGATAAAAATAGAAACCTCACAGGCAAAACAATAGCGCGTGGAGAGTACATGACAGAGGACGAATATCACCTAGTTGTTCAAGTGTGGATAAAAAATGATGAAAATAAATGGCTTATTTCAAAACGTGCCGCGACGAAGAGTCACGCGCTTAAGTGGGAGCCGACAGGCGGTTCCGTGCTGGCAGGGGAAGGGAGTAAAGACGGTGCATTGCGCGAGGTAAAAGAAGAGCTGGGGATATCGCTTGATCCCGAAAGCGGGTATTTGTTTCGGTCGTTTCAGAGAGAAAAGTTTACGTGGGAAAATCCCGGCTTTTTGGATGTGTGGGTGTTTAAAGATAATGCGTCGATAGAAGATGTGGTTTTGCAGCAGGAGGAAACGATAGATGCAAAATGGATGACAGCGGAGGAAATCGTGGGACTAATTGAAAAAGGGGAGTTTGTGCCGTTTGGAAAGGATGCATATTATCCGGAATTATTTGCATAATAATCTTCCAATTATTGACAAAATTAAAAATGTGGGGTATTATAATTATTGTAATAAATATGGTAGGAAAGGAAGATTGTTATGAAGTTTGTAAAGTTGCGATTATTTATGATGTGTACGGCGCTTTTACTTACCTTTGCTGCCCCGGTGCAAATGAAAATGACAGACCAGGGGATGGGTGTAAAATATGCAGCATCTGTGGATGCGAAGGTAAAGAAAAAGAGTGTAAAAAAGAAGAAGGCCAAAAAAGCCGTTGTTGTGTACGTTACATCAACAGGAGAATGTTATCATACACATGCCTGCGGAAGAGGAAATTACTATAGGTCTACTTTGAAGGATGCAAAGGCGCAGGGACTGCGTCCATGTAAGAAATGCTATTAAAATTATCGTGAAAATAGAGCCCCGGCTAAAATGGAAATGACGCTTCCGTCGCAGCCGGGGGTCTTTTAATAGGATAAGTTATTTATTAAACAATGCTCATAAACCATTCGACGGTTGCCGGGTCGTGATGTGAGAAAAACAGACTTTTTCCGGTGTCGAGAGCTTCAATTTTTTTCCTATTTCAACAAGTGCCGGGGTGTTAAAATAGTCATTTTTTCCTTCTACAAACGGTCTCCAGGACATTGCTTTTGAACAATATGAAACGTTGTCAAAAGTGGCAGAAAAGTTTAATATATCGCAGCCATCAATCACGCGTAGTATGAAAAAAATAGAAGAAGACTTTGGCGTGGCATTGTTTGAACGAGGCAAGAACCACTTTTCACTAAATGAAACAGGGAAACTGGCGGTGGAATGTGCTGGAAAAGTATTGCAGGAAGCCGAAAATGCGATATCGAAAGTACAGAATTTTGATAAAAGACAAAAAACAATTGTTATTGAAGCCTGTGCCCCGGCGCCGCTGTGGTCGTTTTTGCCCGAATTTGGGAAAAATATCCGGATATCGACACTGCTTTGCTTTACGACAAATCTGGCGGATTGGCCGGAGAAATTGATGGAGAACCGCAAAGAAATTCCAATTATTGACAATAAGGCAAACGTGAGATACCATGTTATAAAGAAGAGGTAATTTCATATAAAAAGCTTGGCGTGTAATGCTGAAAAAAGCATATTTTTCAAAGAAAAAATATTGAAAAAAATATAATTTTCGAATATAATTGTATTGAAATAATGATGTTTGGAGGCTCAAACCGGGATCAAACTTATCCAAGGAGAATCGGTTATTATTTTTGATGAAATTCAATTATATCCCAAAGCAAGACAGGCAATTAAATATTTGGTAAAAGATGGAAGATATCAGTATATAGAGACAGGATCTCTGATATCAATAAAAAAGAATGTTGCTGACATAGTAATTCCTTCGGAGGAGCATAAAATAAATGTTTATCCGATGGATTATGAAGAGTTTTTGTGGGCAACGGGCAGGGATAGTGAAATTCTATGTGACATATGTAAATTAGATAAAAAGGTTGGAAATTCGGTCAATCGTAAGTTGATGCGGGATTTTCGATTGTATATGGCAATAGGTGGAATGCCGCAGGCAGTAGAGACATTTATTGATACAAACAACTTTGATGATGTTGACAGAGTTAAAAGAGAGATAATAGAGTTGTATTTGGAAGATCTTAAAAAAATTGATAAATCCGGAAGAATTTCCGATATATATAAATCAATACCGGCCCAGCTGGCATTAAAAAAGAAACATTTTGTCATTAGTGCGGCAACCGGAAAACAGAAAACAAAAAAAGATGAGGAAAGATTGTTTGATTTACTCGATTCCAAAATTGTATTGCCATGCTATCATGTAACAAACCCTAATATATCGTTGGCGCAGACGCGTGAAGCGGATAAATTTAAACTGTATATGGCGGATACGGGTCTGCTTACTACAATGTTGTTTGGTGATGCATCGGGAATGCAGTCAGATATATATAAGAAACTTTTAAGTGATAAATTAGAGGCGGATTTAGGATACTTGTATGAAAATGTAGTTGCGCAGATGCTGACTGCCAATGAAAAAGATTTGTATTACCATACTTGGAGAAAAAAGAATAGTACGCATTCGTATGAAATTGATTTTTTAATTACGCGTCAAAATATGTAGGAAGACAATACCTGTTTTCTCAAAAGGATGTGTCACGAGAGGAAAATTTGGAGTTAAAGCCGATTTATATGTTTCCGTTTCTGATTACAAATGAAACGAGGCAATGATGCAAAACATATTAAAATGACGTGACATTTCCGATTATTTTGGTAACATAAAGATAGTACAAAATAAATTTAGGAGGAATGGCAACATGGGAAGACAGAATGAGTACGCAAATCCATTTATTTTGGAGAGAGCAGATCCTTTTATGATAAAGGCGGACGATGGCTGGTATTATTTTACCGCTTCGTATCCGATGAAGAGGGGCGACGATCCGGAAGGGTATGACCGCGTGATCCTGCGCCGGTCGAAGACGGTGGCCGGACTGCGTGAGGCAGAAGAGATTACAATCTGGCAGGCGGACGAAAAGACCAAGACACACCGTTTTATCTGGGCGCCGGAGCTGCATTATATCGGTGGCAGCTGGTACATTTTTTATGCGGGAAGCAGTGACCCGGAAAATAACTGGGCATTTGACTGCAATGTGCTGGTGTGCGACAGTCAGGATCCTTATACCGGAAACTGGACGGAAAAAGGAAAATTTCAGAAGACGGAAGGGGATGCGTTTTCTTTCACGGGATTTTCTTTGGATATGACGTATTTTGAGGCGTCCGGCAAGCATTACGTAATCTGGGCGCAGCACAGTGAAGTGAAGATTTCCTGTCTGTATATGGCGCAGATCGATCCGTCGGAGCCTTGGAAAATTATTACAAAACCGATGCTGCTTACGACACCGGAATACGATTGGGAAAAAGTGCGCTATGCGGTAAATGAAGGGCCGGCGGTATTGAAGCACAAGGGAAAGATCTTTGTCTGCTTTTCGGCTTCGGGAACAGGCCCGGAATATTGCGTGGGTGCATTGGAAGCAGAGGAAAATGCGAACTTACTTGACATCAGGTCGTGGACAAAATTTGACCGGCCGCTGCTTACTTCGGAGGATCTTGTCGATGAATATGGGCCGGGTCACAATTCTTTTACAAAGGACGAAGATGACAATGATATTTTCGTATATCATGCGAGAAGCAAAGAGTGTTTCGAGGGAAAATGCGGGTATTCTGACAATGATCCGCTGCACGATCCCTGCCGCCATGCGCGCATACATACGGTGGAATGGACAGCGGACGGAAAACCGATCCTGAATGGAAGAGAAAAATAGAAAAAAAGAGCATGTCACCGGGCATTTTGAGGTGATATGCTCATCTTTTTTTATAGGCGGCAATTTCCTGCTGGATTGTCGTATAATCACGTTCAAACAACTCATCGCTGATCTGGCGGTGAAGCATTTCTTCCGGAACTTTCTCCAGGATTTTCTTCCGCACAAAATCCTTGCTTTTCTGCCGGTAAGCAGGAAGCCCGTTGATCTCCTGAATGTGTGCAATTTCCGGGCGCCACAGCAGTTTTGTTTTGTGTAATAATTTGCATTTCGGATTGGGTGAGGGTTCGCGGACAATGTAAAAATCGCAGAGACCATCCATTTCTTCCACACTGATGATACCCCACCATTCCGGGACATGCTCGTTTATATGATGGGCATGCCGGGAGCCGACTACGACGATATTGCGGTCAAAATACCGGTCGTAATCTTTTACCTGCCGGCTTAACCGGGCATAAGTGTCGGCATCGCTTTTAATCTCGATGCCGACGACTTCATTTTCCAATACCATAATGACGTCCGCGCGGGATTTTCCCATTGTTTTCTCTTCGATTATGCGGATTTTCGAATGCCGGTCTTCCAAAAAATCAAAGAGCGGTTCGCGGATGTCTTTGTCTTTTAACATGGTTTATTCCTTTCCATTCCAGCAGTAAGTGCACAGATTTTCCGGTGGAATGCCGACCGCATCTAACATATCATCGAGGCGGCAGTAGCGAAGGGAGGTAAAGTTCAATTCCTTGCGGATTTCTTCGATCATCTGCTCGTATTTTTCCGATTCCGGATCCGCATATTCCTGCAAAATTTCATCGGATACATCTTCCGTGCCTTCCAGTCTTGCGATGACGCGGCGCGTGATCAGATCCATTTCCGATGAGGACCGCGAAAAGTTCAAATATTTACAGCCATAAATAAGCGGTGGACAAGCCGGGCGGATATGTACTTCTTTTGCTCCGCTCTGATATAAAAATTCGGTAGTTTCACGCAGCTGTGTACCACGCACGATTGAGTCGTCGATCAAAAGCAGGCTCTTGTCTTTGATGAGGTCGTGCACAGCGATCAATTTCATCTTGGCAATAAGGTTTCGCTTGCTCTGGATCGTAGGCATAAACGAACGCGGCCACGTCGGGGTGTATTTGATAAATGGACGTGAAAATGGAATGCCGGAAGCGTTGGAATATCCAATCGCGTGAGCCGTTCCGGAGTCGGGTACGCCGGCGACGATATCCGGCTTGACATTGTCGCGTTTTGCCAGATTTGCTCCACAGTTGTAGCGCATTTTTTCCACGCTGATTCCCTCATAAGAACTGGAAGGATAGCCGTAATATACCCAGAGAAATGTACAGATTTTCATCTCTTTTCCCGGTGCCATCAATGTTTTTACGCCGTCCGGTGTTACCACGTCGATCTCTCCCGGCCCCAATTCTTTGTAGTCCTGATATCCCAGATTTTGGTAAGCAAAAGATTCAAAGGAGAGGCAGTAGGCATCGTCCTTTTTTCCAATGACAAGAGGCGTTCGCCCATATTTGTCACGCGCTGCGTAAATTCCTTTTGGTGTCAGAAGCATCAATGTGAGTGAGCCGTCGATCAATTCTAAGGCATAATGAATCCCGTCAATCAGATTTTCTTTCTGATTTATGATAGAAGCTACCAATTCGGTCGGGTTGACATCGCCGCCACTCATTTCCAGAAAATGGGTATTTCCGTTGGAAAATAATTTCTCTACAATCTCATCTGCGTTGTTGATCTTACTTACGGTTGTGATCGCATAAGTTCCGTGATGGGAACGCACGATCAATGGCTGTGGTTCATAATCTGAAATACAGCCGATGCCAAGATTGCCTTTCATCTCCTGCATATCTTTGTCAAATTTCGTTCGAAAGGGTGCATTTTCAATATTGTGAATCGCACGATCAAAACCCTTTTCGCCGTAAACGGCCATTCCTCCACGTCTTGTGCCAAGATGCGAGTGGTAATCGGTTCCAAAAAATAAATCAAACATGCAGTCATCTTTGGCTGCAACTCCAAAAAATCCGCCCATTTTTGTCAGTTCTCCTTCAATGTGTTATGTTTTGTTCTGCCGCGGGGTTCAAATAAGGTTTTCCGGCTTTGCAAGCAAGCCGCAAACCTTGCTTGACCCCTTGGTCTTAAAGAGCTATAGATAAGCCCATCGGATTGCGGACGCTGCGCGTCCTAAGCAATCCGACATGAACTCAAACTCCGCGGCCCACCGCTTCGTTTTCGTACATGTGCGGGTTCCAAATAAGGATTTTCGGCTTTGCAAGCAAGCCGCAAACCTTGCTTGAACCCTTGGTCTTATCTATATTGTAACAAGGGGATGGTAATCGTGCAAGAAAAATGTTATACTTTTTGTATAATCTTTTGGAAAGGTGGGGCGTTTCATTCGCCGAAGCAAGGGAAGAAAAGTACACGCCAAAAAGGAAAAAGCAAGAAATGACGTGTGCGGAGCGCCCCACATGCAGAAGCAAGGGAAGAAAAACACACGCCAAAAAGAAAAAAGCAAGAAATGACGTGTGCGGAGCGCCCCACATGCGGAAGCAAGGGAAGAAAAGTACACGCCAAAAAGGAAAAAGCAAGAAATGACGTGTGCGAAGCGCCCTACTTGCGGAAGCAAGGGAAGAAAAGTACACGCCAAAAAGGAAAAAGCAAGAAATGACGTGTGCGGAGCGCCCTACTTGCCGAAGCAAGGGAAGAAAAACACACGCCAAAAAGGAAAAAGCAAGAAATGACGTGTGCGGAGCGCCCCACATGCGGAAGCAAGGGAAGAAAAGTACACGCCAAAAAGAAAAAAGCAAGAAATGACGTGTGCGGGGCGCCCCATTCGCCAAAGCAAGAGAAGGCAAGTAAGAAGCAGCACCAAACCAAGAAACCACGTTAGGAGAACAACATGAAAAAGAAGAAAAAGCAAGGTAAAAAAAGAAGGTGGCTGATTCTGCCCGCAGTCGTCCTGCTGGCAGTAATTGTGTTTTCTGTGCTTGTGGGAACCAAAGTCATTCGGATCAATACGCTTCTGGCGGCGGGATACCCAGTACAGGGGATTGACGTGTCGCATTACCAGGGGGAGATTGACTGGGCAAAGATGAAGCAGCAGGGGATGGATTTTGCGTATATTAAGGCGACGGAGGGGAGTGCGCACGAAGATGAATATTTTGACAAAAATTGGAAAGAAGCAAAGGCGGCGGAAATGCTCTGTGGAGCGTATCATTTTTTCAGTTTTGAAAGTGAGGGGGCAAAGCAGGCAGAACATTTTATAAAAAAAGTGGGAGATTTGAAAGGGAGCCTGATTCCTGTCATTGATGTGGAATATTATGGAACATATGCCGAGACACCGCCGGATGTCGAAAAGGTTCGCAAAGAACTGGGAGAGATGGTCGGTGCGTTGGAGGAAAAATATGGAAGAAAGCCAATGATATACTGCACGTACAGTGTTTACCGGAAGTATCTTGATGGGGTATTTGATGAGGTGCCATTGTGGATCCGTAATGTGTATTATCCACCGGAAGATATTGGAAGAAAGTGGACGCTGTGGCAGTATACAGACAGAGCGCAGCTGGACGGGTATCAGGGAGAAGAAAAATCGATTGACTGCAATGTATTCTGGGGAGAAAAAGGGCAGTTAAATAATTATGTAATACAATAACTATTCAGGCTCCCCACCCGCACATTCGCATTTCGAACACTTCGTGTTCTTTTCTCGCCTTTGACAAGGGTAAAAATGCTCATATGGGGAGGGGGGAGCCCTATTAGGATCTAAATGCACGGAAATCAAAGTCTCTTACGTGCAAGCACGACGATTTATTGATTTCCATACATTTGATCCTGAATGAAGAGCCTAATCCCCCAGCTATGCTGGGGAGAATGGAGTAAGCGGAAGCGGAGAGTATATCGATAAAAAACCTCCTATGATATAATGAAAATGGTGTCGCAAGCCAAATTCAAAATCATAGGAGGTGGTCCAAATGGAC
>CAKRDZ010000034.1 GCA_934316845.1 uncultured Eubacterium sp. | reverse complement strand
AATAAGTACCTCTTTTCTTTCTTTATTATATTATATCTTATTAGCCATCCCTGTTACAACTATATTATAGCACCTCAAAGTTCAATGTCGCTGGTCTCTTGCGTGGTGATTATCAAAGCCGAATGAACGGGTTATGCCACTGCAAGACAGAATGGCTGGATGTCTGCAAATGATATCCGTGAACTTGAAAACCTGGGCCTCATCCCACCGGAACTTGGTGGTGACTTATATCTCATCAATGGAAACAAGACCAAGCTGGAAAATGCAGGAATATTCGCAGCAACTACTGCTGAAGGAAAGGAAGACGAGAACGATGAAGAAGTTCTGGAAGTGTAAGAATCAGACGGTGACCAATCAGGAGACGCAGGAGCAGACACTAGAGAGGACACTATTTCTAAACGGCACTATCGCAGAGGAAAGCTGGTTTGACGACGATATCACACCTAAACTCTTTCGAGATGAGCTGTTTGCCGGAAACGGAGACATCACCATTTGGATTAACTCTCCGGGAGGCGACTACGTGGCCGCAGTTCAAATTTACAATATGATGATAGAATATCCTGGCAATGTCACTGTAAAGATTGATGGCATCGCAGCCTCTGCTGCATCTGTCATCGCTATGGCTGGCACAAAGGTGCTGGTATCTCCAGTATCCATGCTCATGATTCATAACCCAATTACTGCAGCTATGGGAGATACCTCTGAGATGCAGAAGGCAATCGCCATGCTAGATGAAGTCAAGGAATCCATCATCAATGCCTACGAAATCAAGACCGGTATGAGTCGCACCAAGCTATCCCATCACATGGATGCAGAGACTTGGATGGATGCACATACAGCCATCGATATGGGCTTTGCCGATGAAATCCTGACAAGACCTGCAGAGATACCTGTAGAAAATAACATAGTCAGCCCGATGCTTTTCTCTCGTGCATCTGTGACCAGCTCTCTTATGGATAAGTTGGCTGCCAAATGCCACATCAAGAAACCAGAAATACCAGAACGCTCCGTAGATTCTCTCATGGAGCGTCTTGACCTAATCAAACAACACATTTAATGGAGGTATTCGATTATGACTATTTTAGAACTGCGTGAAAAGCGCAATACTGCATGGAATGCTGCAAAAGCATTTCTAAATTCTCACCGTACCGAAAAAGGTACTCTCACTGCAGAGGACGATGCGACTTATTCCAGAATGGAACAGGAAATCGCAGATCTTGGCAAGGAAATTGCTCGTCTGGAGAGGCAGGAAGCATTGGATGCTGAGCTTAGCAAGCCGGTAAACAAGCCTCTCACTTTAAAACCTGTTACTGCTACCGAAAAGCCTGTAAAGACTGATCGTGCTTCTGATGAATGCAAAAATGGTATGCTTCAGGCACTCCGCACCAACTTCCGTCAGGTATCCAATATCCTGCAGGAAGGTGTCGATGCCGATGGCGGCTACCTTGTTCCGGAAGAATATGACAGTCGTCTGATTGATGTTCTTACCGAAGAAAATATCATGAGAAGTCTTGGACACACCATCACAACTTCTGGTGAGCATAAGATCATTGCTTTTAAACTCTCTTGTTATCTCAAGCTAATCTAAGGAAAAACGCCTATATAACCAATTATTTAAAAATGGGATTGCTAATGTAAATACCGCAATAATACTAGAATTTAACCACAAGTTTTCAATAAATGAATTCGGCTTAAATATCCTAATAATAATTGAAGCAGCTAGTGCCTCCACACAATCAATCAACCTTCTAATAATCCTTTTTTTCCAAACCTCTTCATTATTCTCTCGCTTGTACATCCACCAGCATATTCCCCCAAGCAATAAATGTATTTCTACAAATACTATTGGTGAAAGAACTGATGTAATGTACATTATTGCTCCTGATGCTCCTTCAAAATTTTCAATATAACCACCATTTTCTTTATTTTCAGTTTTTATGATTAATATCATAAAAATATAAAAAAGTGACAACATCAAGAATGTCGCTGTTCCTGATCCATTTTCAGGAATAAAATACAAAATGCAAGAATATATGAGTGCAAAGCCACATGCCATTCCGTGAGCCACTAAATACTTTTCCCCAAATTCAGTCTCATCAAAATACTTATCTCTCCACTCTTCTTGTATCATTCTAATACCAACAGTAACCACAAATACAAGTACCAAAAACATAATTGGTTGTGAGGCTTGCTGTATATATTTAAAAAAATTATCAATTCCTGCTTTCATCATCTAAGCCTCCACAATCTATAGAATTTTGTTCTCGCTTCCAAATGGTTTCCAATAAACTGAACGAGTCATAAAGGTAAACATAATCTCCGCATATTTTACATTATCATATTTATTGTCTCTCACATTTGGAACAAATCTCTGCTGCCAAACTTCACTTTCACGAAAAGTTATTCTGCCTGTGCATCAAAAGACTGCTGCACAATTTCCATGATCTGATCCAATTCATCTTGATGTTCCATAAACAGTTCAACATCTCCATTACCCCAACGGCCTAAGTCAGTAATATCCTTGCAAATACCATTAGGATCATTAATCTCGCTAAACTTCATATTAACAGAAATTCGTAGCCTTTGTTTCTGGAAAACAATATCAACAAAATTAGTATCCAGCTTATATGCCACATACAACTTTTTATATTCCTTCTTTACAGCTGGAGATAAATTCATAATACGCTTATTTAAAGTCTCAAACAGCATTCTTGTAAAAGCATTTACATCATAGGTTTCCAAAGAATACTTCTTCGCTGTTTTATCTTCCACTTGATATGGTGCAAGTTCTGCCACTGTTAAGGTTGGATAAGGCCAAATAGACTCTGCCTTCTTCGCAAGTTCATTTGCTCTTTCTTGAATATGTTTTTCATTCCACTCCTTTTGCAAAACTACGTATCTATTAAGTCTGAGTGAACTTTCTTTGAAACCGCCTGGCATATTCATCTTTTCAATAAACGATTTGTCGCTCATTTCCGAATTGTATGCGGTCAAAGTAAGATTGCCAATTGTATGCAGATATTTCTTCTGAATCTCTTGCCAATCAATACCAAGATCAGTCCGCCATTCGGCTGAAAGATTTTTATTCTGCGGCATAATATGCTCAATAGTATAATTTTCTATAATACTTTGCCCCTTATTTTCAAAGTTTTCCAAACGACTAAGAATATAATTTCTAGCACGCATATTATAAATATCACGACTTACAAATGCACCCTTAAATTTATCATTATCTGGGAACTCTTTATAAGTGTCCTGCATCACAAAAAATGCCTTAACCGAATTCAAGTAATCATCTGGTTTAATATAATTCTTGAATGTTGCAAAAGTTTTGTTCATCGAATTAGCCGGGATCTCGCAAATCACACGTCTCAGCACATAACTAATACAAAGTTTCAAGATATCCTTCAACTCATCCGATGATATTAATCCCTCTGTACAATCATGATGAATTTTCAATAAAAACGGATAAGATACTTCCATTTTTAAATCAACAATATCCTCATATAATTTCTTTAAACCTGAATCAGAATTTCTCTTAAACACAATATTTGTATAATATCTGGCATATTCCAGCAAATCTTGACAAAGTTCTCTGATGGAACCAAATTCACAATTCAAATGATACAACTTAAACTCCTCATATACGCGTCCCTGCTTTGGAATACGGGAAAGTTTCATCGTCAAATAGTGACGAAAGAACGCATCCATTACGGTTCCTTGTGTTTCATAAACAAACAATTGCTCCATAGGACGCCAGAAGTGTTCATACACATAAGTTTGCTCTGTTGGCTCTAAACCCATTAAAACATAATTGCGGATCAAATCCGATTCGGAAAGTTCCTTGCCGGTAGAATTCAGGCTTTCAAAAATTGCTTGTGCATCGTCAACATCACGCTCCAATGTGATATTAACAATCTGTAGCTTTCCTATTGACTCATATACCTCTATAGACTGGATTTCTTTATCAGCCAACTTATTAGCAAAAAAACTATAATTATCAATCAGTCTTGAGTGTGTACCTTCTGCAATTGGCTTTTCTTCAACAAGGCTTATAAGAATATCCCGATCTGTTTCCGTCAATAACAATTTGTATCGTTCCTCGCCACTTTCATATTCATTCTTTAGAAGCATATTATCTATACGACGAGCATTGATTGTTGTATCACTCGGATTATTCTTTGCATAATCACGCAAAGCCAAGAGAAGTAATGTTAAAGTAGTCATTCTCTGTTGACCATCAATAATCATATATTTCTGAACACCTGTCGGCATCGCTTGCTCAGCAATATTAACAATAGATCCAACAAAATGACCTGCTTTCCCCTTTCTCTGCATTTCCACAATGTCATTCCAAAGTCGTTTACACTGATCAATATCCCAACTATAAAATCTTTGGTAAACCGGAATTAAAAATTGTTTATTTCCATTCAATATCTCAAAGATATTACCTTTACGTGCATCCATATTATACCCCCTTTACTTCTTTTCTGCATAAGGAACCACATCAGCATCTGCCACCATACTCAGTTCTGTTTCAGCCACATATTTGTAAAGTTTTTCCTCTTTTCTAGGTTCCACATTATCCGTCCAAAGCTCACACTGACTAATTACTGTGCTTATTGCAAAATCGTAATTTTCCGGTGGATACTTATATTTTTTAAGAAGCCGTTTAACCATCTTTCGCATCTGTGCTCTAGCTGTTTCTTTCTTCTGCCAATCAATGGTACGATTCTTGCGGAGCATTTCTGTAAGTTCTCTTGTAAGAGCAATCAATTCATCATTTTTATAAAAATCCTTGATATGTTCCGGCTTTGTGAGAGCATCATAAAATGCAAGTTCTTCTTGTGAAAGCCCTAGCTTCTCACCATTTTTATAAAGGTTTGCAATTTCCTCTGCTGTCTTTAATAACTCCTTTATAACCTCCTCATTCGTAATCAGACCATTGTAATAAGAATTCATTAACTGCGCTATCTTCTCCGAGAATTTCTGTGACTGCACTACATTTGTTTTCTTGTAGAGAGATACCTGCTCAGCCATTAATTTCTTCAAAATTTCAACAGCTATGTTCTTTTCTTTCATTCGAGAAATTTCATCCAATACTGCCGGATCAAATATGCTGAATTTTTCACCACCAGAGGTACTGCTGTCAAATAAATTAATAACACCCTCACTCTGAACAGCTGCCTTAAGGAGATCATTTATTTGATCATTTATTTCATTCAAAGATAAGCTCTTGCCACCCGTTCCTCCATATGTAATTTTAATTACAGATGAACGCACCGCTTCCATATATGCTGCTTCGTGGCGTTCTTGTTCTGTGGTCATACTAGAACACAAGGAATGAGATTGTTTTAACAGCATCGCTTCTTTCAAAAATAAATCTTTTCTATCCGGTGTTTTGGGATCTAAAATGAAGTTTACTCCTCCAGTAATAAGTTTTGCCATCGTAAGTGGCGAGCCACCAATAAAGCCACTGAAATCAAATCCATGCAGCAGATCCTTACATACTTGCAATTTTTCTTGAAATTTTGGGTATGCCATTTTAGCAATGTTCATATCGCCATATCTTGATTGATCGCGCTTTGTATATTCTTTCATTGCTGCTTTTAAAGCAGACGCAATTCCAACATAGTCTACAATCAATCCACCTTCTTTATCCTTGAATACACGGTTGACACGTGCAATTGCCTGCATTAAATTGTACCCATGCATAGGTTTATAAACATACATGGTAGCTAAAGAAGGGACATCAAATCCAGTAAGCCACATATCCACAACAATCGCTATTTTCATAGGATCATTGTTGTCTTTAAACTTTCTGGCAAGTTCCTCTTTATGTGCCTTTGTTCCAATAATTTCCTTCCAATCTTCAGGGTCACTGTTCCCCCCTGTCATTACTACTCCAATTTTTTCTGTCCAATTAGGGCGCAACTCCAAAATTCGACGATAAATCTTCATTGCAATTGTTCTGGAATAAGCAACAATCATAGCCTTACCGGTGAGAAGATTTGCTCTGTATTTTTCATAATGATTAATAATATCATTGCAAAGCGAGTCAATGGTGGAATCTGCCCCTAAAACACTTCCCATCTGCCCCAGCATTTTTTTACTTTTTTCGATTGTTGCAGCATCCGATTGTTGTTTTAAAACATCATACGTATGATCAATAAGAGAAAGCGTCTTTTCATCGAGCTTTAATTGAACCACACGGCTTTCATAATAAACCGGGCGCGTCGCTCCATCTTCCACAGCCTGCGTCATATCATAAACATCGATATAATCCCCAAAGACTTCACGAGTATTTCTATCCTTTGATGAAATTGGTGTCCCCGTAAATCCAATAAATGTAGCATTTGGAAGAGCATCATGAATAATTCTGGCATTACCAATTATTGTATGGGCTTCTTTCTCGCCTTTTTCATTCTCGGATATAACTATTTTTTCATCAAAACCGTACTGTCCACGATGTGCTTCATCAGCCATTACCACAATATTCTTCCGTTCAGATAACGGCTTTTCCCCACGCTCAAACTTAAACATAGTTGTAAATATAATACCATTGGCGCTTCTTCCCTCAAGAAGTGTTTTTAAATGTTCTTTACTTTCCGCTTGTACGGGTGTCTGGCGCAAAAAATCCGCACATTGCGAAAATTGAGCATAAAGCTGATCATCCAAATCAATACGGTCCGTCATTACAACCAGCGTCGGGCTTTCCAGTGCATCCTGCAATAAATGTGCATAAAAAACCATTGACAATGATTTTCCGGAACCCTGTGTATGCCAAAATACACCACCTTTACCATCTGTTTTTGTTGCTACCTTTGCCTTTTCAATCGCTTTGCGAACAGCAAAGTATTGATGGTATCCTGCCAACACCTTAAACCTTCCGGTGCTTGTACCAGAGAATAAAATAAAATTCTTTAATATATCTAGTAGACGAGCTTTCTGAAACATCCCTTCGTAAAAAGTTTCAAATCCTGCATATGAAGTATCTTCATAATTACCATCTTTCGTTTTCCATTCCATAAAACGATCAAGACCGGATGTAATTGTGCCTGCTTTGTTTGTAGATAAATCACTAATTACACAAATTGCATTATAATAGAAAATCGATAGAATATCTTTCATGTAATTTCGTATCTGATTGTATGCATTTTCTGCACCAACCTCGTCCTTTGCAGGGCTTTTCAATTCCATCAAAACTAACGGCAATCCGTTTATAAATAGAATAACATCCGGACGTCGATTATTTCCATTTTCTAAAAATGTAAACTGATTTACTACATAAAAAGAGTTATTTTTCTCATTCTCATAATCAATAAGACGCACTATTGAAGAACGTTCTTCACCTTTCACAAAAAATTTGACGGTAATACCATTTTGCAGATAATCCATAAAAATAGCATTTTTTTGTAAAAGGCTTCCTGTGTCAAAATTTCTGAGTTTAGATAACGCCTCCTGTATAGCTTCCATGGGCAGGCCACTGTTGATACGCACCAAACTATCTATCAGAATCGAATCCAAAAGCGGACTGGTATAATCTCTATCTAAATCTGGCGCGTAGATGTGGTCATAGCCCATGTTTTCAAACAATTCAATGATTGCTTGTTCATATGTATCCTCTGTAAATAAATTTGGCATGTTCAACCTCCTGTAATTTTTTGTTGTATTTTTATGCTAAATGAGAATTTAGCGGCTTAAATGTCAAGGTTGGAAACATCAAGTTCACCAGACATTAGTTTAGGAAGTAAAGCGTCTCTTGTTTTAGCCAGTTTTTTGTTTTCTATTCGATTTGCAATGATTAAGTCGTAAATTGGCTGAAACAAAGCGCCAATTCGATCGTAGTCTTTGTTATTAGGTATAAGAACCTCTGCTTTTGTAAGATCTTCTCGCTTAATATGTCCCATAGTCGTTGCCTTATCTGCTGCAACAGCTATAAAACGGTCAAGATGGTGTTTGGTCCAAGCATAATAGAACCATTTATCATATTTTTGCGAAGTAACTTTAAATAAGTGCTGATTCAAGCCACAAGTTCCTCCGCACCAGAAATCTACAAGCAAGCTACCTGACCACGAAAATATAACATCACCATCCTGAATAATATATGCAGGCTTAATTGAAGGCGAACAAAACTCACTATGCGGATCACAATATCCTTGTCGTAGTTCTTTGATTTTCAGAACAGGTAGGCCGATTTCATCTTCCGATGGACGAAATTTTTGCATAGCTAATCCGTTTAAGTAGTCAGCAATATCAAGCAATGAACCTTTTTTCCAATTATTCGGGATGGAAACACGATTAAGGAATTCTTGAGCAAATATAGTTTGGGCTTGCTCAAGTAAATTCTCATTTATTTTATTGTTAAGCTGAATTTTAAAATCTATAGTTGAACAAATCGTTGTAATCTTTTTCTGTTCTTCGATAGATGGATAAGAAAACGGCATGCGCCTAAAATCTTTCAAAACAATTCTTGGTATTGCCGAACCCGATCCATAGTTATCACGAACATCCTTTCTTACAATAGGTGTTTTTAATGTATAGTATAAAAATTCTGAAGTTATCTTCTTATCATCAACTCTTAGTATTGCTATTGATGATAACAATGCTGGTTCTTCATCTTGATTGTAAATCACTATATCTTCAAAATATCTAGCTCCATCCTTTCCAACAAGAATATCGCCTTTTTCAGGAACACAACCTTGTTTTCGGAGTTTTTCATAATCTGTTTTACTGATCTTTCTACAATCTGAAAAGTCAAATCCAAAGTCCGTAAAATTTTTTACCGAAGCCATATAATATCCCATTTCCACACTTTTAGGACTATTGTGTGCCCCGTCTGTTATAAGCGCACAAACTTCGTCAAGAGTTGCTTGCATCCACTCAGATTTCATACCCAATCGCCCCCAACTTCTTCCTAATTTCATCTTCCAGCTCATGGCTCTTCGCAAACATATCCGAAAGTTCAGATGTCAGACGCCCCATCTTTTCTTCAAACGGCTCCCCATCATCTTCCTGCTCCTCGATGCCTACATAGCGTCCCGGAGTGAGAATATAATCCTGTTTTTCGATTTCTGCAGTATCTACAACTGCACAAAATCCCTTAACATCCTCAAGTGTTCCATTTACAAAAGATTCGAATGTATCCGAAATCTTCTTGATGTCATCATTGGTAAACTCACGAAGTTTACGACTGACCATTGTTCCCATCTTACGTGCATCAATGAATAATGTCTTTCCGGATTGTTTCTTCTGCTTATTAATAAACCAAAGCGAAACCGGAATCTGTGTTGTATAGAAAAGCTGAGTAGGCATTGCTACGATGCACTCAACCAAATCCGCATTGATAATATTCTTACGGATTTCACCCTCACCGCCCGACTGAGAAGATAAGGAACCATTAGCAAGAACCATTCCGATTTTTCCAGCGGGTGCAAGGTGATAAATCATGTGTTGCAGCCATGCAAAGTTAGCATTTCCCGCAGGCGGTGTTCCATACTGCCAGCGAACATCCTCTTTTAATTTGTCCGCGCCCCAGTCTGAAAGATTAAACGGAGGATTCGCCATAATATAATCTGCTCGTAATGTAGGATGACGATCGTCCAGAAAAGTATCTGCCGCATAAGTTCCCAGATCCGGCTCAATTCCTCGAATTGCAAGATTCATCTGTGCCATCTTCCATGTAGTAGGGTTTGAATCCTGACCATAGATAGAAATATTGCTGATATTACCACTGTGATTCTCAACAAATTTTGCAGATTGAACAAACATACCACCAGATCCACAACACGGGTCATATACTCTACCCTTAAAAGGCTTTAATACCTCTACCAAAGTACGAACCACACAAGATGGTGTAAAAAACTCTCCCCCACGTTTTCCCTCCTGTTCAGCAAACATAGAAAGGCAATACTCATATGTACGACCAAGAATATCTTTTTCACTGCCATGTTCAATCATCTGAATATTGGTAAATAAATCCACCACATCTCCCAATCTTCTCTTGTCCAGTTCAGGACGAGCAAAGTTTTTAGGAAGAATCCCCTTTAAGCGGCTATTTTCTTTTTCAATTGCACGCATCGCATCATCAATGACGGTTCCTATTTCCGGGGTGTGCGCCTTCGCGGCAATCTCACTCCAACGTGCGCCCGCCGGTACAAAGAAAATACCTTCCGAAGTATATTCATCAATATCCTCCTCGAATCCATCCCCTTCTTCTTCTAGCTCCTTATATTTTTCATCAAATCGGTCTGAAATATATTTCAAGAAAATCAATCCTAGAACCACATTTTTATATTCTGATGCATCCATGTTTCCTCGAAGAACGCAAGCTGCATCCCATATTTGCTTTTCAAAGCCAATCACTGCCGTGTTTTTATCTGCCATCTAAGTTTTCCTCCTCTGCCGTTTCATCCGTAATACGCCTTTACCACGTTTTGCTACGAATGCGGAACTATTTCCTATCGCTTTTTACGTCTATTTTTACATTTTTATACAATAATACTCATTTAGTATAACACTGAATTATAATTATTTCAATGCATTTTAGTATATTTACTGTTATTGGCGATCATTTAACTTGTGTATCTGTTACATTTAATGTTGTATACTACTTAAAATTGAACCTCGAAAAGTTATAAATCTTTTTAACATTTTTTTCTCATACCTTTTTAAGTACATCTCCAGCTCAAATGCGTCCACTAATTCATCATCTAAACTTTTTGATACATCTTTAATTACTTGGTTCGCTTTTCTCTCCGTATAGTATATTTTTTTATCACCAACTGTAATTGGTTCTATAAAATGTTTTTCAAACCATTTTTCCCTACTACTTTTACAAAACAATTGCATTTTATTATATTCAAAATTTTCTTGTCCAGGAAAATAAAATCTAGTCAATTTATTAATCATTGTTGCATGATCAATCAAAAATATATTTGAATAACTAAGCGATGACTTCTTAAATTCTTTATTTATTTCTTTAAGTTTATTAAATTCCTTTTTCATCTCTACTAAATTTTCCAATCGAGAACATGAGTCCTTGAAATTCCTATTGTCCCGGTCTTTTTCGTCAAGGTATGATATATTACCATCACAAATATATCATTTTTTTCCTGTTAACTTCTCCGCCCCATCTTGTAAAATATTTTTCTTTTCAGCCACAATAATCTCTATATTTGTTTCGAGTGCAAAACTTATTTTTTTCATAACTACTAAAAGTTTCTCTTCAACTTGAAGCAATTTTTTAAAACGTTCCTTTCTTATCTCCAAATAACCAATCGCTTTATGCCTTGCATCAACAAATATATATCCTAGCATAACAATAATAAATATGAATTCAAAAAAACTTGTCGCCGTCGAAAAAGAAAAAGTATTTGTTTTTAAAAGCCCATAAGTTCTTGTAAAAAAATCTTGAACTTGATTTAAATAATTAATATAAATCACATAAATTCCAAACAATAAATGTATGATTGAACGCTTGAAGAAAAAATCAAAAAAATTTTTTCCAAAATCAACTATACTTTCCAACGTAAAAAATTTAGCCTTTTTAACTATGGAAAAATTTGTACTTTCAAATTTCCCCAAGCCACATATATTATTCTTTATCCAAAATATTACAATATTAATATCAGCATTTACTTTTAAAAACCATACTTGAAAAATATTGTATTGCAAGCTCTGATCATGCTTTCTTCCAAAAAATAAAATTTTTAACAATTTTAAAAATATATCCACACCCGCAATCACAATTGCCATAACCAATGCGCCTAATATCCGTATTACAAGAAAATATTCCACATCCTATTTTCCTTTCTTTGTTTATTTCATCACACTACAATCTCAAATACACAAATCCATCATTTGCACTACAACATCACACACCTCATTAAAACTAATATCGGTTGCATATTCAAAATCTTTCTGATAATTTTTCCACTGCTTAATCATCACATCACTATTTCTGACAACATCAATAATATTCTTATAATCCTTCAGGATCTCCGAAGAACCTCTTTTTTTCGATGTTGCATCTAGTGCTGCTTTCAAATACTCTGTTTCAATATTTTTATACTGCAGTTTAGCAAGAATATAAACATCATAGTAATCTCTCGGTCTTGTATTCTGATCCCCTCTTGAAACAACCGTTTCTAATTTTTCTGCCATAATTGTTTCCAAGTTATATGCAAGTACAGAGAGCTCTCGGTCTTCCAGTAACAGTTTAAAACGATACTCTATCTCTCTTGGTGTAATTTTATCACCTGTTGTGATATCCAGTTTCAAGGGCACCGCCATTGGTGAATAATTTGCCGACAAGGAAACACGGTATCCTGTGTATTCATCGCCCTCTCGAATCTCACCGATTTTCTTAAATTCAAAAGTTATATCATCATGTAAATCAATTTTACAGATATCAAGAAACATCTTTTTGATGCTCTCTTCATTAACCGGCCAACCTTTAATTGTTGCATCCATATCCATAGTAGCACGGGTATCTAAACCCACCATTGCCGCTATCAGGAAGCCACCTTTTAATATAAAGTTCCGATGATATTTTGAAACAGAAATTCGTTCCAGCAAACGCTCCAGCATAAAATTCTGCATTACAAGTTGTGCCGAGATATGTTTGTCTTTTGATATATTTTTAATAACAGCTTTTAGTTGCATTGCATTTTTCATATGAGCACCTCCAGATAACTTCTCACCTTTTCCTCAACACGAAACTTCTTCGCATACTCTGATAAAAGTGGGAGATTTTTGTCCTTTCTAACTACATATCGTTTGAACGATTCTGTAATAATGCCCATATCTGTTCCTCCTCGTTTACGCAAAATATCGCATAAAGTCCGTTCCATATTATATGCTGTTATTTTGTTTCTTCCTGGAGATTCTATTAAGGTTTTTCCCTCAGTATACCATTCCCGCTTCACTCTGGAGCAGTTTATTCCTTCCTTCTTCACATTTGTTAAATTATAATTATTCGGAAATGTCATATCATATCTATTCGGTGTGCGATCGGTTAAATCCCATAAAAATAAGGCTGTCTCATTAGAAAAAATACCTTTTTTGAATCTTGCCTGCAAATTCACAAATTCATCTTCCCATATTTCTGGCAGAATATATACTCCTCTCGCAGTTTTTTCAAGTCTGCCTTCGTCAACAAGTCTTTTTAAGTTTCCTCGCAGTATTCCTTTTTCAGAAAGAACTGTAGTCGTAACAACACCGTTATTTTCTTTTGCAAGCTGTATTATTTTATCTGATACATTCATCCAATCACCTTCTTTAAATGTAAAATTGACTTTTATGCCCTCAATTATAATGTTTTAGGGCGTAAAAGTCAATCAAACATATATGAACAAAATGTAAATTTACTATATCATTCACAAATGAAGTTAATTGGTATCCCTTAATCTCTTTTCAAATTTCGTATAATAGACTTCTGCAAATCTCGTTCAGATACCATTTCCGGTAGATCAAGGAAATCAAGAACATAATTGTCAAGGAAAACATTCCCTGTTGCTCTTTTGGATTCTTCAATAGCAGGTGACAATGGCTTCTGCGACAACATATGTCTTTCATAATATCCGCTTTCAATCTGACGCTCCAATTCTCGTTTTGAAAATCGCTTTAATACACATATTCATGTAAAAAATATGTTCCTCCATACTCTTACACGCAGACATAATTTTAAGATGGTTCGTCCAACTCAATTGTGTCAACAGTGGTGACACTTTTTCGTTGTCCTTGTAAAGCTCATAAAACTGCTTCATTCTATACAGCCCACGACGATTAAATCCTTTCAGATCAGGATAATTCGTTGCAAAGAAATCGGCTAGTTTCTGCACAAACGCATCCCCATATTCAGCGTTTTCCGACTGCACACTAATGTATTCGCCTATATCACGGTGCATTAAAATCAGTTCCTCATTCACTTTGCGGTATGCACGTTCTTTAGCAGATTCAATTATATCAACAATTTTTTCAAATTGCTCACCATGGAATATCAAATCACTCATAATGTGTTCCTTTCCAAATAATCTCTTACTTTTTCGAAATTGATTATATCAACATTTTTCAAGTATCCAAATCAAGTACCACAGACACCTCCACTTTACGAACTTGTACTTTTTCTTTATGATTTACACCAACTTCATTAAAAGTCCAAAACTCTGTAAAGTGCGTAAATTCAAGGATTTCTACATATCTTTCCGTTGTAGTCCAACCACGGTTTCCACATGCGGTGAAAGTTACTTCTTATACTAAATAGCGAAACCGTCACCTTTTACGAAAAGGTTCATACCCCACTTAGGGGGATAGCGTTTACCCCACCATTTAAAATTCAATATCAGTATGCTTATTTTTCAGCTTGTAAAATGCAATTATTACACTGGTATAATATTGCATCATCCAATCATACCATATTTCCTTGCTATAATCGCTCTTTTGATCCGCACGATTATGGCGAACATTATAACCGTTAACTATACCAAAAATCAACTTATCATGTTCATTTTTAGCAACTTCATACTCAGCATTTAAAATATCTTTTACTTCTTCACGTTCACTTTCCAAAATATCAGCAAGAATATTAATAGCCTTCTTTTTCTGTTCCAAATTGGCATCAAAACGATAATACATTTCTGTAGCTGTTGCTAATTGCTCATATACTGAATCAGGCAAATCAGAACCATCATATTCTAACTGCTCACGCAATGCACCGTTAGGCATTTGCATTATAAATCCATTTGTTGGCTCAAGATAATACCCCTCTTTATACGCACGTAAGATATTATTAATCTGTTCTGCAAATTCTGCCTTTTGCGCTTCATTTTCAAATTCAGCTGTTTCATAGTTATAAACACCAATATGGTCGTATAAAATCTCTATCACCGAAAATAATGTCTGTTCATCATATTCTTTGAGATATTGCCAAATTGGCCAAACCTCTTTGTCTTGTAAGCGTGTTGCAAAATACACTTCCGGCGATGGCAACAGACTTGGTGGTAAAACCTGTTCCGAATCCTGCGTATAGGGAATTTGTCTCCACACTCCTCTTGTAGCCACTTCGAAATACTCTTTATCACAAAAATATTTATGTGCTTGTCTGAAATACTGTAATAACTCATCAAAATCTATCTGTAGTTGCTTTGTAAGTAAACCATGTCTTTCTGCGTAATATTTTTTCATATTTTTCTATTCTCCTTATGTCAACTAAAAATTGCCTTGTTCATTTTGAATACTATTTTCCATTAATTTAATCAAATCATCAATATCAAATAAATCTATCAATGTTTTTTGTTGTTCTGCAAATCTCTGGGCATCTTCTGTAAAATAAGAGGACGTCACGATAATTGCCTTATTTGCCCTTTCTGCTGTTTGCACACCATATAAAGCTCGAACAATATCAACACCTATTTTATTCATCTCATTATACCTTTTACATTCAATTAAAAACATGACAGGTCTACCTAAAATACTTTTTGTTGCAATGATGTCTTTCCCTCCATCTCGTGTTTGAGGTGTTAAGCGAGTTTGAAAACCTTGTCTTTTAAACACTTCTTCCACGACCTCTTCAAACTCTCTGGGAGTAAGCTGATATACAAATCTCTTATCATTCAATATCCTACATATATTTTCCTCTACCTGTGGTAGAAATGAAGCTATGCTTTCTTCATCGAATTCTACCTGATATACAATCCCCATGTTTGGTTTCTCAAGGAATTGTCCACCATGTATTTCATTATCTTCATAATTGAAACACCCTACCGGATATTCATAACCAGAAATTCTGTATTTTATATTGTTTCCACATTTTTCACAATCACATTCTTCATATATGTCATACACAATTTCTGGACCCATTTGTCTTTCATATGAAGATGTTTCTGCACCCAGATACTCTTTGTTAATGACGATAATATTCCCGCATTCTTCACACTGTATAATTACATCATTTAATAGTTCCATGCACATTGCCTCCGTGCTTTATAAATTAATTTCGTATCGTTCAAATAGTTTATCAAAAAACTCACATATCATTTGCTTCGCATTAGTCTCATCCAAAAACTCATATCCTCCAAATCGATATACCTCATATCCCTTCAACCGCAATGCACTATCATCTTTTACCATTTCAGCATATAATGCAGGTACTGCCTTTCCATTCTGAGAGTAGTGTTGCTGCCCGTCCAATTCAAAAACAATCTGTATTCCTCCCGGTAATAACATCAAAAAATCCATTCTTTGATGTGAGTATACTACTTGCCCTTTTCTCTGATATTTGCTACGAGGATCATAATGCAAATATACTTGTGGAACTAATGCAGGAATGTTTTTCTTAACCGGGTGACGATAATAGTTATAATATGCTCTAAAAAAGATTTTTTCAGGTTCTGAATCCAAAGATGCTCTTAATCTGCCATACAATGCCAACTCCGGGTCATCATCATTCTCTTTGTTATTTTCTTTCCACCATTCGATCAAAGTATTCCACTGTAGTCCATCTGTTCCTGTCTCAAAATTGTAAAACAAACAATTGTCAGTATCCCCTATCAATCGCAGTTCATTACTAATTGAATTTTCAATAGTAATATCTGGCTTTTGACCGACCGGAGCAAAAATAAGATTTTTTAATTCTCCTTCAACAATTCTTCTTTTTCCTATGCTGTAATGTGGAACTCCGGATTTTTGAGAACTGATATATAACTCATATCCATCTTCCTTAATTATTCCATTTATATTTTGGACGTACTTTTTTGTTCATCACCTTCTCCCACTTCTGGTTTTACTAAACACTCTAAAAATTTGACAAAAATCTGATCGGGTAGATATTCAAACTCTAATCAATTTATAAGTAATTCCCTATAAGACATTGTTTTATCATATTTTACTGCAGGCATAATTTCTTCTCCTACAGTTGTTCCAATGAAAACATCTGAATTTTCCGACATATCCAAAATAAGTGAAAGAAACTCGCTTAATTGCATTTTCCCCTCCATATCACTTAAAGAAGCCAAAAAATCAACAATTCGTCTTCTTGTCACAAACGAAAAAACTAATTCTGTATCAGCCAAATAAGGCTCCATAGTTTTAATCATTTCCGTATTTTCAAATTCTTTAACCATTCTTCTTGCCAACTTCCAAATATCATCATCTGGCAACTTATTCAAACCACTCAATACATAAACCCGCTTACTATTCATTGGATTCAGTCCTGCATCCGGTTCAATTCCATATGCATTACAGATTCCCCCCAAGTCATAAGCCTTATATTCGCAGGCAAATTGATTTGCAATTACATTTCTTAATTCATCAACTTTCCGCATTACCATCTCCTCCTTCTAACATTATTTCTCATCTATAGAAAGATCTCGTCAACTTAATTTTTTAATATATATTTTTAGAATCTAATGTATTTTGTATCCCAAATTGATAACTCGGGAAATATATCAATCGACGCATTTTGCCCTTATCCAATCCGCAACACCCACGTTACTTTTTACAATTTACCATCAGCACTGCTCTTCATTATTTACCTTGAATCTAACAACAATAATCCTCATCTTATACCGCATCGTATCGTAAGTAATCTGACAGGAACTTTTGTTTGAACTATCCATCAATTCCGAATAGTTGCATCTTGCTAAAGTTTTGAATCAGAATATATTTTTTAATGTGTTCATTAATTTACCAATATCCACATCCTGTAATGCGGCCATCATTTTCTCTAGCAACCATATATTCTCATCCTTATAGCGCATTTCAATACTATCTTTCTGATCACCAACAGAGACAACCTAGACCAACTATTCCACCGCACTGAAACAGATGGATATTTCATCTGTTAATTTGTCTGACTGTTTTCTATGTCTTTAAGTGTGCGTCCATCCTTTGCTTTCCATGTTCGCGGACCGCTTACACTATATCCCAGTATAAAATTAGCTGCAGCAGATGAACTTGAGAATAAAATATCCTCAGTAGTAACTAAGTTGACTACTTTTCCCGATTTAAAAATGTTCTGGCGCATATTTTTCATACCGATAGTTAACGACTTAGCTGAAGTTTTTTCATTTACCGTAGCTCCCGCAAAGACAACAAAACCTTCTGTTGTCACTTTACCGCATGCATTAGCAGAACCAGCAGACAATAAAAGAGTCTCATCATCCACTTTTGTTGCTGGTAAATCTGTCCGAGCAAATGGCTCTAACACTTTATATCCCAGCGCATTTATGAGGATTTTAACATTATCGATAAATTCCTCCATAACCGCAACTTGAGATTCCTTCATTACCGTGTTGCGATATGTATTCTTAGTCAACACAATGTATCTATTGCTACTTCTAGCAATTTCCACAAGGCGATTTTCAAGATATCTAATTAGCGCCTTATTTAAATCTCTACCCACAAAAATAACTGCCGTACTCCAATAATACTTTTCTTTTTCAGACTGATAGTCACGTAAGTGCTGTACCAGTCTATCTTTTACATTCTCCGCCTCACCAATATAAACCGAATCAGAACCATCATCTTCTTTACAGAACAAGAAATATACGCCTGCCTGCGTTATATCTTCTTTATTGCAAGATGCAATCTCGATACGAGGAATCTTGATGGCTTTACCGTTCCAATTTGATAATTCCGCTATAACAAGACTGTCGGCCGTTCCATTAACAAGGAACAATTCTATTAATTTTCCATATACCAAAGTTGTCACTCTCCCTTCTGTATGTTAAATGGTAATTTATTTAACTTCTCCCCCCTTATTCAATCCACTTCCTCAACCTCTCTCGTTATTCGAAACGTATCAATAAGTCCTAACTTCAACTATATAATATAAGCAACAACTGAACCACTACTGATTCAACTTGTTTACCAAATTAGATTCAAATGCCAAAATATCTTGTATACAAATATCAAGTTTAACCACAATCTTATTCTTATCTAATTCATCTCCTGATCCAATTATTTTTGTCTTAAATTATGATCGCCAAGAAAAACTTCCTAAGATGGTAACTATACTCATTCTTTACGTAAAACCCCGAGTAAGCGGGATAGGAAGCTACAATCAATTAAAAAGCTCAACAATAATACAAAAAAAGATAAAACCGTTAAGATATTACTAATCATAGACATCCCTCCTCGAATACTTGCTAACGTTATATGTCCTCATTTATACATTTAGCATACACCATTTCTGGATTCCGGAGCAGGACAATATTATTATATCATTTTCTTCCCCAATTTTCAATTAGTAACATATACGAAAAAACAGTATACATATTTTCCCATTTTTCTTTCCGTCCTAGAATCTTACTAAGCATAATGATTGCATCAACACCATACTTTTCATGAATTAAGCCAATCGTCCATTGGTTTAATTTATTCTTATTTACATGAAGTACTTTAGCATTAAATATCGAGTCATTTTTCGCCATCGCTAGTAGTCTAGCTTCAACTGATTCATCTATAACAATCGGTCTATAAGTACGTAAAATCCTAATTCCATGATTATCAAGAACAAGATTTTTAGGCCCCTGAAGATTTGTACAAATAAATGTGACATCCTCAAATTTAGCTCCGGTAAAATCTACTTGTTTGAGATTGCAATTAAAAAACACCACATTTTTAAATTTTGCATTTTTAAATGATGTTCCTCGCATATTACAATTGAAATAATCCACCCCAATAATAGTTGCATCTCGATAATTACAATCGGTCACAATAGAAGCCTGATACTTGACATTGTAAAAACGTGCACCTACAAAGCAAAGCTTGTGCATATTTGCTTTATAATTGTATTTATTAGAGATACCACTCATCTTTTTATTACAGTGAGTTAAAGTAAAAAATACAGGTTTTCCCATTTTTGCTCTAATAGAGTTTCTGGTAAACATACGCTTTCTTCTTTTTGCTTTTCTTTTTTTCTTTGCTCTCCCCAAAGGAATCTTCCTCCTTCCATATCATCTATTCCACTGCCAAGTCTGTCTCTTAGTATTGAGTGGCTTAAACTGCGGTCGGTGTTGACAACAATTCCAGTGCCACAACTCACGACATCTAATCCACAGCCTAAACCCTACCTCCATTCTCTAGGCATCCACTTTTTCTCCAGTCAGGCTAAAAACAGATATGTTTCCATACAAGAAAACCAAACTTTTCACAAGGTTTCTCTAATGATGCCGGTCTCACAAAAGCCTGTAAATACACCGATTTCTTATTCTCATTTACCTTCCCTTTACTAATAAACAAATACTCTCCACATGCCCGCCCATCGGGAACATGTCGCACGTCCGGGCCTTCTTCACCTCGTAGCCTTTCGCTGCCAGCACCTTCACGTCGCGGGCGAGCGTTGCCGGGTCGCAGCTTACGTAAACGATGCGGTTTGGTGACATGCGGACGATCGTGTCGAGGAGGGTCTGGTCACAGCCTTTGCGCGGCGGGTCAACGACGACGACATCCGCTTTGGCAGATTCGCTGCCGTCCGCAGAGATGAGTTTTGGGACAACTTCTTCTGCTGCGCCGGCGTAGAAGCGGGCATTTGTGATGCCGTTCCGGCGGGCGTTTTCCTTGGCATTTTCGATGGCTTCCGGCACGATTTCGACGCCGATCACTTCGCCGGCGCTGCCAAGTTCTTTGGCAATGAAAAGGGAAATGGTTCCGATGCCGCAATACAGATCCCACACTGTCTCGCCGGGTTTGATGTCCGCAAATTCAAGGGCGGTGCGGTACAATTTTTCTGTCTGCACCGGATTCACCTGGTAAAATGACTGCGGCGAGATGCGGTAGCGGATATCTCCGATCGTGTCTTCGATTGCGTCTTCTCCCCAGAGAGTGATTGTCTTTTTGCCGAGGATTACATTGGTATTTTCGGGATTGAAGTTCAGGCAGATACTTGTCATGCCGTCGATTTTTGTAAGGTTATCCACAAGACATTTCCATTGTGGAGAAGTTATCCTCGATTGTTTCTGCGAACGTACATTCAGCACGAGGCAGACCATGATCTGGCCGGTGTGATAGCCGGTTCGGATATAAATATGACGCACAAGCCCCGTCTGGTGTTCTTCGTTATACGCCGGAATGTCGTTATTTTCCATCCATGCAAGTACAAGTTCTAAAATCTCACGCATGATGGGAGCCTGAATCGCACAGTCTGTCATTGGGATGACGCGGTGGGAATGACCGGCATAAAATCCTGCCACTGCACGAGGTTTTCCATTTTCTTCCAGTTGTTCACGTACCGGGAACTGGGCTTTGTTGCGGTAATGCCACGGCGTTTCCTCCTGCATTCCAAGGATTGGGAGCCATTCCACGGTGGAAAGATCCACGCCGCCGATGCGTGTAAGACAATTTTTTACTTTGTTCTCCTTGTACCTAAGCTGCGCGTTGTACGATAGATGCTGCAAAGTACAACCGCCGCAGGGACGCGCGGACGGGCAGCGTGGTTCGACGCGGTCCGGAGAGGGTTCGAGCACCTCTAAAAGCCTCGCAAATCCGTAATTTTTCTTGCATTTCATAATGCCCGCGCGAATCGTCTCGCCCGGCAATGCTTCCTTGACAAAAAGAGCATAGCCATCTACATGGCCTATGCCCTCTCCGTTATTTCCAAGATCGTCTATTTTTAAAATTATTTCCTGATTTTTCTTAAAATCCATCGATCAATCCTCCGGTGATGTCTGGCGCAGATTGCTCTCAAACATGCGGTTGAAACCAAGCCACTCCATATTGTCGCCTGCCTGATGGAATACTTCCGTCAATGTCTGCAGTTTCGCATCTGCATTGTCCGCGAGATGAAGAGCCATTGCCTCCATCAGCGCCGGCACTTTCGGAGAACCAAATTCCAATTTTCCATGATGTGCCAAAATGCAGTGAATCAGTTCATTTTCCAATTTCTTCGGAAATCCTGGGATACCGGCTGCTGCCGCAGAAATCTTCTGTGCGCCGATAAAGATATGTCCGAGAAGCTGTCCGTCATCGGTATAATCATTGCGTGGAAATGGCGCAATTTCGTCGATTTTTCCCATGTCATGGAACAGAGCCGCCGTGATCAAGAGGTCGCGGTGGATGCGCGGGTAGGCGCCTGCGAAATATTCGCACATATTTGTCACACTCAAAGTATGTTCGAGAAGACCTCCCATAAAGCCGTGATGTACACTTTTTGCTGCGGAATGCCGGCAAAACTCTTTGACAAATTCCTTATCTTCAATAAAGAACATTTTGAGCAACTGGGAAAGATACGGATTTTTTACGCTGTTGACGTAAGCCACCACTTTCGTGTACATTTCTTTGATGTCCTTGTCCGTCGTCGGGATATAATCCGCCGGGTCGTATTCACCCTCTTCGCTACGGCGCACGCGGGAAATGTTCATCTGGATATTTCCCTGAAAACTCGTCACAAGTCCTTCGCAGTAAATATAATCCATTGTTTCAAAGTCCTCGATGCCGCGTCCAAGCTCCCAGATTTTGGCATCTGCCGTACCGGTCTTATCCTGCAGGATCAACGAATAATAGGTCTTTCCGGCTTTTGTCTTTAAGATTTGTTTGGACTTACAAAGGTACGTCCCCACTAATTTTTGTCCTTCTCGGTAATCATTCAAATAATACATAACTTACTCTCTTTCCTTATTTTGCTTTTGCTGTCACTGTCACAAACGGACTTACGATCTTTTTGCCTTTCACGGTCTTAAATGCACGCACGCGGTAACTGTATTTCATGCCGCGGACAAGCATTTTGCAGCGGTAGCCTGTAATTTTATTTTTCTTAATCGTCTTCACGCGGTTAAACGAAGTCTTAAATCCCTTGACGTGAACTTTCATAAATACCTGGTAACCGGTCACATTTTTATTGCGCGCCCAGCGGACCTGAATGCCTCCGCGGATGCCTTTTGCTTTCAGTTTTTTAACTTTCGCCGGCTTCAACGCAATGGCGGCTTCTTTCGAATCCACGCCTTCAATGCTTTCGCCGTCTGCCGCCGTAAATACCGGACGGATCTTGTAAGTATAAACAGCTCCTGCTTCCAATTTTTCATTGGTAAATGTCAAGGCATTTACATTTTTATACAGGGAATATTTTCCTTTTGCTTTTTTGCGGTAAATGTTGTACGAAACTGCCCCATTTATTGCAGTCCATGTCAAAGTCCCTTTGGTGAACGACGCGGCTTTCTTTCCTGTCAGACTTTCCGTACTGTCAAGCGGGTGAAATGTAAGGCCGTTCGCCTGCGCATAAGCCTGTGCCTTGGAATCGGATTTGGCCCAGATCTCTGCGCCGGTCGGAAAGGCACCTGCCGCAATCTCAATGTCATTTTTGATGATTACATTTTTCAGATACGGACAAGCCGCAAATACATCTGCTGCAACCGCCGTTACTTCTTTTTTCTCTATTTCTTTTGGAATGTATAATGTCGTAACCGCCGCATTTCCTTTGTATCCGGAAATCGTGCAGGTCTTGGAACCGCTGTTTGCCGTGACGGTAAATGCATTTTCGTCGTCAACCACAACTCTGCCCTGCGACGGAATAACCGGCGTCGCCGTTGGGGTTGCACTTGGTGTTGTACTTGGCGCAGCGCTCGCACTTGCGGCCGGGGTGGCACTCGGACTTCCGCTTGGCAGTGCGCTTTCCAGCGGGCCGCTCTCTGCCTGTGCCGCCATATCCTCAGTTGCATTTATCGTCTGTACCGTTATTTTTTTATCTTTTACCGTTTTTGCCTGCGCATCCATCGGCGCGATACCCGCGATCAGAGATACGCTTAATAAAATACTCACATACTTCTTAAACTTTGTCATTTTTATTCTTCCTTTCTGACAATGAAAAACTTCACTTTATATTGCATTCTTCATTGTACAGGCTTTTTGTGACAAAATCAAGGTTTTCTTTTAATTTGCACCGGCGCAGTATTAAGTTATGCTGCTTGATCTTCTCACACGCGGATCTTCGCCGCTTTTGAAAACCCGCTATAAGTTTTGCCATTTTTTCCCTTTTTGTAAGTGCGCACTTTCAACCAAAGTACCTTATTTTCCAATTTACATTGAAAACGAAATCTTCCCCTAAATTTGGCAATTTTACCGGAAGACATTTTCAGCCTTGTAAATTTTGCGCCGGTCAGCGACAGGTACACCTGCGCATGGGTTCCCTGATATTTTTTCAGGATTACGGAAATGTAACGCACCAGATCCGCCTTTCCTTTTTTGACCCTGATCGTTGGTCTTTCCAGACCGGGAATGGTAATCGATTTACTCCGCGCTGCCCCTTCCCACAGTTCGCCATCCTCTATTCCAACGGCACTTATTTTATAATAATAGCGTTTTGCCGGGTTGACTTTTTTGTCCACATAACCGGTCTTCATGCCGGTAAGCACCTGGATCAATCGATATTTTCCTTTCTGTTCTGCCCGGTAGATCCGGTAAAATTCAGCATTCCGGCATTGCTTCCAGGTAATGCTTACACTTTTTTCATTATAACTGAGGCACAAACCGGTTATGAGTAATTTTATGCTTTCTTTCCTCTCATTCTCCGAAGAGACGATGGGAGTTTGCAGCTGTTGACTTTGCTTTGGAACCGCTGGTGTCGCTGTGGCTGGACTTGCCGTTGGCGCTGTGCCTGGACTCGCTGTCGGTGCTTCACTCGGTTTCTGCGTAGGCAGGATGATCGGTGCTCTTGTTGGTGACGGCACTGCACTTGGACTTACCGTTGGCACTACTGTCGGTGCCGCAGTTGGACTTGCCGTCGGCTCTGGGCTTGGACTCGCTATCGGTTCTTCGCTCGGTTTCTGCGTAGGCAGGATGATCGGCGCTCTTGTTGGTGACGGTGTCGGAGATGTCGTTGGCACTGCCGTCGGTGCCGTGGTTGGACTTGCCGTCGGCTCTGGCCTTGGACTCGCTATCGGTTCTTCGCTCGGTTTCTGCGTAGGCAGGATGATCGGCGCTCTTGTTGGTGACGGCGTCGGAGATGTCGTTGGTGCTGCACTTGGACTTGCCGTCGGCACTGTGCTTGGACTCGCTGTCGGTTCTTCGCTCGGTTTCTGCGTAGGCAGAATGATCGGCGCTCTTGTTGGTGTCGGCGTGATTGGCGGCACTGTCGCACTTGGTGTTTGCGTTGGACTTTCCGTCGGTGCTGCACTTGGACTCATTATTGGCACCGCACTCGGACTTGCTGTCGGTTCTTCACTTGGCATTGGTTCATTATCACTTTCCGACGCCGCCATGTTGTTAATATACACACTACGATGTCCCCAGCTTTCAGGCACTTCCACCTTTTTCATATCCGGAATATTGATCTGATGGATCATATACCCTGTAAACGCGTTATGCATAATTTTCTTAACCGAAGCAGGAATTGTATATTCTGCCGGTCCATAGTTGGAATGTGCATATAATATTGTCTTATCACGATCCATCAGTGCATCCTCTTCACATACAAAATAAGGATTGTCCTCTGAGATACTAATATCCATTATCGTTCCTCCCGAAAAGGCTTTCTCGTCTATCTCTTCAAGTCCTGATCCAAAATGTATAGCCTCTGTACATGTAATGCTTACTTCCTCTAATTTCTTAATCGTATCCGGAAGTACCACTTTTCCCATATTGTTTATTGCCCCGGAAGCGATCGTATCAACCGTATATACTTTTCCGTTTCGTTTCACTCTTTCAGGCACATACAGTCCTCCCGCCGCCCTTTGGCCTTCGATCAAAGCTGCAGTCATAGAATCTGCGTTCAATTGATAGCGGTTCCCCTTTGCATCTTTATTATTCTGATCTATTTCACAAACAGAAGCACATTTTTTCTTTTCTATATCAAGTTTTTGGGGTAATACCGTTTCTGCAGTTCTCTCCACTTTCTTGACATCTTCAACCGCGCTGCATTCCTTACAATATTTACCAGTCACCATCCAGGTATCAAACGCCATAAAGGTCATCTTTTTAAAAGAATGTGCATGATCTTCCAGCAAAACCACTGTACAATCCGTATCTCTCTCACTGAATGTACCATCTTCTATCTGATTCCAGGTATATAATTCTAAACTTGTGTCTGTGAGACATCCACTTGAAAATGATTGCAGCGTCTTCGGTATATACAATTTTTGTAAATTAAAGCAGTTCCTGAGTGCACTTCCTTTAAGCGTTTCCACTCCCTCCTGCAAATTAATTACCTGCAGATCATAACATTCACTAAACGCACCTTCTTTCGCCAAAGTTGTGTTTTCTCCCATTATTAACGTCTCAAGTCCAGAATAGCCAAATGCATAAAAACCGATAGAGGAATCTTCCGGAATATACATTTTTTTTAAATTTTTTGTCATATAAAATGCCATAGAATCTATCGTTATTCCTTGTTCATGGAAATTAACTTCATTCAGATAATAGCAATAAGCAAAGGCATTTCCATCAATATTTTTAACATGCCCCAAATCTACTTTTTTTACATTGGAGCACTCAAAAGCATAATCCGGCACCGTGGAAATCCAATGATTAAATGTAACACTTCGAATATCTGCCTGATAAAACGCATAATCCTGTATTATTCTTACACTCTGCGGCAGCGTGTAATCTTTCCCCTCATATTCACGATCACTAAAACGATAAAGAATTTTTTTATCTTTATCAAATAAACTTCCCTTATCACTGACAAATGACTTATTTAATACATGCACATAACTGGTTATTTTCAGTTCAAATCCATATAAACCAGGAGTTACGATTGTACTGACATTTTTCCCAATATACCAGTTTACCATTTGATTCCGATAACTTTTTCCGCTATTACAGTGCATAACCCTTGATTCTTTCATATGCATTTTAATTTCCGTCACCTTATATTCATGATTGTTATACATTACCTTATCTGGAACTCTGATATCTATTTCTTTCGTTTTCCCACTAAATTCAGACATATCAATCTCAACCATAGAAGCCGTTGATTTTACAGTATTCAATTGATAATAATATCCCTCGTTATCCTTGTATTCTTCATCTAATTCTGCCACCTTATCCTCGCCGTTCCATGTATAATCATCTTCTTCTGCCACCTCTTCATTGGTTTGCTGCAGATCAATTACTTCTCCACTGATTTCTGTAAAAGCCTGTTCATCCATCAAAACATTTTTTTCATTTGGAATATATATATTTTCAAGATAATTATTTGAGGCAAATGCATAGGCTCCAATAAACCGAACGCTTGCAGGAACCATATACTCACTTCTTTTGTTATTTTTCATATAACACAATAACGTTTTCATTTCCGCATCAAATAACACATTATCCACAATTTTATAATAACTATTGTTTCCGCGAATGGATATTGTTACATTTGCGGAACAAAAAGCCCCATTTCCAATCTCTCTTACATTTTTCCCCAATTGAACCTGACATAATCCATTGGAAAAACTTCCCGATTCTATACTTATTATTGTATCCGGCAAAATAACTGCCTTGGCTCTATTCATTGAACCACTCAAAAGCATTTTTACCTCATACCGTTTTCCCTCTTTTTGAACATTTTCCGGAATTAAAAAGATCTCTTTGGGAAACATTGCTTGGCTATTAATACTTTTTACCAGCGCCATATTAAGTTCATCATCAAGTTCATAAATCACGCCCTGATCATCTGTATTTTTTTCGTCTAATTCCAGACATTCCGGGCATTTATCTTCTGGCTGTACCAGTAATTCGGGCATGCCATTTTGATCTTCTTTCGTAATATAATCTACTTTTTTTATGTCTTCTGCATAGGCACATTCTTTACAATATTTTCCTTTTACTCCCCATGTGTCAAACGAAAAAAATGTGACATCTTCCAGTTTATGCTCATGTCCTTCCAAACTGTGAAACGAAACATTATCATCGTCGTATTGTGCCGCCACACTATTACTTTTCCCATATAATGACAGATTCCCTTTTGAATTCAATGCTTCATTTTCTATTTTTTCTACTGTATCCGGAATATACAATTTTCTTAATTTTAAAACACCGAATGCCGCAATACTGCTTCCTATTTCTTTTAAATTTTTTGGAAGAATCAGTGTCTTTAATCCTATTTTATTCTGATGCACAAAGGACGTTGTGTTTTTGAATTCCGCCTCTCCCCCAAAAATCAGTGTTTCAAGGGTCTCATTGTTCATGTTATTAATCACTTCATTTTCTAGTTTTGTATGAGGCGGAAAAAATAAATTTTTTAAACTGGAAAGTCCATCGAATGCATTTTGCCCAATTGTAATGCCCTCTTGATTGATTTTAATTTCTTCCAAATATTTGCATTTTTCAAAACAACTGCTGCCGATCGTTATTACATTTTTTAAATCTATTTTCGTAATTGTCGCCTCTTTAAAAGCCCTTGTAGGTAACGTCTGAATTTTTTCATTTATAATAATCTCTTTTACCCTCGCATAAGAAAAGCAGTCGCTTTCTAACATTTCCACAGTTTCCGGAAGTTCATATGTCCCTTCTCTTCCATAATTTTGATCACTAAAATAATACAACCTTTCCTTATCTTTTGAATACAGACATCCTTCTTCACTTGTATAAACAGAATTTTCAGAATGCACAACAAAACCATATGCCCGCGTCTTAAAACAATTAATATCGCTGACATTTTTCCCAATATACAGCTGTATATTTTCTTCTCTCTTCGTTGTAAACTCCACAGTTGTTACTTTATACTCTTCACCTCTCATGATAACTTTATCTGCAACACGAAGCATAAACTCCCCGCTTTCTTTCTGTGGGAGTTTATTTCCAGCCCCAGCGAGAGTCATTTCATATTTATTTGCAGCAACCTCTTCAATCTTATACGTATTCCCCCACTCATCTTTCCCATCCTCATCCAGCTCCACTACAACTTCTTCGTCCTCCCAGGCCGTATCTTCCTCCGGCTGCGCCCCCTGCTCAATGTCCGAAGATTCTGTCTGTGCCGCGGTTTCTGCTGCCCGCGACGCTGCAGGAGCCGGGCAGATTCCCGCACAAAGAGACACGATCAGCCAGGCTGCCAATTTTCTTTTCCATCTCTTTTTCTTCATACTTTCAATCACTCCTCTTCCTCCTGAAAGCTCTGCAAAAGCTGTCTGTCATAACTGTACTTTTCGTCAATTGCCGGCATATTGCAGGCAATCAGCACGGCATTTGCCATATCCAGAAATAATTTCTGTGCTTCACTCTGGTTGTAATTTTCCAACGCATCGGCAAGTTTTACACGATACTGTTGCTGCGCCACATAACATATCATCGGCAGAAGATCGCTTCGTTTTACGATCAGACGGCGGCGCCTGCCTTCGCTGTCAAATTCTTCCAACCATTCTTTTGCCTCTCCGGCACTTCGAATTTCCACTTTTCCTTTTCCAAATTGGTCAATCAATTCCGCTATTTCCTGCGGACAAACTTCCGCGTCACTGCAGTTTTCAAGTTTCCGGATTGCCTGTCTCGTACGGATATGCATTTCATTACGCTCCGGGATATGAAACAGATCGGAAAGATACTTGTGCGTCATCGTAATGTGCGAGGCTTCAAATAATTCCGACAGCAGTTTTGTATTTTGACCGGTCTCCGAATACGCCATTTTCGCAAGTTCTAAAATATTTTTTGCCAAATGTTCCGATATGTCCCGGTTTTTTGAATGTTCATTGAAGCGGAGATACTTTTTGATCTGTTCCAGTTCATTCGCCGATTTCCAATGAATGCGTTTTTTCTTCCACGTCTGAAATCCGCTTTCTGCCAAAAGAAAGCGGAGATTGTTTTTCGCCTCATTGCGCATCCCCTCAAGAACCAGTTCCCGGTATTTGGTAAGGTACTCCTGTGCGGTCTTGCTATACCCCTTAAAGATTCCCGAATGATCCCACATCCAGTACATAAACTGCTCTTCATCCAGCGTTTTCACATATTCAAACTGATGAAACAGCCACTGCGTATTTGGCTCATGAAGAATCTCGATGTCCTCACCTAATCCTTTTTCATACTCTTCGACCGCCTGCTGGTATTTTTCCCAGTTCCACTTATTTTCAAGGCCGTACATTGCAATCATTTCGGTGTAATCATTGATCTGAAAAGACGGCTGACGTATCCCAGCCATCAGATAATGATCGACCGTCTCCACATCAAGCCCCAGGCAGAATGCGATGTGGAAAATCTGCTCCCTTGCAGGCACGACAACACTATGAATGCCAAACCACCGCCGTATCGTCGGGAAAGAAGCCGGTCTCTCCCCCTGAATCTTTTGCAGAAACGTATGATATGCCTCCCGTCGTATTTTTTCCTGTTCCTGCGTTGTTCCACACATCGAATATCCCATCTGTGCGATGAAAAATGTGTCAAATGAACCAAACAGAATCTCTTTCTCCATACAGCGCTCCCCTTTTGTCATCTTTTGCCGGCAGCATCCCGGCTGTCAAATCTTATTTATTATATCGTAACTATTCAGCGGCAAACATTGAGCCTGAATAGTTACATTATATCAGAAAAGTGTCGAAATTTTTTTCCGAAATTTTCACTTTGCAAAAAACGTCTTTTTATTGAATCACGCCGACAAAATCCTTTTTCTCTTTTTCGCTCTTTTTGCCCGGCGCTGCCGTAGCCGCAGCCGGCTTCCGGGTAACTACCGGCTTCTTCGTAGCAACCGGCACTGCTGTCTTTTGTTTGCTCACCGTCAATGTCAGGGTAGTTCCATGCACGGCTTTCCGCCCTTCCCGGATACTCTGCGAAAGCACGATACCATCTTCCTTATCGCTCTCCTCCTTCTGCACTTTCCAGAAAAAATGCTTTTTCTTTAACTTCTTTTTTGCCCGCTCCAGAGACAGTCCAATCACCTTCGGCACAGCCGTTTTCTTTTTCCCTCTGCTCACCGTCAATACCAGTTTTTGATCTTCCCCGACTATTTCTCCCTCTGAAATATTCTGCGAAATAACGTTCCCTTTTTTTACCTCGTCCGAATATTTTTCTTTCCAGATTATGTCTGAAACGTCACTGCATTCTTTTTCTGCTTCTGCCTTTGTTTTTCCCGTTACGTCGATCATCCGAATTTCTTTTTGCGGGGTCTCCGTCGCTGCCAACGTCTCTATTACCTTCGGCGTCTCTACCGCAGCAACCGGCTCACTGTTGTTTGGTCTGATTCCTGCATTCAGGCAGCCAATCGTAATAACCGTGCCGGCCACAACCGCCGCAGCTATTCCCACAGTTCTTTTGCGCCTTGCCACTCCCCACGATGTCTTCTGTTCTTCTTCGTACAACGCGTCATACAATTCACAGATGCTCTGCCAGCGGTTTTTGGCATTTACCGCCATTCCTTTCATAATCGCCTTTTTCTGCCTGGCAGAAATTTCCAATTCTTTCATGTTCAGAAGCGAAGGCATATCATCCCCCAACGCGCGGATGACCGAATCGGTCGGTGCATTTCCTGTCAGCATATAATACATGGTCGCACTGATCGAGTACACATCGGTGTATGCTCCCCAGCGCCCTTTGTAGCGGTACTGCTCTTCCGGCGAAAATCCCCGCTTAAACAACACCGTCATTGTCTTTGTATTGTCAATATTGCGCATTCTCGCGGCTCCAAAATCAATCAGAACCAAGCTGCCGTCTTTTCTTATCATAATGTTGTCCGGGCTGATATCACGGTGCACGATCCCCGTCCGATGCACTTTTTCCAAAGCCAAAAGCACCGGCCGCATTGCACTGAGCAGCTGTCTGCCGCTCATTTTTCCCTTTTCTTTTATATATTCTTTTACACTAACGCCATCAATAAACTGCATGACAATATACGCCGTCTCATTTTCATAAAAGAAATCCAGAACGGACACAATCCCTTCTACTTCATTGAATTTGGACAAACATTTTGCCTCATTCAAAAATTTCTTTATGTCCTCCTGATAATGATCTTTCTTGGCATTTTCATACAGATAGACTTTATTTCCATTGCCGCAGATGACATCGCGGCTGACCATCTCACTTGGAAAATATTCTTTGATCGCCACCGGGATCTGCAGCCGGCTGTCCCACCCGATATAGGTGATTCCAAAACTTCCCTCGCCCAGCACTTTCCCCAGAATATACCGGTCCGCAAGCCGCGTCCCCGGCAGCAGACAGCGCGGGATCGGATTGTACTCTTCCTGTTTCATTCCACAAAAAGAACACCTCCCGGTCTGACCGAGCGGCTTCATGCATCCGATACAAAGATTTGATCCCTCAATATTCATCGAAATCTCCCCATTGCTAAAGTACTATTTTACTATTATCATAGCACATTATTTCCGTTTCTGCCAGAGGGATTTTGGGAATTTATGGGGGCATGGGAAAGCGGTGTGATTGACGGCGGAGAGTCAACGGATTTCCGTGGCTTTCCCCATTTTCGTTGCCTTTCTTACTTCTTGCCGGCTTTAAAAGCAACGCATTTCACTGTGGTTCCCTTTTTACGTTGCCTTTTTCCTCTACTCCGCGGCGAATAAGCAACGGATTTCCGTGGCTTTCCCCATTTTCGTTGCCTTTCTTACTTCTTGCCGGCTTTAAAAGCAACGCATTTCACT
>CAKRDZ010000033.1 GCA_934316845.1 uncultured Eubacterium sp. | reverse complement strand
TTACAATCATATACGTCCACATTCATCAAATGGATACATGACACCGTTTGAAAAGAGATATTCCAATCAATGATTTTATCTGCTTTTTCCTATTTCACAACAAAAAAAGGTTGTTTCACAACATTGGAGTCAGATATAGATTGCTTTTTTCCGATATAATAAGTATATCTATGGGTAAGGAAGTGATACTATGCGAATTGCTATCTGTGATGATGAAAAATCCATGGGGCAGATATTAGAAGAAAAAGTAAAAAAGTTATTACCGGATGCGGTTGTAGAAAAATATTTATCAGGTGATGATTTGATTTCAAGTGGATTCAAACCAGATATTCTTTTCATGGATATTCAGATGCCGGGAAAGGACGGAATGGAAACTGCAAGAATTGTTCGCCAGAATAATAAGGACATGATTCTGATTTTTGTTACAGCGGTGGAGGAGTATGTCTTTCAGGCATTTGATGTTGGGGCATTTCATTATCTGGTTAAGCCTTTTTCAGATGACAAATTTGAGGAAGTTGTGAAAAGAGCAATAAAAACGATCGGAGAAAATTCTTCCAACGAAAATGACGATAAATATATGATGATACAGTCGGCAGGAAGTCATATAAAAGTTTTTTTGCGTGATATTGTGTATGCTGAGGTATTCAATAGAAAGGTTATTATTCACACACGAAATGCTGATATTGAGTATTATGGAAAATTACAGGATTTATGTGATATTGCAGGAGCGGATTTCTTTCGGACACATAGAGCATATCTTGTCCATTTTAAATATGTTGTAAAATATGATGCAAATTGTGTAACTTTAGAAAACGGAACTGCAATGATAGCCAAACAGAATTATCCTGAGTTTGTAAAGCAATACTTAAAATATAATCAGAGGAAAGGAAGCAGGATAGGATGAGTTTGGTAGAAAAATGCTGGATGATTACATCGAATGTTTCTGTTATTGCAGTTCTGATTATTACAGGAATATGTTTTGGTATTTTCGTTCGTCCATATATGAAAAAGAAAAAAGAAGTCATTGCAGTAAGTACTGTTTATATTGCAGTAATGCTTGTTTTATACATTGTTCCACCACAGATAGACAATTTTTCTGCATATATGATGGGCATTATGGCAGCATTTATTGTGATGTATGCAGAAGATAGAAGGAACATATACCAGAAAATATTTCTTGCTGTCACTTTCTTTTCCCTTCGCTGGCTTGCGGTTGCAATGGCAGCCAGACTGGATGACCTTATTACGAAGGTTTTCGTCTTTCAAAATACGATTGCAAGCAGGGAATGGCTACAATACGGACTATATGCAGGAACCCGAATTTTAAATCTAATTTTCTGCATTGTTTTTATAACAGGTGGGGTATGGCTGATTAATAAAGCATTTGTGTATAAAAAAGACGAAATGAGTATCAAAGAGATGGTTCTGTTAATGATACCTTCTCTTGTAGGAGTTACCGGGTATGGAATTTTGCAATACTATTTGAACATATATGAAAAGGATACAGGAAAGAATTTGATTGATACCTATGGATTTTATGGTGCTTTGAGTTTTTTGCATTATCTTATCTCTATCATTGCAATTCTTGTTATGATTGTGATGTTTCAAAATTGGAAGGTGGCACAGGAGGAACAGTTTGAACAGGAGCTTGTGTTAAATCAGGTCAGTGATATGGAAAGACATATAGGGGAAGTAGAAAAGTTGTATGAGGATATTCGCTCCTTGCGCCATGATATGGGAAATCATATACAGATACTGGAACATCTTGTGGCACATAATAATATGGATGATGCTGCAGAATATATGGAGCATTTGCAAAAGGAGTGGAATGATGTATCTCCAGAAATAAAGACAGGAAGTCCGGTAATTGATGTGATTTTAATGGAAAAAATGAGAGAAGCAGAAGAAAAACGGATTCGGTTTACATCCGATCTTTATTATCCGGAGAATACGAAGTTGAATGCGTTTGACATGAGTGTGATCATGAATAATGCACTGAATAACTGCATGGAAAATGTAAGTGGAGATGATCCGTATATCAGCATTTCTTCTTTTCGGAAAAACAGTATTTTTATGATAACCATAAAGAACAGCTATCAGGGGGAGTTAAACTATAGTGACAGCGATCTGCCAGAAACAACAAAGTCAGGTAAAGGGCATGGTATCGGTCTGAATAATATTCGCCGGGTTGCCAAAATGTATATGGGAGATATATCTTTGGAGCAGGTGGATAAGGAAGTAATTTTGAGTATTATGTTACAGGTGGAATAGAGACAAGAAGCATTAAGTATCTTGAATTTTGAAACTAAGATATTTAGTGCTTTTTTTGTGCAAATATAGATGAAAATATGCTGCTTCACAACAAAAAAAGGTCGGTTCACAACATCTTACTTTTTTTCAAATGTGAAGATGCCGAAAGAGTAAATAAGAAGTCGTGTAATGCAAATTTATAAGAAACGGATTTCAAATTCTTTATCAAGGAGGACAAAACGATGACAGTAAATGGTATTAGTGGAGCAAATAATGGTATTCAGGCAGGAAGTTCAGGAAGAATTATCCAGATGGATTCTGTCAGCAAAAATATTCAGAATCAGATTGCAAATGCACAGAAAAAGTTGCAGGAATTATCTTCTAATGAGGAACTTTCTATTGAAGATAAGATGAAGAAAAGACAGGAAATACAGCAGGAGATCAATAATCTGAATCAGCAGTTACGACAGCATCAGATGGAGCAGAGAAAAGAGCAGCAGACGAAAAAAACATCTATGGATGATATGCTTGGAGGCAGCAGGAAGACTGGTCCGAAATCAGGAAAGCAGAGTGCAGGTCTGTCACAGGCAAGTATGCAGGCGATGATTTCCGCAGATTCCTCTATGAAACAGGCAAAGGTACAGGGTAGTATGGCAACACAAATGGAAGGCAAAGCAGGTGTGTTGGAATCTGAAATTAAGATGGATAAAGGTAGAGGAGCAAGTACAGAAAAGAAAGAGGAAGAACTGGCTGATTTACAGGCAAAGGCTCAGGCGGCAACAGCGGCACAGGTATCCACACTAGCAGATGTAAATAAGAAGATGGAAGAAGCTGCAAAGGCAGATCAGAAGGTTTCAAAGACTGAGGATAAAGATAAGTCTAAAAAGAAGAATGCAGATGACAAGATTGATGAAGATAAAAAATCAGAAGCAACCGGAGAAAATCAGGATATTACAGTTGATACGAATGATTCAGTTTCAGAGGAAACGGTGGATGCAATACCAGATGGTGTAAACATTAGTACTTCAGAACCTGTTGGACATAATGTTGATGTGAAACTGTAGGTTTGTTAATGAAATAAATCTTGCATGGATGCTGATAAGGACAAGGAGGTTGGTTAAATGTCAGAAATAAATAGTTTTAGTGATTATACAAATAAATACAACAGTAACGTAGATTACTCAGCATTGTTTGGAGGAACTTCAAATTCATCCTCATTAGGTGGTACAAACATATTATCAGATTACGCATCTATAAAAAATGGAAGTTATGGGAAACTGTTAAAAGCTTATTATGCAAAGCAGGATGCGGAAAAAACAGCAGGAACGGGGGATACCTCACAGAAATTAACTCTGATGAAGACCAGTGCGGATTCCTTAAAAAAATCAGCAGATGCTCTGAATGCTAGCTCTCTTTGGAAAAAGAAGAAAATCGAGAAGAAAGATGAAGAAACAGGCGAGGAAACTCTAAAGAAATCAGATATTAGTTCACTGCAATCTGTTTTTACGGGCTACAATTCCTATGCAAGCAAAATATCGCAGAAAGCAACAAGTATAGGAAATGCTGCGTCAAGGAGTAAGGCAGTGACATATACAAGCAGTGGTAGTTATTCGAACACCCTCTCAAAGCTGGTTCCCAGCACAGTGGATGAAAGGGTAGGAGATAAAGACAAGAGTTCAGACACATCTTCAAAAACCACTGAAAAATAAAGAGGAGAAGGAGGATGACACTATGGCACTTGATGTATCAGGTTCACAGATTTATGCGGGACGGTACCACTATCGCAGATCGGAAATGCCGGATTTATTCAGAGAAGACGTAGTGCAGTCGCGCCGGGAGAAAAAGTCTATTAAGGAGCAATACTCTGTGGATACCGTGACCTTTTCAGAGGAAGGCATGGCAAAGGCGAAAGCAAAGGACTGGAGAGCATACACCATAGATAATCCGGATATTTCTCATGTTAATATAAAAGAACAGAGAGAGGAACTTTACAGACAGCTCAACACCGTTAATAAGGTTGATACTGCAAGTATGTTCAACTTGGAACTGAGAGAAGTGGCGTCACAGATACAAAAGGAGAATGGAGGCGGTGAACATGCGGGCTCGCACGAAGCATTTCTTACGTGTCATGGTGTACTTTTGCAGCCGGAAACATCGGAAGAGTCCGATGAGCAGCATAAGATTTTTATTGAAAAAGCAGAAGATGAATATTATGTGCGCGTGCAGCACGAAATGACAAAAACGCATTGTATTTCGTTTATCGCAGCCGTTTCTTCGGAGCGTATTCAGCTGGAAAAACGGTATCCGGAGGAAGAGGCAGAAGCGAGATTTAAGATGCAGGGGGTGCACAAGATATTCTTTTTCTGCAATAAAGATGGGGTGGTTCGATGGATGTAAAAAAGGGGATTGACGACAAAGAGGCGGCGTATTCGAATCATGAAATACGTCGGAAACAGGAAAAAACAATGGATATTTTTTATGAGTTTGGAGAGCTTATGAATCTGGATCCCTGCGATGAAAAAGTGCAAAAAGCAGCCGAAGAATTACATGAGATAACAGGAGGTCAAAAGCAAGTAGTGATAGAAATACTGAATGACAAATATTGGAAGAAAGCGATCCGTGTCGCCGGAGGAAACGGCAGCCTTGAATTTGCCCGGAAGGTCATGCGGGAATTCTATCAAACAAGATAGACAGATGTTGGCAAACATTGTCGGGAACGGATCATTTCGATGTGGTAAAGTATGGTCATAGCGAAACAGAAAGGAGCAAAGCATGAACTGGACAGAAGTGATTGGAGAAGCAATTTCATATATTGAGTCACATCTCACGGAGGAAATAACATTAGAAAAAATTGCAGAGCATGTATGTGTGTCAAGCTTTTATTTTCAGAAGGGTTTTTCGTTTGCCTGTGGCATCACGGTTTCTGAATATATCCGGAACCGGCGGATGGCCTTGGCAGGAAATGACCTGCTGGCAAGTGACGCAAAAGTAATTGATATTGCTTTAAAATACGGGTATGATTCGCCGGACAGTTTTACGAAGGCATTTACAAGATTTCATGGCGTGACGCCAAGTAAAGTCCGCAGGGACCAGACAATGCTTAAATCCTTCGCCCCGCTAAAAATCAAATTATCAATCGAAGGAGGCTATCTTATGGATTACAAAATCGAAAAGAAAGCAGCATTTACAGTAATTGCCAATTCGGGCACATTTTCTTATGAAAATGCAAAGGAGATTATTCCGCAGTTTTGGCAGCAGCATTTTAAAGAAGGAAAGGGAAATGTTGTCAGTGGAGTTTATGGAATTAATATCGACGAAAAGATGGGAAAGGATTCGTTTGAATATCTGATCGCAGATCCTTACAAAGAAGGTCAGGAAGTGCCGGACGGATTTGTGACAAGGACGATTCCTGAATTCAGCTGGGCGGTGTTCCCATGTAAAGGCCCACTGCCGTCGGCTTTGCAGGATGTCAATACAAAGATTTTTACAGAATGGCTGCCTGCGCTCCGGGATTATGAATTTGCTGCCGGATATTGTGTGGAAATGTACGATGATCCGACAAAATTTCCAAAGGGAACGATGGATGAAAATTACTATTCCGAGATTTGGATCCCTGTGAAAAAGAAATAAAGCAGCTTTATTTTCCATAAGTTTTTTTTAATATCTGCTTGAATTTTGCCACGGCAGGATTGTGCACGGATTCTTTGGAATAGGCAAAACCAACGGTACGCGTCGAGATATTTTTGCGTAATGGAATCTCGATAAGCGTGCCGTTTTTTATGTCCTTTTCTACAAAATTCCGAATGAGACAGGAAACGCCCAGTCCGATTTTTGCAAATTCAATCAGAAGCTCCATATTGCTTGTTTCGAGAATCTGGCGGGTTTCGATGGAATTGGCGGAAAAATAGGCTTCAATATGCTGCCTTGATATATTTTCATGATCCATAAGCATAAGAGTTGCCTTTTGAAAAAAGGCAGGATCTTTTTTCGAATAATCAATTCCCTCACGCAATTTCAAATTTTCCAAATATTGTCTGGAGGCGACAAAGGTATAAGAAAGATCCGTCAACGGGGTAAATGTCAGAGATTTTGAGGCACTGGTTTCTACGAGCAGTCCGACATCCATTTTATTGTCGGCAAGCTGCAACGCGGTTTCACGGGACGAAAGCCCGTCGATCGTGACACGGATATGTGGATTCTTTTCAACAAATGTCTGAAGAAGCGGCAGCATAATGTGCTTACACAAAGTGGTACTGGAGCCAAAATGAATCTGCCCCACTTCAAAGGCGCGGTTGCGTTGCAGCATCTGCTCTCCCTCTAGAATCGAGGAAAACGCCGAGGTAAGGTGCTCATACAAAATCCTGCCATCCTCTGTGCATTTTACCCCCCGCGATCCGCGGATGAGCAGCGTAGTCTGGAGAAGTTCCTCCAGTTTTTTTATTGACTTGCTTACGGCAGGCTGACTGATGAAAAGTTCATTGGCAGCCGCCGAGATACTGCCGTTTTTGGCAACCGTGTAAAAAATGTGATACTGTGATAATGATTCCATAAGGACTCCTTTCTTTTGCGGATGTTTCTTTGGTGCGGCGTGGTTGGCGTTGGTGGAGGGAAGTCACCCCGGAAAGACTTGATTTTTTGCATTCCAGAGGTGCCGGGTTGGCGCTGAAGGAGGTAGGACACCCCGGAAGGACTTGATTTTTTGCATTCCAGAGGTGCCGGGGCGTCACTGAAGGAGGTGGGACACCCCGGAAGGGCTTGCTTTTTTACATTTCAGAGGTGCCGGGCTGGCGTTGAAGGAGGGAAGTCACCCCGGAAGGGCTTGTTATTTTGCATTCCAGAGGTGCAGGGTTGGCGCTGAAGGAGGTAGGACACCCCGGAAGGACTTGTTTTTTTACATTTCCGTGGTGCATGACCAAAACAAAAAGCAGTTTCCACAAACTTAGTAGTTATACTATACCATAAAGGAATAGAAAAGAAAAGAGGTATAAATAAAAGTTATATCAAATATAAGAAAAGAATATTTTACTTTTTGAGAATTTTTTGTTACTATATATAAAGTGAAAGGCTGAAAGAGTTTGAGATAGAGAAGTGAAAAAGGCAACCAAAAAAGGAAATCAAGTCGAATCAGGTTGCTTTTCCCGCCCCTAACCAGGGGCCTTGCATACCCCCCAACCTGAAATTTCCAGCACCAGGGATCCCGCAACCTCATAATCTCGTTGCCCTTGGCAAAAGCAAAACCCTGCAGTCTCCTCAAAAAAGGACAAGCAAAAAATCCCTCAGGGAAAATAGTAAAAATAGAAAGGATGAATTGACGATGGGAATGACAATGACCCAAAAGATTCTGGCAGCACATGCCGGATTGGAAAGTGTTCAGGCAGGACAGCTCATTGAAGCAGATCTGGATCTGGTATTGGCAAATGATATTACCGGACCGGTTGCCATTCATGAAGTAGAGAAGTTAAATAAAAAGACCGTATTTGATAAGGACAAGATTGCACTTGTTCCGGATCACTTTACACCAAATAAAGACATCAAGTCTGCGGAACATTGTAAATGCGTGCGCGAGTATGCGAAAGCACAGGGAATCACCAATTATTTTGAAGTAGGAGAGATGGGAATCGAGCATGCCCTTCTGCCGGAAAAAGGTTTGATCGTAGCAGGAGAGACATGTATTGGAGCCGATTCACATACATGTACATATGGAGCACTGGGAGCATTTTCTACAGGTGTAGGAAGTACAGACATGGGTGCCGGTATGATTACGGGAAAAGCATGGTTTAAAGTACCGTCTGCAATCAAAGTGGTACTTACCGGAAAATTGCAGAAATGGGTAAGCGGAAAAGATGTGATCCTTCACTTGATCGGCAAGATCGGGGTAGACGGCGCATTGTACCGTTCTTTGGAATTTACCGGAGATGGTGTGGCAAGTCTTACAATGGATGATCGTTTTTCCATCGCGAATATGGCGATTGAAGCCGGTGCGAAAAATGGTATTTTCCCGGTAGATGAGAAAACGATTGAATATATGAAAGAACATTCTACAAAAGAATATAAGATTTATGAACCGGATGAAGATGCAGAATACGATGAAGAGATCGTAATCGACTTAAATACCCTGGAGCCAACGGTTGCGTTCCCACATCTTCCGGAAAATACGAAGACCGTAAAAGAGTCCGGTGACGTGGAAATCGATCAGGTAGTTATCGGTTCTTGTACCAATGGACGAATCGGCGATCTGCGTGCTGCAGCGAAAGTATTGGAAGGACGTAAAGTGAAAAAAGGCATGCGTTGTATCGTATTCCCGGCGACACAGGCAATTTATCTTCAGGCAATTGAAGAAGGACTGATCCAGACATTTATCAAGGCGGGAGCGGTTGTCAGCACACCGACTTGCGGACCTTGTCTTGGCGGACATATGGGAATCCTTGCTGCCGGAGAGAGAGCCGTTTCTACGACAAACCGTAACTTCGTCGGCCGTATGGGACATGTGGATTCGGAAGTTTATCTGGCTAGTCCGGCAGTTGCAGCAGCAAGTGCAGTGACCGGAAAAATTTCTGAGCCATCCGAATTAGGATTATAGAAAGGGGAAGAAACCATGAAAGCATTAGGAAAAGTTTTTAAATATGGAGACAATGTAGATACAGACGTTATCATTCCGGCGCGTTACCTGAATTCATCCGATCCGGCGGAATTGGCAACACATTGTATGGAAGATATAGACAAAGATTTTGTGAAAAATGTGCAGAAAGGGGATATCATCGTAGCAGAGAAAAACTTTGGCTGCGGTTCTTCCCGTGAACATGCACCGATTTCCATCAAGGCAGCAGGAGTCAGCTGTGTTATCGCAGAGACATTTGCCAGAATTTTCTACCGCAATGCGATCAATATCGGACTGCCGATCATTGAGTGTAAAGAAGCTTCTGAAAATATTGAGGCAGGAGACGAAGTGGAAATTGATTTTGACAGCGGAGTGATCGTAAATAAGACGAAAAATCAGAGCTATCAGGGTCAGGCATTTCCTGAATTTATGCAGAAGATCATCAAAGCCGAAGGTTTGATGAATTACATTAACGCAAAGTAAGCAGCTATTAGGAGTGAAGAAAATGTCGCATAACAATCAGAAAAAAATTGCTATTATCAATGACATATCAGGCTTTGGGCGGTGTTCAATCGCAGTGTCACTTCCGATTATCTCGCATATGAGGATTCAGGGGTGTATGCTGCCGACGTCGATCTTTTCCAATCATACCGGTTTTGAGTCATTCTTTTACGATGATTATACGGACAAAATGACGCCGTATATGCAGGAATGGAAAAAACTGGATCTCCGGTTTGAGGGAATTGCCACCGGATTTTTGGGGTCTGCCAGACAGATAGAGATCGTCAGTGACTTTATCAGACAGTTTCAGGACGAGAGAACCAAAGTGATCATTGATCCGGTAATGGGAGAAAATGGAAAAGCCTATCCGACCTACACGGCGGAAATGTGCGACAAGATGAAGCAGCTTGTGCGTTATGCCGACATTCTTACTCCAAATCTGACAGAAGCCTGTATGCTCACCGGGATGCCTTACCGGGAAGACGGATGGAGCAGAGCGGATTTTCTGAAAATGACAGAAAAACTGCGCGAACTTGGTGCGGATAAGATTGTTATTTCCGGACTGAATTCGACCTCGTATATTACCAATGTGGTAAGTGAGACGCCGGGCGAGATTAAATTTCTCCGGCAGAAGCGTGTGGGAAAAGTGCGTTCCGGAACGGGTGATATATTTGCAGCGGTCATTGCCGCCGACTGTGTCAATGGGCATCCACTGGAAAATTCTGTAAAGAAAGCAGCCGCCTTTGTCAGAGATTGCATTCTTGCCACGGAAAAGAGAGATATCCCACCGACGGATGGGGTTTGTTTTGAAGACGTTTTGTATCGTCTCAAAGTCTGAGGAAAGGAGGAAAACGTATGGCAGATTATCATGTATTATCGGAAAAACTGCAAAAACAGATTATAGAAGACCGGAAGAACCACAGAGAAAATCCGTATGCTTTTTCGGATGCGGATATTGTGCGCCGTGCGCCAGCACATGATATTGCAAATTTGTGGCGTCCGGCCTTTGTGCGTGATATTGAAAAAATCCTCCACAATCCGTATTACAACCGCTATTCGGATAAGACACAGGTGTTGTCGGCTTATCAGAATGATGATATATCGAGGCGCGCCCTGCACGTACAGCTGGTTGCCCGGATTGCGCGGAATATCGGGCGGATGCTGGGATTAAATGAGGATTTGATCGAAGCCATTTCGCTCGGACATGATATTGGACACACGCCATTTGGACATGCAGGAGAGCGGTTTTTGAATGAATTGTACCACGCTCATACCGGCCGGCTTTTCAACCACAATGTACACAGTGTGCGGGTGCTGGATAAACTCGTGTCGCGGAATATGAGTCTGCAGGTACTGGACGGTGTCCTCTGCCACAATGGCGAGATGGAACTGGAGCGGTATCAGCCGGTGGAACTGAAAGGTTTTCAGCAGTTTGATAAACGAGTGGAGGACTGTTATACTGATCCTGATGCAAATAAACAGCAGATTCCATCGACATTAGAGGGCTGCGTGATGCGGATCAGCGACATTATTGCGTACCTTGGAAAAGACCGGCAGGACGCGGTAAAAGTCGGGATATTAAAAGAGGAAGGGCAGTTTACCGGTGGAAAGATCGGAACGACCAATGCGGAGATCATCAATAACATGATCGTAAATATCATCGAAAACAGTTATGGAAAACCGTATCTCTGTATGGAAAAAGATTATTACGATGCCTTTTCCAAAGCAAAGAAGGAAAATTATCAGCAGATTTATCAAAATTCACGGGTAGATGGTGTGTATCAGCAGATTCAGCCGATGTTTGAGCAGATGTATGAAGAACTGCTCCGCCAGGCAAAGAGCATGGAGAAAAATTCTATTTTATACCGTCACCATATACAATATCTGGAAGAGATAAATTATAACAGCAAATTTATTGATGATTATATGGAAAAAGAGCAGCCGGATCAGATTGTTGTTGATTATATCGCCAGTATGACGGACAATTATTTCCTTGCACTGTATCAGGAATTGTTTCCGAATAGCAAAAATTCAGTGGTGTTTAATGGGTATTTTGAGTAAATGCATCATAGGGAGCATATGGGTCAAAAGGTTTTTTGAGGCTGAATTGAGCGGATTCATGTGCGTGTGCGAATATATCAGGTGAATATTTGCGGATTCCACTATGCCCGGTACATACATAACGAGGTTGAATGGTATTGACAATTTTCTGCAAATGGAGCAGGGATTTTTTATTCATGTCCGGAAATTGGGTGAAAAAGTCAAAAAAACTGTATCCCCCCTGTTCGTTCACGGCAAGGCAGTCTCCCGAAAATAATACGGTGTCATCAACGATATAGCATGTATGTCCCAGAGTATGTCCCGGTGTATGAAACGTCTGTATTTTAATGCCATCAATATCAAACAATTTATCGCCATCAATGGTTTCATATCCTTCTCTTAGTGCAACACAATTGTATAATTTAATGTTTCCTTTTTTCATACGATAAGTTTGTCGATTTAAATAAACGGTTTCTTCTTTTCCGATATGTATTTTTGCATTTGGGTAGATGTTTGATCCTTTTATATCAATGCCGCCACAGTGATCCACATCAGCATGTGTAATAAAAACATGTGGAATCCGAGTGGGATCAATGTTAATTTTTCTAAATGATTCAGAAGTTTTGGGAAAATTTAAATGTCCTGCATCAATTGCAATGGTTGTATTATTTTTGGTATAAAACCAAAGATTTACATCGTGCTGGCGGATACAGCTTATTCCACAAGGATAATTTCCGGTTTCTGCAGGGTTACAATATTTTTTCCCTCTCATGATATAACGTTTGATATGATTGTCAAAAAAATACATAAAATTCATAGCAGTTTAGTCTCCTTTTCGGTTTTTAATTTGACAATAGTATAAAGCTTTTAAACCTATAAGGCTTTCAAAAATCTGCTATTTTTTGTTATTAAATACTTCAGATATAGCAATGCCTGTCAGTTTTTGACAGGTATACGCAAGATGGGACGGACTTGCAAAACCGCTTTCGCAGGCAGCATAAGTGATTGTTTTTCCGGAACACACCAAACGATAGGCATGTTCAAGGCGTCTCATAAGGAGATAACTTTTCAAAGAAATCTTCGCGTCTGCCTTGAATAAGTGTGACAACCGACTTTCAGAGAGAAAGGTTGATGCTGCAATCTGTTCGACACTATATGAAAGCCATTTTCCGGAAAGAATGTTTGTAATTATTGTCTCTACTCGTTTATCTTTATTGTCATTTTCGGAGGAAATAATCTCCATATTTAATAATAATCTTTCGGTAAGATCCTTGATTTCGTCATCTGACATTTTGTCTGGGTTATCATATATATCCGGTAATCTCGAAAAAATATTATAATGATCTTCTTTCAAATATTGTTTCTGTAGACTTTCAGCAATTGAACTTGTTGGATCAATCAATAAAATGAAGTCGCACCCATTTTCTTCTTCTGTCATATGAGGCACATTGGAATCAAGTAAAATGATGTTTCCTTTTAACGTTGTGTCATTGAAACAGATCCGGCATCCTTTTTTGCTAAAAAACAGATGTAAAAAAGGATGTTTATGAGTATGTGTCATTTGATAAGAAGGCAGTAATATAAGATATGATTTTTGAAAAATAATCCGGCTCATGGTATCCTCCTTGCTTTGGAAAAAAGTTACATTTATTGTACCAAGTTGTCTGCAAGATGACAAGTGCGAATAAATGAAAAGGCAGAAGTGATAGAAATTATCAATAACCGGTTTTCGACCGATAGAGTATTGACAAAAAGGAAATGGTGTTCTATACTCATAACAGTGTTATATAACAGTGTTACAAAACGGAGGTAAACTTGTCAAAACCAATCGAAGGTGTTTCAGTAAAAATTGAGACATGTGCAAAAAAAGAATTTTTGGACAAAGGATATGTCGATGCCTCTCTTCGCACGATAGCGGCAGAAGCGGGAACAACGACGGGGTCTATTTATTCCCGATATGGTGGAAAAGAGGGACTTTTTTCGGCACTTGTGGAACCGGCAGCAAAAGAATTTACAGAGATATTTGTAAGTGTGCAGGAAAAATTTCAAAAAATAGAACCTGAAAAGCAGGCAGACTATCTAGACGAGTATGCGGAAAATGGAATGATGCTTATGTTAGATTATATGTATGATCATTTTGAAATTTTTCAGTTGCTGGTCGATGGCGCGTATGGTACAAAATTTCAAAACTTTGTGGAACATCTAGTAGAAATTGAAACGGAATATACCTATCGATTCATGGATGCCACCGGCATTCAAATGAAGGAAGGAGAACGGATTACAAAAAACTTTATGCATATTATGAATAAAGCATTGTTTGAAAGTTTTTTTGAAGTTGTTCGTCACAATATGTCCAAAGAAGAAGCGAGGCGTTACATCTGTATGCTGGAGAAATATCATAGTGCCGGTTGGGATGTGATTTACAGTAATTGCTGCTAATGATTGCACGAATCGAAAGAAAGTGGCTGCAGATGACAGAAGAACATGCAGTCAATTCTTTTAGTTAAAAGTTAGTTAAAACTTACAAAAGTATGACATGCAAAACCTTTTGTGGTAATCGAGATAACACGAAATAATAAAGCAAAAGAAGGAGATTGCTATGAATACAAGTGGAAAATTAAAAGGAAAAGATCTGATTAATATTGGAATATACGCAGCGATATACTGCGTTATCATGACGGCAGTCGCAATGCTGGGATTTATCCCAATCATGATGCCAATGCTGTGTGTACTGGTACCGCTTCTTGGAGGAATTCCATATATGCTTTTCATGACCAAAGTGGACAAATTTGGAATGCTCACAATATATGCCATCATTATCGGGCTGTTTTTGTGGATCACAGGGATGGGATATTGGCCATTTTTGTTTGGAATTGTGTTTGGTCTTCTTGCTGATCTGATTGCAAAAAGCGGAAATTATAAAAGTAGTTCCAAAGCAATTCTAAGTGGAAGTGTATTTGATATTATTTTATTTGGAAATTTTGTGCCATTATTTATCAATGCACACGAATATTTTGTGACGAGACAAAGCTTTGGTCAGGAGTATATAGACTCGTTATCTGAAATTATGAGTCATAAATGGCTGATTCCGGCAATGATTATTTCTTGTTTGGTTTGTGGCTGGATTGGAGGGATCATTGGAAAATCTGTATTGCAAAAACATTTTGAGAAAGCAGGAATCGCGTGATGAAAGAAGGAAAGTTGGTATTTGATCCGAGACCGAAACTGTTACTTCTGTTTACTATGGGAGTTTTTGTTCTTGGAAATGCAGGCGGTGATCTTTTTGACCGATATACCCCGATTTTTTGCATTGTTCCTATGATTTTGTTTGTACTTGATGGAAAATGGAAGACAGGAGCTTGGTATTTGATTTTATATGCAGTGGCATATGGTTTGTACATAGAAATCTTACCACGTCTTTCCGGGGTAATTGGTTATCTTTTGCTGGCGTGCTGTGGAATTTTAACACGTTTTTTACCCGGAATCATGACAGGAAGTTATTTGATCCGCACAACAAAAGTGAGTGAATTTAATGCGGCGATGGAAAGAATGCATGTATCAGAAAAGATAAGCATTCCGTTATGTGTGATGTTTCGCTTCTTTCCTACGATAGCAGATGAATTTTCTTCTATCAATGATGCCATGCGCATGAGAGATATCCGATTTGGAGGAAAAAATGTGACTAAGATGATAGAATATCGGCTGGTCCCTTTATTGGTCTGTTCGGCCAAAATTGGTGAGGAACTGAATGCGGCAGCAATAACACGCGGGCTGGGAGCAGATCGAAAGCGTACTAATGTATGTCAGATTGGGTTTCATGCGCAGGATTATAGTTTGTTTACGCTATGTGTGATACCGTATGTAATCTGGGCAGGTGCGCTGATACGAAGCTTGATTGTATAAGGAGAAACTATGATACAGTTAGAAAATGTAAATTTTACGTATAACAATTCCGACAAGGGAGCATTGAAAGATGTGTCAATTACAATTGGCTCTGGTGAATGTGTTCTTTTATGTGGTGAATCCGGATGTGGAAAAACGACCATTACGAGAATGCTTAATGGACTGATTCCTCATTTTTATGAGGGAGAAATGCATGGAAAAGTGACTGTCTGTGGCATGGATGTTCAAAAGGAAGAAATCTATAATATTTCTCAAAAGGTGGGAAGCGTGTTTCAAAATCCGCGAAGTCAGTTTTTTTGTATGGACACGACGAGTGAGATTGCCTTTGGATGTGAAAACCTTGGTTTGCCGGAAAAAGAGATTCGAGAGCGAATGAATGTAGTGGCGGATCAACTGGAGATGGATCTGCTTTTGGATCGCGACATATTTCAACTTTCCGGTGGAGAAAAACAAAGAGTAGCCTGTGCCTCGGTTTCGGCAATGATGCCAGAGGTGTTTGTACTTGATGAACCGACATCGAACCTGGATATAAAATCAATTGAAAAATTAAAACAGATTTTATCATTTTGGAAAGATCAAGGAAAAACTATAGTAATTGCAGAACATCGACTTAACTGGCTGCAGGAAGTTTGCGACCGTGTAATTTACTTGAAAGATGGAAAAGTGGAATGGAATTTGTCTATAAAAGAGTTTATGCAGTTTTCGTCCGCACAAAGAAAAGAGTTTGGATTACGGACTATGGAAAATGTTGCAGAGAAGTTTGAAAAAGAAGAAATATCCATAAAAAAAGGAATTGAGTGCATTGATTACCAATTTTCCTATGATCAGGAATTGGTTTTTGATATAGATAATTTTACTATTCCTCAAAATGAAATAGTCGCGATAACTGGTCTTAATGGTGCAGGAAAGACGACATTTGTGCGTTGTTTATGTGGGCTTGAGAAAAAGTTTAAAGGAACTACGGTCTTAGATGGCAAAAAGTACAAGAATAAGGAGATGTTAAAACAGTGTTATATGGTTATGCAGGATGTAAATCATCAATTGTTCTGCGAAACGGTAGAGGACGAAATCAGTCTTGGGGTCGAGGATAGACCAGAAGAGGATAAAAATGATGTGATGGAGCAATTAGGGGTGTCAGCCTTCCGGCAAAGACATCCGATGTCACTTTCCGGAGGACAGAAGCAGCGTGTTGCAATTGTATCCGCAATATTGGCAGAGAAAGAAATATTGATTTTTGATGAACCGACAAGTGGATTGGATTACCGTCATATGATTCAGACTGCAGAGTGTTTTAAACAACTAAAAAGCATGGGAAAAAGTGTGTTGATCATTTCGCATGACTGGGAATTGATAAATAAATGCTGTACTTATGAGATGAATTTCTCGCAGGGAAGAGCATTTCTTTATAAAATGAAAGGAAACGATTCCCTTTTGAATGGTTTCCAATAGAAAGTTTAAGGAGGGTTTTGAAAATGGCGAAAAATGCAGAGGCAAAACAAAAACCGATTCAGCAGTTGTTTGAGTATGCCGGAAATTTTAAGTACCTGACAATTGCGTCATGGATACTCGCCGTGATAAGTGCATTTGCGGCACTTGTCCCATTTTATTTCATTTGGTGTCTGATCAAAGAAGTGCTGCGTGTGGCACCGGATTATGGAGCAGCACAGAGTTTGTCATTTTATGGATGGAGTGCCGTCGGAACAGCGGTGCTTTCCATGCTGATCTACATAGGAGCATTGATCTGCTCGCATCTGTCTGCCTTCCGTGTGCAGGCCAATATGCGTTCGCAGCTTATGCGTCACATTTTATCCCTCCCGCTTGGGTTTATGGAAGAAGAGGGGAGTGGTAAAATCCGGAAAATTGTAAATGAGTCCAGTGCGGCGACGGAGACTTATATCGCGCACCAGCTGCCGGATAAATGTGTTGCGTCAGCCACGCCGGCAGGACTTGCGATCCTTCTTCTTATCTTTGACTGGAGACTCGGACTTTTGTGTCTGATCCCTGTCGTTGCTGCGTTTGCTCTCATGAGTACCATGATGGGGGAAAACATGAAAAAGAAGATGGAAGAATATCAGAACTCATTGGAAGAAATGTCCAATGAAGCGGTGGAATATGTCCGTGGAATCCCAGTTGTAAAAACGTTTGGACAGTCGGTATTTTCCTTTAAAAGATTTCAGAATTCCATCAAAAAATATGAAAAATGGGTGATTTCTTATACCAAAGATCTTCGGATACCAATGATGGGATATACGGTGGGAATTAACTCGGTGTTTGCCATTCTGATCGCCGCAGCTTATCTGTTTGGCGGAGTAAAGAGCGGCGTGGCGGATACGACGTTCCTGCTTAATTTGATGTTCTACATCATTATCACACCAATCATTACAGTTACCTTGACAAAGATGATGTATGCAGGTGAAAATACAATGATTGTCGAAGATTCCTTGAAGCGTATTGACAGTATTCTGCAGCGTCAGCCGCTTTCGGAGACCCAGAAAAAGGAACAGCCAAAAGATACGTCGATCCGTTTTGAAAATGTTTCGTTCCGTTATGAAGGCGCGGCAAAAGATGCGCTGCACGGCATCAACCTGGATATCAAGGCAGGCGAGCAGGTGGCATTTGTCGGACCATCCGGCGGTGGTAAAACGACCTTAGCGCGTCTGATCGCAAGATTTGCCGATGCGACGGGAGGAAAAATAAAGATTGGCGGAGTAGATGTGAAAAACATCGATCCGAAAGAACTTATGGATACCGTATCGTTTGTATTTCAGGACAGCCGTCTCTTGAAAATGTCAATTTTTGACAATGTCCGTATGGGTAAAAAAGATGCGACCCGTGAAGAAGTAATGGAAGCATTGAAAAATGCACAATGCGAAGATATTATTGAGAAACTGCCGGACGGCATTGATACTGTGATCGGTTCCAAAGGAACATATCTTTCCGGAGGAGAGGCACAGCGTATTTCTATCGCGAGAGCTATGTTGAAAAATGCGCCAATCCTAATCTTAGATGAGGCGACTGCTTTTGCGGATCCGGACAATGAAGCAAAAGTACAGGCGGCATTCAGTAAACTTTCTCAGGAAAAGACGGTGATCATGATCGCTCACAGACTTTCCTCCGTAATCGGAGTAGAGCGGATCTGTGTACTCGAAGATGGAGAAATTTGTCAGAACGGCAGACATGAAGAACTGGAAAAAGCAGAGGGATTGTACGCACATATGTGGGGAGAATACAATAAATCGGTATGCTGGAAGGTAGGTGTGTGACATGAAGTTAAAAGAAACATTGATGCATAAATGTGCCCTTTCCGAGCAGGGTGCCAAAGACATGATAAAGGCATTTATATCCGTCACCGTATCGAATCTGGTCCTTATGGTGCCGATCGCTCTTTTGTACTATATGGTAAAAGATTACATGGACGGAAACCTTGCCGGAAAGGGCGTATGGTATGTGGCAGGAATTTTGCTTACATTTGCCTTGATCGCTGTTACTACATACATTCAGTACAACGCGACATTTCTGGCAACGTATATCGAGAGTGGAGTAAGACGAATTACGCTGGCTGAGAAGTTGAGAAAGATCCCGCTTTCCTTTTTCGGAAAAAAAGATCTGTCTGATCTTACGAGTACGATCATGGCGGACTGTGCCCAGATGGAAACGGCATCGTCGCATTTTGTCCCGGAACTTGTCGGAGCCTGTATCTCGACGTCAACCGTTGCCATCGGATTATTTTTCTTTGACTGGCGCATGGCGATTGCAGCACTTTGGGTACTCCCAATTTCCTTTATTATTGTAGCATGTTCCGGAAAAGTGCAGAGAAGTTTAAATAAAAAACAGATGGATCTGAAAATGGCATGTGCCGACGGAATCCAGGAAGGTCTTGAAAGTGCGAGAGATCTTCGTGCCTATAATTCCCAGGAAGAGTATATGGAAGGCTTGGATAAGAAGATCAAAGCGGTTGAAAAACATGCGATCGTTACAGAACTTGGAACGGCTGTTTTTGTAGGAAGTTCCCAGATGATCTTGAAACTCGGCATCGGAACGGTGGCATTGGCAGGAGGAATCCTCCTTGCCAAAGGGGAACTGGATGTTATTACATTTTTCATGTTTCTGATGGTGGTATCAAGAATTTACGATCCAATGCAGGTGTCTCTGCAAAATCTGGCAGCCATCATTGCCACCGGTGTACAGAGCAGCCGTTTGGATGAGATCCTGTCCCACGAGGTACAGGAAGGTACTCAGGAAATGGATAACAAAGGCTATGACATTGAATTTTCCAATGTCGGATTTTCCTATGAAAGTGGTGAAACCGTATTAAATGACGTGTCCTTTGTGGCAAAACAGGGCGAGGTTACGGCGTTGATCGGACCATCCGGCGGTGGAAAAACAACGGTGTCCCGTCTGGCTTCCCGTTTCTGGGATGTCAATCAGGGAACCATCACGGTAGGCAGTATGGACATTTCCCAAATTGATCCGGAGACATTGATGTCATTATACTCGATCGTATTTCAGGATGTAACGTTGTTCAACAATACGGTGATGGAAAATATCCGTATCGGAAAAACGGATGCAACGGATGAAGAAGTCATTGCGGCAGCCAAACTTGCGCATTGTGATGAATTTGCAGAAAAACTCGCGGATGGCTGGAATACGATGATCGGCGAAAATGGTTCGGAACTTTCCGGCGGAGAAAGACAGCGAATCTCGATTGCGCGTGCTTTCCTGAAAGATGCTCCGATCATCCTTCTCGATGAGGCAACGGCTTCGCTTGATGTAGATAACGAAACGATGATTCAGGAATCCCTGTCCCGCCTTATCAAAGATAAGACGGTTATGATCATTGCGCACCGTATGCGTACAGTCGCCGATGCCGATAAGATCGTCGTATTAAAAGACGGTACGGTGGCAGAAAGCGGCAGTCCGGCAGAGCTCGAAAAGCAGGGTGGAATCTACGCCAATATGGTTAAGACCCAGCTTCTCGCCAGAGACTGGAAATTGTAAAAAAGGATTATTAAGAAAATAAGGGCAGTCTTGCTATAGTGTTTAGACTATGGCGGGCTGCTTTTTGGAAAATAAATTGTGTTGGGCGTGGGGAGGGCGTGGCTTGCGGTCATGCCGAAAAGGGAAAAAGAGTGATTTGGCATGACTGCGGCATGGCTTGCGGTCATGCCGGAAAGGGAAAAAGAGTGATTTGGCATGACTGCGGCGTGGCTTGCGGTCATGCCGGAAAGGGAAAAGAGTGATTTGGCATGACTGCGGCGTGGCTTGCGGTCATGCCGGAAGAGAAAAAAAGTGATTTGGCATGACTTGGAGGAGGTATGCGGTCATGCCGGAAGAGGGGAAAGAGTGATTTGGCATGACTTGGAGGAGGTATGAGGTCATGCCAGGAAGGCAAAAAGAGTGATTTGGCATGACTGCGGCTGGAAAAGGCAACGTAAAAAGGGAAACCAAGCGAAATATGTTGCTTTTAAAGCTGGCAAGAAGTTAAAAAGGCAACGTAAAAAGGGAAACCAAGCGAAATACGTTGCTTTTAAAGCCGGTAAGAAGCGAAAAAAGCAACGTAAATCAAAGAAGTTGTCAGAATTGGTTGCCTTTCCATTGCAACGTAAACGGAAAAGTAAAGCGTCAAAAATCCAGCTTTGCTATAGTTTCAAACTATGACAAACCGCTCTTTTTATATATTTTACAGCTGAGGTGTTTGTACTTATAATGAAATTAGTTAATTAACTAGACGATAAGAAATGGAGAAGATAATATGAGTACATTAAAAACACCTTTTCGTTATGATTTTGTAGGAAGTTTTTTAAGACCACAGGCGCTGAAAGAAGCGAAAGCAGCTTATCAGGATGGTAAGATAAGCAAAGAAGAATTTGATAAAGTAGTGAATGAAGAAATAAATAAAGTCGTTGCCAAACAGAAAGAATTAGGATTCCATGTTATTACAGATGGGGAATTCCGGAGAACGTTCTGGCATCTTGATTTTATGTGGGGATTTGAAGGCGTTGCCCATGAAAATACCGGTAACGGCGTGAAGTTTGATGCAGAACTGGCGGTACTTGACGACACGTATCTTGTTGGAAAAATAAAGCCAAAAGCACATCCTTTTGTAGAATATTTTAAACATTTAAAACAATTTGAGGATGAAAATACGGTTGCAAAATATACGATTCCGGCTCCTGCACAGATGTATCAGCAGCTTATTGTACCGGCAAATTATAAATCAACTAGAAAATTTTATGCAACGGATGAGAAACTGATCCGGGATATCGGAACCGCCTATCAGAATGTGATCAAACAGTTTTATGATGCGGGATGCCGCAATCTTCAGCTCGATGACTGTACCTGGGGCGCAATTGTCGGAGATGCGGCAAAACTCAGATATAAATCGCTGGGAATTGATCTTGATGAAGTAAAGTCAAAATTGCTTGCTGTCAATAATCTTGCCCTTGAAGGAAAACCGGAAGATATGGTGATTACATCGCATATTTGCAGAGGAAATTATCATTCAACATTTTTTGCAAGTGGTGCCTATGATTCTGTCGCAGATTATGTATTTGCCAAGGAAAATGTGGATGCGCTTTTCCTGGAATATGACGATGAGAGATCGGGAGGATTTGCTCCGCTTGCGAAAGTTTCCGGAGATAAGAAAATTGTACTGGGACTTATTACGACAAAATCGCCGGTATTAGAAGATAAAAAAACTGTGATCGAAAGAATCCACGAGGCAGCGAAATATGTTCCGCTTGACCGCTTATGCTTAAGCCCACAGTGTGGATTTGCTTCCTGTGAAATAGGAAACAAACTTACGGAAGAAGAACAGTGGGCGAAATTGAAACTGGTAAAAGAAATCGCCGAAGAAGTTTGGGGATAAATAATTAAACACACACCGATTTCCGAGAGGAGATTGGTGTGTGCTTTTATGCCATTGATAGCACAAACTCTTGAAAAAAGAAAGTTTATGCCATTAACAGCACAAACTTTTGAAAATATATCATTTTATGCTATCGGAACAAGAAAATACGCGAGAAATTCCCAAGAAATACATATTTGCCATACTAGGCACAGTACCATCAAAATGAGACCACCCCATGTTTGGACAGGGTTGTCTTTTTGTAAACCTTTATAAAATACAAAAAAGAATATCAATGCAAGCAAAACTCTCATGATGTTATTGTTTCCTTTCGAGGTCGGTTAAATACGTCTCTATTTTGCAAAATTAATTTCTTGAATTTCATTATTTATTTTAATCGTTTTATGTAAAGAATCATATAGGATAACCAATCCAAATATGCTATTTCCGGGATACATATAGTATGTGTATGTAAAAGTTCCGGATTTATAATCTTCAGATTGCTCATAGGGGATAGGAAAAGTATTCTTTACAAAGTTCTCGTTCAGGTTGGAATAATCGTCTATTTCCTTTTCAGAATAACTTAATTCAGGGTTGATTTCATGTGTTTTCTTGTATTGCTCCAATTGTTTTGTTTGATATATTTTATTTAGATCAATATTATGAAACTGAATGGTATCTTTTGTTATTGTGATGGAAGCATCGGGATATTGTTCAAAATCCACAACCGAATAAGTTCCCTCAGTAATGGTTCCGTCTTTGATATAAATGAGTTTAAAAGCAAACCCCAGTATAAAGAGTGCAAGAATAATAATTATAGCAAATTTGTATTTTTTCATTGATTGTTTTTTACCTTTCTGTATGATTTCAAATAAGTTTCATCCAATATTTTACAATAAAGAAGCAGCCTAGTCAAGGAAAAACAAAAAAATAAAGAATTTACACAAATTGACAAGTAAAAAGCAGGATGGTATACTTGATTTTAGAAGGGAAGCGAAAAGAGGAAGTACAAATATGGATAAAAAATGCAAAGAAATAACATTAAAATATTACTCGAAATGGCTGGGAGAAGAAGCTTTGAATCAGGGGAAAATACCGTTGTGGTCTACCGGTATTCAAAATACGGCTTCGCAGAAGCTGGCAGAAAAAGTTGGTTTTATAAAGTTAGCGGATGTATTAACCCTTTCATTGTGAAGGAAAAGAGGAGTATAAAATGAGAAAGAAATTCATCGTAGTTTTCATGACAATCTGTCTGCTTTTAACAGGCTGTCAGGGAAATGTGAAAGAGACAGAACAAAAAGAGAATAGACAGAAAACGGCAGATATTACACAGGCGGAAATAGAATGTGAGTATACGTGGGCGACCAGTCATTGTACCTACCGTATTGAGACAAGTTCACAGGTTCACGTACCGGAAAACAGCGATGAAGAGTATGAGCTTTTTGCACAGGAGTGTCTTGTACAGAGTGATTATCAGGGAAAAGTGCTTCAGAAAATTCCGGCGGATCAGATGGGGCTGTCAAACGGGGAAGATATTACCTTTTTACACGTATCCGAAAATGAAGTATTGATTTGCTGGAATTCTTACACAGAGGATGAATCGAAAGCACATATATATTCTGTGCCAATTATTTGGAAAGATGGCAGCGAGGAAATTGCAGCAGATAAGAAACAATTATTATTTGAACGGGACTCGGAGTTTGCCCCGAAATATATTATGGATACAGAGAAATGTATTTTGCTTAACTTCGATAATAAGCTGACAGAATATGATCGCAAAAGCAACAAAATAACACAGATAAAATACGAAAATAAACCTTTGAAATTCAGTCATATTTTATATGAAAATAATAAGGATTCTTTTGTGTTTTTTACTGTACAGAGGAGAAAAAGTGCCGCATATCATTACAGCTATGAGACAAAAGAAGTGCAGGAAATTATAAAAGATGAGAGAAGCATGCTATATCAGGGTGGGGAAAATAAATTGTTTTATACGGCTGTCAAAGAGGAAAATGGCAGTTTATGTTATGATGTATATCAATATGATTGTAAAAGCGGGAAAAAGTCTGTTCTTGTGACGGAAGAGCAGATTTGGAATGCCCTTTCCGAAAAACCGGAGAAAGAAGTGGATCTGATCCGGGAAATGGCATTTGAAGACGGAAAATTAAAACTGGAAATCAATGTAAAAGGAGAAGGCGTTCTTTTAAGCTGTGATATACAGACCGGAGAAACGGTACAGGAGGGAGAAGGAAAATTACAGAAAGCGCAGGAATATCTGCTGGAAAAACCGCTGACAAATGCCGATAAAAAATATAAAAATGCAAATGACCATAATGTTTTTATTCAAACAACAGAAACGGATATTAATTATTCTCTAGATGAGTATACGTTAGACGGAAAGTTCGTGCGTCATATTTTTACCAATAATTTCTATTGTACGAAACCCTGGATGTTGTATTATGTGAATAATCAGGAATTAATTTTTGGTGATGGCGAACAGGCATATACGGTTCCGCTGGTGTTGAAAGATGGCAATTCTTTTCCGCAGCTGGAAAAGACAGAGAAAATATGTGATGCGAATATCTCAGTAGAAGAAAGTAACTTGTATGCAGATGAAAATTATCTTGTATATAATACGGTTTCGGATTATTACTGTGTATTCGATCGTAAAAAGAAAGAGTTTATAAAGAAAAAAGGAATTCCGGAACGAAACATGTATTTACTCAGTCGTGTGGAGAACTGCTTTGTATTTGCCAGCAGCAGGATTGACGGAAAAGAAGGAGAATTTTTGTATGATCGGAGCGGGGATATCCGGATCTGTATCGTAAATTGGGTGTGGGATACTGCGGTTAAAATTGGAGATGAAAAGAGAAATCAGGTGATTTATACTACAGATACAGGGATTTGGACCTATGATCTGAAACAGAATAAAAAGGAACGTCTGGCGAAATGGAATAAAGACGACAGCATTTCTGAAATGTTTATTTGGAAGGATCAGCTGTTTATGCTTACAAGTGATGAGCGGGCTTTGTATTCCTATTCTCTCAATGAGAAAGGGAGCCTTCATTATGAAGAGGAGTTTACAGAAGCAGTAAAAAAATATGAACAGGAGAGTCAGCTGGAAATAGGTATTGAAACAGTCCGGCTGGTAGAAGACAAAATGGGGATTTATGCGGGCTTATGGAGTGCTGCGGGAGATGAGATTGAGGAAGATACGTACTTTTGTTATGATCTTGTCACCAAGCAGTTGAAGAAAGAAGGAAAAAATGATCCGGAGATGTTTTATCGTTATATCGATAACAACTTATAAAATGTAAAAAAATGGAAAAGAGGAACGCCAAATGAGAAAGAAATTCATCGTAGTTTTCATGACAATCTGTCTGCTTTTAACAGGCTGTCAGGGAAATGTGAAAGAGACAGAACAAAAAGAGGAGAAACAGGAAACAACAGATACTGCACAGGCGGAAATCGAATGTGAGTATACGTGGGCGACCAGTCATTGTACCTACCGGACAGAGGAAATGGGATTGTCGGATGGCGCTGATGGAGAAGACGAAGAGGATATATGCCAGGAATGTCTTGTACAGAGTGACTATGAAGGGAAAGTGATTCAGAAAATCCCAGCGGAGAGTTTGGGATTAAGAGATACACAGGGGATTTATTTTATGCACGTATCTGAAAATGAAGTATTGATTTCCAGTACGTCGGACTCCAGTGATCTGGTAAAGGTATATTCTGTGCCGGTTATCCGGAAGGGGGACAGAGAGGAAATTGCCATAGAGAAAATTCAGCAGCTGTTTGTAGAATTTGCGGATTTCCAGATGGATTGTAAGTATATTACGGATACCAAGGAGTATATATTATTTAATTGGGAAGGCGAGATGGCAGAGTATGATCGCAAAAAGAATAAATTTACAAGGATTAAATACAAAAATAAGCCATTGGAAGTTGGGAGTATCCTATATGAAAATAATAAAGATTTTGTTGTGCTTTATGGTTTTCTCGGGGATGAAACGGCGGTATATTATTATAACTTTGTAACCAAGAAAATGCAGGAAATTACAAAAGATGAGAGAAGTATATATCAGGGTGGGGATGATAAATTGTTTTATACGGCTGTAAAAGGGGAAAAAAGCGGCTTATGTTATGATGTCTATCAATTTGATTGTAAAAGTGGAGAAAAGTCCGTTCTTGTGACGGAAGAGCAGATTCGGAATGCACTTTCCGAAAAACCGGAGGAGGGAATGGATCTGATCCGGGAAATAGGATATGAAGATGGAACATTGAAATTGGCAATCAATGTAAAAGGGAAATGCGTCCTTTTAGCCTGTGATACAAAAACCGGAAAACTGGTGCAGGAGGGAGAAGGAAAATTACAGAAGACGCAGGAATATCTGCAGGAAAAACCGCTGACAAATGCCGATAAAAATTATACGAATGCAAATGATTACAATGTATTTGTTCAAAGACTGGAAAACGATATGAATTATGTTTTGGATGAGTATACATTAGATGGAACATTTGTGCGTCATATTTTCACCAATAATTTTCATTGCACGAATCAAACATGGAAACTGCTGTATGCAAACAATCAGGAATTGATATTTTATGTGGAAGATTATGATTTGGGGAATTATTTATATACGGTTCCGCTGATGCTGGCAGATGGCAGCTCTTTTCCGCAGATGGAAAAGGCAAAGAAAATATGTAAATGTAATAAAGAACTTGAAGAGCCCCGTCAAGGGGATTTGTATGCGGACAGCGATTATATTGTCTACCAGGATGGTATGTATCAGATCCATGTATATGACCGGAAAAAGAAAACGTTTGTAAAGATAAAAGGCATTCCGGAAACCAATATGTATTTAAGTGGTCTTGTGGGGAAATATTTTATTCTTAGCAGCAAGCCTTATAAGGAAAAAGGAAAAGAAAAGTATGCGTTTTCCTATTATAAGATTGGTTCGGATCAGATACATATTATGGATCCGGCGTGCTATACATCGGCAGCTGCCATTGGTGATAAAAAGAGGAAACAGGTGATTTATGCACTGCGTAAGGGGATTTGGACCTATGATCTGAAACAGAATAAAAAGAAACGTTTGGTCAAATGGAACAAAAAGGATTATGTTTCTGAAATGTGTATCCGGAAAAATCGGTTGTTCGTGTTTACAGGTGAAAAGGATGAAGTATATTCTTATTCCCTGACGGGGAAAGAAAAACAACTCCACTATGAGAAAGAGTTCACAGAGACATTGAAGAAATATGAACAGGAGAATGATCTGGAACTGGTGATTGATTCTGTCGACGTGGTAAATAATAAAATCTGCATACATTCCTGGCAAGATGACGAGTATCTCGTGTATTTTTGTTATGACCCTGCCACGAAACAACTGAAAAAAGTAAGAAAAAACGATCCTGAGATGTTATATTTTTTGTTATGCAGGGATGGAGCTTCGGTAGATGAGTGGGATCGTGATGAATAGAAAAATCTTATTAATGCAAAGGAGTGGTAAAATATGGAAATCAGGGTGCTTCGCTATTTTCTTGTGACGGCACGGGAACAAAATATTACGAAGGCAGCGGAACTTCTTCACATCACGCAGCCAACTTTGTCGAGACAGCTGGCGGCGCTGGAAGAAGAACTCGGTACGTCCCTTTTTATCCGTGGAAATAAAAAGATCACTCTTACGGAAAAGGGAATCCTGCTAAAGCGGCGGGCCATGGAGATTTTGGAACTGGAAGAAAAGACATTGGAAGAAATCCTCGATAAAGAGCATCTTGTGGAAGGAAGTGTCACGATCGGCTGCGGGGAATACGGGGCGACGGAGACACTGGCAAAAATCTGTGAAAAATACCGGGAAAAATATCCGAAAGTCCAGATCCGCCTTCATACTGCGACGGCAGATGTGGTTCATGACCGGATGAAACAGGGGCTGGTAGACATCGGAATGTTTATGGAACCGGTCAATACAGATGAATTTGATTATATCCGCCTGCCGGAAGAGGAGCCGTGGGTTATCGTTATGCGGCCGGAAGATCCGCTGGCGCAAAAGAAGGTGGTTACGAAAAAGGACATTCTGCCACTTCCCGTAATCCTGCCGGAGCGGCTTAATGTGCAGAGTGAGCTGGCAAACTGGTTTGGCAGGGATTATGAAAAATTAAACGCGGCATTTGTCGGAAATCTGGCGACCAATTCTGCTGTGATGGCGCAAAACGGGCTGGCTTATCTTATTACGATCGAAGGAGCGATGCGGTTTTGGGACAAGAGCCGTCTTACCTACCGGAAACTGTCACCGGAGATGAGTTCAAAGACCTTGATCGCATGGCGCAGAAATATTCCGTATTCTCTTGCCGTGACAAAATTTATCGAAGAGATCAATGCCTTTCAGGCATGACAAGCGATAAAATACAAGTATTAGACATATAGAAAATTCTGACTTATAATGAGTGTGTAAGAGGACAGAGATGCCTTTTTACACACTATTTTTGTTAGGAGGAATGCAGTATGAGTAAAAAGTTAGTCGCTTATTTTAGTGCCAGTGGTACGACAAAAAAGGCAGCAGAAATGGTAGCAAAAGCAGCCGGAGCAGATCTTTATGAGATCAAACCGAAAACGGCTTATACAAAAGCAGATTTGAACTGGATGGATAAAAAATCCCGAAGCAGTGTAGAGATGTCAGATAAAAAAATCCGTCCGGAATTGGCAGATACAGACGCAGATATTGCAGCATACGACGAAATCCTGATTGGTTTCCCAATCTGGTGGTATGTGGCACCGACGATCATTAACACCTTTTTGGAAAGTTATGATTTTTCCGGAAAGAAGATCATTTTGTTTGCAACATCCGGCGGAAGCGGATTTGGAAATACGGTAAAAGAATTAAAAGACAGTGCGCCGGGCGCAGAGATCGTAGAGGGAAAACTGTTAAATCGTTCGTCTGAGATCGCAGACTGGGCAGCATCATTATAAGATAAAGGAGGAGAAGAAGATGGCAAAGATCGTACAGACCGCAGGAAGAAATGCACTTGGTGAATTTGCACCACAATTTGCACATTTTAATGACGATGTATTATTTGGAGAAAACTGGAATAATAATGACATTGACGTAAAGACACGAAGCATCATTACGGTGGTTGCCCTTATGGCACAGGGAATTACGGATTCTTCTCTGAAGTTCCATCTGCAAAACGCAAAAGATCATGGAGTGACACAAAAAGAGATTGCAGCTGTTATTACGCACGTTGGATTTTATGCGGGCTGGCCAAAAGCATGGGCGGTATTTAATCTGGCAAAGGAAGTGTGGGAGACAGGCGAAGGAGATCTTCCTTATGAAGATGAGGCAATGCGTGCGCATGCCAAATCGATGGTATTTCCGATCGGAGAGCCAAACGATGCCTTTGCCAGGTATTTTATCGGACAGAGTTATCTTGCTCCGGTATCGACAGAGCAGGTTGGCGTATTTAATGTAACATTTGAACCGGGATGCCGCAACAACTGGCACATTCATCACGCAAAAAGCGGTGGCGGACAGATTCTTGTCTGCGTGGCAGGACGCGGTTATTATCAGGAAGAGGGAAAAGAGCCGGTAGAAATGAAACCGGGCGACTGCATCAACATTCCGGCGGAAGTGAAACACTGGCATGGAGCAGCACCGGACAGCTGGTTCTCTCATCTGGCAATTGAAGTGCCGGGCGAGGAGACTTCCAACGAGTGGTGTGAGCCGGTTGAGCATGAAATGTACCGCTAGGAGGTTACGATGGAATATACAATTGTGACAAAATAATACATGTATAGCACAAAAAAATCCATTCCCGTCGGAGTGGATTTTTTGTATGATGACAAAAGAGTAAGAAAGAGTTTGCCGGAGGCAGAACAAAAAAGAAATGGAGAGAGTAAAATGGCTAAGACAAATGGAGTAATCAACAGCAACCGCACATTGGGAAAAATTAACAAAGAGATTTATGGACATTTTTCAGAGCATTTGGGAAGATGTATTTATGAAGGAATTTTTGTGGGTGAAGATTCTGAGATTCCAAATACCAACGGAATGAGAAATGATGTGGTAGAGGCACTGAAAAATATTAAAATTCCGGTACTTCGCTGGCCGGGCGGCTGTTTTGCCGATGAGTACCACTGGATGGACGGAATCGGACCAAAAGAGACGAGAAAACGTATGATCAATACACACTGGGGCGGTGTTGTCGAGGATAACAGCTTTGGTACGCACGAATTTTTTGAACTTTGTGAACAGCTTGGCTGTGAACCATATATTAACGGAAATGTGGGAAGCGGAACCGTTCGTGAAATGTCAGAATGGATTGAGTATATGACATTTGACGGCGAATCTCCGATGGCGAAACTGCGTGAGGAAAATGGAAGAAAAGAACCGTGGAAAGTAAAATATTTTGGTGTTGGAAACGAAAACTGGGGCTGCGGTGGAAATATGACACCGGAATTTTATGGAAATATGTACCGTCGTTATCAGACATATTGCCGCAATTACGGAGACAACAAATTGTATAAAATTTGTTGCGGACCAAATGCGGATGACTTTGACTGGACCGATAAGGTGATGAGCCTGATCAAAGACCAGTTTGCCGATGCAATCAGTATGCACTATTATACTGTTCCGGGAGGCTGGGAGAAAAAAGGCCATGCACTTGGTTTTGATGAAAAGAGATATTATGAGACGATTGAAGCGACACTTCGTATCGAGCCGATGATCGAACGCCATCTGGATATTATGAGCAAATACGATCCGGAGCATAAAGTAAAATTGATCGTGGACGAATGGGGAACGTGGTATGATGTCGAAGAAGGAACCAATCCGGGATTTTTGTATCAGCAGAATACCATGCGTGATGCGATGGTGGCTGCGTTGAATCTGAACATTTTCAACCGCCATTGCGACCGCATTTCGATGGCAAATATTGCGCAGGTTGTTAATGTTCTCCAGTCTGTGATCCTGACCGAAGGCGATAAGATGGTAAAAACGCCGACCTATTATGTCTATGAGATGTACAAAGATCATCAGGAAGCACAGTTGGTTGACTGCTACCTTGACTGCCCGAAAGTGACCTGTGAAGGATTTGACATTCCGGTGGTATCTTCGAGTGCATCGGTAAATGAAGAAGGAAAAATGACAATCACACTTGCCAATCCGCATCTGACAGAAAGTCTCACTGTGAGCGCACAGATCCTTGGCAGCTATAACAACTGCGAAGCCACAATCCTCACAGGAAAGATGGACGATCACAACGACTTTGAAAATGCGGATAACGTACAGCTTGCAGCATTTGATGGCGCATCTTTGAACGACGGAATCTTGTCTGTCGAGATGCCGGCAATGAGTATCGTAAAAGTAACATTGGCATAATTTAACATAAGGAGACCGCTATGAAATTTTGCAGAAGGTGTCAGTGGACAAAGGAAATGTTCGACAAGGAATTGTTGAAACTGGAAGAATATATCGAGCGCATTCCCGAAGAAGAAAGGGTGAGCGACGAGGAATATGAACGCCGCCTTATGCTCTGCGACACCTGCAGTTTCATGCGGGGAGGCATGTGCGGACGGTGCGGCTGCTACGTGGCACTGCGCGCGGCTAAGCGGCAGCAGTACTGTCCGGATGTGCATAAGAAATGGTAGCTTTGGTATTTGAAAACACCTGTGCAAAAAGTATGGGTGTTTTTTTGTTGAAATAATATTTTAAATCAAGTATAATTATAATCAGTACATTTATATTAAAGAATGGAGGAACAATGTATGAAAAAAAAGAAACGATATCTAGCTTTTTTGTTAGCATTTATGATGCTTATTAGTGCGTTTCCTGCACAGAATACGGTCAGTCAGGCTGCAGGGAAGAATGCGGTGAAAAAACTGGAACTAAATGTAAAACAGTATGTGATGAAAAAAGGGGAGAAAGTGAAACTTAAGGTAAAAACTACTCCTAAGAAAGTAAAGGCAAAGATTACATGGAAATCAAGTAATAAGAAAGTGGCATCTGTAAACAATAAAGGAGTTGTCACTGCAAAGGCAAAAAAAGGAAAAACTATGATTACTGCGAAAGTGGGATCTAAAAAAGTTTCCTGCAAAATTGTAATCGGCACGCCTGTAAAGAAAATTAATGCAAAGAATATAACAATGTCGGTTGGTGATACGGCTTTGGTTAAGGCTAGTGTACTGCCAAAGAATGCATCGGTCAAAAATGTTATTTATAAAAGTTTGAATACATCGATTGTTAAGGTTGATAAAAAAGGAAAAGTTACCGCACTTAAAGCTGGTGAGGCAAAGATTCAGATAATGGCAGCTGACCGAATGAAATTGAAAAAAGTAATACATGTTACGGTTGCTGATAAGAATAGCAGTCAGGGATCTGGTAATACGACACCGACGAATACAAATCCATCGGTAGTTCCAGGAAATTCTGCGATACCAACGAATACTAAGATGCCTTCTACAGAGACATCTGATACAGGAAACCCTTCAGTTACCAAGGCACCTATAACGACTAAAGAGCCAAAAGATACCCCCGAATTTGCCATGAATTTTATTGAAAATGAAATGGAATTGAAAATGGGAGATGAGGTAACTGCAAAACTTAATTTTTCACCAAAAGATAAGGTGAAAGATACAGACGTTACATGGACATGTTCTAATGACACTGTAGCGAGTGTTGTGTCTTCCCAGGGAAAGATTCGTGCATTGACACCGGGAACAACTGAGATTACTGCGGTTTCACAACAGGATAGTCGTGTTAAGGCCACGATGAAAGTAACTGTGTCAGAGGAAGATGTGGTGCAACAGAGTGTTACCTCAGAAAAGCAGCTTTTGGATACATTAAGTAAAGTGGATTCAGAAAAGAATGTAATTCTGACATTAAAAAGTTCAGAGAAAAAGATTAATATTGCGGAAGGCAATTATGAAAATGTTACACTTATTGTAAATGCACCACAGGCAACAAT
>CAKRDZ010000032.1 GCA_934316845.1 uncultured Eubacterium sp. | reverse complement strand
AACCAAGCGAAATCCGTTGCCTTTACCGCTGGCAAGAAGCTCAAAAGGCAACGTAAATTGAGGAAAACGCCAGAATCTGTTGCCTTACCCCGTCGTGAGAGGGAGAAAAGGCAACGTAAAACGTAAAACCAAGCGAAATCCGTTGCCTTTACCGCTGGCAAGAAGCTCAAAAGGCAACGTAAATTGAGGAAAACGCCAGAATCCGTTGCCTTACCCCACTGTGGAAGGGGGAAAAGGCAACGTAAAACGGGAAACCAAGCGAAATCCGTTGCCTTTAAAGCAAGTATGGCTGCCAGAAGGCAGCCAAAAAAGAAGAAAGCGGCGAAAATGGTTGCATTCCGCGCTCATCTCGCGAACCCGCACTATGTGCTCTATCACCTGCTGACGCAGGTGGTTCGCTTCGATAAAGACAGAAAAGAAGCAAATGGCTTGACAGCCGCTTGCTTCTTTTTTCTGTCAGGCGCATAAAACGCCAATATCCCAAAGTCGAAGACTTTGGGATATCCGTTGCACTCATATAATTTTCTAAATGTCCTTAGTCCAGCAAGCTGTCCACGGACATTGTAGAAAATTGCATTCCGCGCTCATCTCGCGAACCCGCACTATGTGCTCTATCACCTGCTGACGCAGGTGGTTTGCTTCGATAAAGACAGAAAAGAAGCAAATGGCTTGACAGCCGCTTGCTTCTTTTTTCTGTCTTTAGATCACGGTTTTGATTACGGATAAAATCTGGTCTGGTTCAAATGGTTTTTGGATAAATTCGGATGCTCCGAGTTTGATCGCTTCTACCATTTTGGATTTTTGTCCTGCGGCGGTTACCATGATAACTTTTGCAGAACTGTCTAATTCAATGATTTTTTTCAAGGAACCAAGTCCGTCTAATACAGGCATTGTGATATCCAATGTAACCAGGTCCGGTTTTAGTTCGATGTATTTTTCGTAGCCGGTTTGTCCGTCGCCTGCTTCTCCGATGATTTCATAACCATTCTCGGTGAGAATGTTGCGTAATATCTTTCGGGATGTACGGGAATCATCCACAATTAAAACTGTTGCCATATAAAACAACCTCCCTCTTGATCATTATTTTCTTATATTACATCTTAACCAGTAAATCTACCTTTTTGCCGGTGATGTAGAGTGGAAGTACATAAAATTCTGCGGTTTCGTTTAAGGAACCGTCAAAATGGAATTCCGGAGGAAGCATATCGATCACAACTTCCTTATAACTTAACTCCGTGGCATATAAGCCATTGATGCAGTTTGTGAATTCACAGACAGAATCCAAAGCGTCTTCGTCCGGCTTTTCAAAATATTCACCGGCATATCCATCAGCAATTGTGAGGATGGCGTTGTCATCACTGGCAAAACCAAGAAATCCATCGTATGCGCCGGTGGTTTTCTGGTATGCTATGTACTTGGCAGAATACTCTGTTACTTTTTTTGCTTCGCCAATGCGAATGTAAGAACTGACAAAACGAACAATATTTCGCAAAACTAAGCCCATCATATCAAGAACGGCTTCCTTGTCTGTATTTACAAAAGTTGGAAGCAAACGTTCAAAATCTCCGTATTTGATAGCGTCAATTGCGCTGTTGGTAAGACCTTCCTCTTTTTGAAATGCATCTAAATTTTCCCGAATCTCATCGCGGTTCATAACATGATTTTCTTCTAATGCCTGAACGAAAATTAAATATGGATTTCCCTGCAATTGTAATAAATGAGAAATATCGGCATCAGTCAAATAGCCTTTCTCAACAGCAAGATCACCAAAACGTTTATCACTCTGCATCTGAAGATGATTTAATTCATCTGCCTGTTTGCGTGTAAGCAACCCTTCAGATTCTGCAATCAGCCCCAATTTAACACGATTTGCACGCATATATTCCATACATGAGATGAATTGCTCATTGGTTATCTTTTGTTTGTTCAAAAGATAATTTCCAAAAAACTGACTAAACATAATCCTTCTCCTTTCCGGATATAAAATTTTTTGTAACGATTCCTTAATCTCCGAACGGCGACCGTGAATCATTATGATTTTCTAAATATTTATTTTGTAGATCAGATTTCTCTTGTAAAAATCCTAAAAATATTATACTATAGATTTTGAAAAAAAGAAAGTTTTTTCGACAAAAAAGAAATAAAAAAGGAGAATATAAATGGCAGGATCAACATGGGGCGAGATATTTCGTGTTTCAACGTGGGGAGAATCCCATGGAAAAGGCCTTGGAGTAGTCGTAGACGGATGCCCGGCAGGACTTCCCCTTACGGAGGAAGAAATTCAGCAATATCTGGATAAACGCAAACCGGGAGAGACAAGATATTCCACGCCGAGAAAAGAAGGAGATAAAGTGGAAATTATGTCTGGCCTGTTCGAGGGAAAGACGACAGGAACACCGATTTCTCTTATGGTTTTAAATACTTCGCAGAAATCAAAAGATTATTCAGACATTGCACATATTTACCGCCCCGGTCATGCGGATTATACCTTTGATCAAAAATATGGATTCCGGGATTACCGCGGTGGCGGGAGATCTTCGGGACGAGAGACGATTGGCCGGGTTGCCGCCGGCGCGATCGCAATGAAGATATTGAAAGAAATGGGCATCGAAGTAAGAGCTTATGTTACAAAGATCGGACCTGTTGTGGCAGATGCCGGAAAGATAAATTACGATAATATTGAGAAAAGTCCATTGCGTATGCCGGATCTGGAAGCGTCTGCAAAAGCAGAGGAATTTTTGGAGCAGCAGATGCAGCAGAAAAATTCGGCAGGCGGTATTATCGAATGTGTCGTAAAAGGGATGCCGGCAGGTGTCGGAGAGCCGGTATTTGGTAAATTGGATGCGGCACTGGCACAGGCAGTCATGTCGATCGGAGCAGTGAAAGGTGTGGAGATCGGCGATGGATTTCAGGTGGCAGATGCGACCGGAAAGACCAATAATGATGCATTTTGCAGCAAAGAGAAGGGCATTGGAAAACAGACCAATCATGCCGGCGGGATTCTGGGCGGCATGAGCGACGGCAGTGATATCGTGCTGCGTGCTGCGTTTAAACCAACGCCATCGATCTTTTCGCCGCAGCAGACAGTAAATGATGAAGGCAGAGAAGTGACGGTGCAGATCCAGGGACGGCATGATCCGATCATTGTGCCGCGTGCGGTTGTCGTGGTAGAAGCAATGATGGCTCTGACAATTATTGACAAAATGTTTGTAGGTATGACATCACGCCTTGACCGCATTAAAGAATTTTACGAGCGCTGATGCCGCACGCATTTTATTTTTTCTTCATAGGATAAAATAAAGCTCAAAATGAGGGAGGATCCTATGAACGAAAAAAAGGAAGAAAAAGAGCAGTCGGAATATATCGAGGACGAGACGAGTGTCTATGAAGTGGATTTAGAGTGTTTGAAGGGGCGGTGCGCGCCGGGAGAACAACAAAACGAATAAAAGAGAAGAGGTGCCGCAGGAATGCAGCACCTCCTTTTTGGAGAGAAAAAGAATTAGCAGAAACCACCGAATCCGCCGAAACCATTATTGCCACCGCAGCAGCAGAGCAAAAGCAGGATCCAGATAATGCAGCTGCAGTCACTGCCGCCACCGAATCCGTTGTTTCCTCCACAGCAGGATGTCAAGAGAAGGATGATGATGATCCATGTGCAGCAGCTGTTGTTTCCTTCATTGCAGGAGCATCCGCCGCCACAGTTTGTTGCTGATAAATCACTCATGTTAGGTGCCTCCTAAATTGTTTTACAGTATCATTTTATGTAGGAGGGCTTGCCTTGTTACCAAAAATTTGATATAATACATGCGGGTGCGTAGATTATTCAAAACTGAGGAGAAGGAAATGAAACGGATCTTGAGTATTTTTTTGGCATTGTGTCTGTGTGTCACCATGTGTGGATGCAGTTTTCAAAAGAAAAAGAGCAGTGCCATATCCGGAAGTGCAGATACGGAACTGGATGAAGAAGAAGTTCTGAAGCAGGCCGGAAAAATCTTAAAAAAAATGACACTCGATGAAAAGATTGGCCAGATGATCCTTGTGGATCTCAATCAACTGTCGGAAGACGGAAAACCGGTTACCAAATTGACAAAAAAGATAAAAGAGAAATTAGAAAAAAATTATATTGGCGGCGTACTGCTTGACAATTCCAATGTGGAGAGTGTGGAGCAGATCAAAAAACTGACACAGGATCTGCAGTCGACCGAGGGGATTGCCCTTTACATCGGAACCGAGGAAGAAGGGGGTGGAACCCGTTCGATCGCGGTCAACAACAAAGAGATTGATGGAACCGGATATGTGAGTCCGGCGGACATGGGGAAAAATATGTCAGAAGATCAGTTAGAAGATACCGGAGTAATGATTGCAAAAGAATTGAAAAATCTTGGATTCAATCTCAATCTGGCACCTTGCGCCGATGTGTGGAAAGTGGAAAATATTGGGAAAATTTCCTGGGATGAAATTCGTAATCTTGCTATGCAGGAGGCCGGCCCGGCGCCTGTAGAGCCTAAGATAAAAAAGAAGATGTCAAAAAAGAAAGCGAAGAAGTTGAAACAGAAGTATGAAAAAGAACGTGCTTCTTATGAGAAGAAGGTAAAAGCTTACATTGACCGGTATACGGTGGATGATGCGAGCCAGTCGTGCTTTTCTTCCGATGAAGATGTCGTCAGTACGGCGGCAGAGGCGATGGTTACAGGCATGAAAAGCCAGGGAATCGCGACAGCGGTCAAAACATTTCCGGGGATTGCGCCGGTGGCAAGATATCACCAGCTTATACCGTGCCAGATCACGACGGGGCTGTCTAAACTCCGGAGAGAAAATTTTTCGACATTTTCATCTGCGATTGATGCAGGAACCAATATGATGATGGCAGGACATGTGTGGTTGACAAAAATTGACAAGGATTTTCCGGTATCTCTGTCACAGACCATTTTGTCCGATGTGGTTCGGAAAGAACTTGGTTTTGAAGGGGTTGTGTTTACCGAAGCATTGAATGTGCCGGTTATTACCAATCAGTATTCACCGGAAGAAGCAGAGTTGAAAGCCGTGATCGCCGGAGCGGATATGCTTTATGATCCGGTGGACGTGGAAGACGCTGTGTTCCATATATCACGAGCTGTAATGTTTGGAGACATCGATGAAAAACAGGTCGATCAGGCAGTGCTTCGTATTCTTCAGGATAAAATCCAGCAGGGGATTTATCATAAATAATAACCAATCAGTTACGCGAAAGCGGCAAAGGAGGACAAAAAAGTGGAAAAGAAAGAGATGCTCTATGAAGGAAAAGCAAAAAAAGTTTATGCAACAGATGTAGAAGACGTATATATCGTTGACTACAAAGATGATGCAACCGCATTTAATGGCGAGAAAAAAGGAACGATTGTTGGAAAAGGTGTGATCAACAATCGTATGACAAACTTCTTGTTCCAGAAATTGGAAAAAGCAGGCGTTCCTACTCATTTTGTAGAAGAACTTAGTGATCGTGAAACCGCTGTTAAAAAAGTTAAAATTATCCCACTTGAGGTAATTGTCCGTAATACAGCAGCCGGAAGTTTTTCCAAACGCCTTGGTATCGAGGAAGGAAAGAAACTTCTCTGCCCTACCTTGGAATTTAGTTACAAAGATGATGCGTTGGGAGATCCACTCATCAACGATTATTTTGCAAAAGCAATCGGCATTGCAACACAGGAAGATATTGACACGATTACAAAATATGCGTTTATGGTAAACGATTTCCTTTGTGATTTCTTTAAAGACTGTGGCATCGAATTGATCGACTTCAAGATTGAATTTGGTAAGACAACCGATGGAACGATCATTCTGGCAGATGAAATTTCTCCGGATACCTGTCGTTTCTGGGATATCAAAACAAGAGAAAAATTGGATAAAGACCGTTTCCGCCGTGATCTTGGCGGTGTAGAAGACGCTTACAATGAAGTGGCAAAACGAATTGGTTTGACAAAATAAGGAAAGGACAGGCAGATGAATTCCGAGTACGAACAATATAAAATGGATGGACTTCACGAAGAATGTGGAGTATTTGGTATGTATGATCTGGATGGAGGGGATGTAGCTTCCTCTATCTATTATGGGTTATTTTCGTTACAGCATCGCGGGCAGGAGAGCTGTGGTATCGCCGTCAGTGATACCAATGGTCCGAAGCGCAAGGTCGATGTTCAAAAAGGAATGGGGCTTGTCAATGAAGTATTTGACGAAGAGAACTTGTCAAAATTGAAAGGAAATATTGGAGTAGGCCATGTGCGTTATTCGACAGCAGGCGCAAGCAACAGCCAGAATGTGCAGCCGCTTGTGCTGAACTATGTCAAAGGTACGCTCATGCTTGCTCACAATGGAAATCTGGTCAATGCACATAAACTGCGTGAAGAGATGGAATATACCGGTGCGATCTTCCACACAACGATCGACACCGAAGTGATCGCTTATCTGATCGCGCGCGAGCGCCTGCATACGCCGACAGCAGAAGAGGCGGTAAAAAATGCGATGATGAAATTGCAGGGAGCGTATTCCCTGATCATTTCAAGTCCGCGTAAACTGATCGGGGCAAGAGATCCTTATGGATTCCGTCCGTTAGTTATCGGAAAGCGTGACAACAGTTATATTCTGGCTTCCGAAACGTGCGCATTGGATGCGGTAGGTGCGGAATTTGTGCGGGATGTGAAACCGGGCGAGATCGTAATGCTTGATAAAGACGGAATCCAGTCGGATGAGACACTTTGCAACAAGCATTCGGCAAAATGTATCTTTGAATATATTTATTTTGCAAGACCGGACAGTTATTTCGATGGTGTCAGTGTCTACAACAGTAGAATAATGGCGGGAAAAATTCTGGCGCAGATGCATCCGGCAGAAGCGGATATCGTAGTCGGTGTACCGGAATCTGGAAACGTTGCTGCAATGGGGTTTGCGCTGCAGTCCGGAATCCCTTACGGAACGGCATTTATCAAAAACAGTTATGTCGGACGTACGTTTATCAAACCGAAGCAGTCCGCCAGAGAATCCAGTGTAAAGATTAAATTGAATGTATTAAAAGAAGTGGTCCGCGGCAAACGTGTCGTCATGGTCGATGATTCCATCGTGCGTGGTACGACAAGTGAGCGGATCGTCAGAATGTTAAAAAATGCCGGAGCCAAAGAGGTGCATGTGCGAATCAGTTCGCCGCCGTTTTTGTATCCGTGCTACTTTGGAACCGATGTGCCAAGCTGTGACCAGCTGATCGCGCACAACAATACGGTGGAGCAGATCTGCGACATGATCGGAGCGGATTCCCTCGGCTATCTGGACGGAGAACGCCTGGATGAGTTGATCGAAGGGGATCACGGATACTGCGACGCCTGCTTTTCCGGGAACTATCCGGTGGAACCGCCGCAGGAAGACATTCGTGGTGAGTATGAACAATAGAATGTTCGAAATGCGAATGTGTGAGTGGGCAAGCCCGGGAATCGTTAACAACATAAGTAAGAAAGGAACTATACTATGAGCACAGACAGATATACAAGTCCGTTGTCCGAACGTTATTCCAGTAAGGAAATGCAGTACATTTTCTCACAGGATATGAAGTTTTCCACATGGAGAAAATTGTGGATTGCCCTGGCAGAGACGGAAAAAGAACTGGGACTGAAAGATGCCGATGGAAATCCGCGTATCACAGACGAGCAGATTGAAGAATTGAAATCTCACATCTATGATATCAATTACGATGTGGCAAAAGCCCGTGAAAAGGAAGTCCGCCACGATGTAATGAGCCATGTGTATGCGTATGGACAGCAGTGCCCGAAAGCCGCCGGGATCATTCACCTCGGTGCGACCTCCTGTTATGTCGGAGATAACACAGACGTTATCATTATGACAGAAGGATTGAAACTTGTTAAAAAGAAACTGGTCAATGTTATTGACGAACTTTCAAAGTTCGCGATGAAATACAAAGATCTTCCAACACTTGCATTTACGCATTTTCAGCCGGCACAGCCGACGACCGTCGGAAAACGTGCGACACTTTGGATGCAGGAACTTGTGATGGATCTGGAAGATCTGGATCATGTACTTTCTCATATGAAACTTCTTGGTTCCAAAGGAACAACCGGAACACAGGCAAGTTTCCTTGAATTGTTTGAGGGCGACGAAGAGGCTTGTAAAAAAGCTGACAAAATGATCGCGGAAAAGATGGGATTTGATGCCTGCTTCCCGGTATCCGGACAGACTTATTCCCGTAAACTGGATACCCGCGTGTGCAATGTTCTTGCCGGAATTGCAGCAAGTGCTCATAAGTTCTCGAACGATATCCGTCTGCTTCAGCATTTGAAAGAAGTAGAGGAACCGTTTGAAAAGAGTCAGATTGGTTCTTCCGCGATGGCATACAAGAGAAATCCGATGCGAAGCGAGCGTATCGCCTCTCTTTCCCGTTACGTAATGATCGATGTGCTGAATCCTGCCATCACTTCTGCCACACAGTGGTTTGAGAGAACGCTGGATGATTCTGCCAATAAACGTCTGAGCGTAGCCGAAGCCTTTTTGACAATTGACGGTGTGCTCGATCTTTACCTCAATGTCGTAGACGGTCTGGTCGTTTACGAAAAGGTAATCACCAAACGCCTGATGTCGGAACTTCCTTTTATGGCAACCGAAAATATCATGATGGATGCCGTAAAAGCCGGCGGAAACCGTCAGGAACTGCACGAGAAGATCCGTACGCTTTCGATGGAAGCGGGACGCAACGTCAAAGAGCGCGGATTGGAAAACAACCTGCTTGAACTGATCGCAGCAGACGATGAATTCCCAATGACATTGGAAGAACTGCAGAAGACAATGGATCCAAGCAAGTACGTAGGACGTGCACCAAGCCAGGTAGTTGAATTTATGAACGATGTGATCCAGCCGATTCTGGACGAAAATAAAGAATTGCTGGGTGTAAAAGCAGAAATAAATGTATAAGAATAAATAACGCAGTCACTGCGACGATAAAAGACACCTTATATATTACTTTGATGAAGTAGTATACGAGGTGTCTTTTTCTATTTATACGCATGTTTTCTTAGTCTAATAAATCCGGTTCAAGCAGTTTATCGATCGGTACATTGAGAACCTGCGAAAAGGCTTTTAACTCAATATCCGTTACAAAGCGCTCTCCTGATTCAATCCGCTGGATGGCATTTTTGTCGAGATCAATGCCATATAATTGAAGATGTTCGGCAAGCTGGCGCTGCGACATCCGGGGACATTTCTGTTTTCGCAAAAATGCTATCATATGACCGCTGATGTTATTTTTGCCGTCAGAGGCACGGTTTTTGTACATAATGTAACTCCTTTCAGAGGAAATAAAGTAAAAGGATGTTGTAAATAGTGACATTTACTAATGGTTAAATTATATAGTAAATCAAAAATGATTTGACATTTAGTACTTGTCAATAGTATACCCAAGTGATATAATGTAATAAATTGACATTTAGTGAATGTCAAAAATGCGATGAAAGATTATGATGTAAAAAGAGATAATGGAGGATGGAATCTATGAAAAAACGAGTTATAGCAATTGGATTAACGCTGGCAATGTTGATCTCTTCCGGTACAAATGTAAGTTATACGGAAGCAAAGGGAAAAACAGCATTGGCAAAGAAAGCGATAACGTTGAGAAAGGGAAAAACATTTTTATTAAAGCTGAAAAATAATACGAAAAAAGTAAAGTGGAGTGTAAATAAGAAAAAAATAATTAAACTCAGTAAAAAGACGAAGAAAAGTGTAACGCTGAAAGCGTTAAAACCGGGAAAAGCAAAAGTAACGGCAAAGGTTGGAAAGAAGAAGTATACCTGTAAAGTTACGGTGTCTGCAAAGGGCAAAAACCAGCAGAGCGCAACTCCAATCCCGGATAATAGTCAGAGCGTACCACAGATAAGCCAGATCCCGACGACAACAAAACTGCCAACGGAAACGGCAGGTGCAAAGGAAACAACGGTGCCGGGTGTACAGATGACACAGACCCCGGATGTCAACAATACGGCAACGCCGGATGTAAAGGCGACACAGACACCGGATAGTAGCAATACGGCAACGCCGGATGTAAAAGAGACGCAGACCCCGGATGCTGATAATACGGCAACGCCGGATGTAAAAGAGACACAGACCCCGGATGTCAACAATACGGCAACGCCGGATGTGAAAGAGACACAGACACCGGATGTCAACAATACAGCGACACCGGATGTCAAAGAGACAGAAAAACCGATGGAATCACCGGCAGTAACACCAGAAGTGCCGTCAACGGCAACGCCAACATCTGTGCCGGAAGTGATAGAAGATCCGACCGGAAAAACGGTAACGATTCGTGGAACCGTTACGGATGCAGAGGGGACTCTGTTGTCCGGTGTTAAGGTATGTTTAGGTCAACCGGATGAAGAAGGAGAGGGTTATAATACCCGCTTTACAGCAATAACAGATGAAAATGGAGTTTATACTGTGTCGGGAGTGAAGAAAGGTGAAAATTACCGGGCACGTATATATGGAATAAATTTATATGAGGATAAACCGGAAATCAAGATTACAGCAGGCGAAAAAAGTACTTACGATATCAAAGTACAGAAGTCTATGATAAAAGTAAGCGGCAAGTTAGTGGATGCAGAAGGAAAAGCCGTTGCAAATCTGACAGTGGGTGTTTATGAATCTTCAGAGGAAAGAAAAAATGGTGCATATCCAAAGAACCAGTTTGTCAGTGGAGAAGACGGAACATATAGTGTCTGGCTGGAAAAAAATAAAGATTATTATTTGAAAGTATCTGGAAATGGAAATGAATATTTTCCGGAGAAGATTCAAGCAAACAGTACAAAACAGGATATACAGATTAGTGAAAGTCTGGTGTTGGTAGAGGGAACGGTTAAAGATAAAGCCGGAACAGTTTATAAAAATGAAACGGTTGCGTTGAGCATTAAGGAAAGTGATACACTAGGGTATCGTATAAGTTTGAAAACAAATGAGAATGGGCAGTTTTGCATATCGATTTGTGAAGGCGCCGTATGCAATGCAGAATTGATCATTGAGGGTGTGGGTTATGAGGTAGGAACAATAACGGCTGGAAATAAGTCTACCTATGATCTTCTTTTGGATGGAGAGATAGAGACGGTAAACTTAAATCTTGTATATGCAAACCAAAAGGAAGCGGATGAATTTTATATTTCCGGATATATGTATAAAGATGGTAAAATTAGTTATCTTACCGGCAGTGAGTATAGGTCGGTAACAGGGAAAGATGGAACATGCAAGCTGCGTCTGAAAAAAGGTGACTTGTGGCACCTGAAAGCATCAGTTCATGGCGAGACATGTTCACTGGAGGATGTCCGTGTCGGAGATGAAAGTACTTATAATAAACAGCTGGATATATCGTTTAAGAAGGTTTCCGGTACGGTAACACAAAAAAATGGTATGACAGTTCCAGAGGCAAAGGTATCTTTCTACAAAAGTGTTGAGATGAACAACTATCCTTCAAAGTCTGCATCAACAGATGAAAACGGAGTGTATGAGGTATGGCTGGAAGAAGATGTGACATATTATGTAAGTATAACAATTTGCGGAGAAACTTATAAGATTGGAAAGGCAGAGGACAATTATAATTTCACACTTGATGTAAATTTGGAAAATGTGGAACTGAAAGTCAAAAATTCGGATGGGACAGAATATTCTACTTGGTCTCTTTATCAAAATAATAATGGAAAAAAGGGCGGCTATTTGGGTATTTTTAACAAAACGGAGACTCTTATGTTAGAGACAGGAAAGAAATATTTTGTTGTGATAGGTTGGGATCTGGTTGTCAGTGCCAGCAATACTTTTATAGCAGGAAGTTTTACAGTCGGTGATGCAAAAACGTATAAGATTACGGTTGACGAGATCACGGTAAGTGGAGTTGTAAAAACTTCAGATGGTACTATTCTCACAAGTGCAAATATCGTTGGAACAAATGATAGAGTAAGTGTGAACTTTAAAAATGAAACAACAAAAAAATACACTATCGTTGGAGGAGAAGGCGGTAAGTATACAATTAAGCTGATAAAAGGACAGGAGTATTCTGTTACCGTATCCGCTGCCGGGAAAACATATGAAGCGGGAACAATTGTTGCTGATAAAGATATGAAGCAGAATATTACAATAGATGCAAAATTGGCAGCAATACATGGAAAGATTACAGATGCGAACGATGAGATAATAAAAGCAAAGAAAGTATGTTTTTATGAAGATGAAGCGTATAATAATCTTGCGTATGAAGGGGGCGTGAATGAAGACGGAACTTACGGATTATATGTAGAACCCGGAAAAACATATTATGTGCGGGCAGCTGTACCAGAAGGAGATTATGAGTATGCGTCCAGTTATGAGTATGTACCGCTTGGAAGTATTACAGTGACAGAAGACAATGACACATATGATTTAAAGTCGAGCAAGATGTGTGTAAGTGGCAAGGTAACAGATGCAGATGGAAATGCACTTTCATATTGTAGTTTACAGTATTATGCAAGCGAATCGGATTCCGATTATGACAAAATTGCATCAAAGCGAACTGGTTCAAATGGTCAGTATACTATCTGGATTGAACCGGGAACCTATGATGTTCGCGCAAGTGTGCCGGATTCCCCGGATTCGTCAAAATGGTATTCCGTTGGTGTGCTGGATACAAGTGATGCAGCTGCTTACGACAAGATGCTGCAAATGCGTAGAATAAAAGGAAAAATTACGGGCGTATCCAAAGAGGCTTTAAAGGAATGCGACTTGCGTTTGTATGAGGAAGAAAATGCAGATGATTCCAACTATATTGATCGAATCACACCGGAAGCGGAGGGCACATATCAGACTAAGATATATGTTAAAGACAATACAAGATATTTCCTCCGTTTTGGAGATGATGTGTATGAAAATGTAGGAAGCATTTTAAGTGGCGAAGCCTCAACATATGATATCACTATAGATAAGTCTTTTGAAAAAGTCGGTGGAAAAGCAACATTTGCAGATGGAAGCCCGATTAAAGACGGATCCTTGTATCTGTATGACAAAGAAAGCGGTAACGATCGAAAATGTGTTGCAGGTTATTCTATTTATGATGATGAAGGACAATTTGAAACCGGTTATTTACAAACAGGGACGACATACTATTGTGAGTTTGGACTCGATGGTGTCAGATATAAGTCAGGGAGCATAACAGTTGGTACAACAGACAGTTATGACCAGAGTATAGACAAGACATTAAAAAGGGTTTCTATTACGGTTAAGGATGCCGGGGGAACGGTACTGGATGACGTTACTATAAAAATTAAAGAAGATACTGATGCTGTGGAATCCGAAGTGATATGCACTGGAGTGACATCGGAAGAGGGCGTGTTTAAGACAGAGTATCTGGAAGTGGGAAAAACCTATGTGGCGTCTGCTAAGGTGTGTGGTAAAGAGTATAAAACAGATACTTTTACAGTTGGCAAAGACGATCAATATGAAGTTAAGACTGGTGCCAGTTTTGTAAAAGCCAAAGGCCCTGTAAAGAAAGCAGATAATAGTATGGTAAGTTCCGGATATATCTATTTGTACGAGTCCAGCGAGGATGATAAATATGATTATAATGGCTATGCCTACATTTCTAATGGTGAATATAGTAATTTACGATTAGAATCAGGAAAAACATACTATGTGAGAGTTGAAGATTATAGTCAAAGTGGATATCAAAACGCCGGCGAGATAACCGGTGGAGATGCAAGTACTTATGATATAACAATTCAGGAGTAGTGAAAGGGTAAGAAATCAAGGATGGAAAACTGCGGAAAGGTAGTTTTCCATTCTGGAAAAAGAAAGGAAGATGAGTATGAGGAAAAGAATTGTAAGACAAGTAATTGCCATGGTTTTATGTGTATGCATGGCATTGGGACTGTTTGATGGAATCCCGTTTGTTAAGGAATATATGGGGACATCAATACAGGCAGAGGCAGCAGCATATGGAGGTGATTATCGCTATTGGGGACAGGGACAATCCGATTATCAAGGAATGCGAAATTATGGTTGTTGGGTTGTGGCACAAACAAAATTGCTTTATGAAACAGGTATTGATCGGGCGCTAAATCCAGATTCGTACTATTTGTGGCAGAGAAATAATGGACTTATAGATAAGGGCATGAATCAGCTTAACGGAAGAAATGCTCCTAGTATATATGCGCGTCAAAAGGGAAAAAGTTTAACATATATAGGAGATTGGGGGGCAGCTTCATCGCAATTATGGTTTAATATTAATGGGGGATATTATACAATAGTAAAAGTGTTGGCACCAGAAGGATATACCCATTATGTGATGATTGCAAACCAATTATCCAAAGAAAAGGGAATACTATATTGCTATGATTCATGGAATGTGAGGAGAAATACTAATCCGCAGCCAATGAGCCGTTATAAAAAATGGTATAATGGCTATGTGTATCGAAACGATACAGTAGTAACTCCAAACTACCAAATCTCTACTTGCGGTGCCTCGAACATATCGAACAATGACGCCCGTATTTTAGGCTCTATGTCTCCGGCAGGAAATGTAAACTCATGGGGGTTTTATGTCGGACCCAATACGGGAGCAATGGCTAAGATTACAGTGAGTGGGCAGACTTATTCAGGAAATATGGGATGTAATATTGGAAATTATTACAAATTAAATTATGGCACAACATACTATTATAAAATATGGGCAGTTGTCAATGGTCAGGAAAAACAGGGGGCAGTAAGCAGTTTTCGGACAACAGCTACCAAACCGGATATTCCTACTTTGAAGATTGCCAGTAATTATCAGAATATAGGACTTGAAAGTTCTGCAACAGTCAATTGGAATGCCACAGGAAATGCCAGATATTATAAAGCATATTTGTATAACAGTGACAATGAATTGGTTGAAACTTCAGAACAGATAACAGGAACAAAATATGCATTTAAAGCGGCGCAAAAAGTGGGAACTTATTATGCAAAGGTGGAAGCATATAATGAAGTGGGAACAAAAGGCCAGTCAAACGAGGCTTCGTTTACGGTACATCCGGATGTAACAGTAACCTTTGTGGATGCAGACAGTTTTGTAGATGTTCCGGCGGAAACGGAACCTGTGGAACTGGGAAAACAGACAATTCATTATGGGGGAACCGCAAATGCACCTGCGGATCCGGAACACAAAGGTTATACATTTAAAAAATGGTCAAAGTCTTTTTCAAATGTAAAAGAAGACCTTGTAGTGAAGGCGGAGTATCAGATTAATCGGTATACCGTCCGTTATGTAGATTCAACTACACAGGAAGTACTTGGAACAGAAGAAGTAGATTACTATAGTTCTGCTAATCCTGTAGATTTTAAGGTGCCAACCGGATACGTAAAGACAGGATACGATGGCTGGGATAAGGATTACAAGTGTATTACGGCCAATACTACATTAAATACCTGTATCGGATGGTATAATGAAAACTTTCCTATTTATGCGGAATTGCTTTCGGCAGTACGAGATTACGATGCCGAGGAAAGTGATAATGAAGGATATACGATAAAGGCGAAAGTGACAAATTGGGATAAATCAACAACAAAAGGAAGAGTGGTAGTAGCATTAAAAACGAAAGAAGGTAAACTGCTTACCTCGACAGAATCTTCAGCTTTTAGTGTAAAGAAAAATACCGATAAAACGATTGAGGTTTTTGTTCCTTATGATAAAGCGGCTTCCTTAGCTGAAATTTATGTAGTAGGACAATATACGGATGCTGTTCCGATCACAACGACAACATCGAATAACGCTGTACTTGAAATAGATCAAAGTTCTGTATATACAAACTGGAGTACAGAAGAACCACCGGAAGATGCTGTAAAGAAAGAAGAACGGAAAGAGTATCGTTATCAGGATAAGCAAACAACTTCATCGTATGAAACATCATTAAGCGGCTACACATGCAGCGGAAGTTCATGGGTTCATACAGGAAGTAATAGTTTTGAGTATGTCGCCTCCTTTCCATATGGTTTTGATACAGGTAGTTCATTTTTTGCATCATTTAATCGGGCACCGGTTACGCCATCTGAAACATATACAAATAAAACAACCGTTTCTACAAGTTTTGTGGGAAATGTGTATTATCACTGGTGTCGTAATGGAAATTATGGTGCTATTAATAGAACGGTAAATGGAACATATACAGATAAGTTTTGGAAATTTCATATAATTACAGACGCTGGTCTAGGATGGAATTCAGTGGGAGCTTTTTATGCTAAGAATGCAAGTATATGTGGTGATAGTTATTGGTGGATTGGATATGGTGAGGGAAATGCTGCGAATACTCCAATTTTAAGATGCAATTATAATACCTATCGGAAACGGTTTGATTATTATAAATGGACGGATTATTCTGACTGGTCAACTACAAAGCAGACAGAAAGTTCTACCAGAAATGTACAGGAGAGAACCGTTTATCGCTATCTGACGGATGAGATGATGCAGGAAGACAGCACAGGAAAAGAACGTACTGTATCAGGTGCGTTAGGAAAAGAATTTGCAGGAAAAGAAGCAACTTTGTTTGTATATAAAGTAGATGAAGCATCGGATTATACAAATGAATATGTAGCGCAGACAAAACTGGATGAAGATGGAAAGTATAAGTTTACTTTTAAACTTAGGGAAGAACCTTCTATTAAAACCGGCGATATGACAGTTGTTTTAGGTGTGGAAGGAACGTCAACGGCGATTTATCTTGATACAATTAAGGCACCTAAAAAGACGCATAAGGTCAGATTCTATGACTATAATGGAAAGGTGATCTCGGAGCAGGATGTTGAGGATGGTTATGCTGCCGAACTTCCATCACAAGAAGAGACAAAGAGGACAGGTTATACATTTGTTAAGTGGTCTGACACAAATATAAATATCACAGAAGATAAAGATATTTATGCAGAGTATGAACTCAACAAATATGATGTAGTCTTTGTGGATTGGAAAGCGAATTCTGTTAAGGTGGAACAATTTGAATATGGAGCAAGATTATTGACTCCGGTTGCAGAAGAGCCGGAGGAAAATCAAATTGTTGAATGGGATAAAGTGGCAGATGGTGTAGAAACGGTGACAGAAAATCTTGTTGTTTGTACACGCTATAAAACCAAAACATTTGATGTTAAAATTCAAGGATTTGACGGAAAAATAATATCTGAACAGACGATTGAGTATGGTAAAGCAGTGCAGCTTCCAGAGTTAGATGCAGAAGCAAATAATTGTATTTTCTGTGGATGGAAAAATGTCGCACACGGACAGGAAAAAGAGTTTACAGATGTTATTATTAAGGAAGATACAACGTTAGTTCCGGATTTTGTTTATAAAGAGACAGTTAGTAATCCGACTGCAAATTTAGATAGCGGTGAGTATGATAAAGAACAGACAGTTACTTTGAGTACAGACACAAAAGAAGCTGAAATTTATTATACTTTGGATGGAAGTGATCCTCACGGAGTAACAGCAATAAAATATACAAAGCCTATTGAGATTGATGATGCAACGATTTTGAAGTATTATGCCAAAGCAACTCAACAGAACGATAGCGAAGTGATTGAAAATTATTACGTTATAAATTATGCTGGTGCAAGAAGTGCATGGATGCCTTATGCCGAGCTGCCTGAAAAGGTAAAAGAAAATCAAAAGGAATATGACATTTATTCTGATACAGGTTATGCTCTTAAAGAAAAGAAGCAGGCAGAATACAAAGACGAAGCAAAAGAACTGGAAAATCTTGGATGGACCAAGGGCGATGATTCTTGGTCAGAATATACAGAATGGCAGGATACTCCATTTATAGATGAAGCAGCCTATATTGAAGCACAAGTTGAAACACAGGCAGTATATAGTTCGTCTACAAAATACAAGTATTCTCATTATGTATATACAGATGGTACAGCCACATGCTATTCGCCAAAGGAAATTGATGGAAAAGACTGTAAATATGAAACAATCGAATTGGATAAAAGTATGGCAATTGCAGGCTTTAAAGAAGGTGGCAAGACGTATTTTATCCGTGATGGTGTTGAATGGTTCCAACAGGAAAAAGTGATTGGAAAGACCCAGACGGGAATACAATATCGTCAAAAACATAAGATTGTAAATTATGTTAAATTAGCAAAGTATACAACGGACATTCCATCCGATGAAAAACTGAAAGATTATACGAAAGCAGAAGTGTTTAGTTATGTACGGCACAATTCTTACATTGTCAATATTTATGCACTGACAAATAAACTTCAAACCCAGATTGTCGAAGAGGGAAAGACAATAGAAACGGATGATCTGGAGGAGATAGAAGGCTATAATATTGATTCTATTTATAAGAATGCTGAGTATACACAAAAATGGAATGCAAAAACGGATAAGGTAACGGGAAATCTTTCGTTATATGTGAAGATGCAGCCTAAAAAATATGATGTAACATTTAAAGAGGCCAACGGTAAGAAAATAGAAACACAGAAAATAGATTATCTGGATGAAGCAGCCGCTCCTGAACCGGTAGAAGTCGAAGGAAAGAAGTTTATTGGATGGTCTACAGATGAATATAAATGTGTTACGCAAGATATAGATGTCGTTGCAAAATATGTTCCGGAAGAGGATTATGCGATGATTGCTATGGAAAGCGACGAAAAGATGTTGAAAGCGGGTGAAACATTTAAAATATCATCACAGATCACACCAATCAGCCAATCCGAAGTGCCGGTGTACTGGGATTCGGAAGATAATTCTGTGGCAGTAGTTTCAGATCAAGGTGTTGTTACGGCGATTGGAGAGGGTGAAACAACAATTGTTGCAACGGTAAGTGAGACTGGCGAAAAAGCACAATGTAAAATAAAAGTTTTGGGAGAAGAGGAACAACCGACAGAGGCACCAACACAAACGCCAAAAGTCGATGATGAATCGACAAATTCACCTTTACCTACGGCAGTTCCAGAACTAACAAAAAGTCCGAAACCAATTAAGACTTTTGAACCAGCGGCACCAACACCAGTAGTAACGGATGGGCCGAATGTAACATCATCACCATCTGTAACTGCATCTACGAAACCGACAACGACACCAAAGCCGATAAAAACATTGGAACCAACGCAAAAACCAATGTCAACACCACTACAAAATACAACGTCTGACAAGACGCCGGAGCCGGCGATACAACCGCAGCCGATAGCAGGCCCCGTACAAAAAACAGACAATACGCAGATTCGGCCTAATGCCAATACAACAACTGACAAATTAACTTGGAATAAACAGGTTAAATTGAAAACAGTGAAAGCGTTAAAGAAAGCAAAAATCAAAGCCACCTGGAAAAAACTTACAAATGTTTCCGGTTACCAGATCCAGTACGCACCGAACAAAAAGTTCAAAAAGGCCAAGAGAAAAACAATCAAATCAACTTCTGTTACGATAAAGAAGCTGAAAAAGAAAAAGACCTATTTTGTTCGCGTGAGGGCGTATAAACTGGCAGACGGAAAGAAAGTGTATGGCAAGTGGAGTAGTGTAAAAAAGGTTAAGATAAAGAAGTAAAAAGGGTTATTGCAAAGGGACTACCGCGTTTCAAACGCAGGCAGTCCCTTTTGTGCTTGTGATTACGCCGCAGGCAATTTTTTTCCCGGAATTTCCGGATGGCTGGGTATGAAAATCATCCGGATCCGAATGCACGATGACGGTAAGCCCAAGAACATCAGACACGGAAAACCGGGTTGTGATCACAGCGCACCATGCCATACCATTATTTACAAAAAGCGGTGGCAGATCACCGGCGTGCATGGGATGCGGACAGTCAGCAGGATTGAAGTGAGTGCCTGCATCTGCAAAAGGATCTTCGGAACTTCCGCTGCAACGGAAACCTTCATGAATATGAAAACCGAGAACACGCTGGCAGCAGGAAGCAGACTCCGTAGGGATCCCTTCGATGGAAACGGCGACCAGCGTTCCCTGGCCTAAGTCATAAAAACACACTTTCCCACAGATCCTTTCATATTCTTCAGAACCACATATATTAGCTATTGCCTGTGGGCATGAAGTGGACAATATCCGCCCGATACAATTTGAATCATACATAACAGAAACTCCCATATTTGAATTAAGGTTCATTTCTAATAATATGCCGGCGGGTTCAAAAAAGTGTTTGTATAAATAAAAGTAACAAAAGAACAAAAAAGAAACAATTTGAAAACTATTGCTTGCTATTTGATTCAAAATGCTATATAATTGATTCAAATAACAAAATTAAAGGAGATTATTTTTATGAAAACAATTAGTATTAGATTGGAAGATTCTATTTACGAGGAACTTGATGAACTGTTGGATGAGATGGGACAGACCAAACAAACTTTTTATGAAACATTTACGAGAACAGTATTGAGAGAGCGATGCATTCCATTTATTATATCTGTTCCACTGTCGCAAACGGAAAATAGAAAGCTGGAAGCTTTTAAAAGATTGGAGGCTTACAGAAAGAATTTGACGGAATTGCTTGATTATGAAAAAGAAAGAGAGGAGGCAATGATTGAAAAATATGGTGATCTTGGTTGATACAAATATTTTATTAAATTATCTTACAAATAGGCAAGATGAGTATTTGAAACAGTCTATCCAGATTGTAGAGATGTGTGCACGGGGAGTTTTTATTGGATATGTTGCGTTTCATACTCTTTCTACATTGTGGTATGTACTCCGGAAACGAAGCCATAAAGAAAGAAGGCAAAATTTAAGAGATATTTGCGAAATATTTAGTGTGGCAGCTGCATCAAAAAATGAGATTATAGATGCTATTAACAGAGATTTTTTCGTTGATTTTGAAGATTGTTTGCAGGATAAATGTGCCAAGGAAGTTGGTGCTGACTATATAATTACCTGTAACACAAAGGATTTTGAAAATTCTGAGATTCAGGCAGTGAACCCTAAGGAGTTTATGGAGAGAATCGCAAATGGAACAATTTAATGCTTTATGCACTTAGCAGCGATAAGCGCTTCTTAGAAACGGATCTGACCCAAAAAGGAAAGGAGGAACCACAGATGGGACAAATTTCAGATGTGTTAGACCAAATAGAAGAAATAATGTTTGAGAAAGGCGTTGAGAAAGGCGTTGAGCAGGAACGACAGCGTGTCAATCAATTGCACGCGGCGCTGATCAAAGACAATCGTACCGCAGAACTTTTTCAGGCAACGCAGGATCCGGAACTGCAGGAAACGTTGATGAAAGAGTACGGAATTAAGTAATAGTAATGAGCAGCTTATATAAAATTGTGTGGTAAAAAGGAAAGACCTTTGAGGATCAATGCAGATACAAACAGGATAATTCATTTGTATGCATTGGTCCTTGATCGTTTTTTAATATAGAAAAAGAATCGTCTTTCCACTTGCAAACCTATCCAAAATCATATATAATAAATTTGTGTGCGTCTTTGCATACAAAAAAAGGTGAAAAACGTGAGTTTAAGGAGGAATGGCTAATGGTAACAGCAGTTGTAGGAGCCAATTGGGGAGACGAAGGAAAAGGTAAGATTACCGATATGCTGGGCGAAGAGTCCGATATCATTGTACGTTTTCAGGGAGGCAGCAATGCCGGTCATACGATCGTAAATGATTATGGAAAATTTGCATTACATATCCTTCCATCCGGTGTGTTTTACGATCATACCACAAGCATTATTGGAAACGGAGTGGCATTAAATATCCCGGATCTGTTCCGCGAGATTAATGACATTGTAAACCGGGGAGTACCGAAACCAAAGATTCTGGTGTCGGATCGTGCTCAAATTGTAATGCCTTACCATGTGCTGTTTGATCAATATGAGGAAGAGCGTCTGGCTGGAAAGTCATTTGGCTCTACAAAATCCGGAATTGCGCCATTCTATTCTGATAAATACGCGAAAGTCGGTGTGCAGGTTTCTGAATTGTTTGACGAGGAAGCGCTTCGCGAAAAGATTGAGGGAATCTGTGTACAGAAAAATGTGATCTTAGAACATCTGTATCACAAACCGGCTTTGAACGTCGATGAGCTGATGAAAACACTGGCAGAGTACCGTGATATGGTGGCTCCTTATGTATGCGATGTATCGGCTTATCTGTATGAAGCAAGACAGCAGGGCAAACGAATCCTGTTAGAGGGTCAGCTTGGTTCGCTGAAAGATCCGGATCATGGGATTTATCCGATGGTTACTTCGTCGTCTACATTGGCTGCGTATGGTGCGATTGGAGCAGGAATCCCGCCATATGAGATCGGACGTATTGTGACAGTTGTAAAGGCATATTCCAGTGCGGTTGGAGCCGGAGAATTTGTCAGTGAGATCTTTGGAGACGAAGCCGATGAACTCCGCCGCCGCGGTGGTGATGGTGGAGAATACGGTGCTACGACAGGCCGCCCGCGCCGTATGGGATGGTTTGATGCGGTGGCAAGCCGTTACGGATGCCGTATCCAGGGTGCGACAGAAGTTGCGCTTACCGTGCTGGATGTACTTGGTTATCTGGATGAGCTTCCGGTCTGTGTCGGATATGAGATTGACGGAAAAGTGACGAAAGACTTCCCGACAACGAGAGAACTTAAGAAAGCCAAACCGGTATATGAAGTACTTCCGGGATGGAAAGAAGAGATCCGCGGCATTACAGAGTATGACAAACTTCCGGAGAATTGCCGCAAATATATCGAATTTATTGAAAAAGAACTTGGCGTGCCGATCAAGATGGTTTCCAATGGACCGGGACGACATGAAATCATATATCGCTGATGAGTAAGGGAAAGGATGGAAATCAGGAAAAACTTGGTTTCCATTCTTTGTATAAAGCGGCGGCTTTGTAAAAGCCGAGGATGGAGAAGACATGTTTTTGGTATTTTTTATATTTTGGGTTGTGTTGAATGGCAAAATAAATGGGGAAATTGCGGCATTCGGCGTAGTGATCGCGCTCGCAGTATTTTTGTTTTGCTGTAAATTTTTGGAATATTCCGTAAAAAAGGACATAGCAGTTTGCAAGGTTTCCGGCCTTGTTGTTTGCTATGTCTTTTTGCTGCTTTGGGAGATCATCAAAGCCAATGTGGGAGTCATGCGGTTTGTCTACAATGAAAGAGAAGAAGTAGAACCGTGTGTCGTCGAGATGGAAACGCCGTTTGAGATCAACTGTCTCAATGTGATCCTGGCGGATTCCATCACACTGACACCGGGAACGATAACAGTAGAGCTGACGGCGGATAAATTTACCATTCACTGCCTTGACCAAACGATGTCAGAGGGGATGGAAGATTCGTCATTTGTACAGTTACTGAGAAAGATTGAACGGGAGGTGAAGGCATGTTGACAGCGATACAGCAGCCGTTTTTTATCGTAGTATTTATTTTGCTTGGAATCTGCCTGATCGCCTGCCTGATCGCAGCCATCCGCGGACCGGAACTTGGCGACCGGATCGTGGCAGCAAATATGATCGGCACGTTGACGATCGCCACTATCTGCCTTCTTTCCTATGCATTAAAAGAAAGCTGGCTTTTGGATGTGGCGTTGATCTACACCATGATCAGTTTTCTGGCAGTCGTCGTATTGACGCGTATTTTCATACGTCGTTACAAAAGCCGCGCCAAAGAGCAGGAGAAAGGATAAAAAGATGGAATGGATTCGTTTTATTGCCGCAGCAATCTGCATCAGCGGCGGTGTATTTGTAATGATATCAGCGGCTATCGGGGTGTACCGTTTTTCCGAATGCCTGACCCGGATGCACGCGGCAGCGATGGGGGACACGTTAGGTCTGGGACTTATTATCCTGGGGCTTATCGTGCTCTTTGGATTTTCGTTTACGACCGTTAAACTGGTACTTGTCGTCGCCTTTTTGTGGACAACCGGTCCGGTGTCCAGTCATCTGATCGCGCAGATGATGGTAGAAAAAAAGAAAATGCGAGAAGAGGAGGAAAAAGAAAAATGACAATTTTTTCCTATATTTTAGTGGCATTTTTGATCGTATGTGCGGTTGCTGTCTGCCTCAATAAAAATCTCCTCACTTCGATCGTGATATTTATGTCGTATAGTGTGATCATGTGCATTATCTGGATCCTTTTGGAATCTCCCGATCTTGCAATCACGGAGGCGGCAGTCGGAGCCGGCGTCACAAGTCTTCTTTTCTTTATGACATTGAAAAAAATACATGCCCTGACGGAGGTTCGCGGAGAAGAGGAACCGATGTGGGATGACGAAGAGGGGGAGGACGAATGAGCAGAAAACGGGAAAATTATGAAAATGGCTGGTGGCGGAAATTACAGCGCTTTGTTGATGGAGAACGTGTGGAAAAACATGAGTATGAAGATATCTTTGAAAATCATACGTCGTTTTTGAAAAATGAGGCAGATAAAGAGACTACAGAAGTAGAACGAACACCCGCCAAGCCGCACAGAATGTCGCGGAAAGAGCTTTATAAGCGATATGAAAAATGGCCGCAGACAAGAGGATTTCAATGGTTCCGCAGAATATACAACTGCGTGGCGGTCTTGTTTTGTCTGGCACTTATCACGGTGCTTCTGCTGACGGTAAATCAACTGCCTACGTTTGGGGCGAAAGACAATCCGACTTCGAATGAAGTGGTAAGCCGCTATATCACAAAAGGGCTGGAGGAAACCGGAGCGACGAACATTGTCGCTGGCATGATCCTTGATTACCGTGCGTTTGATACGCTGGGTGAATCCCATGTGCTGTTTATCGCGGCGACCTGTGTGATGATTCTTCTTCGCCTCGATTCGAAGAGCAAACGGAATCAGGAGATCCGGAGAAAGCCGAAAAAGACGGACGATCCGATCCTGCGTATGGCGGCGAAATTATTGACGCCGTTTATCCTGATTTATGGAATTTATATCGTGCTGAATGGACATTTGTCTCCGGGAGGCGGATTTTCCGGCGGTGCGATCATTGGAGCAGGACTTATTCTTATGGCAAATGCGTTTGGTTTTGAGCAGACCGACCGTTTCTTTACGCGGAAGACCTATTCGATCATTACGGTCGCATCACTTTTGTTTTACTCGGCAGCGAAAAGCTATTCGTTTTTTACCGGAGCCAATCATCTGGAAAGTGGGATTCCGAAGGGGATTCCGGGCGCGATCGTGAGTGGAGGACTGATCCTGCCGTTAAATATCTGCGTGGGAATGGTCGTTGCCTGTACGATGTACGGATTCTATTCGTTGTTTCGGAAAGGGGAGATCGGATAAAATGACATTATTTACCAATTATTATGAGACGGCTGCCGTAATCCTTTTTGGCATCGGACTTACGACATTGCTGCTTCATAAAAATATGATCAAAAAAATTATGGGATTTAATATTATGGATACAGCGATCTATCTGTTTTTGACATCGAAAGGGTATATCGTGGGACGGCTTGCTCCGATCGTTGTCAATGACGATCTGCGGGTAGAGACATATGTCAATCCGATCCCAAGCGGACTGGTATTGACGGGAATCGTTGTATCGGTCAGCGTCACGGCGCTGATGCTCGCCATCACGGTGAGACTGTATAAACGTTATGGCACATTGGATATCGATGAGATCGCACTTAGCGCGAAGAGAGAGGAGATATAAGATTCATGAATCTGGTGCAGAACTTTCCATTTATGAATATTATCATGTGTCTGGCAAGCGGCGTGATATCTTCGGTACTTCCGGCAAAGAAGGCGCGGGTGTGGACACTTACCCTGCTGACGGTACTTCTTGTGATGTCCGGCTGCGTGCTGGCATTTGTCCTTGGCACGGGCGAATCCTATGTCTATATGATGGGACATTTCCCGGCACCGTGGGGCAATGAGATCCGCGTCGGTATTTTAGAGGGCGTGATGGCGGTTGTATTTTGCCTGATCATGCTGTTGTCGGTTGCCGGCGGAGGAAAATATATCGCGAGAGATATCGCAGAGACAAAGCAGAATTTGTTTTATGTACTCGTAAATCTGATGATGAGTTCCCTTTTGGCGCTGATCTACACCAACGATATGTTTACGGCGTACGTATTTATCGAGATCAATACAATCGCGGCAGGAGGTCTGATCTTGATCCGTGAAACCGGACATACGCTGGTAGCCGCGACCAAATATATGATCATGAGTCTGATCGGTTCCGGACTGATTTTGATCGGAATATCGATGCTTTATGGCATTACCGGGCATCTTCTGATGTCCAATATGAAAGAGACGGTAGCCGCGCTGAATGCAAATGGACAGTACACGATGCCGCTTACCGTAGTCATTGTACTCATGTGTGTAGGACTCGCGATCAAGTCGGCGCTGTTTCCGTTTCACAGCTGGCTGCCGGATGCCTACAGTTACGGTACGGCATCTTCGAGTGCCATATTGTCGAGTCTGGTATCAAAAAGCTATATCTTTTTGCTTTTGAAAATATTTTACCGTGTGATCGGCATTGACGTGATCGAGACGCATCATGTCGGAAATCTGTTGTTTGTTCTCGGCGTGCTGGGAATGATCCTCGGCTCTGTTCGTGCGATACGGCAGGTAGATATCCGCCGCATGATCGCGTATTCTTCGGTGGCACAGATCGGATACATTTATATGGGGATCGGAATTGGGACAAAAACCGGTATGCTTGCAGCCGTTTTTCATATTATTTCGCATGCGGCCTCCAAATCCATGCTGTTTATCGCGGCAAGGGGATTGTCCGAGGTTTCGGACGACAGCAAATTGTTTGAAGATTTAAAAGGAGCGGGCTACCGCAATGTGGCGGCCGGCGTGGGCTTTGCCGTGGGCGCGTTGTCGATGGTCGGAATTCCGTTATTTGCCGGGTTTACATCCAAAGTATATTTTGCGATGGGCGCTTTGGAAGCCGGACCGGAGAAAATGTGGGTCGCAATGATCGCGCTGGCGATCAGTACGGTTCTCAATGCCGTGTATTTCCTGCATACCGTTATGACGATTTACACGCCGGCCCCGGACAAAAAGGGACGTGCGCAAAATGGCGCGCCATATGTCGCAGCCATCCTTGTATTTATCGGCTTAAACCTGTTTTTGGGAATCGGTTCCAATCTCGTGTGGGAAGCGATTGCGGCAGGCGTGCAGATGTTTTCATAGAGCAATAGTGATAGTCAACGAGAGAAAGAGGGGAAGAAATGCTGGCAATACCGATATTTTTACCGCTGATCAGTGGTTTTGTATTATTTTTACTTGCAACGGCAGGACATAAATGGCAGGATGGAATTACCAAAAAATTATCCGTGGCTGTGATGGGAATTGTTCTTCTGACGGCAGTATTTCACGGAATTAATTTATATGGGAAAAGTCCGGCGGTCACGATCTGGAAATTGAAAGAAGACATCCCGATCGTATTGAATCTGGATGATTTGGGAGCTGTTTTTTCTACACTTGTAGTATTTGTATGGATTTTGGTTACCCTTTACACCTTTTCCTATATGAACGGGGATAAAAAGGGCGCGCGCTTTCTGGGATGCCATCTGATGACATTGGGAATCCTTATGGGGATTACAAGTGCCGGAAATCTGGTGACAATGTACCTTTTTTACGAGGGAATGACATTGGCGACGATTGGCTACGTGATTCATGCGCAGACGAAAGAAGCAATCGCTGCCGGATACAAATATGTATTTTATTCGATCGCAGGTGCCTTTTTGGGACTGATCGGGTTCTTTTACGTTTACCAGCTGACGTCGTCGATCGCCTTTACACCGGGTGGAAATTTCACGCACACAGCGGTTGCGGGACATGAAACGACGCTTCAACTTGCTGTTTTGGGGATGATCATCGGGTTTGGTTCCAAAGCCGGTATGTTTCCGCTGCATGGCTGGCTTTCTACGGCACATCCGGTCGCACCGGCGCCGGCGAGTGCGATTTTGTCGGGCGTCAATACGAAAATGGGTGTCATTGCTATCCTTCGTGTTGTTTATTATATCGCGGGAGCGGATTTTCTGCGGAAGTCCTTTGTGCAGTATATCGTGATCGGTCTGGCACTGCTTACGATATTTATGGGTTCTATGCTTGCTTATAAGGAAAAGATCATGAAACGGCGGCTGGCGTATTCAACGGTAAGCCAGGTTTCTTACATTCTGTTTGGTATTATGCTGCTGCAGCCGGCAGGCTTTGTTGGGGCGATGCTGCATGTGATCTATCATTCGCTCATTAAAAATAATCTCTTCCTCTGTGCCGGTGCGGTCATTCATGAAACCGGGACTACAAGAGTAGAAGAGTATCGGGGAATCGGAAAGCGGATGCCGGTTACCATGGTCTGTTTTACCCTTGCTTCCCTTGCTCTTGTGGGGATTCCGCCATTCAGCGGATTTGTCAGTAAATGGAAATTGGGCACAACGGCTCTTTTTTCCGAGATCCGTGTGGCAAAGATTGCGGGGCCGGTTGTGCTTCTTGTGAGCGCACTTTTGACAGCAGGCTATCTTTTGACGGTAAGCGTCCATGCTTTTTATGACAAACCGGAAAAGGAAGAACGGGTAAAGGAAGACCGGAAAATGGTTATTCCGATGGTGATCCTGGCAGCTTTGGCGCTTTTGCTTGGAATCTTTAATGAACCGCTGATTCATGGCTTGGAAGATATTGTAAAAGGAATGATATAAGAAGAGAGGGGGACGTGGTGAAAAAATGAATGTGTTATTATTAGTTTTACCAATTGTGCTGCCAATCCTGGGAGGAGCCGTACTTCCTCTCTTTCCGTGGAAACGGCGGCAACAGAGAAATGTTTATGTAGAATGTATCGTGATCGCGACTTCGATTTTGATGTGGATTTCGCTGCTTCTGCATCCGGCATCCTATACACGGCTTATTAATCTGGCCGGTATACTGGAAGTTTCGGTGCATCTGGACGGCGCAGGCATGGTATTTGCCGCCCTCGTCAGCACGTTGTGGCCATTTGCTTCGCTGTATGCGTTTGAGTACATGCACGGGGAAAAAGGGGAAAACCGTTTCTTCTCCTTTTACACAATGACGTACGGGATCACGCTTGGAATTGCGATGTCCGCCAATTTGATGACGATGTATATGTTTTATGAAATGCTGACGCTGGTTACGATTCCGCTTGTCATGCATACAATGACCTCGGAGGCACGGTATGCCGGACGGAAATATGCGTATTATTCGATCGGCGGAGCGGCGTTTGCGTTTATTGGATTTATCTTTGTCCTCCGCTATGGAACGAGCATGAATTTTACGTTTGGCGGTGTACTGGATATGACGAAAGTGAGCGGACATGAAGCACTTTTGCAGGCCGTTTTTGTCTGTATGGTACTGGGATTTGGCGTAAAAGCAGCATTGTTTCCACTTCACGGATGGCTGCCGACGGCTTCGGTGGCACCAACCCCGGTGACGGCGCTTTTGCATGCGGTCGCCGTGGTAAAATCGGGAGCCTTTGCAATCCTGCGTATCACATATTACATTTTTGGAACGTCCTTTTTGCGGGGAACGCCGGCGCAGTATATGGTACTTGGACTGGTAGGAATTTCTATTTTATTCTGTTCTTCCAATGCCGTCAAGGAACAGCATTTAAAACGGCGTTTTGCCTATTCGACAGCAAGCAACCTGTCATATATTTTATTTGGATTTTTATTGATGACCCCAATGGGAATGATCGGCGGCCTGACACATATGATCTTCCATGGAATTATGAAAATTTCGCTTTTCTTTGCGGTCGGCGCGATTATGCATCAGACCGGAAAACATTATATTTATGAGATTGCCGGTCTGGCAAAAAAGATGCCGGTGGTATTTGGCTGTATGAGCGTGGCCGGGATCGCCTTGATCGGAATCCCGCCGCTTACCGGATTTATCAGCAAATGGAACATTGCGACTGCGGCGGTAGATGCTTATCAAAAGGGAAACTGGCTGGCACCGTACCTGATTTTAATCCTGGTGTTGTCTGCCTTTTTGACCGCAATCTATATATTTACAATTTTAGGAAAAGCTTATCTGGTAGAACCGGCGGATGACAACGGAAAAACGAACTGTGATCCGGGCTGGCAGATGAAAGTGCCGATGGTTCTCTTTGCCATACTGATCGTTGTTTTTGGTTTGTATTCGAAGCCGCTTATGACCTTTTTTACATGGGTTGCTAATGGCTTGCTTTAGGAGGTGGATGGACAAATGTTAGATATATATTCGATTTTCTTTTTAGGGCTTACACTTGTGTCATCTATCGTGACGTTATGTGCTTTGCCGCAGCAGTTCCGGGTATCAACGCACAATAAACGATTTTTGTTTTTCTATCTGTTGACGATCGTGGCGACGGTTGAATTTTTTCTTTCCGGAACGAATCTGATGAAACAGTTTTTCTTTTTTGAGATCATGACACTTGCGTCATTTGCCTATGTGCCAAATGACGAGAGTGAATATGCGAAAAAGGCATCTTTTTCTTATCTGGCATACGGGATCGCCGGTGGACTTGTGATGCTGTACGGATTGATGATTTTGTATTATATGTTTGGAACGTTTGAACTGACGGAGATCCGTCAAATGTGGATCGCCTTTGAAGGAACTCCGGTCAACCGGCGTAATCTCTTTATCGCCGGTGCCTGCCTTTTGTTTGGTTATGGTGCAAAAGCCGGAATGTTTCCGCTCCATACCTGGCTGCCCGATACGTATACGGCGGCACCGCCGGTGGGAACGACGCTGCTCTCATCACTTCTGTCAAAAACTGGAATTTATGGAATTTTGTTGCTCACCACGAGTCCGATTGGGTCATTGCACTATTGGAAGGCGCTTCTGATGGTACTTGCTCTTTGTACGATGTTTGTCGGAGGGGCATTTGCCATCTTTGCGACCGATATGAAGAAATTACTTGCGTATTCGTCGATGTCACAGATTGGTTTTATTTTGTTTGGTATCAGCGTATGTACGATTACGGAAGGGCTTGATGGCTTTTATGGAGTCCTGCTTCACGCAGCAAACCATTCGATTTTTAAGCTGATTTTATTTACTGTGGCGGGTGTGATCTTTGCGATGGCAGGTACGACCGATCTGAATCGGATCGGTGGTGTGATCCGCAAAAAGAAGTCATTGAAAATTCCTGTCGCCATCGCCGCTCTTGGCATGGGCGGAATCCCGCTGCTTTCGGGATATATCAGTAAAACAATGCTGCATGAAGCATCACTTGGCGCTCCTTATTTTGAGTTTATGATGCCTGCGGCGGAGTGGATTTTCTTATTTTGTGGTGGATTGACGGTGGCTTATATGTTAAAATTGTTTGTGGCACTGTTTTGCAATAAAGTGGACGAACCGGTGCAAACCACAGGGGAAAAAGGCCCGTCGATTCCAATCCGGATCTGTTTATGGGTGCTGGCAGCAGTTATCGTGATTGTCGGTATTATGGGACTTGTGCTGGAACCGGTATATTTTATCTCCTTTGAGACGTTAAAAGGAGCATTGATCTCGATTGCCATCGGAATCCTTATTTATATTTTCGTTGTACGAAGAGCAGGATTTATAAAAAAAGAGGATGGCAGTTTTGTGTGCCGTGAGGTGATCCCGTCATGGTTTGGTTTGGAAAATTTGGTTTATCGTCCATTTTTCCTGAAATTACTGCCGTTTTTGGGAGCTTTGTTTTCGCGCCTCTTTGACCGGTTGATCGACGGATTTGCGATTGGTATGATGAAGAGCGTGCTTCGCCCGAAAAAACCGCATGTGAAACGGGAACACCCATTGGCCTACGGTCTTGGACGTTTTGTGGATGGCATTAGTTATGTGGTTCGGGTTAAGATCCGCAAGAAACCGGTGCCAAAGCGTCATTCCTATGGAGATTTGTTTGCGGTCGGAAGTACCGAATTTTCGCGTACGACACGGCTCGTGTTTTATAGTGTGTCATTTGGATTGATGATGTTTGCCATCGGACTCATGGCGGCACTCATTTATCTGCTTAAGGTTATGTAGAAAGGAAGTCAAAAGTTATGAAATGGATACGTTTTACGTTGGAAACCCACACTGACGCGGTGGATATATTAAGCTATATGTTGGATGAGATCGGTGTCGAGGGAATCGAGATCGAGGATCACATTCCGCTTACGGAAGAGGAAAAACGGCAGATGTATGTGGACATCCTGCCGGATCCGGAGGAAAATGACGGCTCCGCCAAAGTACATTTTTATATGGAACCGGAAAACTGCAATCCGGATACAGTCATCATGCAGGTGCAGAATATTTTCCAGGAGATCAAAAGTTACACGAACATCGGAAAAGGGACAGTCAGTTTGTCAGAAACGGAGGACAAAGACTGGGTTAATAACTGGAAGACATTTTTCAAGCCATTCCGCGCCTCAGAAAATGTCGTGATCAAGCCGACATGGGAGACTACAAATGTAGAAGACTATGCACCGGAAAAAGATGTTGTGGTTGAAATTGATCCGGGAATTGCGTTTGGAACGGGTACTCACGAGACGACGAAACTTTGTATCCAGGCTCTTTCCAAATGGGGCTGCCAGGATAAACGCATTTTTGACATCGGCTGCGGAAGTGGAATCCTTGCCATCGCGGCTTTGAAATTAGGCGCTTCTTTTGCCTGCGCAACGGACATTGACGAAGTGGCGGTAGATGTTGCAGGCGAAAATATGGAGATCAATGGTCTGAAACCGGAGCAGTATCAGCTGTATGCCGGAGACCTGATCGAAAATGTCGCCAAAGACCACTCTTATACATTCAGCGCGCCGACAGCAACGGAGCGTTCGGTCAATGGAAAGAAACTGAGTGAACTTGCCGGAGGAGGCTATGATATTGTCACCGCCAACATTCTTGCAGACGTTATTATCCCATTGTCAGCGGTCGTCCGCTCACATATGGCAGAAAATGGAATTTTTATCTCGTCGGGAATTATCGATGAAAAAGCAGATGAAGTAGAGGCGGCGCTTCTGCAGAACGGCTTTACGATTTTGGAAAAGACTTCCATTAAAGAGTGGGTGTGTTTTGTTTGTAAATAGTTTCATATATGAGGGAAATAGGTTGTTGCGCCGGGGGTGCAATGACCTTGTTTTTTTAGGGCGTGCAGGCATGTGAAGGGGGTGCTGGAGGAGGGGACGAGTTGTTGTGTCATGAAGAGTCATGCTGTGGAAGGGAAAAGTGGTAATTGGCATGACTGTTGTGCTGGGAAAGGTCATGCCGTGGAAGGGAAAAGTGGCAATAGGCATGACAGGGGAGCTGGGAAAGGTCATGCCGTGGAAGGGAAAAGTGGCAATAGGCATGACAGCCGCCGCACTGCACACGCCAAAAAGAAAAAAGCAAGAAATGACGTGTGCGGAGCCGCCCCCCCGGCGGCTCCAAACTGCCGTATCGCACACGTCAAAAAGAAAAAAGCAAGAAATAGCGTGTGCGGAGCCGCCCCTGCCGGCTCAAAACTGCCGCGTCGCACACGCCAAAAAGAAAAAAGCAAGAAATGACGTGTGCGG
>CAKRDZ010000031.1 GCA_934316845.1 uncultured Eubacterium sp. | reverse complement strand
CCAGCCTTGGCTGCGAAGCCGTCAACTCTCATGCTGGCGACGACCTGCCGCCGAAGCGGAGCAGAGGGGGCGTTACCTCTGGAGCCGCCATGTCGGCGGAAGCCGTCAACTCTCATGCTGGCGCCGACCTGCCGCCGAAGCGGAGCAGAGGGGGCGTTACCTCTGGAGCCGCCTTGACGGCGGAAGCCGTCAACTCTCATGCTGGCGACGACCTGCCGCCGAAGCGGAGCAGAGGGGGCGTTACCTCTGGAGCCAGCCTTGGCTGCGAAGCCGTCAACTCTCATGCTGGCGACGACCTGCCGCCGAAGCGGAGCAGAGGGGGCGTTACCCAAAGGAGCCGCCCATCGGCTGCGAAGCCGTCGATTCTCATTACAACTAAAAAAGAAGCTGTGCATTAATCCAATGCAGCAGCTTCTTTTTTAGTCGTTTCGATGCTTCAAAATGATTTCTTCAAATCGTCGGTTTGATGCCTCCATCTCCTCTTCGGCTTCCAATAATTCAATTTCTGCGTTTTCCCGATCCAATTCTTCTAACAAATCGAAGAGATCGTCATCTGTGAAAAATGTCTCCATGATGTCATACCTCTTTCTTTGAGATTACTATCATTTTAACATATATTTTTTAACCCGACAAGGGGGAGTTTTTTCGAAAACCTTTTCGTTATTTAACTTGTTCTGCGATATAGTGGTAATTAAAAAAGAAAAATATTTATGCTATTTAACTGTTGTAGTAGTGTTCAAAAAAGAGATTTTGGATTTCACAATGAGGAATTTAGAACACCGTTGGTGCTTAGAGGGCGTACTTTGCCCTCATGCACCACTACGTGTGTTCTCTAAGCGGAAGCGGTTCCGAATGGGAAATCCAAAATCTCATTTTGACAAAATATTACAACATCAATTCTTCTTCTCCGAGCGCGGCAGGCTGACGCGGAAAAACCGTTTCATGCACTGGCGCAGATTGAATGGAATGAGGGGGTAAATATAACTCTTTCCGGAAATGGTTTTGTTAAATACGATGCAGGCGATGGTCAGCAGCGTGCCGGCGATAAAGCCGTAGATATCAAACCATGCGGTGAGGCATAAAAGGATAATGCGCATGAATTTCAGCGCATAGCCAAGTTCAAAACTGACCTGCGTATAATTTGCCACGGCGACAAACGCCATATAAAGCATTACTTCGGCGTTAAACCAGCCGGAACTCACGGTGTAATCCCCCAGAATAATACCGGCTACTACACTCAGAGGTGTACTAAACATCGTTGGAGTGTTGAGCGAGGCAAGCCGCAGACCGTCAATGGCAAATTCCAGTAAAAGAAACTGGTAAAGGATCGGCACATTGACCGGTTCGCTGATCTTGATAAAATTCAGGCATTCCGGGATCCAGGAAGGATTTGACAATAGCAGCAGCAAAACCGGCGTCAGAAAGACGGCGGCAAGGTTGATGACAATACGTGATAGGCGTAAATAGGTCCCGGTAATGGGGGGAAAATAGTAATCATCGGCGTCTTCGATAATATCAAAGACCGACGTTGGCAGGATCATGGCAGACGGCGAATTGTCCACAAGAACGACGATGCTTCCCTCCAGGATACTGGCAGCGGTAGTGTCAGGGCGCTCGGTAAATTTGAATTTGGGAAACGGATTATACCATTTGTGTTGATACAGGCATTCTGCCAGACTTTCCTGATTCATCGTCAGGGCGTCAATGTCAATGCTGTCAATGCGGTTTCGGATGTCATCCAGCATTTCCTTTTCGATCCGGTCGCCCATATAGGCAATGACAACGTCGGTGCGGGAACTTTTGCCGACCGTATGCATTTCCATAACGAGATCCGTGGAGCGGATGCGGCGGCGGATCAAAGCCGTATTGAATACGACTGTTTCGACAAAACCATCTTTGGAGCCGCGCATAACCCGGTCTTTTTCCGGCTCGTCGACACCTCGGGCAGGATAACTTCGAAAATCAATTGACAGCAGTTTGTCGTAACCGTCGATCAGAAGCACCGGAACGCCGGAAAGAACCCATTGAATCAGGGCATTTTCGTCTTCAATCAGATCAATCTCGCCGTAAGGGAGGCTGGTCTTTAGAAAATCGTGCGCATTTTCGGGCATTTGATCCGGTGTAATTTTATAGAGAAATTCCATGATCTTTTCCATCACTTCATCTTTGCAAAAGCCGTCAATAATGTAAAAACAGGCGGTTTTTCCCCCAATTGTGATGACACGGTAGATCAGGTCAAAACTTTTATCGACCTGAAGAAGAGAATCAATCTTTTTTTTATTGGTGGAAAAATCTTTGGAAAATGTACTCGCCATATAAAAACCTCCTTTTGCGGGTAGTATGCGCGGAAAAGGGACAAAATATCCGAAAAATATGATATTGACAAAAACCAGGAACACTTATAAAATGATATCAGGATCCCAGAAAAGATCCCGAAGGAAATATAGGCGGCAGAAATGCTGCGAAGATAGTAATAAGTTAGAAAAGTGCACCGGAGAGTGCGGGAAAGAGAGGGAATTATGAACATACCGGGTGACCCCATTATTTTGCTGAGCTATGCAAACACGCAGCTGCGCGATCAATATGCGACGCTTGAGGAATTTTGCAAAACCAATGAGATCGACCAAGAGGCTTTATGTGAAAGCCTTGGAAGTTTGGACTATCATTACGATGAGGTGACAAACCAGTTCATATAAGATGCATGAATATACAAGAAATTACATTTGGACACGAGATATCGATAGAAGATTACAACAATCTGCGCGAAAGTGTGGACTTTATCCGTATTATACCAAAGCGTGCGGAGTGTGCCCTGACGCATTCGCTCTATAAGATCATTGCGCTCGATCACGGCAAACCGGTTGGTATGGCGCGGGTAGTTGGAGACGGTGGATATGTGTTCTTTATTTGTGATGTTATCGTGCATCCGGATTACCAGTCACAGGGACTGGGACGGAAAATCATAGAAAATGTACTTGGCTGGCTGGAAGACCAGGTGGAAGAGGGAGAAACCATCATGGTAAATCTGATGTCGGCGATGAACAAAGAAGAATTTTACGGGAAACTTGGTTTTCACAGAAGACCGTTTGGAAACCATGGCTCCGGTATGTCAAGATGGATCAGCAAATAAAGATGGAGATGAGAGACAATGTACAAATGTAAAGATCGTGTGTCATACAGCCGGATTGATACAGAGGGTAAATTAAAAGTATATGCTGTCGTAAATGCTATGCAGGACTGCAGCCTGTTTCACAGCGAGGATGTGGGACTTTCCTGTATGGATCTGAAGAGTGAGGACGCACATGCCTGGCTTGTAAATTCGTGGGATATTGTGATCAAGCGGCGTCCGGTCATGGGCGAAGTGTTTGAGGTATCTACATGGCCGTACAAAATGCGAGGCGTATTTGGAATGCGTAACTTTGTGATGAAAACGGAAGAGGGCGAGACGCTTGCGTATGCGGATTCGCATTGGTTTTTCTTTGACCAGAAGACGGGAACACCGGTAAAACCGGAACCGGAAGATTATGAGGCCTATGGGATGGAAGAGCCGTATCCGATGGAGTATAAGCCGAGAAAAATCAAAGTGCCGGAAGAACTCGTGTACTGCGGCAGTATTACGGTGTGTGAAAACCATATGGATACCAATTCCCATATGAATAATGGAGAATATGTGCGTCTGGCGGCCAATCATCTGCCATTTGGCTTTGAGGTGGAAGAACTGCGTGTGGAATATCGTCTGGCAGCGAAACTCGGCGATGAAATACAATGTTACACCTGTGAAAAAGAAGAGGGATTTTATGTCGTAATGACTGACAAGGAAAAATCCCCATTTGCGATCACCTGCTTCAAGGGCAGGATAGAAGAAAGGGAATAATTGTGCAGACTATGGAAGAAAAAATACTCGGACGCATGTCGCGTCTGTATGTAACGAAAATGACAAAAAACGGAGTGTATCTTGGTTCTTATGAATATCCGGAATTAAAGGTACTTCTGCCCAATAATCAGGTTCCGAAGGGGACAGAGCGCGGAGACATTTTTCAGGTATTTCTGTATAAGGATTCAGAAGACCGCCTGATTGCGACGACGACAGAACCATATGTGCAGCTGGGACAGATGGCACGTCTGAAAGTAACGGATGTGACGAGCATCGGAGCATTTCTTGACTGGGGGCTTGCGAAAGACCTGTTCCTGCCATTTAAAGAGCAGACACACCGTGTAAAAAAAGGCGAGCAGGTATTGGCAGCACTTTACATCGATAAGAGCAGCCGTCTGTGTGCGACTATGCATATTTATGATTATCTTCGTACCGATGGAGACTTTACCGAGGGCGATCATGTAGATGGACTGGTGTATGAGATTTTAGATTCGTTTGGTGCTTTTGTGGCAGTGGCAGACCAGTATTCTGCGCTGATCCCACACAATGAGATGAACCGTGAAATTCATGTAGGAGACAGCGTTCACGCCCGCATTAAAGAAATTCGGGAAGATGGAAAACTGACACTCAGTCTTCAGGAAAAACTGCCGGTTCAGATGGGAATGGATGCGGAAAGCATTCTTGCGAGATTGGAGGAAGCAGGCGGTTTCCTGCCATTTCACGATAAAACGTCGCCGGAAATTATCAAGCGCGAGTTTAAAATGAGCAAAAATGCATATAAACGGGCAATCGGACGTCTTATGAAAGAAAAGAAGATTGAGATCCGGTCCGATGGGATCAAGTTGATCTGATTTTTTAGGTATTAGTCCGGCGAGATACTAGTCCGATGAAATACTAGTCCGGAGTGGATTCCGGATTTTCCCAAAAGGAATGGAGAATATCTTTCATTCCTTTTTTGTTTGTGATCTTGTAAGGAACCCATTCTTTTGGAAATAAATGGGAATAGCTGCGGCCGGCAAAGCGCTCATCTAAGAGCAGGATGACACCGCGGTCGGATGAAGTACGGATCACGCGTCCGCCCGCCTGAAAGACCTTGTTGATACCGGGGTACAGGTAGGCATAGTCGAAGCCGTGTCCATTTTGTTCGTCGTAATACTGTTTAAATAATTCGCGTTCCTCGCAAACCTGCGGAAGACCGGTTCCTACGATCGCTGTACCGATGAGGCGGTCTTCTTTCAGGTCGATTCCCTCACTGAAAATACCGCCCATAACACAAAGTCCTACGAGAGTATGATCGTTTTCGGCATCAAAAGAAGCCAGAAAATCTTCTTTTTCTGATTCTGACATATTTTGACATTGTTCGACAATTTCGGTCTGCTCCGGAAAATGCAGCTGGTCTTTTACCTGACGCAAAAAAGCGTACGAGGGGAAGAAAATAATATAATTTCCCTGCCTTGCCTGCACTAATTCTTCGATATAACCGGCGATACGGCGGTATTCGGAGAGAGAACGTCTGGTGTATTTGCTGGTGACATCATTGGCAATGAGGATTCGACGCTGGTCAGGGGTAAAGGAAGATTTGGCATAAACGGCGTAATCTTCTTCCGTGGTTGAAAGCTGCTCCATGTAATAGCGGATCGGCAGCAGGGTGGCAGAGAAAAAGATCGTACTCCGCGCCTGCTCCTCAGCATCGCTGAGGCGTGTCGAAGGATCCATACACTGGAGTTTGACGCGGAAATTCCCGGATTCGTCATAATCGGTATAAATGCGGTATTTTTCATCTTTGGTATCGTTCATATTGAGAAAATGACGGACTGCAAAAAATAAATTCAAAATCGTTTCGCGTTCGGGAAGTTCTTTCACTTCTTTCGTCAAAAGTTCAAAACTGTTTACGACGCGCAGCAGCTGAAATTCAAACGTGGATATGTCATCTAAGAGTTCAAAATGATCGCAGGCGTGTTTCCATTCCAACATTATTTTGTTGCAGCGTTCGAGCGAGGCGGCAAAAATCTTAAACAGGTATTTTACCTCCGACGGATAATTTTTGGTGGATTCCTCATTCAGAATGCGTTTTACTTTCAGAAAATCCTCTTTGACAAGGACAGCACTGTACATTTCTCTGGCGCGCTCAACAAGATTATGTGCCTCATCAATCAAAAAGGCAAAATTTCCTTTTTTGTCCTCCGAAAAGAAGCGGCGCAGATAGACATTGGGATCAAACGCATAATTGTAGTCACAGATAATGCTGTCCGCAAAAAGAGCCGCATCCAGACACATTTCAAAGGGGCAGACATTGTGTTTTTCGGCATACGAAAGGATGGTATCCCGATTCATGTCATTTTCATGGATCAGCATATCGTAGACACAGTCATTGACGCGGTCGTAATGTCCTTTGGCGTAAGGACAGGAGGCAGGATTACAATCCGGACTGCCTTCTAAAAAGCACATTTTTTCCTTTGCCGTGATCGTGAGATATTTAAAATGCAGCGACTGTTCTGACAAAAGTTGGAAACATTCCTGGGCGACCGTTCTCGTAATCGTTTTGGCGGTCAGGTAAAAAAGCCGGTCGATCAATCCTTCGCCCATAGCTTTCACCGTCGGAAATACAGTTGAAATGGTCTTTCCGACACCGGTGGGAGCCTGTATAAAAATTTTCTTTTTGTGTTCAATCGTTTTATAGACGCAGGCGGCAAGTTCTTTCTGACCTTCGCGGTATGGGAAAGGGAAAGTGAGAGCCCGGATTGAGACATTCCGCTTTTTCTGCCAGTCAAATTCGTATCTCGCCCAGGGGGTATATAAGTCGATCAGATCCTGAAACCACGCGCGGATCTCTTCGCTTCGGTAGGTTACCGGAAAACGGCGGATCTCCTCGCTCTCCAGATGACAATACGTCACCTGCACGGTGATAAATGCCGGATTTTCGGCTTCACAGATCATATAGGCATAGCACATTGCCTGCGCTTTGTGTACCAAAAGAGGCTCTTTTAACTGGTGGATATCCATGAAAACGCCTTTGATCTCATCGACGAGAATCTCCGTATCGTCGCGGAAAATGCCGTCCGCCCGGCCTTCAATCTTCAGATCAAATTCTTCGCCGGTTTCTTCGCTCTGTAATGCGGCATACGTAAATAAAGGAACCTCTGCCTGATAGCCGATTCCCATGCTTTTTTGTATTTTCTTGTGGATTCTATTGCCGAGCTGCATTGCTTCGGGATTCCGGGTGCCGAGACCGGTCGAATTGATATCTCCCTCACGAAAGATAAATTCCACCAGATTCCGCACGGAAATTTTCAATTCTCTGCGTTCTGCCATAAAAAAGCCCTCTTTTATCATTCTTCTGAATAGTAACTATTCAGGCCCCCTCTCCCACGCATTCGCATTTCGAACACTTCGTGTTCTTTCTCGCCTTTGACAAGGCTAAAAATGCTCATGTAGGGAGGGCGTTAATTTTAGTATAGCAAAAAGGGGGGCATTTGGCAATCGGCAGATATGAGAAAAAGGCCACTGGGTGACCTTTTTCTGGGGAATAGAGAACTAAACTATATATAGGCAATCATTAGGTTATCCCAATGATAACGGCAATAAAAAATGGCAACTCGCCTAAGGCGAATCACCATTGATTCATGTATATAGTATCGCAAAATGTGGCAAATGTCAAGATTTTTTTGAAACAATTGTGCCATCGTCGCTGATCCGGTGATAGATCCGATATACATAAGCGGATGCGATGACACAGATGCCACCGGTGATCAACAGATTAAACGTCAAATTTAAAAGTTCCATATTGTTCAGATACGACGGCAGATAGGCGATAATGTGAATCAGGATCGCAATCGGAAACAACGGTTTCAGCTTTTGGTTATTGACCGCCATAAAGACAAGGATCGTGAGGGAAATCTGCAGCGCAAGCAGGAACATCCGCTCAATTCCGTAAGACACGTATTCGCTTGTCGGAATCGCCATCAGGGCGGCAAGATTATTTTTCTGCTCAACCAGTTTTTCTCCGGTGATGCCGAGTTTGCTGAAATATTCATCGACACCGAGCGAATTTACGAGCAGTGCCAGCACAAAATTTCCCATAAAAAGGGAACTGCCGTAGGCAAGTGCTTCCAGTCCGCCGTGTCCGAGACCAAAGAGCAGGGCATTTTGCTTATCCGGCGTTTTCTTCATCATGTATTTTAAACCGATAAATTTAGCGGTTTCTTCAATGATGCCGGCAAGTACTGCGCCGTATACCGCATAATATACCGGATGAATGCTTCGGTTTAATACGGAAGAGAGCGACAGACCGCCCAGCAGAATAATGTTGACCAGGCCGCTCACACCAAAGGCAAACAGTGCATAAAAAAGAAGTCCTTTCAAAAAGGAGGTGATTTTCGCACCGGTTTTCGTTTTCATATACGCAAGAGCGATAAAAGGTATACCCATGCATACCAAAGCGACGATGACCATTCCCATCATGGAATTTTTCGAGAAAGCAGCCGCCATAAGAACCATTTTCGTCATAGGAATCTCCATTTCTGTATGTAGTGTGTTTGTATAATAATATAACACGACTTCCTATTGAAAAACAAGAGAAAAATGGTATACTTAAAGAAATACTTTGAGAAAGGGGAAATGACATGCCAAATCACTTTTTTACTACATTATCCAAATATTGTCAGCGGGATATCGTGCCGATGCATATGCCGGGGCACAAAAGAAATCCGCTGTGTACGATGCCAGATCCCTATTCTCTTGATGTGACAGAGGTTCCGGGCGTGGATGATCTGCATCACCCGGAGGAGATGATCCGTGACCTGATGGACGATCTGACAAAATGGTACGATTCCAAACAGACCTATCTTCTGGTAAATGGAAGTACGTGTGGAATTTTGTCGGCGGTCACGGCATGCTGTTATCCGGGGGACAAGATCCTGGTGGCGAGAAACTGTCATAAATCGGTCTATAATGCGATCAAACTTCTCGGTCTCCGGCCGGTTTACGTATATCCCCGCCGGCTGGAAGGGACGATGGGAGAACTGGGGATTGCCGGAGAGATCGAAGTTTCGGAAGTCCGCCGTCTCCTAAAGGAAAATCCGGAAGTCCGCTGTGTGATGATCACATCGCCGACGTATGAGGGGATTGTTTCCGACATTGCCGGCATCGCGGAGGCAGTACATGAGAAAAATATTCCACTTGTGGTCGATGAAGCGCATGGGGCACATTTTAACTGGCTTCCGACCTTTCCGGAAACCGCGGTGCGGCAGGGGGCAGACCTTGTGATCGAGAGCCTGCATAAGACGCTGCCGGCATTTACGCAGACCGCGGTTCTTCACCGGACGGGAAACCGGATCCGGGAAGACCGGCTGTTGTGGGCACTTCAGACCTACCAGTCGAGCAGTCCGTCCTACGTTTTGATGGCATCGATCGCAAAATGTTTTGAATATGTGCAGAAGGAAGAAACCTTTTCGGCAGCACATTTTGTGAAAAATCTGAACCGGTTTTATGAAAAGGTAAAGAATTTACAAAAATTGGAATTGGTGTACTGTGAAGGAATGGATCGTTCGAAAATTGTCGTCAGCACCGCCCGCACGGAACTTACCGGGCAGCAGCTGGAAGAGGTTCTTCTGGAACATTACGGCATTCAATTGGAGATGAGCTGCGGCAATTATGCGCTGGGGATGGCGACGATCTGTGATACGGCGGAAAATTTTGACCGCTTTGCGGCGGCACTGTGTGATCTTGACCGGTCGTTATCGTATGCGGAAAAAGGCGCAGAGAGGACGTTTACGTACGATATTAAACCGCCGGAGCAGCGGATGTACAGCTATGAGGCAGAGCGGCTGCCGTTAAAAGAAGTGCCGCTTGCGGAGGCAGCAGGACGGACCGCGGCAAAGGACGTGTATCTGTATCCGCCGGGCGTGCCGTTTGCGGTCGCGGGTGAAATATTTTCGCAGGAAATGGTTGACGTGCTTTTGGACGGACAAAAATCCAGTTATGAAGTGCGTGGAGTTGAAAACAATAACGTATTTGTCTGCAATGACAGAGTTTGAAAAGAGCAGGAGGGATTGCAATGGGTAAATTATTTGTTATCATGGGAAAGAGTGCGACAGGAAAGGATTCGCTGTATCAGAGGATTGTGGAGGATTTTCCGGAACTGAAGGAAGTCGTGACGTATACGACACGCCCGATCCGTGCAGGGGAAACGTATGGCAAAGAGTATTTTTTTGTCAGTGAAGAAGAGATGCATGAGATGCAGGAAGCGGATAAGATCATTGAATGCCGTGTGTATCAGACGGTACATGGCCCGTGGTATTATTTTACTGCCAACGACGGTCAGATCGATCTGGAAAAGGGAGACTATATTCTTATCACAACGTTGGAAGGGTACCGCAAACTGGAGACATTTTTTGGCATTGAGCAGGTCGTTCCGATCTATATTGAAGTCGATGATTTTGAACGGATCGAGCGGGCATTGAAACGTGAAAAAGAACAGAATACACCGTGTGTAGCGGAGCTGTGCCGTCGTTTTCTTGCGGATGAAGAGGACTTTTCCGAGGAAAAACTTGGCGAGACGGGCATTGATGTCCGGGTACGGAACGACAATTTTGAGGAGGCACTTGCCCATATTGAGACAATGATACAGCAGCAGGTGTGATTTTCTGGTTGCAACACCGGCGAATTTCATGGTATACTTAAAGAATGGAATGGATTGCATTTTAAGGGAGGTGTGAAAGGATGGAAATTAAAGTAGATCCGATGCAGCAGACTGTGGCTGCAACGACGACAAGGCAGACGCAGAATACGGGAGAAGATTTCAAATTTACGCTGATGAGTTCTCTGGAAGAAGAGGGACTGCAGGCGCGCCTTTCACTCATGATGGAAGACATTACGATGCAGGGAAAAAAACTTGGCAAGCACATGGATGTGCGTGATATGCGCCAGTACCGGAAACTGATCCAGGAATTTATGAATGAGATCGTAAACCGTTCGCACAAATTCAGCCGTGAAAACTTTCTCGACCGGAGGGGACGGCACCGCGTGTACGGCATGATAAAACGTGTCAATGTGGCTTTGGATGAACTGGCGGGAGAACTGATCAAAGAAGAAAAAGACCACCTTGGGATTCTCGCAAAGATCGATGAGATACGAGGGATGCTTCTTGATATACTGACATGAGAAAGGATGGTGGTACCTATGTTTTTATTTTCAGAGATAATGGGACATGAAGATATAAAAGAACATTTGCAGATGGCGATCCGGGAAGATAAGCCGTTTCATGCCTACATTTTCCAGGGCGAAGTGGGCTGTGGCAAAGAGACGATGGCGAGAACCTTTGCGGCCGGACTCCAATGTACGGCAGAGCAGGAGGTGCGGCCATGTGGAAAATGTCCGTCCTGCAAGCAGATTGATTCCGGAAACCAGCCGGATGTCATCTGGGTAACGAGAGAGTTATCGAGTATCGGTGTGGACGATGTGCGTGAAAAAATCAATTCCGAGATGGCGGTCAAACCATTTTCGAGTCCATACAAAATATTTATCGTGCCGGAGGCAGAGAGAATGACCGAAGCGGCGCAGAATGCCCTTTTGAAAACGATCGAGGAGCCGCCGGAATACGGGATTATCATTCTGCTTACAAGCAATATGAGTGCGATCCTGCCGACGATCCAGTCAAGATGTCTGACGTTGGAATTTCGACCGCTTACGACGGCGGCAATCGAGAAATATCTGATCGATACGTACCATGTGGTGGATTACCGCGCACGGACGAGCGCTATATTTGCACAGGGAAATCTTGGAAAAGCGATCCGCTATATTGAATCCGAAGATTTTGAGGAAAAAAAGGATCAGGTATTGTATTTGTTAAAAAATGTAAGAAATATGACCGTTTCGGAAATGCTGGAAAAAATAAAAGAGATAGGGGAAGACAAGGACAATATCAAAGATTATATTGACCTTATGGTTCTCTGGTATCGCGATGTGCTTTTATTTAAAGCAACCAAAAATATGAATCAGCTGGTATTCCAGAGCGAATTCCGTGCCATATCCGAAGAAGCCAGCCAGCGTGATTATGAAAAGATAGAAGAGATATTAAGTGCTTTTGACAAAGCGAAACTTCGTCTCAAAGCCAATGTAAACTTTGAAGTGGCGATGGAACTCATGCTTTGTACGATGAAGCAGTAAGAATAGATAAAGTGAGGTAAAAAAGTGAAGATTATTATCGGAGTACGTTTCCGCCAGGCGGGTAAAATTTACTATTTTGATCCGGGAAAGGAAAGAGAAAATATAACGCGTAACACGCGTGTGATCGTAGAGACGGCAAAAGGAGTCGAGATGGGCACGGTAGTTCTCCCACCGACGGAAATGCCGGAAGAAAAGATTGTAGCGCCTCTCAAAGGCATTGTTCGTCTTGCAACGAGAGAGGACAAAGACGAGGAGGAAAAAAACCGGGAAAAAGAGGCAGAAGCTTTTGTGATCTGCAAACAGAAAATTGCCAAACATAAATTGGAAATGAAACTGATTGCAGCAGAATATACGTTCGACCGCAACAAACTGCTGTTTTATTTTACGGCAGATGGAAGAATCGACTTCCGTGAACTGGTAAAAGATCTTGCGTCGGTATTCCGTACGCGTATTGAACTGCGCCAGATCGGTGTCCGCGATGAGACAAAGCTGCGCGGCGGCATCGGTATTTGCGGAAGAGCACTGTGCTGTCATACCTATCTTTCCGAATTTGCGCCGGTTTCCATCAAAATGGCAAAAGAGCAGAACCTGTCACTCAATCCGACGAAGATTTCGGGCGTGTGCGGCCGTCTGATGTGCTGCCTGAAAAATGAGGAAGAAGCATACGAGGAACTGAACCGAAGCCTGCCAAATGTCGGAACGCGCGTGAAAACGCCGGACGGACTCAATGGAGAAGTGCAGAATGTCAGTGTGCTGAAGCAGAAAGTCCGCGTCATTGTAACCCTTGACAATGACGAAAAGGAAGTGCGTGAATATGCGGCGGCAGAACTGAAATTCCGGAAGGACCGCAAACGTGACCACGGAAAACATGAGGAAGACAAGGAATTGAAAGCGTTGGAAGCAATGGAAAAAAAGGAAGGTAAATCAAAGATCTGATGAACGACTGGATATTACCGGGGGAACGGCTGGATGATCTGCAGCGCGGCGGTTTGATGCTTATCCAGAACCCCAAATGGTTTTGTTTTGGCATGGATGCAGTACTGCTTTCGTCCTTTGCCAGTGTGCCGGAAGGCAAAAATGTACTGGATCTCGGCTGCGGCAATGGTATCATTCCAATCCTTTTGTCCGCCAAGACCAAAGCAGAGCATATTGAAGGGCTGGAAATCCAGGCCGACATCGCCGACATGGCAAGACGGAGTGTCGGGTACAATAAATTAGACTCCAGAGTGCATATTACGACAGGAGATATCAAAGAAGCGGCGGCGATTTTTGGAGCGGCTTCTTTTGATGTCATAACGACCAATCCGCCATATATGAGTGAATCCCACGGACTCACCAATCCGACGGGACATAAAGCGGTCGCCCGCCATGAGTTAAAATGTACGCTGGATGATGTGCTGAATGCAAGCGCAAAACTACTGAAACCCGGCGGACATTTCTTTATGGTACACCGGCCGTCGAGGCTTGGCGAGATTATGAGTAAAATGACCGCCTGCCGGATTGAACCCAAACGGATGCAGCTCGTCTATCCGTATGTGGACAAGGAACCCAACATGGTATTGATCGAGGGCACACGGGGCGGCAATCCGGGCATGAAGATAGAAAAGCCGCTTATCGTATACAAAGACGTAAATGTGTATACCGAGCAATTGTTAGAGAATTACTAGGAAATGAGGCTGTTATGGGAACATTATATTTGTGTGCTACGCCGATCGGAAATCTGGAAGATATTACACTGCGCGTGCTTCGGACATTGAAAGAAGTGGATCTGATCGCGGCGGAGGACACCAGACAGACGATCAAACTTCTCAATCATTTTGATATCAAGACACCACTTACCAGTTATCATGAACACAATAAGTTTCAGAAAACCGGAGTGCTGGTCAATGAACTGCTGGCAGGAAAAGACATTGCCGTCGTGACCGATGCTGGTACGCCTGCGATCTCGGATCCGGGAGCTGAACTGGCACTGGCGGCCTACGAAGCCGGCATCACGGTGACTTCGCTGCCGGGAGCATCTGCCGTCATCACGGCACTTACGCTCGGAGGTCTGCCGACACGCCAGTTTGCCTTTGAAGGGTTTCTGCCGATGGATAAGAAAGAACGGGCGAGAGCGTTGGAACGCCTGAAAAATACGACGTATACGACGGTATTTTACGAGGCGCCGCACCGGCTGGTAAAAACATTACAGGCAGTCGCGGAAGTGCTGCCGGGAACACGTAAGATCGCAGTGTGCAAGGAACTTACCAAACGGCATGAAAAGGTGATGCAGTGTACGCTGGAAGAGGCTTGTTCTTATTATGAAAAAAATGAGCCGAAGGGCGAATTTGTATTTGTTGTGGAGGGCGCGGACATTGAAGAACTGGAAAGCCGGGAGCAGCAGAAATGGGAACAGGTTCCGATCGAAGAACATATGCAGAACTATCTCGCCCAGGGAATGGAGCGGAAAGAGGCAATGAAAGCGGTGGCGAAAGACCGCGGTATGACGAAAAACCAGGTATACAAAGAACTGATGAGATAAAAACATACAGCGCAGGCAGCTGAAATGAGGGTGCCTGCGTTTTTTTGCGCCTGCACAGCCGTCGGATACAAATAAAAAAAGTAACCATACGGTTACTTAAAACAAAAAGGAAAGGCTGGAGTCTAGGGGGGCTCCAGCCACACTAAAGGGATATATGATTAAATTAAACCAGCTAGCTTAGCCAATGCCTCGATTGAAGCTACGGAAACCAATTTTCCTTCGTATTCAATCAGGTCTTTATCTGAACCGGTAAATACATCAACAGGCTCATATTTTTTGATCATGATCGCATTTTTCTGAGCAGAAATCTCTACTTCTCCGCGATTCTCAATTCCAAGTGATTTTCTCATTTCCATCGGAATGGTAACTCTTCCTAAGTTATCCAAACGACGTACAATTCCTACATTTTTACTCATGGTCGTCTTCCCCTTTTTTAGTTATTGAAAGAAATTTTTTTTACATATTTTGTACTCACAACCCCTTCAACGATTTACATTCTATCACGAGTCGAGAGATTAGTCAATAAAATAAATATAAAAATATATAAAATATAGGTAAAAGATTACAGCGCCCCACGTTTCGCACATTGCATTGCCAAAAAACCGATAAAAAATCCGGACACGGCTCCGCTGAAATACAAAATGGGTGCATACCAGCGAAGGGAATCAAAGCCTACGACCAGGGAAGCTACGAGCCATTGTCCCATACAGTGGGCGATGCCGCCGGCAGCGCTGACAGAGAGCATGGATAACCTGTCTTTGGCGGACCATTTGAGGAAAGCCATCAAAAAGATGCTGAGAATACTTCCGGCGAGGCTGTATAACAAGCTGAATAAACTGCCGAAAGTAAAGGCACTCAGGACAATTCTCAAAAGGGACAGCGAAAGCGTGTAACGCAATCCTTTCTTATATAATGTAAGAAGAAAGATCAAATTGGCAAATCCGATCTTCATCCCCGGAAATGGCAGTGGCAGCGGAAAAAGGTTTTCAAGATAGCCAAATAAAAATGCCAATGCCGTATAAAGCGCATATTCTGCAATTTTTTTTGATCGATTCATGGCAGTCTCCTTTTTTATCCGCTGATGCCGTCCAATTCGGGTACTGTGTCGGAAGAGGTAATCGCGAGGACAACCTGGTGGGGAAGGCATACAATGCTTTCTCCGGTCTTTGAAATACCTTTCGTGCGGACACAGATCTGATCCGGACAGGACGCCGTTTTCATCGTAACTTTATGATCTTTGATGCAAAATGTGTTGGAATCGCCATCTTCTGTCGTGATCGTTTTCTCTATATTGGAAGAAAGCGGATAGGTGGCAGTGACTTTTCCCCTGACGCGGACCTCTACGACAGAACCATTTTCCACGCGCGGCAGATAGACAGATCCGGCGAGGAGCAGTCCGAGGATCAGAAGCCCGGCCAGAAAGAAGATATCCATGCGTGTTTTCTTCATGACGAATCTCAACTCCTTTTCGCTTATTTTCCTACTATTTTATCATATATAAATAGTAAAAGAAATAAAGAAAATGTAAATAGTATAAAATATTCACGAAACCGTAAAAAGTCACTTGACACTAGGGATTGCGTAGTATATGATAAAGATACATGTAGTTTTAAAAACTACATGAGGTGTAAATTAAAACAAGATAGATTTGGCGTGATTACGAACGCAGAAATGGAGAAAGATATGAGTTATACCGAAGGAAAGAAGTTTGATCTGGTCGGAATCGCGGATCAATATATTGAAACAGGATTTGGAGAAGACGGGATTTTAAATTCCATAAAATTTAAAAACGATGAGAATTTTAACTTTTCATATGATGTTATCGATGTCATGGCAAAAAAATGTCCGGACAAACTGGCAATGCTTCACGTATCAAAAGATGGAAGAGAACGTTATTTCACATTTCGTGACATCGCTAAATTTACCAATATGACAGCAAATTATTTCAGTTACCTCGGAATTAAGCGCGGAGACAAGGTAATGCTCGTTCTGAAACGTCATTTTCAGTTCTGGTTCTCCATCCTTGCGCTTCATAAGATCGGTGCGATCGCGATCCCTGCGACCAACCTGCTTACCCGCAAAGACTTTGAATACCGTTTCAAAGCAGGCGAGGTGGATGCGGTTGTATGTACGGCAGACGGCGACGTTTCCCGTGAAGTCGATAAGGCATCCCGCGGAAATACGACATTGAAGCTTAAGATTATGGTAGGCGGCGCGCGCGAGTCCTGGCACTGCTTTAATAAAGACATCCAGTTCTTCTCGGCAAACTTTACCAAACCAAAAGACGTGCCGGGCGGAGACGATCCGATGCTGATGTTCTTTACTTCGGGTACGACTTCTTATCCAAAGATCACGACACACAATTATAAATATCCGCTGGGACATTATATTACTGCTAAATATTGGCACCAGGTAGACCCGGATGGCATTCATTTCGCCATTTCCGATACCGGCTGGGGAAAAGCGCTGTGGGGAAAACTCTACGGACAGTGGATATGCGAAGCCCCTGTTTTCACCTATGATTTTGACGATTTTGATGCGAAAAAGATTTTGCAGATGATCGAGAAATATAAAATTACAACTTTCTGTGCACCGCCGACGGCATACCGCGTTATGGTTCATTTGCAGCTGGAAAAATACGACCTTTCTTCCCTGCAGAATGTAACGACGGCAGGCGAGGCATTGAATCCGAAAATCTATGAGAAATTCAAAGAAAAGACAGGATTTGACATTATGGAAGGATTCGGACAGACCGAGACGACGATGCTGATCGGGAATATCAAAGGCATGACGCCGCGTCCGGGTTCGATGGGCAAACCAAGTCCATTGTATGAAGTTGCCGTAATGCTTTCCGATGGAACGATTGCTAAGACCGGCGAAGAGGGAGAGATCGTTGTAAAAGTTTCCGATGGCGTGCCAAATGGTCTGTTTACCGGATATTACAATGACAAAGAAAAGACGGATTCCGTATGGTACGACGGATATTATCACACCGGCGACACAGCCTGCATGGACAGCGACGGCTATCTGTGGTATGTCGGACGTGTGGATGACGTCATCAAATCTTCCGGTTACCGCATCGGACCATTTGAGATTGAAAATGAGATCATGAAACTGCCATATGTACTGGAATGTGCCGTGACATCCGTGCCGGATAAACTCCGCGGCCAGGCGATCAAAGCGACGATCGTACTCGCGGACGGCAGCGAAGGCGACGAACATATGAAAAATGATATTGTAAAATATCTGAAGAAAAATGTCGCTTCTTATAAGTGGCCTAAGATCGTGGATTTTGCCAAAGAACTGCCGAAGACGATCAGTGGAAAAGTCCGCCGTGCGGAAATTAAGGCACATGACTGGTCCGAAGAAGAAGGCGGTAAAACCGATGCCAACGAGATCCCTGAGGTAGAAAATACTGTCGAAGAGAAAAAAGAAGACTGATACTACTTGACAGTTTCCTGCCATAAGAGTAAACTAAAAGATACAAAATATACGTCAAAGGAAGATGGTTAACTATGGAAAAAAAGAACATTGATTGGTCCGGTCTGGGATTTGGATACCATGACACAGACAAACGTTTTGTGGCAAATTACAAAGATGGTGCCTGGGACGAGGGCGCTTTGATCGATGATCCTACGATCACAATGAGTGAGTGTGCAGGTGTACTTCAGTATGCACAGACTTGTTTCGAGGGATTAAAAGCTTACACAGCAGAAGATGGACATATTGTCTGCTTTCGCCCTGACTTAAATGCAGAGCGTATGGCAAATACGGCAAGACGTCTTGAGATGCCGGCATTTCCGGAAGATAAATTTGTAGATGCAGTAGTACAGACCGTTTTGGCAAATGAAGCTTACGTACCGCCTTATGGCTCCGGTGCTTCTTTGTACATCCGTCCATATATGTTTGGTATCGGACCGGTTATCGGAGTTGCTCCTTCCACAGAGTACCAGTTCCGTGTATTTACGACACCGGTTGGTCCTTATTTCAAGGGCGGCGCAAAACCGATCGTGATTCGTGTTAGTGATTTTGACCGTGCAGCACCAAATGGTACAGGACATATCAAGGCTGGTCTGAACTATGCGATGAGTCTTCATGCGATCGTAGATGCACATAATCAGGGATTCGCTGAAAATATGTATCTGGATCCGAAGACAAGAACAAAAGTAGAAGAGACCGGTGGAGCAAACTTCATCTTTGTTACCAAAGATGGTAAAGTGGTTACACCAAAGAGCAACAGTATCCTTCCTTCAATCACAAGACGTTCTCTCGTAACGATCGCAAGAGACATCCTTGGTCTTGAAGTAGAAGAAAGAGAAGTATACTTTGACGAAGTAAAAGATTTTGCAGAGTGTGGACTTTGTGGAACCGCAGCTGTTATTTCTCCGGTTGGAAAGATCAATGATCATGGTAAAGAGATCTGCTTCCCAAGCGGCATGGAGAAAATGGGTGAAGTTACACAGAAATTGTATGATACACTTACCGGCATCCAGATGGGCCATATCGAAGGTCCGGAAGGATGGGTTAAGGTTATCAAATAAATAATGATATGATGTGAAACCAGACCACATATTTTTCACGGAAAGATATGTGGTCTTTGTTAATTATCGGAAATGGAGGACAAAATGGAAACGATTGCTAGTTTTACCGTAGATCACCTGAAACTCCTTCCGGGAGTCTATGTTTCCCGCAAAGACTGCACCGGAACGGACATTGTGACAACATTTGACATCCGTATGACACGCCCGAACTTTGAACCGGTCATGAATACCGCAGAGATTCACGCCGTCGAGCATCTAGGCGCGACATTTTTGAGAAACCATGATACGATGGGCGAAAAGGTCGTGTACTTTGGACCAATGGGCTGCCGCACCGGCTTTTACCTGATCCTTGCCGGCGACTACGAATCCGCGGATATCGTGCCTTTGCTCAAAGAAATGTTTACGTTTATCAGTGAATACGAGGGGGAGATACCGGGGGCAGCGCCGGAAGCCTGTGGCAATTATCTGGATCTGAACCTGCCGATGGCAAAATATGTCGCCAAACGGTATCTCACGGAAGTGCTGGAAAATATTACCAGTGAACGCCTGAATTATCAATAGGCATTCTTTTTGAAAAACACGCATATGCTAGAAGAAAAGGAATGCGGAAGTGGGACAGATGTTGCAATGGGAAGGAAGAATTGTGGACAATACCAATGTGCAGCTGTTAAAGGCGGCACTGCCTTATCTGGATCAGCCGGTCGGAAACCGGATCGATCTCGAAGGGCTTCTTCGGAGTATCCGCGGTTTCTGCCGGAAAAATGAACGGCAGCTGATCGACCTTTTATTGCAGATCTTTATGTTCCGGCATGTCCGTGAGATGATGACGATGATGCAGGAAATGAAGCAGGATGCAGAGCAGTCGGATTCCGGCATGGGAACGATGGATGGCATGATGGAGCTTTTGAAAAGCCAGATTCCCCCGGAGCAGCAGGATATGCTAGACATGATGTCTGTCTTTTTAACCGCAATGAGTGAGGAAAATAATGGGCAATCTGGAAGAGATGTATGCGAAGATGAACCCGGCGAAAGCAAAGATTTTGAAGCAGCTCGAAGCGCAGACGAAGGGAATCGAGATGAAAGCAGCGGCGCCGTTCGTGATGCAGGCGATGAGGGAACTTCGCAGCCGGAATCTGTCATTTACCCCGGAGGAGACGGAGGCGATGATGCAGATTCTCACCCGTGATATGAATGATTCGGAAAAGCAGCGTGTGGAAAAAATGAAACAGATTATAAGAACGAAAGGAAAGAATTAAAATGAAAAAATTAGTAAGAAACCTGATAACCGCCGTAGTTGCGACGACACTTTGCCTTACCGGATGTGGCTCCGCAGGGACGGCAGACAAAAACACGGATTCCTCTCAATCTACACAGAAATCTGCACAGGAATCTACGCAGACAGCCAGTGGCAGCTCTATCAGAAAAAGTTTGAGCGGCAAGCACCATATAAAGATCACAGTCAAAGATTATGGAACGATCGAAGCGGAACTGGATGCCGACGAAGCACCGATAACGGTGACAAATTTTGCCAAATTAGTTCAGAAAGGATTTTATGACGGCCTGACATTCCACCGTATCATCTCCGGCTTTATGATTCAGGGCGGCGACCCGGAAGGCACCGGAATGGGTGGCTCCGATGAGACGATCAAAGGCGAGTTCACTTCCAATGGATTACAAAACTCGATCAAACATACCCGTGGCACGATCTCAATGGCGCGCGCGCAGGATCCAGACAGCGCAAGTTCCCAGTTCTTTATCATGCATCAGGATGCCGACTATCTCGATGGAGAATACGCAGGTTTCGGCCACGTCACCTCCGGCATGGAAATTGTAGATCAGATCTGCGAAAAGACGCCGGTCACTGACAGCAACGGAACGGTAGACAAAGCAAACCAGCCGGTCATCGAAAAGATTGAGTGGGTGGACTAGGAAAAATTATAATGATAAGAAAGCAAGGCTCCGCCTGGGTTCGCATTTCGTGCAAATTCGGGTGGGGCTTTTTCAAGTAAAAAAATTTTTTAAAAATTATTAGCACTCACTATTGACGAGTGCTAATAAAAGTGGTATAACATAATTGTAGCGATGATGGAGAGACTATAAAAAGTCCCACATTGTCCAATAACGCTTGCAGGCATCGTGCAGGAGATGCAGAATGGAGGCAGAGTATGAATATTTCAAAATTTACACAGAAATCCGTAGAGATTTTAAACAACCTGGAGAAAATCGCATATGATTTTGGCGCACAGGAGATTGCGCAGGAACACTTACTTTATGGGATGTTGACGGTAGAAGATAGTCTGATCAAGAAGCTGATCGAGAAAATGGAGATAGACAGCGATGTATTTTTGGCACAGGTCGAGGGAGCTGTCCGCAAACGTCCGCAGGTTCAGGGAGGGCAGGTCTATATCGGACAAGATTTAAATAAAGTATTGGTGTATGCCGAAAATGAGGCGAAAGCACTGGGAGACGAGTATGTCTCCGTCGAGCATTTATTTTTAAGTCTGCTTCGCAAACCATCGAAGGAGATCAAGCAGCTGTTTCACGATTTTCAGATTGACCGCGAAAGATTTTTGCAGGCTCTTTCGAAAGTCCGAGGAAATCAAAAAGTGACAACGGACAATCCGGAAGCCGTGTACGACAGCTTAAATAAATATGGATACGACCTCGTACAGAGGGCGCGTGAGAAAAAACTGGATCCTGTAATTGGCAGGGACTCGGAGATTCGTAACATGATTCAGATCTTATCGCGTAAGACCAAAAATAACCCGGTTCTTATCGGAGAGCCCGGTGTAGGTAAGACCGCAGCCGTAGAAGGACTGGCACAGCGTATTGTGCGTGGCGACGTGCCGGACGGCTTGAAAGACAAGATCATATTTGCACTGGATATGGGCGCGCTGGTAGCAGGTGCCAAATACCGCGGTGAATTTGAGGAACGTCTGAAAGCCGTTTTGGAAGAGGTCAAAGACAGCGACGGGCAGATCATTCTTTTCGTCGATGAGCTTCATACGATCGTCGGAGCCGGAAAGACCGACGGCGCAATGGACGCCGGCAACATGTTAAAGCCAATGCTTGCGCGTGGCGAACTGCACTGTATCGGCGCAACCACGCTGGATGAATACCGGATGTATATAGAGAAAGATGCCGCTCTGGAACGTCGTTTCCAGCCGGTTATGGTGGACGAACCGACGGTAGAGGACACGATCTCGATTCTTCGTGGTCTGAAAGACCGATACGAAATCTTTCATGGCGTAAAGATTACCGATGGAGCGCTTGTCAATGCGGCGGTTCTCTCAAACCGTTACATTTCCGACCGTTTCCTTCCGGATAAGGCAATCGACCTTGTCGATGAAGCGTGTGCGCTCATCAAAACCGAGCTGGATTCGCTGCCGACCGAACTGGATGACGTGCAGCGCCACATCATGCAGCTGGAGATTGAAGAAGCTGCATTGAAAAAGGAAACGGACAATCTAAGTAAAGAGCGTCTCACGAATTTGCAGAAAGAGCTTGCCGAACTCCGCGAACAATTTGCCGGAGAAAAGGCGAAATGGGACAATGAGCGAAGTGCGGTGGAAAAGGTGCACAGTCTGAAGACCGAACTGGAAACTGTCCGCAACCAGATTGAAATGGCGAAAAACAATTATGACCTTGAAAAAGCGGCACAATTGCAGTACGGGGATCTGCCGAGAGTGCAGAAACAGCTGCAGGAAGCCGAAGAAAAGGCAAAGACCGGCGACCAGTCGATGGTTCATGAGAGCGTGACAGAGGAAGAAATTGCCAAAATTGTATCGCGCTGGACTGGAATCCCGGTTTCCAAACTGACGGAATCGGAGCGAAATAAGACGCTTCATCTGGCAGATGCGCTTCACAAACGAGTGGTCGGCCAGGACGAGGGCGTAACGAAAGTGACAGAAGCAATCCTTCGTTCTAAAGCCGGGATCAAAGATCCGACAAAGCCGATCGGCTCATTTCTCTTCCTTGGCCCTACCGGCGTCGGAAAGACGGAGCTTGCGAAGAGTCTTGCCGAGAATTTGTTTGACAACGAACAGAACATCATACGTATTGATATGAGCGAATATATGGAGAAACATTCCGTATCGCGTCTGATCGGAGCGCCTCCGGGATATGTCGGTTACGAGGAAGGCGGCCAGCTGACCGAGGCAGTGCGCCGGAAACCATATTCCGTTGTATTGTTTGATGAGATTGAGAAAGCGCACCCGGACGTATTTAATATTTTCTTACAAATATTGGATGATGGACGTGTGACAGACTCGAAAGGACGTACGGTCGATTTCAAAAACACGATTTTGATCATGACTTCGAATCTCGGAGCGGAATATTTGCTTGACGGCATCGACGAAAATGGAAATATCCTGCCGGAGGCCGAACAGAAAGTAATGGAAAAACTCCGTCTGAGTTTCAAACCGGAATTTTTGAACCGTCTCGATGAAACCATTATGTTTAAGCCGCTGACAAGAGACAATATCCGCGGAATCATTGATCTTTTGATCGCAGATCTGAACCGCCGTCTTGCCGACCGCGAACTTACGGTAGAACTTACCGGCGCAGCGAAAGACAAAGTGGTGGAAGATGCGTATGAACCGGCTTATGGCGCGCGGCCATTGAAGCGTTATATCCAGAAAAAGGTAGAGACGCTTCTTGCCAAAAAGATTTTGTCCGACGAACTTCACGCCGGCGAGCATTTTGTTATCACCGATGAAATGCTGTAAATAAAAGTAACAATAGCACCCCTTGCGAATTTTGTCATATAGTATACTAAAAAGCAAAATAGCAAGGGGATTTTTTTATGAATTCATATTCTGGAAATTGTTATTGCAATCAAAATCCAAGACCGCGCGGCCCGATGCCTGCCAACATGCCATCCTCTTCCTGCGGATGTCGTGAGCACAAGCTGGAAATGCCGGAATCCCGCCCTTGTCCACGCCCGGAACGCCAGTCCCTGGCAATTGCCTCGGTAAAATGGCAGACGTGGAAAAATGTCATGGACGGTGGAAGCGGTCTGGCACACGGCTCGATCTTTGAAGATCTTGTCCTTCCATTTATTGGAAGCAAAGCAGCGTGCGCACATTGTGCACAGCCATCATATCAAGGGAGGGATCGACGATGAATCAGACAGACAAAAAGAAATTGCTGCGTTATATCCAGGAAGTTGGATTTGCCATCGATGATGTCGTACTGTATCTGGATACGCATCCCTATGATGAGGAAGCATTGAAGTATTACAAAAAGTATAAGAAATTATACCGCGAGGCATCTGAAGAATACACGCAATGCTACGGACCGCTGCAAAATAGTAATGTCATCACAGATGACCGCTGGACCTGGGTGGAAGGCCCGTGGCCATGGGAAGGAGGATGTTGATCAATGTGGAAATATGAAAAACGTTTGCAATACCCGGTAAATATCACCCGCCCAAATGCTGAGATGGCGAAAGTGATCATTTCACAATTTGGAGGTCCTGACGGAGAAGTCGGTGCAGCAATGCGCTATCTGTCCCAGCGTTATTCGAACACGAACCGCAAGGTAGCCGGCGTCCTGACTGACATCGGCACCGAGGAACTCGCCCACATGGAAATGATCTGTGCGATCGTTCACCAGCTGACGAAAAACCTCACCGCGGAAGAACTGCAGGAGCAGGGATTTGCCCCATACTATGTAGATCACACGATCGGACTTTGGCCGCAGGCCGCTTCCGGTGAGCCTTGGAGCGCATCTATGATTCAGTCTACGGGCGACCCAATCGCAGATTTGCATGAAGATATGGGAGCAGAGCAGAAGGCACGTTTGACCTACGACAATATTCTGCGCCTGATCAAAGATCCGGAAGTCTGCGACCCAATCCGCTATCTCCGCGAGCGCGAGATCGTTCACTATCAGCGTTTCGGCGAAAGCCTGCGCCTGATCACCGACGACCTTGACCACAAAAATATCTATGCATTTAACCCGGATTTCGACAAACAATTTTGTAAATAATTGGTTAAATGAATGGCAATGCGAGGCTCGGACAAAAGTCCGGGCCTTGTTGCTTTTGCTGGGAAATTTTTGCTGAGAAGAGAGTATGAGATGAAATAATATACTTGTTTTCCGAAAGAATGTGGGGTATGATTTTATAAAAACTTAGTGGAGAAAACAGAATGATATTACCAGATTTTTTAAAACCAGAGAATTGTCCGCAAGAAATTGACCCAGAATCGAAAAGGATGCTGGAGGCAATGAAAAGATATGTAGAGGAGATGGGAGATGATTTAATTACAGAGCCATCTTCCTATACGGATGGGGAATGGGCGGATATGCTAAATGAATGTGTAGAGAAACATATTACGATATGGGAATTATGGGGAGAGGAGTATGATCCAGAAGCGGATTATTAGTAGTTAAATATCCTATATAGTGTGTCAGAACTTTGTAGACATGAAATTATTGTTACATCCACATAACAGAAAGGATTTTTTCTATCCCTTAGCGTGACACGGAGGGCCGGATGGTGAAGGTGGAATGCTGACTGACATCATGATATCTGTGCTGAAAATGAGCATTGATGAAAAATCGATAAAAGCAGTATTCGTGTCGATTAATGTGAAAAAGAGAAAAAAAGTTCGTGTGTTTTAGTGTAAATTTTCATGAATTTTATGCTGATTTTTACACGAATTTATTTTCAAATCAATCTGGGAACCAGTGCCAATGCGGGAAAAGCCAGGCAGGCGCTCAAAAGTATTCAAGGTCTGGACACCAGAAAATATAAGCCGAGAAAGTTTGATGAATTATTTAAAAATTGTACATTGAAGGACAGACGTTTGAAAAAAGAAGACCTAAGTGTGACCGAGACAAAAAATGTTATCAAGAAACATCACTATATAAATGAAGGCGGTGAAGAAACCATGACGGAAGAAAGAAACTATACACCTTTTGATGGAAAACAAAACAATTGGATCTTGTTTGCGAGGCAGCAGGCAGAATTTTACAGAAATGCAGAGCAGTACATAACCAATATTCAGCTTGACATTGACGAACTCGATGACGAGATCGAGGACATTATAGACGTACAGCCCGCAAATGACAGCACAGACATTTTTGAGGCGGACGCTGAGCAGGAAGAAATTCATGTCGTAAAAAATATCAATGAAATGGCAGGCTGAAAGGAGTGGTAAATTATGGAAGGAAGATTAAGAGAAGCAGTTTATGGACTGGCTGTTGGAGATGCGGTGGGCGTACCGTATGAATTTAAACGGAGAGGAAGTTTTCAATGTGCAGGGATGATTGGCTACGGCACGCATGATCAGCCTGCGGGCACATGGTCTGACGATACCAGTATGACACTGGCAACCTGTGCTAGCATTAAGAATATGGGCAAAATAGACTGCGAAGATATTCGCCGGCAATTTGAAGCGTGGTTTTATGAGAAAAAGTATACACCGTTTGGTGAGGTTTTTGACTATGGAATTACTTGCAGCCAGGCAATCGAAAATAAAAAGGGAAAAGAGGATGAGAGGTCAAATGGCAATGGTTCTTTGATGCGTATCCTTCCATTGGCATTTGTTCCCGATGTAACCGATGAACAAATCGCGGAAGTATCGGCCATTACACACGCACACAAGATTTCAAAAGAAGCTTGTATCATTTATGTGCGAATCGCACAGGAAATGCTTGCCGGAGTGTCTCCTCAGAAAGCCATAGAAAAGCATGTGTCGGAAAAATCAATTCTGCATCGACTACGACACATCTGTCGTGTTGAAGAAAATGAAATCCGTTCGAGTGGTTATGTCGTTGATTCGTTTGAAGCGGCGATGTGGTCGCTCCTAACCACACATTCTTACAAAGAATGTATCAAAAAAGCAGTTAATCTCGGTGATGATACGGATACCGTCGCAGCTATTGCAGGTGGCTTGGCGGGAATCCTGTACGGAATAGAAAATATTCCCAAGGAATGGATGGAAAAACTGCAAGGCAAGGAAATCATAGACCAGTGTTTATGGTAGACAGGGGGAAGGAAGGAGAAAATGATAGTGTATAATAATTCGTTATCTGTCATTAAACTATTGGTTTAATTCAGTTTACAGTATTACCCCCTTTATGCTGCACATATTCTTTCGTGTATTTCTTACGGTATTCCTTAGGTGAAACAGAAGCATATTTCCGGAAGACACGAGAAAAATGTCCAGGCGAAGAAAAGCCAAGATGAAGACTGATAGCAGTTAGAGATTGTTTCGTGTAACGGAGCAGATGTTTGGCTTCAGCTGTTTTTTTAGTAAGGATAAAATCTGTTAGAGTAACATTGCTTTCAGCCTTAAAACGTTTTGAAAGATAAGACCGGCTCATAAAAAGCTCTTTTGACATTGCTTCTACGGTAATTTGCTCTGACATATGACGGTTAATATAGTTTGATACATCTAAAATAAGGCGCGATGCTTGTGTTCCGTTGTATAATTGATTTACGCGTTTTGCAAAGTCTATGATCATAAGACGGCCAAGATTATCTATCCGATTGCAATCATTTAGTAATTCACACATAAGAATATAGTTATCAATTAGTGTATAAGCATCGTCAGGAGTCATGCCACCCTGGATCGCTGCACGTGAAGCAAGTGTGGCAATAGCAATAAATGTATTTTTTAAAAAGCGCAGATGGTTACTTTCCATTACATCAATCTTGAATATCGGTGAGTTTTCAAGTAGATTCGATAAAGAAATATAATCCCCTTTTCGAATCATATTCATAAGATTTTCTTCCAGATCATACGTACTGTGGAATATTATATCCTGCTCAGAAAGCTTATCAGGGAGAGAATGATCTGTTTCATGATGGCTTGTTTTTTGGGCAAAATGCTTCTGTAAGGAATCATCAATAAAAATATCTTCAAGAGAATATTTTTCGTTGTTTAATATGTAATTTAAAAAACACATGATCTGCATAAGATTTTCAAAGGGTATGTGATTAATTTCCTGCATGGCAATTATAAATTCATCAATTTCTTCTTTTGGGATATCTAATTGAATGGCCAGTTCCAGCAGATTTGAAGCAGAGCTGGAAACTTGTTTGGTTGGTCCGATTACAAATTTATATTCATTAGAATTGACAACGCCATAGCAACTGAAATTTTCTGTCAGAAAATAACCGATATGATCAGAGATTTTAAGAATATCTGACTGATATATGGAAATGGGATCTTTTATAAAATAAGTTGTAGAGTAATAAAAAATAAGTTCATTGTTTTTATAAATATGTACTGGAATTCTGGAAAAATCCCCTATCATAGTGGCAATATAATTGTAATCAAAATATTTCATATTAGAAGCCTCCTAATGCATTTTTAACACAATTATATCATTAACAAACACAATTATGCAAGAAATATATATATGAGAATGATAAAATTCTATAGAATTAAAAAGACAATCTATAAGAAAGGAACCCATGAATTATGTACACTAAATTTTTTAAAACGAAAATTGAAAACATGCAGTTACGAGAAAGAATAGACTACGGATATAAAAAAGTAATTATAATGATGCTTATTTCTGGGATACTTTCTATTGCAGCTATAGGCATGTTGTTTGCAAGTCTTGTACATTATGTTAATAAAATTAATGCTTCTGATATAGCTGTTAAGATGTGCAGAGTGGATATAAATGCTGCAGCAAGAAATGTAAGAGAAATGGCACTAAATGACGACATATCATCTTATGATGGTTATGAAAAGACCATCGCAAACTTACTTGACGATGTCGATTCCCAGCTGAAAATAATAAAAAGATCGGGCGTTGTTTCAAAGAAGCAGTATGAGGAATATGCAACAGCCTTATCTGATTGGGAAACTATAAGTTCATCTATTTTGAATGAGATCAGATCCGGACAGAAACAGAAAGGAATTGATGATATTCTTACGAAATGTACTCCTGCATTAAATAAATTGGTAAATCTTGCCTTAAAACTAGATGATATTACTGATGAAGTCAGCAACAGGACAGTAAGAAACACCATACTTTCTGCTGTTGCAGGCATTATTTGTATTATTTTCTTTTTAATTTTGGCATGCATCAATTCAAGAAAAACGAGCAAGAAAGTTCTTTACAGTATTTTAAAACCTTTACAAGCCGTTGAGGATGTTGCAAAAGAATTAACAGAAGGAAACTTGCACAGTACATTAGACTATCGTTCAGAAGATGAAATTGGATGTTTGGCACATAGTATGCGTAAATCCATTCGGATCCTTGGTTCATATGTAGATGATATCGACCGTGCAATGAAGCTGTTTTCAGAAGGAAATTTTGATGTGCAGCCTAATGTAGAATGGAAGGGCGACTTTATTGGAATTTCAAACTCTTTTATGGATTTCGAAAAAAGTATGGCGAAGATGGTAAAAGGTATACAACAAGCTTCCAATCAGGTGTCAAGTGGCGCAGAACAGGTGTCAGCAGGGGCAACCGAGTTGGCGGATGGAGCTACGAATCAGGCAGCATCCGTAGAAGAATTGACGGCAACAGTTGAGAATGTTTCAGAACAGGTAAGACAAAATTCAGAGGCAGCCAGCGAAATAAGTACAAAAGTAGTGGAACTTGGAGATCATATTTTAGAAAACGATTCTAAGATGCAGGAGATGGTTCAATCCATGCTTGAAATTAAGGATTCATCTATGCAGATAGATAAGATTATTGAAACAATTAATGATATTGCATCGCAGACAAATCTTCTTGCATTAAATGCTTCCATTGAAGCAGCAAGAGCCGGAGAGGCAGGAAGAGGATTTGCAGTTGTAGCTAATCAGGTGAATCAATTGGCAGATCAAAGTGCACAGGCAGTAAAGGAATCGGCTGCATTAATTAAGTCATCTGTCAATGCTGTCGGAAAAGGAGTCTTGCTTGCAGGAGAAACTGCCCAACAGCTTCAAGATATCGCAAAAAGTTCGAAGCTGATTACCGAAGAAGTATCAGGAATTGCAAATACACTTGCAAATCAGACAGAGGAAATCCAGCAGATTAATGAAGGAATCGAACAGATTAATGATGTTGTACAAAGCAATTCAGCAACTTCTGAAGAGTGTGCCGCAGCGAGCCAGGAAATGAATAACGAAGCAGAACATTTACGTGATATGATACGTGAAATCAAAGTGGCTCAATTTGAATAGTAAGAAAAGCCCCGGTGTTCGCGCACTGGGAGACCGTTTCAAGTTTTGTGTAAACTCAAAAAAACTGACATAAGATTTTATTGATAGTTATACTAAGAGCAGAGACCAGATTTTGGTTCTCTGCTCTATCTGCATTATTCGTGGTATTCCGGATCTGGTGGATGATGTACTGCTGGATCTCGGTCTTTGGATAAACTGCCTCGATCGCCTGTGGAACTGTATTCTGATATTTAGGAATCAGCAGTGGTTCATACACTCCTTTGCGGTCCCTCGGAATAGCAATGTCCATATCCCCATAACTGGTACGCATTGTTTTCTTGGAATGTCCATTCCGGCTGTTATCAGTCTCTTTGTTGCGGTAATCATATTTGGAATACCCAAGTTCCTCATTAAGCTCTTCGTCAAGAGCCCATTCCAATAAAATAGACATTATGTCCCGCATTGCTGATTTTTGTGGTGAATCACTTTTTCTTCTTGCCATAATAAAAACCTCCAAACTGAGTAATGTTATCTTGCATCAGTTTGAAAGTTTACACAAAATATTATACACTATCGAAAAATAAATCCATTCGCGGTCCAAATCTGGTCCACGAACAGATTTATTTAGTACATTATATCCAATATCAGAAAAACAATTTACGCTATCATATTATGAGAAGAAAGTTGACATTTCAAATTCTATTGTGTATAATGATGTAAATTAGAGAGGAGGCGGATGAAATGGCAACAAAAAGTATATTAAAGACAGTCAAAATACGAGATAGTAAACTTTGTCGTTCATTTGCTGATGCGATAGAAAAAACAAAGTATGTAAAAGAAAATGAAGTACAATATAGTCGCGAATGTACAGAATTAGACAAAGGGAGTGTCAAAAGATTCTTTGAAAATATGTGAAATGCAATCTAAATATTATCAAGTTAATTTACAAAACATGTTGGAAGAATTAGGAAGGTACCCTAGGATGGGTATCTTTTTTCTATCCCTTAGCGTGACACGGAGGGCCGGATGGTGAAGGTGGAATGCTGACTGCCATCATGATATCTGTGCTGAAAATGAGCATTGATGAAAAATCAATAAAAGCAGTATTCGTGTCGATCAGTGTGAAAAAGAGAAAAAAGTTCGTGCATTTTAGTGTAAATTTTCATGAATTTTATGTTGATTTTTACACGAATTATATTTATAATGTAAGTAAGACTTCAAAGGAGGTTTTATTTATGTATCGAAAAGTAATGGAATTTTTACGGGAATGGAAACAAAGCAGCCATCGCAAACCCTTGATTCTACAGGGGGCAAGACAGGTTGGTAAAACGTATTCTATTTTGGAATTTGGACGCATGCATTATGAAAATGTAGCTTATTTTAATTTTGAAACGAATCCAAAATTAAATGAAACATTTGAGGAAAATATCAGTCCGGAATATTTAATTCCGATTTTATCACATATTGCCGGACAAACGATTGTAAAAGAAAAAACCTTGATTGTATTTGATGAAATACAGCTTTGTGAACGGGCATTAACCGCTCTAAAGTACTTTTGTGAGGATGCACCGGAATATCATGTTATCGTTGCCGGAAGCCTGCTTGGAGTGGCTGTAAACCGGGCGAAATTCTCTTTCCCGGTTGGCAAAGTAGATATGAAAACGCTGTATCCAATGGATATGGAAGAATTTTTGCTGGCGCTGGGTGAGGATACTCTTGTAAATCAGATTAGACAGTGCTTTGATGATAATACGCCTCTTCCATCGGCACTTCATGACGCAGCTATGCAGTATTACCGCCAATATCTGGTGGTTGGTGGTATGCCGGAATGTGTAATGCAGTTTGTCCAGACGAAAGATTATATTTTGGTTCGGCACACGCAGGATACAATACTTGCCAGTTATTTAAATGATATGAGCAAATATAATAATTTGAATGAAATTAAGAAAACAAGGCTTGCTTATGACAATATAACGGTGCAGTTATCAAAAAGGAATACACGTTTTCAATATAAACTGATTAAAAAAGGCGGACGGGCAGCTGAATTTGAAAATGCTATCGAATGGCTCTGTTTGTCTGGAATAGTTTCTCAGGTTCATAAAGTAGAACAAGTTAAAAAGCCATTGGAGAATTATCGGGATATCGATGCGTTTAAAATTTATGTATCGGATCTTGGCTTGCTTTGTGCGAAAAAAGATTTGATGGCGAATGATATTCTTTATATGGTGGAGGAACTGAATGATTTCAAGGGAGGTATGGCTGAAAATTATGTAAATGTGCAGTTGACGATTAATGGATATCATACCTATTACTGGGAATCTCCCAGAGGCGCAGAAATTGATTTTGTCATCCAAAGGAATGGAAAACTGATTCCGATTGAAGTGAAATCAGCCGATAATACCAGGGCAAAAAGTTTAAAAATTTATATGGATACGTACCAGCCGGAATATGCCATTAAACTGTCTGCCAAGAATTTTGGTTTTGAGGATAAAAAGAAAATCGTTCCTCTTTATGCGGCATTTTGTATCTAAAACAAAAGTGAATTAAGTACATTGTATTTGTTGGAACAAGAGAAGGTGGATGAATGAATAAAGAACAGGCAAAAGAATTTGGCATTGGGCATAGGAGATGGTCAAATGAATAGAGTTGAAGCAAATGTTGAAGCAAAAAAAATATTTGATAAATGGAACGAAAAAAGAAATGAAATTGAAAAGAAAGCGAAGGAAGAGGGAATTTGGAAAAAGGAAGGGCTTGATTCAAATAATTACCTTTTCAAAGAAATTAATGAAAAAGCAAAGTTGGAACTTGCAGAATTAGAATCACAAATTTATGAAATGAAGAAGGTGGAAAAATGACAATTAAAAAGTATGACAGAGTATTGATGAAGGATGGAAGCAAGGCGTCAATAGTTGAAATATTTGAGGATAAAAAATCGTTTATTGCAGATATAGAAAGAAATGGTGACATAGACACGGAAGAAATCAGCATTGACGATATTGAAAAAGAATTGTAAAAGCACATTGCAAATAACGCAGGGTGCTTTTTTCGTATTAAAATACCATTAATATAAAAAATTTCAAATATTTTTTACAAGTCCCATTTTTGGGACAACTAATATGGTAATATATAGAAAACGAAAATAAAAGCAACAAAAAATAGTTGAAGGAGGGCTTTGTTATGCATGATTGGATGGACTTTAATAGAGATGGAGAAGTAGATTGGGCGGAGAAAGTGCTTGCGGCGGAAATGCTTTGTACCAGCCGGGAAGAACACAATGCTTTGTTTGGAGATGGCGGCGATTTTTGACAAATAACTTAAGCGAGGAGATGGACATTATGAACGACGATACAATAGGAAAAATTTTAGCATTTTTAGGTTATGTGTGGCTTTTTGGTATTATTATTGTTGCGGCTGGAAGTTCTAAACACACGACATGTCTGCATGCAGGCTGTGACAATGAGGCACGATCCGATAGCAGTTTTTGCTTTTTGCATGATGGTTTTTCAAGACATACTTATTCGTCAGACAGTTCTAACACGACATCAGACGAATCTTCTTCGGATAGTTCATACACGTATAGCTCATCTGCCGGAAGCACATCATCATCTGCTTCGGCAAAGACGTATTCTTCATCTGCGGGTTCGTCTGATTACGAAGATGCCTGCAGTGCTTATTCTGATGGATACGATGACATTGACATGCAACAGGACTATGATGAAAACAGATACGAGAAAGACAGCGATTATGCTCAAGGTGTCGATGATGCGATGGATGATGCTTATTACGAATATGGAGAAGAGTATTAAATGAAGAGCGATATGCAGGAGGTGCCTATGGGAACAGATTCTTTATATTACATTATGGACTATAGTGGAAATTATTATCGTACAAATCAGGCAGACCAGCTGGTGACGGCAGCGGGTGCACAAGAGGCGCAAATATTTACGTTTGCCCAGGCGAATCGTCGAATCGGTGCCGGGAAAAAGGCGGCTTTTTATTGTATGATTCCGATGGAAAATGAGACGGAGCAAGAGGAAAAACACGATCAAGCTGCCGAACAGGAGCAGCCTATTTCACCGGTAAAAGAATTGACGTATGATGAGGTGGAAGAACAGGTCGAGAAAAGTGTTTTCTCTTACGATCTGTCGGAAATGGACTGGGCGGAATATTTGACACACTTCACTTATATTGTGGCAGGCATTGGAAAATATCGCGATGAAATTAATCGAAAACTTTCCGATATTGACAAGAAAATATGTGATGTACTGCATTATATTGAGTTGTGCGAGACGGACGATCAGGAGGCGGTCGATCTGGTCGAACTTCTTCGAGTGTGCCGCGAAAACCGGCGCGAGATAAAGGACGAACTGACAAGGGTTGAGTATTTTCAAATCAATCTGGGAACCAGTGCCAATGCGGGAAAAGCCAGGCAGGCGCTCAAAAGTATTCAAGGTCTGGACACCAGAAAATATAAGCCGAGAAAGTTCGATGAATTATTTAAAAATTGTACATTGAAGGACAGACGTTTGCAAAAAGAAGACCTGAGTGTGACCGAGACAAAAAATGTTATCAAGAAACATCACTATATAAATGAAGGCGGTGAAGAAACCATGACGGAAACAAGAAACTATACACCTTTTGATGGAAAACAAAACGATTGGATCTCCTTTGCAAGACAGCAGGCAGAATTTTACAGAAATGCAGAGCAGTACATAACCAATATTCAGCTTGACATTGACGAAATCGATGACGAGATCGAGGCGATTCTTTTACAAACGGAAGATGCCAACTACAATGTGGCACAAGGCTACAAAGTGTTCAAAAGACTCAAAGAACTCCGTATCGAGCGCAAGGAGAAAGAAAAAGAGCTGGATTGTCTGTATGCACTTACAGATACCATTGACTGTCCTTCGCTTGCCGGCGTTTGCGAAGAAAGCCTGGCGGAGATCGAGGACATTATGGACGTACAGCCCGGAAATGACAGCACAGACATTTTTGAGGCGGACACTGAGCAGGAAGAAATTCATGTCGTAAAAAATATCAATGAAATGGCAGGTTGAAAGGAGTGGTAAATTATGGAAGGAAGATTAAAAGAAGCAGTTTATGGACTGGCTGTTGGAGATGCGGTGGGCGTACCGTATGAATTTAAACGGAGAGGAAGTTTTCAAT